>JAIQFG010000035.1 GCA_020073375.1 Terriglobia bacterium | reverse complement strand
GCTCCTCCAGAATCGAAGCTTCCGGTGCATCTTCGCGCACATCGAGCAAGTACACCGCGCTCAGAGGCAGAGGCTTCGGCTGGAAACAGTAGCCGCCCCTATCAAGCGACAGGTACTTCTTTCCCCACGTGGGGTAATACGCGGCAACTCCTCTCCGGGACCGAACAGCGCGCGCGCCGAATCCGGCCACAAATTGACGCGCGGGTATCCCGGCTGAACCAGAAACGTACTGTCCTGATCATCCAGAACAGCGACATCATCCGAAAGGATCGAATAGCCGAGTCGCGCGAAAGCGGCAGCTGTGGTTGATTTTCCCGCTCCAGGCGCTCCCATGACGGCGATGGCCCGATCTCCTATGCCAATCGAACTCGCGTGCAGAGAGGTAATCCCTCGCAGGCGCAACGCGAAATTGATTACTTGGCCGATCAGGTAGGTGCAGACGTCTTCCAGAGTATAGCCATCAGGCCAATCGCCCCAGATTTCGCGGCCCTGGCGGTCGATGGCAAATCTTGGACCATCGCTGTAGAAGAAACCGTAGTAGGCGCCGTCATTGAGCATGCCGGCGCGCAAGTTGGAGTCGCCGTTCCGATTGGAATTCGGGCTGGTATAAAAGATATCACTCAGTGATGCGGAAAACTTCGAGGCGAACTCGGACCCGTTCTTCAGTCGAATGTGAACAGGAACGGTGCTGGACCCTTCCGTAAGGACTAAGCCCGGAATGGGAAGGTTACTTAAAGCTCGCAATCCGTAAAGCAAATAAGAGGCTGGCAATGGAGTTCCGACCGGTCCTCGCACAACCGTAAACTTAGCTACGTTTTGGTATTACCAGGATACGTGCCTGCATCGGCTGTGACGTGGGTCTTCGTGATGGACTGCGTTATGACGCGAATATCGCCATAGATCTTAATGATTGGCGTGCTGTAGGGTTTCTTGCCGGATTGGGGCAAACTTGGGTTCACTGTGTTCTCCTTCCCGTAAGCTTTTACCATCAAGATTCTCTATGGCGCAACCAAAAATTAAGGCTGAGTGGCCTAAGGTGAACCCGGGCGGACCATAGGTCCTTTTCACAGTATACAGGGGGAATCTTCTGCCGCAATACGTAAGTTTCCAGTTCCTCGATGGGGTCGAAACGATCAACCCACGCAGACTCGGGCTTCTGAAGGAGTGCGTTCAAGGTCTCGGCGGGCATGGGTGATTTTCGGCGCAAACGCACCGCGTCCGGGAGCGACCCGCGGGCAGACTCCCGAAGGATTTGCTTGTCACAGCACCAGGGCAGTCTGGGCAGCGCCAGGAGAAACCGCAGCAAACGCAGGTCAAAAAAGGGATTGCGTATTTCGACTGGCATTTGCGTAAAGTTGGAATCGAGGGTTTCAAAGAGATTCGGCCAAACCGGACTTGTAACTAATTCGTACGCTTCCGGGCGGGCGGAATGGTTGGGAAATTGTTCATGGTTCAGGCCCGCCCAACGGTCACGCAAGGACAGTTTCTTTTCCAGATCCGGATTCAGCCATGGCGGGAAAGGGGCCGCGGAAGTCTTGGAAGGAAACAATCGTTGCCACCGAACACGCAAGTAAAGCCGGGACATCCTTCCAGGCCTGGTCAGATACCTGCCCGCATCGAGCAGCATTCGGTCGAATCGCCTTTGCTTGATCAATTGGCGAAAATGAACTGTAATTCGTGCAGCTAGTGCCGGATCGGCTCCAAAACCGGTCAGGGCCACACGGCTGTGCGCGGCAATTTGGCGCAGCTGGTCGGCGGAGCCATCCGGCCAGGCCAAGTTCATTGGCGAGTGTGAACGGCGGGTTTGCGTGTCACCACGCTCGAATATTTTCCGGTTGTCGCCGACTAGATATTCAATGGGAATTTTCAACGCATTCGCGGCAAGCGTGGCATAGCGCCGCTCCTCATGCGGAATGAGGCTGTCATACACTTCCGTGTAGGCGCGCACCCCCTCCGGATTTCCGCCACGTGCTAAAACCCGCTGCGCGCTGACGGCCACCGCGGTTGAGTCCAGCCCGCCGCTCATCAGCACGCCCACGTTACTGCCGCGCAAGCGGTCGGCCACTGCAGCGTCCAGCAGTTCGCGGAAGCGCTCGACGTATTCCGCATTGCGGGAAAAATGAACGGGCGCGGCGGCGGGCAGTTCCCAGTAGCGCCGCACGGATACAGCCGCTCGCTCGCAAAGCAAGGTGTGTGCGGGAGGCAGCTGGCGAATATCAGCAAACGATGTGGCCGATGGGTCCTGGTTCGACTCAAACAAAAGAAAATCGGCGATGGCCAGATCGTTGAGCCGCCGGGATACCCCCGGGTGCAAACGAATGGAATTCAACGTATTTCCGAAGACGAGCGAGGAGCCAACTTGCGCGTAATACAACTGCCGGATTCCCATCGGATCGCGCGCGCAGAGCAGTCGTTTTTCCCGCGCGTCCCACACCGCAAAAGAAAAATCTCCAAACAGATGCTCCACGCAAGCTTCGCCCCAGGCGTTGTAGGCGTGCAGGATGAGCGCGGCGTCGGGTGTGGACAAAGAAACGGCTTCCGCGGCGCGGGATTTTTCCTTGAGTTTGCCGATCAACTCAGCGCGCGCGTCCAGCCGCGCATTCGCCGCGATCCACAATCGGCCATCGAGTTGCGCAGGCTGTTTTTCCAGCGGAAGGCCGGGCGGGATTTGCAACAGAGCATGGCCCAACCCGACGGGCCCGTCGCACCAGACCTGTTGCGCGTCCGGCCCGCGAAATGCCAGGGCCTGCGTCATGCGCTCAAGGAGCGCGCGATCCACCGGCGCTCCGTCCAGATTTAAAATTCCGACAAAACCGCTCATCCGCGAAACGTCTCCCGCTGAATTCGCAAGCGCATCCACGTCGCCCTGCAAGGCGAGCCGAACCATGCGCGGACAGTGAGACCGCGGCGCATCACTGGGGTTTCAGAGCCCCGCCGGCGCGCCCGCTCGACTCCTCGGCGGCCGCGATCGGAGCGTCGAAACGCGCGTAGTGAGCGTGTATTTCCGCGCTATCGTTCAAGATTTCCCCGCGCAATTCCACCCAGGCGTGCGCTTTCAGTTTCCCGTCTTCCTTGCGCGCGCCGATATGCAGTTCGCCATCGATGCCGTCGCGCCGCAGCAGCCACCAAAGCGTCATCGAACGCTCCAGGCAATTGGGCCGGCTCGGCCCGTGCAGTTCCACCGAGCGCACGGCGCGGACGGCGCGCAGTGCGGCTCCGCGTTGCGCGTCAACGGGCATGGGTTGGGAGAGGCTCCGCGGGGAGGAAAATTTCTCGATCAGGTGCTTGTATCGTCGGAAACCGAACAAGCGCAAACAGGCCTCGGTCAACGGCAAAAGAATCGCGGCTCGGACGATCAGGGCGCGCTCCTCGGGCGGGCGATTCCGGAATCCACGCCATTTTTCAGGCAGAGTCTTGCGGCCTTCGTTCATCGGCTTGCCGCGTATCGAGCGATTGAAATGCGCGCAGGAGGAACGTCTCGGGCGGCGGCTTGGCAAGGAGCGCGCTTGAACAATGTTTCGATCAATGGGCGGTTCATCGCGGATCATTGCGCGCTTCCGCCGCCGCAGGAACACTCAGGCGGCGGAACCGTCTTTTACCTCAATCAATCCTTCGGCCAGAAGTTTTTCGAGCAGCTCCACCAGGTCGCGCCCGGCGCGTTCCGGCTCCACGTCATACTCACCTGTAATCGTGGTTTGAATTTCGGCCACGCCCCGGGGCTCCTGCATCAGGCTCCAGATGCGCGCGCCCACCGGGTCCAGGCCGTAGTAGACGCCATTCTTGATGTTTAGAATCGCGGCCTCGCCGGCAAGGTCGCAAGACACTTGATCCTTCGCGACTACCACAATGGATCGATCGGAAATTGCTGGACTCATGACCCTCCCTCATTCCCCCCTGAATTTAGCCCCTGTGCAATCCCGGAGTCCCCGCGCAAAAAATTGGCTACCACCAAGCTGCCAGCTCGCCCGCGGGGACGCGCGCTCGGCGACGCCCGAAATTGTAACGGCTTCATCCCGCAACGGCAATGTTGATTCCGTGTACGGGTTGCCGCTCGGATACCTCCCTGCACCGGTTCGCCTTGTGCCGCAGCGCGTGAAAGGTTATAACGGCGGGGAATGGAAAACTTCGCTCTCCGCGTTGAAAATCTGGAAAAGTATTTTCCGCCCGCCGTTTCCGGATGGCGGGCGTTAGTTCATCCGGGGACGGGACTCACGGTGCCGGCGCTGCGCGGAATTTCCTTTGCGCTCGCGCGCGGCGAGGTCCTCGCGCTGGTCGGCGCCAACGGTGCGGGAAAATCGACGCTGTTGCGCATCCTGACTACGCTGCTGATTCCCACGCGCGGCCGCGCCGAAGTCTGCGGATTCGACGTCGCCCGGGAATCCGCCAAAGTCCGCCTCCAGATCGGCTACCACACCGGCGCGGATGCCTGCTTTTACTCGCGCCTGAGCGGCAGGGAAAATCTGAATTTGTTTGCCGGCCTGAACAATCTCTCCGCAACAGACACGGCCCGGCGAATCGCCGAGCTTTCGGATCTGTTCGGCCTCGGGCCATTGCTCGATCGCCAGGTGCGCACGCTTTCCACCGGCAACGTTCACCGGCTGGGCCTGGCTCGCGCCATGCTTCACAGCCCATCGGTCCTGTTGCTCGATGAACCCACGCGCAGCCTGGATCCGCTGGCGGCCGCCGAGTTCCGCCGATTCCTGCGGGAACAGATTGTCGCCGCGCATGGCGCCGCGGTTTTGTTCGCTTCCCACACTCTTTCCGAAGTCGAGCAGCTCGCGGACCGCATCGTGATGCTGGACAACGGCATTATCCTCGCCTGCGACACGCCCGCGGGACTGAAGGCCGGCACGGGCGCGCAAACATTGGAGCAGTCCATGGAAATCCTGACGCATCACGCGACGCGGGAAGCGCCATGAGCGATTTTACCGGGTTTCGCTTAATGCTGCGAAAATTGGCGCTCCTGTTTGAACGGGATTTTACCGTGGCGCGAAGTTACCGCGCCGCGTTCCTGGTGCAAGCCCTGGAATCGTTGTTTGCCGTCGCCGGATTTTATTTTCTTTCGCGCTTCATCGATAGCCCGCAACTGGAGCAGTCTCTCCCGCAGAGTACGGGTTATTTCGCTTTTGCCTTGGTGGGGCTTGCCTTCTTCGACTACTTGAGTGTTGCCCTGCACACGTTCGATGAAAGCCTGCGCGAAGCACGGCAAAACGGCACGCTCGAAAACCTGCTGGTGACGCAGACTTCCCTTCCCGTGATCTTGCTGGGATCGAGCTTGTATCCGTTTGTCTTGCTGTCGTTGCGCACGACGATCTACATCGGGTGGGGCGCGGCGCTATTCGGCTTCCCGCTGCGGGGCGCCAACTGGCCGGGGGCGGCACTGATTCTCGCGGCCTCGGTCCTCACTTTTTCCGGACTGGGAATCCTCAGCGCCAGCTACTTGCTGGTGTTCAAGCGCGGCAACCCCGTGAACTGGGCGGTGGTGGGGCTTTCATCGGTGGTGGGCGGGATGATGTACCCGGTTTCAGTCCTCCCGAAATGGCTGCAGGTAGTGGCCCGATTGATTCCGGTGACGTATTCGTTGGAAGGAATGCGCGCGGCCATCCTGGGTCATGCTTCAATGCGCGAGCTATGGCCTTCGCTGGCGGGATTGCTGGCATTTGCGGCGGTCGTTCTTCCCGTGTCGCTTTTGGTCTTCTCCTGGGCCTTGCGCCGCACAAAAGTCACGGGCACGCTCACGCATTTTTAAGCTGAATTTCCCGCCGTAAAAGGAAAATCCCCGCCCGCGTTGGCGGACGGGGATTTTTTCCGTAAGAAAAGTTACGTCTTGCCCTTCTTGGGCGCTGACTTGGGAGGCGCCTGGCCGACTCTTGTCGTGATGCCGACGCCCATCGCCTGCAGGGATTCCAAGCCTGCCTTGGCCTGCGCGCCGACGTCACCGTTCGGATCGAGGTCGATGGCGTGCTGATATGCCTCAATCGTCCCGGGCTGAATCACCGGGGTGATCTTGTCGCCCTCGGTCTTGAATTCCATGGTGTTGACCATCGCAATTCCGAGCAGCAGCCAGGCCTGCGCATTCTTGGGATCCAACGTCGTGGCCTTTTGCAGCGGCTCGACGGCTTCCTTCATGCGGTTCGCCTGGTACAGCACGATTCCGAAATTGCGCCACGCCAGCGCCGCATCGGTGGGATTCAGGTCGACGTATTTTTGATACGCCGCGCGGGCCTCATCCACCTTGCCGAGCTTCGCCAGATCGTTTCCGAGGTTGTTGTAGTTGGCGGGAACGTCCGGCTTCAAGGCGATCGACTTCTGGTAGGTGTCCGCCGCCTCCTGCCATTTGCTCATACTCTCGTACGCTTCTCCCAATCGCGACAACACGATGGGACGGTTGGTGTCTTCCGGCTTCATCAATTGCAACGCACCGGACAACTCCGTAACGGCTGTGCTTCCCGCCTGATTAATCTTTTCCTTGATCGGATCCTGCTGGTCTTTCGGAGTTTTCGCCAACTGCGCCTGAGCGGCTTTCATCTGCTCGATGGCCGTTGAACCGGCATCGTAGTGCGCCTTCAACGCCTCAAACTGCTTCGCGGCCTCGGCCTGTTTTCTGGCGGCATCCACCGCTCCCAATTTTCCCTGTTCCTGAAGTTCCTTCAAATTGACGTCGTACGTGGGGGAAGAACCTGAAGTGATCACCAGGCCGGCTTGAAAAATCAGCTGTTCGGTTCCGTCTTTGTCCTTGGCCTTGAAGTCGACGTTATACTTCCCGCCCGTTACGCCAGCCATGGCATAGTGCCCCTTGGCGTCCGTGGTGGTTTGGGAAGGCTTGTTCGTTTCCAGGTTGGTGAAGTACAGAGTTACGTCGGGGTAGGGTTTTCCATCCAACCCCAATACCGTACCCGAAACCGTGCCGGCGCCCTGCGCGTAGGCGGCAGTTGCCATCCATACCGCCAGCGGCCCGGCGATCAAGGCGAGCACGACGGCCATTCTGACTTTCTTCATTCGATTCATGATCTTAACTGCCTCCTAGCAACGCAGATCCGGCGAGTGTGTCCCGCGCGGTTGTCTCATAATCTATCGGTGTCTCATTATCTATCGCAACCCCATTATCCACACAATGTCCTATTATCTCTCAATTCGAGCCCGATTGGCGACCCGATATGGAATTGGATCGCTTATTCCTGCTTCGGTAAACGCGCTCAGCCGCAGCCGGCAGCTGTCGCACACGCCGCACGCTTCGTCTTCAAACTGGTAACAGGACCAAGTTCGATCCAGCGGCGCTCCCAACTCCATGCCCCGCCGCACGATCTGCCATTTTCGCATCACGATCACCGGCGTGACTATCTCTATTTGCGTTTCCGGGCGCGTTCCCTCGCGCACCAACTGCTGAAACACGCGGTAGTATTCCGGCCGGCAGTCCGGATACCCGGAACTGTCTTCCGCCACCGCACCGATGAAAATGGCCGTTGCTCCGATCACTTCTGCCCAGCTTACCGCAACCGAGAGGAAGTGGGCGTTACGGAATGGGACGTATGTGACCGGGATTTCGTTACCCTCAATGGGCGCTCCCGGTTCTCCCTCCGGCACAGCGATGGCGCCATCGGTCAAGGCCGATCCGCCGATCTGCGCGAAGTGATCCAGGTGAACCACCAGGCGCTGCCGCACTCCGTAAAAATCGGCAATTTCGTCGAATGCCCGCCGCTCGCGGCTCTCGGTGCGCTGGCCGTAACTTGCATGGAGCAGCGCCAGCTCATGAGTTTCGCCCGCGATGGCCGCCGTCACGCACGAGTCCATCCCTCCGCTGACCAGGACAACTGCCTTCGGCTTCTTCGCCATTCTTCCTACAGCGCCTTCCTCCTGCCAGTTAGATGCTGCCGGGAGCCCTAAAGTCTATACGCCGCGCGTGGCCGGATGCCAGATGAATTTGTGCAACTGCAGTCCTAGCCGTACCGGCAATCCATCCGACAGTATCCACTCGGCCACATCCCGTGCGCTCATCCCCGGCCAGGTTCGTTCGGGGTCGGCGTGCACCGGAGAAAACACCACCTGATGAACGCGCCGCGCCAGATCGTGTTGCCTTGTGAATTCGCGCGCAAATTCGTAATCGCGGCGCGTGGAAATCACGAACTTGATTTCGTCTTTTTCGTCGAGCCCGGCAAGATTCTCCATGCGGAACGTGTCCGGTTCGCCCGAATCCGGGCATTTTACGTCGACAATTTTGATGACCTCGCGGGGCAAGCCCTCGACTGGCCGCTCCCCGCTGGTTTCGATCATGACCGTGTAGCCGCGCTCCAGGAGTTTTTGCGCCAAAGGAATCGCCTCCGGCTGCAGCAGCGGCTCTCCGCCGGTCAATTCGACCAGCGAAACTTTTGTCGACGCTTCCGCGGATCCGGGTAATTTTCCGGGCGCGGCCGCGGACAGTTCCGCGATGCGATCCAGGACTTCGTCGACCGTCATCTTCGTGCCGCCATGAAACGCGTAGGCGGTATCGCACCAGGTGCACCTCAAATTGCATCCCGTCAGCCGCACAAAAATGCACGGCAGGCCCGCGCGAGTGCTTTCCCCCTGGATCGACCGGAAAATTTCGGAAATTTGCATGGAAACCTAGCGGCCTTTACGCGCGGCTTTGCGGCGCTGATATAACTGAACCAAAATCACGGCAGCGAGCGCCCCTGCTCCAGCCATGATGAAGCGAAACGGCTCAAGTTCGTACCCGAGCCAGTGCAGCACGAAAATGTAGCCAAGCCCCACGGCAATCGCCGGCAAAATAATGATGAGGAAGGAACGATTCATATGTACCAGCGGCACAGGCTTAAGCCTGTGCGGTTTTCTTACCGTTGAATAATCAAAACCACACAGGCAAGAGTGCCTGTGCTGCTACGGCCAGTACGTCGCCGAAGTCGTATCCGTCTCCCAAATCGTCACGCTGGCGATGCGCGCGCCCTGCGGCCCTGCGCTCAAGTGCCTGGCGGTTTCATCGAAAAAATATTTCGCCAGGTTTTCCGCCGAAGGATTGACTGTGTCGAACGGCGCTTTATCGTTCAGATAGACGTGGTCCACTCCGGCTATAATTTCGCGCATGGCGCGTTTCAGGTGCGTGAAATCGTACAGCAGGCCAATGGAATCCAGCGCCGGGCCCTCCAGCGTAACGCGCACCTTGTAATTATGCCCGTGCGGGTTCTCGCACTTGCCCTTGTAGCCGCGCAGGGCGTGCCCCGCCGAAAAACTTTCGTCAACGCTCACTTGAAACATCAGGATCCCTTGGGAATGAATTTAAGAAACGGGCAAAATGCCGCCGTCCGGCAGCCGTTAGCTTGATTTGCGCATGAACCGTTCGACTGCGGCGATGTCCCTTGTGGTCGAGTACGCCGGAAGCGATTCCATAAAGATTTTACCATACTGCATGCGCTGGATGCGGTTATCGAGAATCGCCAGCACGCCGCGGTCGGTGCGCGAGCGGATCAGGCGGCCGAACCCCTGCTTCAGCGCCAGCACCGCCTCGGGCACCTGGTATTCGGCGAAGGCGTTGCGCCCGTCCTCCTGCAGCGCCTTCACGCGCGCCGCCACGATCGGGTCCGAGGGCACCGCGAACGGCAGTTTGTCGACGATCACGCAGGAAAGCTGCTCGCCGCGCACGTCCACGCCCTGCCAGAAACTCGACGTGGCAAACAGGACCGCGCCCTCGGTGTTGCGGAATTTTTCCAGCAGCGCCGATCGCGGCGCCGACCCTTGCAGCAGCACCGGAAAGCGCACGCGCGTACGCACGCGCTCGTACAGATCGTTCATCTGGCTGTAGCTGGTGAACAGGCAGAACGCCCGCCCTTCGGAAATTTCCAGCAGGCGCACAATTTCCTGCGCGGCGCGTTCGGGAAACGCCTGGTCGCGCACATCCGGGAGCGTCGCTGGAATATAGAGCAGAGCCTGCTCAGAGAAATCGAATTCCGAAGGCAGCACGCGCTCGGCCGCCACTTGCAGGCCCAGCCGCTGCTTCAGGAAATCGAACCGCCCGCCCACCGCCAGCGTCGCGGAAGTGAGAATGATGGTTTCAAACGGCTCGAACAGGCGTTCGCGCAGCAACGCGCTCACGTCGATGGGCGTCGCCGCGACGAACACGCCTTTGTTTCGGCGCTCGAACCAGTACACGAAATTTCCTTCGCTCGATTCGAACAGAAATTTCAGTTCGCCGCGCAATTCCATGGCGCGCCGCGCGATGTTCAGCAACTCCTCGGGCTTCGACGGGAGCGCGGCAATTTCCGCCTCCATGCTTTTCAGCGCGTCGACCAGCGCGTCGTAGGCCTCCCGGTTCTGTTCCATGAATCCCGCGCGCTGCTGCCTGTCGAAGGGGAAGCGGCCCTCGCGCGCCGGAAAAGCCTCGAAAAAGCTGCGCGAGCGCTCGCGCATCCGCGCCACCCGCTTCAGCAGTGGCGCCCCGCTGACTTTCGTGATGCGCACGGCAATCTCCGCGTCGCGCCCCAGTTCATCGAAACGGTAATTGGAAATCTGCCGCCCGAAAAAATCGCTCGCGACGTCCTCGATTTCGTGCGCCTCGTCGAAAATCACCGCCGCGTATTCCGGTAGCACGCTCCCGAAGTCGTCTTGCTTCAGCGCCAAGTCCGCGAAAAACAAATGATGATTCACAATGATCAGGTTGGCCTCGGCGGCGCGCTGGTGCATCGCGGTGATGAAACACTTGTTGAACTCCGGACACTTCTGCCCCGAGCACGCATCGCGGCGCGCATCCAGGCGTTGCCACAATTCGGAATCGTCCGGCAAAAAATTGAGTTCCGCGCGGTCGCCCGTGTCGGTCACTTTTTCCCAGTCGCGAATCTGGTGGAACCAGTCCAGCTCGTCGAGCCCCTTCAGTACCGGCTGGTCCGCCATGCGGTAGACTTTTTCGCGGCACAGAAAATTCCCGCGCCCCTTCATCACCGCTACTTTCAGCCCCGGCGCGAAATGTTTCTGCAGAAACGGGATGTCTTTTTCGTAGAGCTGCTCCTGCAGCGATTTCGTGGCCGTGGAAATCACCACGGTGCGCCCGCTGCGGATCGCGGGAATCAGGTACGCCAGCGTCTTCCCCGTCCCGGTCCCAGCCTCCACAATCAGGTGCCGCTTCTCGGTGAACGCCGCCTCCACCAGTTCCGCCATTTCCAGCTGCGACGGCCGGTGCTCATAACCCTCTGGCATGCATTTCTCGACGGCTCCGCCCGGCCCGAAAATTTCGGCGATGGTCGGTTTTTCTTCCTGATCTTCCCCGCGAGCCTCAGCCCTGGACGAGCGCTCGTAGGAATCGAGCGGCGCAAATTCCTCGTGCTCGGAGTCATGCTCGGCCACGTCGAGCGGCACGTACACGCGCTCAACGGGCGCGGCGGGCGCTTCTTTGGCGTTCGTCTTGGTGCGTTTGGCCATGGGCGGGATACGCGCGAGTCTTCCGGAAAATCGCGAACCAATAAAATAGCACACACCGGGAGCGCGCGCCCCTTTGCTATACTCGCGCGGATGGCAAAAACCGCAGCCGCGAAGAAACTCTTCCTGGTCGACGCGATGGGATTCGTCTTCCGCGCCTATTTTGCGCCCATGGCGCGGCTGAATAGTCCCGCGGGGATTCCGACCAAGGTTCCCTATCTTTTTTCCAACATGCTTCGGAAACTGGCCAAGGAACACGAACCCGAATATCTCGCCGTGGTCTTTGACACGAAGGAACCGACGTTCCGCGACAAACTCTTCGACAAGTACAAGGCCAAGCGGCCGCCGATGCCGGACGACCTGGCCGTGCAATTGCCTTACGTGCGAAAAATGTGCGAGGCCATGCGCCTCCCGATCCTGGAATTTCCCGGCTTTGAGGCCGACGACGTGATCGGCACGCTCTCCCGGCAGGCGGAGAAAAAAAATCTCGCCGTTTCCATCGTCACCAGCGACAAGGACATGATGCAGCTGGTCGGCGGAAACGTGCGCGTGCTGCGGCCCGGCGCGGGTCCGGACAAAACGGACCTGATCGTGGACGAAGCGAAGGTCGAAGAAATTATGGGCGTGCCGCCCAAACAAGTGGCCGACGTGATGGCCCTGATGGGCGATTCGATCGACAACATTCCCGGCGCTAAAGGAATCGGCGAAAAAGGCGCGAAGGAGCTGATCCGCCGTTTCGGCTCGGCGGAAAAGGCGCTGGAGCACGCCAAGGAAGTGGAGGGCAAGCGCTACCGCGAGGCGCTTGAAAACAGCCGCGAAGCCGTGCTGATGTCCAAACAGCTGGCGATCATCGATACGAAAGCGCCCGTAAAACTCGTGCTCGACGATTTGACGCAGCGCGCGCCGGACATCGAAGCCCTTCGCTCGCTTTACGCGGAACTGGGTTTCACGTCGCTGCTGCGCGATCTCCCCGCGGCCACCACGGCGGCGGTCGCGGCCGGCGATACCGCCGCGCTCGATTCCCCCGGCGCGCTCCGGAAATATCTCGCCGCGCTTCCCACAAACGCCGAAACCGCCGTGTGGCTCACGCTGGCCGAGGGCGAACGCGAATCCGAGGGCTTCGGCACGCGCATCGCCGCGCTGGAAATTTCTCCCGAGGCGGGCGTCTCGCGCACCGCGTGGATCGATCCGAAGGGCGAGATGCTCGCCGCCCTAAAAGAATTTCTCGCCGATCCGAAACGGCCGAAAATCGTGCACGATCCGAAATTATTTGAATTGCTCGCGGGCCCGGTGGCCGGAATCCGCCACGCGACCATGCTGTATTCCTATCTGCTGCGCCCCACTACGTCGAAGCACGCCCTAGCCGACGTGGTGTTGCGCCAGCAAAGCGTCACGCTCTCCGTCGCCCCCGGCGAGCACGCCGATCACATGCAGCAGCTCGCGCCCATGCTGCGCAAGGAAGTCGAAGCGCAGGGCCTCGCCGAACTCTACGAGACCATCGACCTGCCGCTCGCCCCTGTCCTGGCCGGCATGGAGCGCGACGGCGTCCGCGTCGATCCCGACGCGCTCGACTCCATGTCCAAAACGATGGAGAAGGAAATCCGCGGCCTGGAAAAAACCATCTGGAAAATGGCCGGCTCGGAATTCAACATCAATTCCCCGCTGCAACTCGCTGAAATCCTGTTCGACAAAATGGGCCTCACGCTCGGAGGGCGCCGCCGCTCCAAACCGCGCTCAACCGCCGCGGACGTGCTCGAAGAGCTGGCGCTCACGCACGAGTTGCCGAAAAAAGTTTTGGAATACCGCGAAATCAGCAAACTCAAATCCACGTACGTGGACGCGTTGCCCAAACTGATTCACGCCGAAACCGGACGCCTGCATACCAGCTTCAGCCAGACCGGCACGGCCACCGGCCGCCTCAGTTCCTCAGACCCGAACCTGCAGAATATTCCCGTGCGCTCCGAACTCGGCCGCCAGATCCGCGCCGCGTTTGCCGCCGGTCCCGGCAACACGCTGCTCTCCGCAGACTATTCGCAGATCGAGCTGCGCATCCTGGCGCATTTTTCAGAAGACCCCGTACTGATCGAGGCCTTCCAAACCGGGCAGGACATCCACGCGCGCACCGCGCAGGAAGTGTTCGGCGTAGGTCCCATGGCGCAAAACGCCGAGCATCGCCGCGCCGCCAAAGCCATCAACTTCGGCATAATCTACGGTCAAACTCCTTTCGGCCTCGCCGCGCAGCTCGGCATCGACACCAAAGAAGCCGCAAAATTCATCAACGCCTATTTCGCCCGCTATCGCGGCGTAAAAGAATACCTGGAAAAATCCCTCGACCAGGCGCGCAAGACCGGCATGACCCGAACGTTGTTCGGCCGCATCCGCCCCGTCCCCGAAATCACTTCGCAGCAGGTGAACCTGCGCAATTTCGCCGAGCGCACCGCTCTCAACACACCCCTGCAAGGCACCGCCGCCGACCTGATAAAACTTGCCATGATCAAAATTGCCCGCGAACTCCCGGAACAGAAATTCAAAGCAAAAATGATCCTCCAGGTCCACGACGAACTTCTCTTCGAGGCCCCGCACGACGAACTCGACCGCCTGCGCAAACTGGTCCGCAAAGCGATGGAGAACGTGCACGACCTGGCCGTGCCGCTGGTCGCCGATTTGAAGGCCGGACCGAACTGGCGGGACATGAGGTAAGAGTTACGTTGCAGTTGCAATTAAAGACCGTTCCAATTTAGCAAGTAATTTTGGGATCGTACTGGACTTTCTAGCTTGTCCTGGGCGCAAAATTACCAAAGTTGACACTAAACATGAACAGTAGGACATTACGTTGTGCTCTTCGAGGGCACAGCGGGAGGAATTCGCAATGCATAGAGCAACAGCGATGCTTCTGCTTCTCGCAACCGTATCCCTGCCTCAGACAAAAGAGGCTCCCGCCACACCTCCACTCAAAAACGTGAAAGAGATTCAGATCATGCCGACCGTCATAAACAATCCTGAAAAGATCAAGAACCCCGACGCCGCCGCGCTCGTTGAGAAGGGGCTTCGCAAAGCGGTCTTGGCAAATGAGTTTCAAGTCGTGGAGTCAGCGCCCGTCAAGGTCCGCATTTCGTTGGATGAGTTCAGTGGTGGCAGCTTCGCTGCACGCTTTATCGTCGGCTTTGGCGCGGGGCGGGGAACTGTCGACTGTCGCGTTCAGATTTTAAACGAGGACGGAAAAGAAATTGCCAGCACTCGGGTTCGAGTTCGCGGAAATATGACATGGGGTGCGTATCAGGGAAATACGACCCAGGCCAAGCAGGCGGTCAACAAGTTCGAGCAAACATTGATGGATCAAATTGAAAAATGGAAATGAATTTGCGCGAGAGAGAGACTCGCCGCCGCCGTGATATCCTCTGCCCCATGAAGCTCTTCATATTCCTTCTTCCTTTCGTGTTGCTGGCAAGCCCGCTGTTCGCGGCTACCTCCGGCGAAGAGATTTATCAGCAGCGCTGCGCCCGCTGCCACGAACAGACCAACGACCGCATCCCTCCGCGCGAAGCTCTTCAGAAAATGCCGGCAGCGCGAATCCTCCGCGCGCTCGACGCCGGCCCGATGCTGGCCATTGCGTTCACCATGAGCCGCGAAGACCGCCTGGCCGTGGCTTCCTATTTAGGGACGAACGCGCCGATGGCAGGGCCGCCTGCATCGTCGTTCTGCTCGGACCGCACGGTGAAAGTTTCCGCCAGGCCAAAAACATTCTGGAACGGATGGAGCCCAGGCGAGAATAATGCGCGGTTTCAGTCGGGCGCTGCAGCCGGACTGAGCACCGACCAGGTGCGCGGCCTGAAACTGAAATGGGCGTTTGGGTTTGAGGGAGACGCCACTGCGTTCGCGCCCCCCACGGTGATCGATGGACAGGTGTTCGTCGGCAGCGCCGGCGGCCTGGTCCACGCCATGCGCGCCGAGACCGGCTGCCTGCAATGGGTATTTCAGGCCAACGGCCCGGTGCGATCCTCGATTCTGGAAGTGCCGCTCGGCACCCAGCACGCGCTGCTGTTCGGAGACATGACCGGCTGGTTCTACGCCGTGAAAGCGGAAACCGGCAAGCTGCTCTGGAAGGCGCAAGTGGAAACGCACGACTCCACGCGCCTCACGGGCGGGCCTGCCGCGCACAACGGAATCGTCTATGTGCCAGTGGCGTCGTGGGAAGAAACGCGCTCCGCCGATGCGGATTACAATTGCTGCACGTTCCGCGGCAGCGTGGTGGCGCTGCGCATTCGCGACGGCAAGCAGCTCTGGAAAACCTGGATGACGGATGTTCCCGCCGAGAAAGGCAAAACTTCGCACGGCACAATCGAATACGGGCCATCGGGAGTGGGCGTCTGGTCCACGCCCACGATCGACGCGAAGCGCAACTTGCTCTACATCGGCACCGGAGACAATTATTCCGCGCCCGCAACCGAAACCAGCGACGCGGTGATCGCGCTCGACATGCCCACCGGGCGCATGGTCTGGATCAAACAATTGACCGCGGAAGATGTCTTCAACGGCAGTTGTTCCCGCGCGCCTTCCACCTGCGGCCCGGATTTCGATTTCGGCTCCTCGCCGATTCTCACCCACGCCCCGGACGGCCGCGAACTCTTGCTCGCCGGACAAAAATCGGGCATTGTCTGGGCGCTCGATCCCGCGAAAAAAGGCGAGGTCGTCTGGCAGACGCGCGTGGGCAAAGGCGGCACCAATGGCGGCGTGCAATGGGGCATGGCCGCTGACGGGCAAAATGTTTTTGCCACGGTGTCCGACGTCAAGCGCCTGCCGCAGACCGATCCCACCGACCCGCGCCGCGCCCGCCTCGATCCAAACGAGGGCGGCGGACTTACGGCCCTGCGCGTTGCCGACGGCAGCCAGGAATGGCACGTTGCGCCGGCGCCCTGCGCGGAAGGCGCGCCCACCGGCTGCAGCCCCTCCCAGCCCGGCGCAGTGACGGAAATTCCCGGCGCAGTATTCGCGACATCGAACGACGGGCACCTTCGCGCGTACTCGGTCGAGGACGGCAAGCCGCTCTGGGATTTCAATACCATGCGCGATTTTCAAACCGTGAACGGCGTGAAGGGCTACGGCGGCTCGATCGACGGCCCGGGCGCCGTGGTCGCGGGCGGCATGGTCTTCATCACCTCCGGCTATACGCGCAATGGAGGCGTCGCCGGAAATGTGCTGCTGGCGTTTGCGCCTGAGTAGTTGCCCAGAGCCGATTCTTAACCAAATCAAAAGCTGCCTGCCCAAAATCCGGGCGGCCGCTACAAAGGCAAACCACCAAACGGCGCGATGGTTTCGTAGAGGCCTCTCCGTCCCGTGACTTTTGGGACGGAGAGGGCAGGTTGGCAATGAACCGCCCAACGATCCGCTAGAAACTCCCCTTGTCAGCCAATTCCGCGGGTGTTAGAACAAATTATATGGAACCCGTACGATCCAAGATCGCCCACGAGGAACATAGGAAGCACCTCTTCTATGAAACTTCGCATTCGCCGTCCCTGGCGGACTTGGTGGGTTACGACAAGGCCAAGGAAATCATCGATTTCTGCTTCATTGCCAACCCGTACTACCCCACGCCGGAAATGCTCGACGACCTGAAGGAAAATTTTCCGAACCTGATCAAGTCGTATCCTTCCAGCAATCCGATCACCAGCCAAAAACATCTGGCCCATGTGTTGCACGTGAATCCCGACCACCTGATCATCGGAAACGGCGCCACCGAACTCATCGTTCTGATCAACACCACCCTGATCGACCGCTTCGCCGTCCCCGTGCCCACCTTCGGCGAGTACATCGAAAAGCTCAGGGACCAGCGCGACGCCGAGCTCTACATGCTGCGCCCGGAAGCGAATTACCGGCTCCATCTGCCGGATTATCTGGCCTGGGTGCGCGGGCGCGGCCTGAAGGCGCTGCTGGTGATCAATCCCGGCAATCCCACCGGCCAGCTTTTTTCCCGCGATGAGATGATCGATTTCATGCATCGCGCCAAGGACATGGAACTGGTCATCGTCGACGAATCCTTCATCGACTTCGCCGGCGATCCCGTCCCCAGCCTGCTCGAGGTGGCCGACCGCTTTTCCAACCTGCTGCTGGTACGCAGCATGAGCAAGCATTGCGGCGTCCCGGGCCTGCGCCTGGGATACGCCTACAGCGGAAATCTTTTTGTCCTCAACCGCATGAGGCAATTCATTCCCACTTGGAACGTGAATACGCTGGCGCAATATTTTCTCTCGCTGCTGCCCTCCACGGACGAGGCATATCATGAAGCCCGCATCCGCCTGATCGGCGACGTTCGCCGTCTCTACATCGAATTGCGCGCGATCCCGGGAATCGACGTCTATCCCACTGGCGCGAACTTCATGCTCTTCAAGATCAAGACAGGCATGACCGCCGCCAAGCTGCAGGAGCGCCTGCTGAAGGAGCACGGCCTGTACGTGCGCGACTGCTCGAATAAGGTCGGCATGGACGATTTTCACATCCGCGTGGCCTCGCAGGGCGCCGAAAAAGATTTCCGCCTGGTCGAAGCGCTGCACATCCTATTCCCATGAAGCGCCCCTCTGTTCTCGTCGTCAGCCGCAGAACGATCCGCAAGCACAAGTACATCGATTACGTCGGCGAGTATCACCTCGAACTGCTGATGCGCCTGGGAATTCTCCCGGTCATGGTCCCCGTCGCCGAAGGCTCGTTCGCCTGCCTTCCCGACTACATCGCGGACATGAAGGGCCTGCTGCTGGTTGAGGGAGAAGACATCGAGCCGAAGCGCTACAAGGCCAGCCCGGAAAATTTCGAGTACCTGGAAAAGACGCACCCTCTGAAAGACAAAATCGAGATCAAGCTCATCCGCCACGCCCTGCGGCACAAAATTCCCATCCTCGGAATCTGCCGCGGATCGCAACTGCTCAACGCCGTCTGCGGCGGCACTTTGTATGGCGATGTGCAAAAAGAAAAAAATTCCACGCTCCAGCATATCAACCACGAACATTACGACACCTACCGCCACCCGATTTCCATCGTCGCAGGCAGCCCGCTGGAAAACTGGTACCAGCGAAAAGATCTGATGGTGAACAGTTACCACCATCAGGGAACCCGCGATCTGGCGGCTCGGTTTAAGCCGATGGCCTATGCGGAAGACGGCCTGGTCGAGGGCTACTTCGATCCAAAAGAAAAATTTGTAGTCGGTCTGCAATTTCATCCCGAGCGCATGCTGGAAGAGGCTGCGGGAAATTTGCGAATCTGGAAAGCATTCGCCTCGGCGGTACGCGGCGTTGGGAAATCGTCATCCCGCTCGCGGCGGATTTGAAGGTTGGGACGAATTGAAGGAGGCGGCCTTCGCGGCCGCCCCGTCGAGCGATCTAAAATGTGCTACAGCGTTTTCAGGAAGGCGACAAGGTCGTTCTTATCCTGCTGCGACAAGTGCAGGTTAAATCGCGTGTCGTAGAAGTTGACGGCATCCAGCAGCGTTGCGGCGGACCCGTTATGAAAATACGGCGCACGCGCGGCGAGATTGCGCAGGATGGGCCCTTTGAACTTCCCGATATCGGCCCACTTTCCCGTGATCAACGCACGGCCCGGATCGCTTACCTGCACGATTTCGCCGGTGGCATTGTTTCTCAACGTGATGAGCGGCAGGTCAGGCGTGCGCTGCTCAGCTGTGACCAATCCGATATTGAGCGGCGCAACCAGGGAATGATCCCCCACGTTTGGGGAATCATGGCAAGTCCCGCAGGAGCCATTGATCACCGGCACGTTCAACGCGTCGTTTAAACCCCCAACTCCCGCAATTGGAATTTGCAAGGTGTTGAAGAGTTTTTCCCCGCGGGCGATCGAGCGCCGTGCTGCGGTATGTTCGTCATACTCCCTGTCGTCGATGTGGGTCCATTTGTCGAAGATGTCGAATATCTTGGGAGAAAATGCCGCGCCGGTTGGATTACCACCCAGAGGGTCGTTGATTCCTAGAAAGAAATTCTGCTTCGAAAGATGTACCGGCCCGCCTTTTGCTCCGTCGTCGTCAAGATCGCCGGCTTCGTGGTCCCGCACTTGAGCTGAAAAAATCTTTGTCTCGAAATCGACGATCTGTTGAACCTGGAGATCCGTAGGAGTATTGCCCTGCGCGTGGCCGGTGGTGGCGTCAATCGCTTGCTGCCTCAAGTCAAACGCGATCGGCTGGAAATTGCCGGACGGGTCCTTGAAAGTTTCGCGGCCATCCCACATTACAGTGCTCAGGAAGGACAGGTTTGTCGACGCAAGAGGCCGCCTGTAGACGGAGACGTTGGCCGTGCTGCCGCAGCCATACGGATTGTCTGTATCCAGCACCGTGTATTCGGCGTTAGGGGGCACAGTCCGTTCCACACGGATGAGTCCCTTGCTCAACAGCAGGCTGTACGCATGGCGGCGGGCTTGCTCTGTCGACACATCCTGGGTCGAACACCCGGCTCCATCGTTCGGGCGGAAAACGGGATCTTTACCGCTGCTGGTCCGGAAGCGCTGCTCCAAATGACCCGGCGTGATCGTCCACCCATCGTTAGGCTGGTGGCATGTTACGCAACGCCGTCCGTTGGTTCCCAAATCCTGGAAGAATGGATTGTTGGTATCGATGTCGCCCGCAAGATTGAACGTCGCGAACTCGCCACTGGGATCATGGAAGCGCAGCATGTTCGGGATGTTTCCACCGGACTCTCTAGGCTCGTCTGCCACCAGAAGTCCACCACCAATTAGCATTACCAGGCCCGACATAAGCACAATACCGCTGACGCGTAACCGGCCAGAACGTGCGGGCGCTCTACTGCCAGATCGCTGGATCATGGTGTGGAAGCTCCATTTCAATGACTTCTTGGAAGCCAATCTGCGGTATGGCTTCTAGAGCATGCAGGGCGATCCCTTACCCTCTTTCGTGACGACTGGGTCAGCCGGGTTGCATTGCCACCGTTCAAACACATCGCCAAATCAAGGGATGATGGACCGTATCATTAATGTTCCGTTCTGCTGTGATATTGCAGTTCTGCCGCCGGTTTTCCCATCCGGCGACATGGCAGGTTTGTCTTTGTAAAGCTTGCCGGCACTCTTCACACCCCGATTTCTCATGCCGACCTTCCCTGCAAGATTCCCAAGCTGCCGCGGGTATCTTAGCAGCCTCTCGATGCACGGCTGGATTCAAATTTCCCCGTACTCGAGTCATAGTACTGGTCCCGAGTCCTTCCTCCTCGCCAATTAGCATTGCGGCGTGAGCGCCTTCCCCATTGGTTACAAATGGATTAGGGCGCTTATCGAAGTTGAAGCCCGCGAGCAAGGTTAACGCAAAACCGAGATTCCGGGCAGACGGTCTTCAAGCATGAGGGGATTGATTAGGGATTCGTCCCTTGCAGTAGTAGAGGAAGCATGACCCTGACTATAAAAGGGATCCGCGTTGCCAACGGAGGCGGAGACTGCCCGCCCCCGAACGCCTTTATTCGCGGCACAACTCGGCATCCACCTGCCGGCCGACCCGCGCCACAATCTCCGGAACCGCTTCCACATCCACTTGAGCGGTGTGAAAATTCACAATGCAGGCGCGCAACAAGTAGCGGCCTCCGACCACGGCATTGGACACGAACGTCTCGCCACCTCGCTGCAGCCGGTCGACCAATTCGCGATTGAGCGCGTCGAGATGAAGTTCAATCTTTTCTTCCCCCACATCTGCACGAATATCGCGCGGCACGTACCGGAACGTTGCAATGCTCAAATCCTGCGTCACCAGTTGCAGATCCGCATGGCGGCCAACCGCCTGCGCCATTGCCTGCGACAGCCGAATATCGTCCGCGATCATCTTGCGATACCCCGCTGCCCCCGCGTGCCGCAGCGCCAGCCACACTTTCAAGGCGCGGAAGCCACGCGAATTCTGCGGCCCGAAGTCCACGTAGTTCGTGGCGCGCTCATTGAAATGATAGTAGGGCGGATGGTAGGCAAACGCGGCGCGCAGCATTTCCGGATCGCGCACCAGCGCGCACCCTGCTTCCAGCGGCGCGTACAGCCATTTGTGCGGATCGACCGCGACCGAATCAGCGTGCCGCAGCCCGCGCAAATCCTCATGCGCTTCGGGAACGGCAGCCGCAAAACCGCCATAGGCTCCATCCACGTGGAACCACACGCCGTGCTCCTTGCAGAGCGCTCCAATTTCCGGCAGAGGATCGACCGCGCCGGTGCTCACCGACCCCGCGGTTGCTGCGACCAGGCACGGCACGTCTCCGGCGGCGATATCCGATTCGATCTGGCGGCGCAACGCGGCGACGTCCATCCGCAATTTCGCATCGGTGGCGATCCACCGGATCGATGCGGTGCCCAGGCCGGCCAGGTCCGCAGCCTTTTGCACCCACGTGTGCGTTTCAGCCGAACAATATACGCGAAGCTTTCCCGCCGAGTCCGCGGAAACGCCCTGCTCGCGCACATTCCAGCGCGCCTTGGCTGCGCGCGCGGCCAAAAAACAGACGAAGTTCGCCATGTTCCCACCGCTCACCAGCAGCCCGCCGCAATCGAGGGGGTAGCCGATGAATTCGGCGATCCATCGCACGGTTTGCGACTCGATCTCGGTGGCGGCCGGAGAAAGCGTCCACGCACCCACGTTCGGATTCACGGCCGCGGCCAGAAAATCCCCGAGAATTCCGATCGGCGCCGGTGGCGCCGTGATGTATCCGAAAAAACGAGGATGCCCGTTGAACAGGGAGTGAGCGAACAGAAATTTCGCCGTCTGCTCCAGCAGCGCCTCGGGATCCATTCCTTCTTCCGGCAGCGGCCCCGTGAGATTAAATGCGTCGCGCACCGCCGATGGAGATTCTTCGCGGGTCACCGGGCCGTCAGGCAACGATTCGAGAAACCCGGCGACTTGATCCACAAGCCGGTGTCCGAGTTTGCGGAACGTCGCGGCATCCATTTCCAGCGGCGCGTGCCGGATGGATTCCACATCGTCCTTGCGCGGCTCGTTTGTCTGAGTTTTTTTCGTCACTTGACGATCCCTTCGAGCAGGCATGTTTCGCGCACCCTCCCGCCGCTCACGTTGCTGAATACCCGGTAAAAGGATTGCCTGCCCCACAGCGCCGCATGATCTTCCGGCGACAAATCCTTCAACCGCTCGTACGCAGTCACCTGTGAATCGTGGCAACAGATCGCCCGCCATGCCGTGGGCCAGAATTTTGTCGTGTCAACCACAGTGGTGATTGCCCAGTCGGGCCACGGCACAGCCTGCCGTTCCATGCCATCGACTGTGGAGATCAACTTCCGGAATGCCGCCTGGTACGCTTTCCATGTCGATTCCGGCCAGGCCAAATAGTAAAGCTTCGACGCTGCATGAGGCGCAAGGTTTTCATTTCCGGCGCATGCAAACGCCGGATCGGCCGCGGCGACGATAGCCGCCGTGGTGAATTGTGAAACGGCAATATGATCGGGGTGGCCGTAAGCGCCATCGGGACCGAAGGTCACGACAACGTCGGGTTTGACTCGCCGGATGTGCCCGGCGATGGCGGCTACGGCCTCGCTGGGATTTGCACGGTCCAGGTGCTGATCGTGATAATCCAGGATGGAGACTTCCCTCACACCCAGAGCCGAGGCGGCGGCTCGCAACTCCGCTTCGCGGATGTTTGCCAGAGCCACCGGCCCGGGATGCTGTTTTTCGTCCAGGCGATAGCCGCGGAAGCGGCCTCGATCGCCGCGCGTGGCCGTCAGCAAATAGACTTCCACGCCTTCGGAAGCATACTTCGCGAGCGTGCCGCCCAGCCCCAGCGATTCATCGTCGGGATGCGCGAGCACGGCCATTATTCTCGGCGTGCGCATGATTTTTTCTGCCCTCCGCGGCTTTCCTTAAAGCGCGACCGTCACGCGCAGGAAAGTAGCCGGGATGGAAGTGCCGCCATCGGTGCGCCGGTTCTGCGAATTCGCCAGCTCCAAAAGCTGACTTTGAAAATCCGCGGCCCTCCCGCTCTTGCGGGCCGCCTCCAGGGCGTTCATCGTCGGGCCATAGAATCGCTCGAACAGGTCGATGAAATGCGCCGGGCTCTTTTCCGCTGACAGGAATGAATACGTGTCCTTCGCCATGGAAATTTTTTCCTTGGGCACTCCGGCCTGGCCGAACCGCTCGATGACGTTCGCTTCCACGCCCCAGGTCATCGGGCTGATAAATCCTTCCGGAGGCGGAGGCGTAAACGCCGAGCTGATCTTCAGCAACTGCGACACAAAGGTCGGATCGTTGGGGATCCAGTTGCCCATCACGATCCGCCCGCCTGGTTTCGTGACGCGCACCATCTCCCTGGCCACATCGAACGGCTTGGGAGCGAACATCGCTCCGAAAATGGAAATGGTCAAATCAAACGAGCGGTCGGCGACCCCTTGCAGGTTGCAGGCATCCCCCTCTTGAAACTTCAGGCGAGGCAAGCCAAGCGCAGCGGCTCTCTTGTTCCCGGCGTCGACCAGATTGCGGGCGATGTCGATCCCCGCGACTTCAGCACCCAGCCGGGCCATCGGAACGGCCGTGGTGCCGTCTCCACAACCCAGGTCCAGCGCACGCATCGACGGCGTAACTCCGACGGAATTTACCAGAGCTTCTCCCGATTCGCGCATGAAGCCGGCGATCTTGGTAAAATCTCCTTTTTCCCATAAAGCCTTGTTCGGATTCGCGATTGTTGTTGAATTTCCTGGTACCGGACTAGGCGTTGCGGATGACATGGTTCATCTCCTTTTCCTGTTCATGTGCTCGACCAGCGATTCGCTGTTTCGGCTGTGTGAATGCTTGTACGATGCGGCAAGATGCGGTTGGATTCTTGTCTTCGCGTCTTGCCCTATTGCTTGCGCAACAGTTTCATGCACTTCACTTATCCCAGCGTCCGGCGCAGTTTGCCGGGAGTCCGCGCTGGTCTTAGTAGGACGGATACTCTTGTCTGTCCGATTTAGATTCTCACCATAGGGCATCAAACCGGAAAGGCAAGAGCCCCTCTCCCATTGCACTTGGGAGGCTCCCGGCCGGTGCATAGATTTCCCATATAGTTTTCCTCCAATTTTCCGATAGAGATAGCGACGGATGAATCTTCTCTTTCAGTGTAGAATGCAATTCTTGCGCTGAAAGCCCCGTCGCTTGCCGCATGATCGAGGACGCATGACCTCAAGCATAAAAGGAATCGGCATCGCCAACGGCGGCGGAGACTGCCCGGGCCTGAACGCCGTGATTCGCGGCGCGGTGCGCGCGGCCATCCTGAGACACGGCTGGAAAGTGGTCGGGATCCTGGACGGCTTCGACGGCCTGATCTGGCCGGAAAAAACGATTCCTTTGACGGTCGACCGGATCGCTGGAATCCTGCCCCGCGGCGGCACAATTCTGGGCTCGCGCAGCCGCGGCGACCCGTTCCACCACACCACCGACCAGGGCTGCGCCGTCACCCAGGAAGATTTTCTGACCTGCCGCCGCACCATGGAAAAATTGGAGATCGACGCCCTGGTCGTGATCGGCGGCGACGGCACGCAAACCCTGGCGCGCGACCTGGGCCGCCTGGGCATCCCCGTCGTCGGCGTGCCCAAGACCATCGACAACGATCTCAAAGCCACCGAAGTCACCTTCGGATTTGACACTGCCCTGCACGTCGCGACCGACGCCATCGACCGCCTGCACACCACGGCCGAATCGCACGGCCGCGTCATGGTCATCGAAGTCATGGGCCGCGACGCCGGATGGATCGCCCTGCATTCCGGAATCGCCGGGGGCGCCGACGTCATCCTGATTCCGGAAATTCCGTTCACGATTGAAAATGTGTGCTCGCGCCTGCGCAACCGCGCCGCAACCGGAAAAAAATTCTCCATCGTGGTCGTCGCCGAAGGCGCGAAGCTGCCTCCCGCCGATCCCTTCGGCAATCCGTTTCCCACGCCGCGCCCCGGCCAGGTCGGTATTCTCGTTGGCGAGGCCATCCGCGAATCGCTCAAGCAGGATGTGCGTACCACCGTCCTGGGCCACATCCAGCGCGGAGGGTCCCCCAGCCCATTCGACCGCATCCTGTCCACGCGATTCGGAGTCGAGGCCGTGGAGTTGATCGCGCGCGGCGAATACGGCCGCATGGTCTGTCTCCGCGCCGGTGAAATCGAATCGGTCCCCATCGAGGATGCCGTCGGCGAAGTGCGCCTGGTCGACCCGAACGGCAGCATGGTGCGCACCGCAAAGGCCGTCGGAATAATTTTCGGCGATGAGCCGTGAGCGCGCGGTGCAATCGAATCGCCGCGGCCCGGCAGTGCTGCAATTTCATTGCGTAGACAGGCGTGGAAGCTTATGATGCGCCAGACGTCGGACCGAATGGGAAGTCCCTATCGATAGGCCCCCAGGACCCGCCAAATCAAATCCGAGTGGAATAAGAGGAGAATCAAAATGATGAGAAATTTCAGCAGATTTGTCGCTGTGTTGTCCCTTCTGGCCGCCTGCGCGAGCGTTACTCCGGCGCAGGACATGCCTTCCGGTGGCGCTTCCGTCCCCAAGGTTTTGCAGATCACCCGGGAATGGGTCAAGGTAGGCAAATCGGGAATGGTTCATGACAAAAGCGAAAGCGCGTTCGTCGATGCCATGTCGCGCGCCAAGTGGCCCACGCACTATATCGGCATGACCTCTCTTTCGGGCAAGTTGCGCTCTTTGTTCCTCACACAGTACGCATCCTTCGATGCATGGCAAAAGGACGCTGACGCCGTGATGAAGAACTCCGCCCTTACCGCGTCCCTGGACCGCGCCTCCCTCGCCGATGGCGAGCTGCTGGATTCGATGGACCAGGGTGTTTTCTACTTTCACGAGGAAATGAGTTTGCGCCCACGCGCCGACCTCTCCCAGATGCGTTACATGGAGGTCAGCCTGTACCATGTGCGTCCGGGAAAAGATAGCCAGTGGACCGAGGTGGTGAAGATGGCCAAGGCAGGCTATGAGAAAGCCGCGCCGGAATCACACTGGGGAATGTTCGAGCAGGTGTACGGCGGCGATGGCGGCACGTACCTCTTGTTGAGCTCCCACAAAACCTTGGCCGAAATCGACAAGGGCTTCGGCGAAGACAAGGCATTTGAAGCCGCCATGGGCGCCGACGGAATGAAAAAATTCTCCGACCTGTACGCGGAGTGCTGCGAACAGTCCCAGCACCAGTTATTCGCCTTCAGCTCGGCCCAAAGCTATGTCCCGGACGAATGGATCAAAGCCAGCCCGGATTTCTGGAAGCGGAAACCGATGGCCGCCCCCGCCGCAAAAATGCCGGCGGCGGACAAGAAACCAACGCCCTAGGAAAGAATAGTGGCGCCTCACTTCGTTAGATCGCGGACCGGGATGAATGCCACGGCATTTACCTTGGTCCGCGTTTGCGTAAGGGCGTCCAGATCTTTTTGACGCCGGTGCCCGAAGCTGCTGAAGCCGTCTTACAAGAGTCCTTGTGGGTTGCGGCTTCCACCGCGACGTCCTGGGACACGACTTGAAGGGGTATTAGTCCTGGCGGCCTCAATTTCCGGCCCGCCGCCTTATTAGATGATTCCCAACAAGTTCTACCCAGTCGGATGGATGAATCGAGCATCCTGTGCCGCGAGCCGTTTCAGATTTCACATTCGATTGAGATAGAATCGCGGCCTATGAAGCGGGCGCATTCATTGGCTCTTCTGTTTTCTGTCGCAGCCTCGCTGAATGCGCAGACGCCTGCTCGCGCCCAGCAGAGACCGGCAAAACAGAACCCATTCACTGTCGTCGAAGCCACCATCCCCGAAATGCAGGCGGCCTTGTCGCAGGGCCGCGTCACCTCGCGCCAGATCGTCACCGAGTACCTGCTGCGCATCGCGCGCTATAACCGCGGCCTGAACGCCGTCATCACTGTAAATCCCAACGCCCTGAACGAAGCCGACGCGCGCGACCGCGAGCGCGCCCACGGCAAGGTCCGCGGCCCGCTGCACGGCATTCCCATCGCACTTAAGGACAATATGCAAACGATGGACATGCCCACGACGGGCGGCGCGCTCGCCTTTGACGGCCTGATCCCGCCGTACGAAGCGACTCTCACAAAAAATCTGCGTGAAGCCGGCGCAATCATCCTCGCGAAAACTACGATGACCGAACTGGCCAATTGGGTGGCGGGCGGCCCCACGCCCATGGTGGGCGGCTACAACGGCCTCATCGGATTCAGCATGAATCCGTACGACCCGCGCCGCGACCCGCGGCCCGACACCTTCGACGGCCGCCCCGTTCTGCTCGTCGCCGGATCGAGTTCCGGTGTGGGCACGGCCGCGAATTTCTGGGCCGCCAACGTGGGCAGCGAAACGTCCGGCTCGATTCTCAGCCCGTCGAATCAAACCATGCTCGTGGGCATCAAGCCGACCGTGGGCCGCATCAGCCGCCACGGAATTATTCCCATCACCGCGGACCAGGACACGGCCGGCCCGATGGCCAAGTCCGTTACCGACGCAGCCATTCTGCTCGGCGCGCTTGAGAGCGCGGCGCCCGACCCGGACGATCCGGCCACGCAAACGTGCGCCCTGCCACCGGGGCGCGATTACCGAAAATTTCTCAAGCGCTACGCCCTGAAAGGCGCGCGCATAGGAATTCCCCGCGCCTTCTACTACGATCCCGTCACAGCGCCCGGCGAAACCAAGCCCCGCGACAGCCTGAATCCCGATCAGAAAAAAGTAATGGACGAAGCGATCTCCGTAATAAAAAGGAATGGCGCTGTGATCGTCGATCCGGCGGATATCCCCAGCATCGTTTCGCCCGATCCGCAAAATAATCTGCTGAAGTGGAACACTTGTTCCGGCCAGGAAAACGCGAAGGGCAAGGACGCGGACTGCTCTGTGGTTTTCAAATACGGAATGAAGCGCGATTTCAACAAGTGGCTCGCGTCGCTGGGCGCCGCGGCCCCAGTGAAGTCGCTCACCGACCTTCGCGAGTTCAACCTGGCCCACGCAAAAGCAAGCGCCATCAAGTACGGCCAGTCGCAGTTGGACATCTCCGACGAAATGGATCTCGACGCCGACCGCGCGCGTTACGAATCCGATCGCGAAAAAGATGTCCGCCTCGCCGGAGCGGAGGGAATCGACGCTGCGCTGAAGAAATACAATCTGGACGCACTCCTGTTTCCAGGCTCAACCGTCGCCTCCATCGCCGCCAAACCCGGATACCCCACTGTGATTGTCCCCTTCGGAAAGATCCCAAACGCTCCCGCCGTTCCGTTTCCGCCGGGCTTTGACGCAAAACCCGCCCCTTACGGCGTCTCCTTCACGGGCACCGCATGCAGCGAGCCGAGACTCATCGAACTCGCCTACAGCTTCGAGCAGGCCACCAAACGCCGTGTCCCGCCGCCGTCTTTCCCGTAGAAGCGAATGGACGCTGCAAAACGGATTTCCAATAAGCGCGGATCGGAAGTTTGAAAATGGATGCCGGATTCTCTTTTCGGAGTGATGGACGCGAAGCGCTTACTCGGAAACGTTGCCAAGAACATCCAGGCTTTCCTGCGCCCTTGCGAGTACCAACCCGCAGATGCGCTGTTGCCCGGCCGGGCATTGCGACTTTGCATGGTCGAAAATCGACAGCAGGTCGTTCTCATCCAGTGTGGCGTCGATATGGCGCAAAACAAATTCCTCAAATGTTTTGTCGGAAGCGGCAAGGCGGCTCAATCTATCCAGATGCGTCCACTGCTTTGTAAATAATCGCGCCACATCCTCGCTGAACGCCTCGCCGGCCGCGCCATCATCGCACGCGCCGAATTTCTTGAATAAGCGGTGGAGACTGTCCCAGTCCTTCGGCTCGTGCCCGGCTAGCAATTGTTTTTCAGCTTTGCCGCAATTTCCTTGCGGATTCGCGCTCGCTGCGGCGCTTGGAATTCCGGCAATGCAGGCAATGAAAATCGCCGCCGGCAGCGTGTTGCAGTGGAACCGCATGAGGCGAAGTATACAGCAGCGCCCCGCGTTAAAAAATTAGCGGTCCGCCGGATAAAGGTATAGAATCCGCCTCAATTGGGTTGGGCGGTTTAGAAGTCGAAGCGCGGTCTTGCGGTTCCCCCGAGTGATCCGATAAAACCTGGCAAACCAAAGGGAGGCTTTTCCATGAGCGGCACACACAATCGGGCCATGTGGGAGCGCGTCATCCTGGGGCTGGCTGCGTTGGCGCTGGTTTTGTCGTTGGCCCCGGCGGTGCTGCGCGCGGAAGTCACGCGCGTCGAAATCACCAGCAAGCAGGACGTTCTTGGCGGAAAATCGTTCGGCACAACCGGCGCGTACGAGAAACTTACGGGCAAGGTCTACTTCGCGGTTGATCCCGGCAACCCGCACAACAAAATCATCGTCGATCTCGACAAGGCGCCGAAAAACGCCCAGGGCAAAGTGGAATTCACCGCGGACATTTTCATCGTGAGGCCCAAGGATCCCTCCAAGGGCAACGGCGCTCTGATCTTCGATATTCCGAATCGCGGCAATAAGGGCGTGCTCAGCGCATTCAACCGCGCCAAAGGCTCGGCCGATCCCGCCACCGAAGAAGAATTCGGAGACGGTTTCCTCATGCGCCAGGGCTACACGGTCGTGGCCATCGGCTGGGAATTCGACATTCCGAAAAAGCCGGGCCTGGTCCTGCTGACCGCTCCGGTGGCCACGGACAACGGAAAAGTGATCAAGGCCTGGCTCCCCGTCGAGCCCTGGTTCATCCCTAACAAGCAAGTGGATTCGTACAATTATGCTTCTGCGGATTTCACGCCGTCCTATCCACCGCTGGACCCGAAAAATCCCGAGTACCGCCTCACCGAGCGCCCCGCGCTGGTTTCCTTCCCGCGCTTGATTCCCCGGGAAGATTGGCAATTTGGGCGGATGGAAAACGGCCAACTGGTTCCGGACGTCAACTGGGTAACCATGAAGGGCGGCTTCAAACCTGGCAAAGTCTACGAACTGGCTTACGAATCGAGTAACCCGCCAGTGGCAGGCGTGGGATTTGCCGCGGTGCGGGATTTGGCTTCGGCGATCAAGTACAGTCCGGATGCATTTATGCACGGCAGCTACGTCTACACGTTCGGTTCGTCTCAAGTGGGCCGCTGGCAGCGCCAGATGATCTACGAAGGCTTCACCATCGATGAGCAGGGCCGCAAAGCTATCGACGCACTGTTTATCCAAACCGGCGGAACCAGCCTTGGCAGCTTCAACGAGCGCTGGGCGCAGGCCGACGAACTCGGCTCTTACACACAGACGAAATTCCCGATTCGTTACGAAATGATGACCGATCCCGTGACCGGCAAGCGCGACGGTCTCGGCGCCCGCATTCCCGCCGGACTCGAACCCAAAATCATGTCCGTGGATACAGAATCCGAATACTACGATCGCGGACGCGTCGACTCCCTGCGACACGTGTCAATGGATGGCGGGACCGATCTCCCCGATCCCCCGAACATGCGCATCTTCCTTCTCGCCGGTGCACGGCACGGTTCCGGCGCGTGGCCTCCGGTGCAAGCCCCGTCGCAGCAGCTTCTTGTCGATCCCCTCGAGTACAAATTCGCGCAGCGAGCTTTGCTCGTCGCCCTCGATAATTGGGTGAAAAAAGGCGTTGCGCCACCGCCCAGCCTGCATCCGATGGTGGAAGATCACACCGCGGTCCCGCAAGCCGAACTCAAATTCCCCAAAATTCCCGGCATCCAGTGGCCCACGCAAGTCCCCGGCGGTTTCCGCAATGACCTCCCCGCCGGACCCACGTCGGTGCTGCCCTTCCTGCTCCCGCAAGTGGATAAGGACGGCAACATCACCAGCGGACTCCGCCTGCCCGAGCAGAGCGTCCCGCTCGGCACCTACGGCGGGTGGGCCTTCCGCAGCGAAAGCTACGGCCAGATGGACACGCTTGTCTCCATGGCCGGTTCCTATGTTCCATTTGCAAAAACAAAAGCCGACCGGGAAAAGGCCGGCGACTCGCGCTTGTCGCTCGAAGAACGTTACCAGAGCCGCGCCGATTATCTAAAACGCATCGAGGACGCCGCGAACGCGCTGGCCCAACAACGCTACCTGCTGCCCGAAGATGTTCCGACCGTCGTCAAGGCCGCCGGGGAGCACTGGGACTGGACGTTTAACAACACCGTGAACAAAGCAAGCCGCTAGGCGCGCCTCTGGAAATTCCAGCGCGGGAGCTGCTCTCTCGCGGCTCCCGCGCTGGATGGATTTGTGCGTATCTGCACGCTGTGGCCCGAGCGCGGCCATAGCCCCGCTGAGCGTCGATTCCGTCATTCCAATATTGTTGTTATCGAGCGTGTCGCTCTACGGTTGGGGCGTCAGGTTCGGCGGGGTTTGGTTTCCTTTTGCATCCCCAAGTTCTTCCTGCAATTGTTTTCGCTGCGCGCGGGCCTGGTCCGCTGAAGGCCCCGTGGGAGCAAGCCTGAGATAATTGTTCAGATCCTCAAGCAGCGCGGGATCGTTCTGAGTCTGGCCGTGAACGTTCGCAAGGATCAGGTACAGCGTGGCGTTCCCGGGCTGCAATTTCACTGCGGTTAAAGCGTTTTTTTCCGCCTCGGCGGGCCTGTCGAGGCCCAGCAGAGCGCGAGCCAACTCTGCGTTTGCCTGCCAGGAGCTGGGATCCAGTTCGACGCCCTTTCGCGCCACGCCCTCGGCCTCCGCGAACCGGCCGTTGTCGGATAGCACCGTTGCCAGCCAAAACAACGCGTCCACATAGTGTTCCTCGCTGAGTTGCACGGATTTGCGCAGCGACTGCTCGGCGTCGGCGGGATTTTTCAAATGCAGAAAGGCCACGCCCATCTGGGCATGAGCCTCGTAGTAATCCGGGTATTCTTTAATGGCGCTCTCGAGCAGCTTGATGCTGCCCTGATAATCGGATTTCCCATACAGCAAGTCCAGCCCCTTTTGCATGTCCTCGTGGGCTTTGCGCGGGATGGAAAGTTCCCGGGAAGAGACCGAAGGTTTTCCAGCAGTCGCACTGTTTGCACTGGAATTGGCGCGAAGCTCGAGAGACATGCCATAGACCGGACCATCGACGTCAATTCGCTGGATCAGGCTCTGGTATCCGATTTGCTGCACGACGGCGTCATAGCTGCCCCCTGGTATGTTGCGAAACTCGAAGCTGCCGCCACCTCTGGTAAACGCCGTTGCCACGGTCGCTCCGGAGAATGCGCGAAGATCGACCCTTACGCCATCCATTTGGGAGTGGCTCTCCGAGTCGGAAACCTTACCTGTCACCGAATAACCGTGCGACAGATCTCTCCCCGTTCTCGGATTGGGTGTTGTCGCGCTCGGGCTTTCTTGCGCGGCGGCAGGTCCGAAAAATAGGAGCAAGACACCGATCAGGCACGACGCCGTAAATGGTTTGAAGCCTGAAAATTTGCCCATGGTTGACCACCAATAAGATTGCGATCAGTCTACTCTGGGGAGTTGGTTGAAGCAATCGCAGCGCAGCAGCAACAGCCAATCCTCGAGCGTCCATGGCTCGCCTCAACCGGGTATAAAATCGAAATCCCCCTATGTTCCGAACGGATGTATACTTTGGGCGCTGATTGGGCCAAAACAGAAGTCCCCTGCAAATTCACCCGCTAAGGAGCGCCCATGAAAATCAAATCGTCTGGACGCAGAAAATTCCTGAAAAACAGCGCCGCGATCATCGGCGCAGCCGCCGCGGGAATTCGGCCGGCCGGCGCGGAAAATCCCCCGCCGGAAATGGACATGCCGGACCTTGAGGCGCTGATCTCCTATGGCCAGCGCTCGTCGTTCGTGAAGTCACATCGCGTTTCAGTGATGGAGCGAATGTCGCCCGACGAATTCGGGATGACGTTCCACGTATTGTCGCCGATCCAGGATTCGGTTGGAATCATTACGCCCTCGTCGCTGCACTACATTTCCACTCATCGCGGCTCCTATGTGCCCAACATAGATCCCCAGGAGCACCGGCTGATGATTCACGGCATGGTGGACCGGCCGCTGATTTTCTCGGTGGATGAGATCAAGCGATTTCCTTTCGTCACCCGCCCGCTGTTTCTGGAGTGCCTGGGAAATCGCGCGAAAGCCTCCCACAAAACCGTGCAGGAAACGCACGGCCTGACGAGCTGCTCGGAATGGACGGGCGTGCCGCTCTCCATTTTGCTCAATGAAGCCGGCGTGCAAAGCGGCGCCGCTTTCATCGTTGCCGAGGGCGCCGAGTCCGTAAAGGGAGCCACAAGTATTCCCATCGGCAAGGCCATGGACGATTGTCTGGTCGCTTATGGCCAGAATGGCGAGGCGTTGCGGCCCCAGCAAGGCTTTCCGATCCGGCTGCTCGTTCCCGGTTTTGAAGGGATGCACAACGTAAAATATTTGCGGCGAATCAAGCTCGTTGAGAAGGACTACATGACCTACAACGATTACGGGCACATTGTCCCCGACGCCCGGGTCGCCGCCCTCACGCGCCAGATTGGGCCGAAATCGGTAATCACGTTTCCTTCCGGCGAACAAAAACTTCCCGGCCCGGGACTTTACGAAATTACGGGACTGGCCTGGTCGGGCTCTGCAGCCATCCGCAACGTGGAAATCTCAACCGACGGCGGGCAGAGCTGGAAACTAGCCGAGCTTCGTACGCCATCGTATTCCATGGCGCATACACGGTTTGCTTTCCCCTGGACGTGGGACGGCAAGGAATGCGTGATCATGTCGCGATGCACGGACGAATTGGGCACCCGGCAACCCACGCGAGCCGAGTCCGCGAAATTCTTTGGTAAGCCGGACAACGCCGATTTCCGCGCGCCCGGAGCCGACAATACTGTGTTTCCGTGGCGAATCGCCGCCGATGGGAGCGTACAGAATGGAATGGCGTAAGCTGCTCTTGCTTGTCGCGATTTTGGCCCTGGCCCAATTGGCCCAGGCACAGTCTACCAAGTACGGTGTCGGGCGAACGCCCACCCCGGAAGAAATTCGCGCGTGGGACATCTCGATCGGCCCCGACGGAAAGGAACTTCCTCCGGGCCACGGCACGGCCGCGGAGGGCGCTAAACTTTTCCGCGAGAAGCAGTGTGTTGTCTGTCATGGCAGCACAGGATCAGGTGGCCCGGCTCCCACACTGATCAAAAGCGACGGAACGAAAAAGTCCAAATATCCATGCCTCGTCCCTTGTGTGGACGATGCCCTGGTGATGTCTCTGCATGCGCAATACGCCACGACCATGTGGGATTACATCAACCGCGCCATGCCCCTCAACAAGCAGGGAACGCTAAAGCCGGACGAGGTCTACTCTCTGGTCGCATTCTTACTCTTCAAGAACGGCGTCATCGCCGAAAACCAGGTGCTGGATCCGGAAACCTTGCCGCGAGTGAAAATGCCGAACAGGGATCACGCCGCACTCGCTCCGGAATGGAAGCACGCGGCCCCCAGGCTTCAGGGTTACCCATGATTCCCGGTCAAATAGAAACCCGATGCGCTGCTGACTTGGCGTTCACGGCGGATTTCTTGACGCACTCACAACCTTGATAACCTCCGCTTTTCCCTCAGTGAAAACGTAAGCATGCGTTTGACCCCGGACGCCATCCTGCACTAGTATCCCGTGTCAACGAGGAACCAAAAATGAAAACCGTGAATCGATCGTTCTCCGGCGTGCTGCTGGGAATTTTTCTGTCCTTGCTTGCCGCCTCCCCGCGCGCTGCCGCGCAGGCCAAGCCCAAACCAATCGTCCTGAAAGGCGCGCGCCTGATTGACGGCACAGGCCGTCCGGCCGTCGAGAACTCCGTTCTCGTTCTCGAAGGCGATCGCGTCGTCGCCGCGGGAAAGGCGGGCGCCGTCGCGATCCCCAAGGACGCCGACGTGCGCGACGTCAGCGGAAAAACCATCATGCCCGCGCTCATCAATCTCCACGGCCACCTTGGACTTTCGTCCAACGGCGCCGATTCGGTGGCCGGGAACTACACCCAGGAAAACGTCGTCAAGCAGCTCAATCGATACTTATCGTACGGCGTGGCCACGACCACCTCCCTCGGCCAGGATGAAGATGAAATTTACAAAATTCGCGACGCCCAGCATGCCGGAAACGTGACCGGCGCGCGCCTCTATACCGCGGGCCGCGGCTTCCTGGAATATACCGGGAAAAATTATCCCAACGACCACCGTTACCGCCCGCAAACAGCGGACGAAGCCCGCGCCGACGTCCGCGAGCTGGCCCCTCACCATCCCGATTTCATCAAGATGTGGGTGGACGACGGCCTGGGCCACGGCGTGAAGATCAAGCCCGAGGTCTACCAGGCCATTATCGACGAAGCGCACAAGCAGCACATCCGCGTCTTCGCCCACGAATATTATCTGGCCGACGCCAAGGCGCTGCTCGCCGCCGGCCTCGACGGTTTCGCCCACAGCATTCGCGACCAGGCCGTGGATCAGGACGTGATGCAAAAGATGAAAGCGCGGAACGTGTTTCTGATCCCCACGCTGGTCCGCGACGAAGTTCTGTTCGCGTACGCCGACAACCTGAAATGGCTGGATGATCCGTTCTTTAAGGCGGGCTACGATCCGGCGGCGATCGCGATGGTCCGCGGCCCGGAAAACGTGGAAAAGGGCCGCCGGGATCCCGACATCGTAAAATATCGCGCGGGTCTGGAAATGGCCAAGAAAAATCTGAAAACGCTCTCCGACAACGGCGTGAAGATCGCGTTCGGCACCGACTCCGGAATCCCCACGCGTTTCCCCGGCTACTTCGAGCATCGCGAATTGCAGTTGATGGTCGAGGCGGGCCTCACGTCCATGCAGGCTATCGTCGCCGCCACCGGCACGAACGCGGAAATTCTGGGCGGCGCCAGAACTTTCGGAACGCTGCAGCCCGGCCGGCGCGCCGATTTCCTGGTTCTGGACGCCAACCCGCTCGACGACATTCACAACACCGAAAAACTCTCCGCCGTCTGGCAGTCCGGCAAGATTGTTCCTTCGGTGTCCGCGAAAATGACGTCCGGGAATTAAGCGCGGGCAAGAAATCCCCGGCGGCATAAAGACGCGCGGCAATTTTCAGCAACCCTGCCTCGCCGTCCTGGAAAGTACGGTTCACCTTGGACGTTCACCGTGAACCGAACGCAGAGGCTTGTACAAAACCATCTCGCGATGCTTTGGATTCCCTTTGAAGCGGCTGCCCGCTTTTCGGGCGGGCAGCCTTTTGTCGCGGCAGAAACCGGCCGTCAGACAGCTTTCGTCCTCGCCATCTTCTGCGCCATGAACAGCAGCAGCTTCCTGTTGGTCTCGTCGGTTTGGCCCATCAATCGGCGGAATTTCGCCAGGATCCGGGCGTCTTTTCCGGAGCCCCCCCAGGCCATGTCCTCCGCCGTCCTGCGTTTCGACAGATGCGGCATCTTGGGCGGCTCTTCTCCGTCGTAAAACAACTGGTACATCGGCACCTCCAGAGCGCGGGCAAACTTCTCCAGCGTCTCCACGGCGGGGACCGTGTGCCCGTTTTCCACTCGCGAAATATAGCATCGCAGCAGCCCGGTCCTCTTCTCGATTTCCCCCTGGGAAAACTTCTTTTCCTCGCGCAATGCTCGCAGACGTTCACCGATGATCATTTCTATTCCTCCAATTGGATTTGATAACAAGCGCATTTCACAGCGTCACGAGGCGCCACATGGCCCTCGCACTTTGCAAACCCTTTGAAAACAGAAGATCCGGATTTTCAGGAATTAGTGGGGGGCGAGGAATCTGTTGCGTTGTGGATCAAAGGCGGGGTGCAATCACCAACGGGCCCATTCTTAAACTCCAGCCGGGATGCGAACCAAACCATCGAACTCGGCAGCACCGTCCAGAATGCGGTCGTCCGCTCCCTTCCCGGTAGCGGATAAAGCCCCGGAACATGAAGCGCGGAGATCGTGCTGTTGTCAGTGTTGCGCGGACTGGTCGCCGGCGGATCAGGCAAGCTGTCCACAGCGGCAACAATCAACAGCAGACATACCAGAATTGCAACGAACTTCAACTTCACTGCGCCCTCGAGCTGGAAATGAACCGCCCTGCTGAATTGGGGACATGCAAGCCTAGCGGAGGTCGCGGAAAAGTACAAGGGGCTAAAGGATAAATCCCGTCACTGAGCTTGCCGAATTCCACCCGCCTCGCCGGCCTTACACCGGCGGCAAGACCGTTGCCTTGAAAGCCCCTGAAGAGTAGGATACTTCACCACGACACTCAAGCCGGAGATGCCGATCTAACCCAAAAGAATATTGAGTTGCCAACATGCCGGGACCTCGACGCACATTTGGGAGCATCCTTATAGCGGTGTTGGTGGTTTGTGCCCCGGCCCTCTCCCAGGAAAATGTGCCGGCGGCGCACCCAGCCGCACCGGCTGCGAGAGCAAACACCCTGAGGCGTGCCCCGATAAAGGAGGCGTTGGAATTTAATCCCGCCCCCTGGCCCCCGCGCGATGTGGACGCAGGACCAGCGCAGCCCGAAACCGAGGACTCCTGCCCCATATCATCGATCTTGGAAGCAGCAAGCCGCCACGCCGTGGAACTGGCCGAAAATCTGGAGCGTTTTACGGCGACGGAGCTTGTGCAAACGGCAAGCGCCCGGAAGGATGGAACCTGGAATCGCGTCGAAGCCAATACGTTCAGTTACATGGCGTTCCTGACTCGCCCGCGCAGGGGCCTCGTATCGGTTGAGGAAAGCCGCGCGGGAAGCGGAAGTTCCGCCATCCCGCCATTGCGAGCCGCCGGCCTGGCCGCCACCGCCCTCATTTTTCATCCTCAGCTAATCCATGACTTCGACATGGCGTGCGAGGGCCAGGGGAACCTCAATGGGAAGCCCCTCTGGAAGATTCATTTCACGCAAAAGCCCAGTGTCCCGCCGCGGTTTCAATCCATGCGCGTCAACAACAAACTCTATGATGTGAAGTTGAAGGGCCGCGCCTGGATCGCCCCCGAGAATTTTGAAATTGAACATATCGACACGGACTTGCTCGAACCCATCCCGCAGATTCGCCTGTTTACCGAACATGCCAGCATTGAATACGGACCAGTGCGGTTCAAGACTGGAAACTTGCGAATTTGGCTGCCGCAGGGAGCCGAATTCTATCTGGACGTGGGCGGCCGCCGTTTTTTCAACCACCACCGGTTGAGCAATTTTGTCGTTTTTTCCGTGGACACCCAGCAGGAAATTAAAGACCCCGATTTACCCAAGTGACGCCTTCGGGGTGACAAGTTCAGAGTTCCGCTGCGGCGCCGGCCTGCTCAACCTTCATTAATTCGCCTGCGGACTTTCGAGCGAAGCGATGGCCTGCTTGGCGCGCGGCGCATCGCGCCCGTTCGGGTCCTCCTCCATATACAGCTTGTACTCTTTCAACGCTTCGTCCGGCCGATTGGTCGCCTCCAGGGCGTGGGCCGCGACGATGTGCACGCTCGCCAATCCCGGGTGCGCCACGCCGTGCGCCGCTCGCGCATGCGTGATGGCCAACTCGAACTTCTGCGTTTGCAGTTCCGCATATGCCGCGTAGGTCAGCGCCCACGCATTGAGCGGCTCGCCCTGCAATGACTTGGTCAACAGATTCTCCACTTCCTCGAATTTGTGGTCGGCGAGCGCGAGCCGCGCAAGATTCCGGTAAGCCTCGGCGAAGCTGTCGTCGATCTGCACCGCCTTCTCGAACGATGCGCGCGCCCCCGCTGTATCCCCGCCGGCCATTTGCGCGGCCCCGATCCCGTTGTAGGCCGCCGCGTAATCGGAATAGAGGGCCGTTGCGTTCGTGAATCTTCTTTTCGCTTCCCCGTAATCCTTCTGCTCCATGGCTTTGGAGCCTGCCTGAAACTCTTTCGCCGCTTTTTCGGGTACCTTGAACTTGGACGCTGAAACCGGATCGGGCCCGCTCGGCGCGCCGCTCGCTCCCGTTGATTTCGACCGCACGATGATGTTTTCCGTATCCCGGGCCTGGGTATGCATGATCTGGATGGTCCCTTCGTAGGGCTCGATTCCAGCTCCGGTGATGCCGACCTGATATACGCCAGCTACAATGCGAAAAACCACCCGTCCGCTGCTGTCGGTCTGCTGGCCGCCCTGCAATGAATTGTCCCCCGGAGCTTCCAGACGGACCATCAGTCCCGCCGGGGCGTGATTCTGGATCTGATCGATCATCACGTTGATGACTACGTCCGAAGGAACACTGTTCTGTTTATCTCCTCCAATATCGATGCTTTGGGCGCGGGCTCCCGCGAAGGAGAAGGCGGATGCGAGGGTGAGAAGGGCTGGGACGGCCCGCCAGGAGCGGAAACTTTCCCTTACACGGATCGGCATTTTGCTGCCCCCTCTCTTCGGGATCTCCGATCGAGACCTCGTCCATGCGAATCGTACTCTTCTTCCGTGCGCGTCTCAACGAATTTGCCCTCTGAAATGGCGCCTGGCTGAATTGCCTCCAGTCCCCGCTCCAATCCGTGGCGTCTCTGCTAGGTGGAAATCAACTCGCGAGCCAAAACCGCGGTATTGAAGTATTATATTCCTGCTCCACACCCCTAGAAATTGCCCGCGGTTCCATTGGAGGTTGCGCATGAAACGCATTGCCCTGCTGCTTCTTGTTGTCTTGGTAATCTCGATCGGCGCGCTGGCGCAGGAATCAAATCCTGACGTCGATAAGGCCCTGCTCGCGGCCCCCGCCAATCTGCGCGAGGCTGCCACGGTCGTGAAATGGAAGCCCGACTTCACCTACGACACGTTGAAAAAAGGCACCAACCGCCTGGTCTGCTACGACCGCTCCGGGTTTCCCCTACAGCAACCCTTCTCGGTCGAGTGCACCAGCATCGCGAACCTGGACCGCGTCGCCCAGAATCTGAAGTACGAAGCCCTCGGCGACAAAGTCAAGACGGCTGCAGCGCTCGACGCCCTCGAGAAAGACGGCACGCGCGTGAAACCCGAATACGGTTCGGTGTGGTACCACATGGGCGGCGCCGACAAGGATCACGCGCGCTCCCACGTCACGATCGCGGTGCCCGGCGCCACCACCCAGTCCCTCGGCCTGCCCGACAACAACAAGGCCGGCACCGTCTGGATCATGAACTCAGGCACCACCACCGCGCACCTGATGACCCCCGGCGAATAACAGGCGGCCGTCGGATTCATTGCCGGAGATCCTTCGACGTGGCGTCGCTCGATTTTCGGGCGCGGCGCCACAGCAAGCCGCGGAACAACTCAAACCGGCGTCATTCCGAGGCATGTTCTCGCCGAGGAATCCCACTTTTCCGGCGCTTCAATGGAGGTGGATTTGCGACATCTCGCGAAGCACCTGCTCTTCAATCTCCTGGTCGTCGCCGCCCTAGCCGCGGCCCCGGCCGAGCAAACCTTCACCGGCATCGTCACCGACGACAACTGCCCGAACGCGGACCACTCCCGCATGCGTATGGGCCCCACCGACCCCGAGTGCGCCAAAGCCTGCATCGACGCCCACGGCGCCGTCTACGGCCTCTACGACGGCAACGGCTTTTATAATCTGAGCGACCAGAAAACGGCGGAAAAATTCGTGTCGAAAAAAGTGAAGGTAACCGGTACTCTGGACGCCAAGACCAAGACGATCCAGGTGGATTCGATAGCGCCGGAAAAATAAACTGCGCCGCTTCGTGCTCACGCGTGGATACGAGAACCACTCTTGCAAGTAATCTTTGTGGGCCGCGGAATCAGCCGCGACAATCAGTGGCCCGAAAAAGGCTTTAGCCCCTGACTGCCCTCCGAATTTCAACGCCGCCCATTTGTGAGATTGCTTCTAGTCGTTCACTTCCCTCCCGCGCGCTCATCCATCCATTCATACAGCCGCCGCACGCCCCGCAGATCCGCGCCCGGCCCCTGAATCTGCGGAAAATCCGCCTTGTGCGACGTCAGATCCACTTTCTGTGCCGTCTGGTCCGCCGACAATCCTTGCTTGCGAAGATCCGCGCCCTGGCGCATGAAATCCTTCAGGTAGGATTGAAACGCCGTGATCAAGGATTTTTCATGGAACGGCACGCCGTGCCCGGGCAGCACCGCGTCGAAATCCAGTTCCTTCACCGCATCGAGCGTCGTAACCCATTCGTCAAACACTCCGCTGCCCATGTACGCCAGGCGCGATTCCATCAGGTCTCCGGTGCACACCACTCGTTCCTTCGGCAGATACACCACCGTGTCCCCCTGCGTGTGGCCGCGTCCCAAAAACAGAATTTGAATTTCCCGCTGGCCGCTATAGATCGTCATTTTCGAGGAATACGTCACGTTTGGAGGTGTGGGCTTGATGTTCCTGAGCTGCTCGAGATCCGCCTGCGCCGCCGTCAGTTGCGCCTCAAGCGCGGCGCGCTTCGCGGCGTCTTTCTCGTCGGCAATCTTTTTTTTCAGCGCTTCCGCCTGGTTCGCCATGTTCCCCACCGACGTCTTGAACGGCTCCCGGTGCAGCACGTCGTCGAGAATTGCCTTCCGCACATATTCGTGCCCGATGATCTGCACGTCGGGCCCGAAGATCGAGTTCCCGTCGGTATGATCGTAATGAAAGTGCGTGTTGACCACCCAGCGAACCGGCTTGTTCGTGATCAGTTTCAGATCTTCCAGTAGCGCGCGCGCCGCGCCCGGCGTCGTGCCGTCGTCCACCAGCAGCACATCGTTTTCGTTCACGATAATCGGGTGGTTGCCCCCCGCGGCCATCGGCCCGTTCGACGTGGCGTAATACACCCCGTCCGCGATCTTCGCAAATTGATAGACCTTGCCGGAGACTGCCGGCGTCCCCGCCTCCGTGAACCCCGCTCCCAGCGTCTGCCCGCGCGCTTCCGTCGAAAACCAGGCCGCGATCGAGAGAGTCAGAATTACGGCAAGCTCCCACTTTTCTATTTTCATGAGTTACCTCCTGACAATCAATCGCGCGCCCACCCCAACTGCGCCCATTGGGGCGAGAGTTTAGCAGGGGCACGGACGCTATGGAAAAATATCGCCAAGGCTTCCCGCCGGTCTTGAATGCGAGGAGTATTGCCCCGTCAGGCTGCCCTTAGGGAGGTTCGGAGAGAGGGCTGCGGAGCCGAGTCGCGACAGGCCATCTTCTCTGAATTTGGGGGCCAGTCACCGTTTATCGGAGCCTATGGGACGTTGCATCCAAAGAAACCCGCATTTTCAGCCGCAATCTCACTGTGGTGCGACTGTCCGCAGGAACAGGTACCCAATGGACCATGCCTGACCCCGCGGGCCATTCCAGTGCGGCGATCGGAACCTGTAGTCTTGCCTGACTAGCCCAATTAGGTACGCCCGTGCGCTTCAACGAGCAGCGGGTGCGGACCTGGGCCAGTCGAAGGAGCGGGCAGCATGAAAAAACTATTCTCCTCATTCTCTGGGCTCTTACTTCTCTTGTCGTGTCTGGCCCCGGCGGGATCAGCACAGTCGATCAACCCAGGCACTGAAATCCAAGTGCAGCTGTTGGGTCGGCTGGACACTGGAAAAACTGAGGCAGGCCAGGAATTCTCGGCCAGTCTCGCGCAACCCGTTCGTTTGGACAACGGGATGGCTTGGCCCACCGGCACGGAGGTTAAGGGCAAGGTCGTCGAGGTAGTGAGTTCTGGGCGGCTTAGCCGGCCCGCTTCGATCACGCTTCAACTCACTCAAATCGGTAACTCCCCCGTCGAGACCCGCACGGAGCAAATTGACGGGCAATCGCACGCGGGCCGCAACGTGGCCCTGATCGGCGGCATCGCCGCCGTGGGCGCCGTTCTGGGCGGTGTCGCCGGTGGCGGAAAAGGCGCGGTGATTGGCGCCGCAGCCGGGGCCGGCGCGGGAACCGCGACTGCCGCCGCGACTGGCAAGCAGGAAATCGTGCTGAGCGCGGAAACTCCACTCACGTTCGTGGTCGCCGGCAACGCTGCAAGATCGCCGGCCGAGATTTCAGCACCGGCTCCCGAGTCGACCGAGGCAGTCGAGCCGCAGAATCAACCGCAGGCTTCCGACTACTATGAACCCTATGCCCCGGCGCAGCTGGATAACTTGCTGGCGCCAATCGCGCTCTATCCGGACCCGCTGCTGGCCCAAGTGCTGGTGGCAGCAACATTCCCAGATCAGATTCAGGACGCCGCTCCGTGGGTTCGTGTGCATAACCCCGATAGCGTCGACTATCAACCTTGGGACGTTAGCGTCAAAGCGGTGGCGCACTATCCGACGGTCTTGAGCATGTTGAATGACCGGTTGGATTGGACGACCGCGCTCGGACAAGCCTACGTCTACCAATCGACCGATATCATGATGTCGGTGCAGCGCCTACGCAACATGGCATATTCCCAAGGCAATCTGGTCCCGACGCCGCAGCAGCGGGTCGTCGTGGACCGCGGTTACATTCAGATCGTTCCGGCACAACCGCGCTTGATCTTTGTACCCGTGTATGATCCCGGAGTAATTTATGCGCGGCGCGTCTATAGACCAGGAGTGGGTTTTGGCGGATTCTATAATTTCGGCACGGGTTTTGTGATTGGGGCATGGCTCAATTACGACCTGGACTGGGGTTCCCGCCGCGTGGTTTATAACGACTGGGACGCGCGGCGTGGCGGATGGCGGGAGGGGTCGCGTCCCTATGTCCACATCACGGACGTTTACGTTGACAATCGGTACGAGCGAGTGAACGTGAATCGGAACGTCGTGGATCGTCACGTAGACTACGACAACGTCAAGCGCTACGACAGCGTGCATCGCGACGTGCATTACGAAAACCGCGAACGATTCGAATCCAATCATTCCAGGCATGAACCACCACCGCGCGGCAATCAGCAACCGCGCTCGCAACCTGCAAATGAGCGCGTGAACGACAGAGATGACCGCGGCTTCCGTAACGAACATCCCGACAACGCTCGTTTTGAACGCCCGAATCAGGTTCCTACGAGCACGGAACAACCGCGGCCGCAACCTGCGAATGAAAAAGTGGACGAAAAACAGAATGACCGTGGCTTCCGCTCTGAACATCCCGACAACGCTCGTTTTGAACGCCCGAACCAAGCTCCCACGAGCACGGAACAACCGCGGCCGCAGCCTGCGAATGAAAAGGTGAACGACAGAGAGAATGACCGCGGCTTCCGCGGTCAGCCATCATCTCAGGGGCAACCTGGAGCACCTCAACATCCCAACAACGCCAGTTTTGAACGCCCGAACCAGGCTCCGCAAACCGCTCCGTCGCCGCAACCGCGGCCTGCAGTCG
>JAIQFG010000034.1 GCA_020073375.1 Terriglobia bacterium | reverse complement strand
GTCCCTAGTACGAGAGGACCGGGATGGACGGACCCCTTGTGAACGAGTTGTCACGCCAGTGGCAGAGCTCGGTAGCGAAGTCCGGAAAAGATAAATGCTGAATGCATCTAAGCATGAAGCTTGCCTCGAGATAAGGTCTCCCAAGACGGCTGCGGCCGTCTAAGAAGAGCGGTCGAAGACTACGACCTTGATAGGTGGGAGGTGGAAGTGCAGCAATGCACGTAGCTGACCCATACTAATCGCTCGTTCGGCTTGACCATAAAACTTTCCCAAACCGTTACCATCCTTCCAAAGATTTCCTTTGGAAGAATGCGACGGACTCAAAGATTGTTCATGATCGAGACGAATTTGCAGAAACCCATAGCAACACTTGAAATAAAGTGAAGCAAAGCCTATTCAGTTGCAAGGCTTGAAAGAGCGGGAGTTGGGAGTTCCTTTAATGCGAACTCTCAACTCTCGACTTTCAACTCAATTTTGACTTTCCTGGTGGTCATATCGCGGGGGTCACACCCGTTCCCATCCCGAACACGGAAGTTAAGCCCCGCCGAGCCGATGATACTGCACGGGTAACTGTGTGGGAACGTAGGTCGCTGCCAGGATTATTTTCTAGGCCTCGCTAAGAGGCCACGCGAGACAAACGGCCCGTTACGAGCAATCGTGGCGGGCCGTTTTTGCTTTTCCGCCGTGCTATACCGCCTGGGGCGGCACCTTGATCATGAAATCGAAGCGAACATTCACGGTCGTCATCGAGCGCGATGAAGAGGGCTATTACGTGGCTTCGGTCCCGGCTTTGAAGGGCTGCCACACGCAGGCAAGAACCCTCGATACACTGATGAAGCGTGTCAGGGAAGTAGTCGAGCTCTGTCTCGAAGACGGCAAAGAGGCTGATAACCAGCTTAAATTAATTGGTATCCAACAGATTTCGGTATGACCCCCTGCCCCGCATCAATGGCAAAGAGCTCATCCGGGCGCTGGAACGCGCCGGGTTCGCAATCGATCGGACTCGCGGTAGCCACGTTCTTCTCAAACATCCTGATGGTAGGGCCACAGGTGTGCCGGTTCATTCGCGTGAGACCCTGGGGCCCGGGATACTCCGTGCAATCCTACGCGATGTTGATATGGCTCCGAACCAGCTGATCGAATTGCTCTGAGTCGGGTGCCGGACCGTTGTCGGTTCCAAAAATTGGTCCGGCCGGCGGCCCGGCCTTGCGCATTCCACAAATCGTCTCCGCTCCACGTTCGAATACTACTGCCATATGTCCACCCGGAGTTAAGATTCTGAACTTGGGGTGCCCCGTCCCTGACGGTTTTCAAGGGCGGGGTTCTTGTTTTGGATTCCTGTGATCGCTGGGTCTTGACGCAGGTAAGGTCATGGGGCGTCTTTTATCGCAAAATCTAAGTCAAAAGCCCCGCCCTTCAAAAAGGCGAAGGACGGGGCACCCTAAGTTCAACTTCAAAGGCCGGGCCACCCGTCCCTCCACGCCCCAGTCGTAACTCTGCGGCACGAACGTCTCGCGCGCCGCTACTCCCATCTCCTGCTTGCGCCGCCGCACGTAGCGCCGCACCGTGGCTTCCGCCACGCGCACCTCGGGATGTTCCCGTTGAATCCTTTGCCATATCCGGCGCGCCGTGTGCCGCTGTTTGCGCGGCGCTTCCCGGTCGCTCTGCAAAATCCCCTCAATGAACTCGCGCACCGGCCCCAGCTTCGGACTGCTCCGCGCTGGTGTCTTGCGCCCCGGCGGTATCGCGCTGGCTAGTGCCTGCCGCACCATCCGCCGGTGCGTGTTCAACTTCTTCGCCACTCCCTGGATCGTGCCCACTCCAAACCGGTACTCCCGACGTATCTCCTCGAACAGTTCCACTTTGCGTCTCCTGTCCATCGGCCCCCCATCGTTCCTGCTGACAGGTTAGGCCCTCCGTCATGTACAGGGTGGGCCAAATCAAATGCGCAAAGTGGGCCAGATCAGAGTAGCGGAATCAACGACCGGTGGACGGGTCATAATATCTGGCGCGGTAGTAATACAGACCCGTCTCTGGGTCGGATTCGCGGCCAGTGTACTGGAACGGATTCGTCAATGAACCACTGGACGCCGTGACGTTCCCGAACGAATCATAAGTGTACGTCTGTGCCGCCGCGCCCGCCGAGTTCGTGAGCGATGTGACAGAGCCAAGGCCATCAGCGTTGTAGTAACTCGTTACGCTGCTGCGCAGCATCGCCAACGATTCGTCGATGTTCTGCGTCTGCGTATACCGGGCAACCACTCCTCCCGAAGAATTCGTTTCCTCGATCAGGTTGTCGCCGTCGTAGGCGTAGATGGAAGTGGCAGCGGAAGAGGATTTGTAGTTACGTCTGCCGAAGGGATCGTACTTGAAGGTGTCAGCGATGAGCCTCTGCAATAATCGTCTGATTATACTTTTCTGCATATCGCCGCGCGTTGTCGATTAAAAGTTTGTGATCTGGTCCTTCTACGGCATCGCTAGTGCCTTCAATCTCTTTGAGTCCATAAGTTGTCTTGATGTTTTGTATGTCCTCACTGGTGCCGGGGACTTCTAGCACGTAACCCCTCACAGCAAGTAGGCGAAAATCCTTAGATTCGATGGAGTTTCGCGCGTCAGCGGCAGCATTTTCAATCTTCAGTTTCCGTAAATCCGCAAAATCCATTTTCGATCCTGCCATCTTGGGAGGAGTATTAGAGCAAGCGGCAAGAAAGATGAAATTCACGACTGCAACAAAGATCAACATGTTTCTCATATATTTTCCTGTGAACGGACTAGTATTGCGTTCGTCGGTAAGGTTCACCCGACTGTGTCGCGATTGGATTTTCATTCTCGTTTACATTGTTCATTCGTCCGGGCCCATCGTCATGGGCGGGTGGCCCGGGTTTTGTACTTTTGACCGCGCTTCACCAGCGAATGATACCACTCCCGTAAGTCAACTGTGAGTTATGATGCGGGTGTTCGGGTGCCCCGTCCTTGACGGTCTTCAAGGGCGGGGCTTTTGGTTTGGATTGCCATGCCCAACGGCTTGCGGCGACGGGACGGACTGGCTCACCTTCATTTCATCACCTGCAGTTGTTACAGACGATTGCCCCTGTTTTCCTCGGCGCGGGCGAAGAATCTGTTTGTAAAAGTTCTGGGCGAAGTGCGCGACCGATATGGGTTTGCGCTCGTGGGCTACGTCGTCATGCCCAACCACATTCATCTGCTTATCGGCGAGCCGGCCAAGGGAAATCCGTCCACCATCATCCAGGTGTTGAAGGAGCGCGTGTCGCGGCGGCTCCGGCATCGGCCGCACAAGAAAATGCCCTCCCAGCAACTCAGGCTTCCGTTTCAAGGCTCGCAGGACATGCTCCCCCCAATTCTGGCAGCCCCGCTTTTACGACTTTAACGTCTGGAGCCAGACGAAATTTGTAGAGAAACTTCACTACATGCACATGAATCCGGTGAGGCGACGCCTGGTGTCGCATCCCAAAGATTGGCCCTGGAGCAGTTTTTCATTCTACGCGAAGAAGGAAACCGGACTGGTCCGCATCGATCCCTTGCGCTGAGGCAGTCCTTGAGAACAAAGTCAAAAGCCCCGCCCTTCAAAGAGCGAAGGACGGGGCACCCGAAATTCAAATTCAAAAGCTGGGCCACCCGGCCAACTCTGGACATCATGGAACCGCCCGACGAAATTCGGAAGAAGTTCATGGGCTGAAGAAGTAAAGCTGCCCGTCCAAAAACAGGACGGCCTCTACAAAATTAACCGCCAGTGCCGCGAATTGGTTTTGTGAGGGCCAGTCTCCTATTCCTTTCGGGGCGGTGTGGGCAGATTTCTCTCCGAAATAGTCATCGTGCAATCCTTACCGACATTGAAATCGTTATCGCAAAAAGGGTATTGTAGCGTCACGATTTAGGTCGCACATCTCCGGAGGCATGTCATGTCCATAGCAAAGAGCCGCACCTCTCGACGAAATTTTCTGTTGGGCGCGGCGCCGGCCATTGCCGGCAGCCTGGCGCTGCCGGGCATCGCTACCGAGGCGTTTGCGGCGGCTCCCGCAGCGGCGAAGGACAAGCCGGGCGCGTCCGGCGACAAAATCTGGAGCAACGAGTACTGGGCGCAAAAGGGCGAAGTGAAGTTGTACATGTACCGCAAGCGCATGGGAGCGCCGCAATCCGGAAAACCGGCGCTGCCGGTGTTGTTGCTCATTCACGGTTCGTCCACGTCCTCGCGGTCGAGCTACGATTTGACGGTCCCCGGACACGGTGAGTACTCGCTGATGGATAAGTTCGCGGAATACGGTTACGACGTGTGGACGATGGACTGCGAAAACTACGGCCGGTCGTCCCGCACGCAGGGGAACGCCAATATTGCGGACGGCGTTGCGGACATGAAGGCGGGGTCCGAGTTGATCGTGCGCGAGACGGGACAGCAGAAGTTTCACATCTTCGGGGAATCGTCGGGCGCGTTGCGCGCCGGTGGATTTGCCATGGCGCGTCCGGAGCGCGTGGATCGCCTGATTCTTTCGGGGTTCACTTACACCGGTGAAGGTTCGCCCACGCTTGCCGACCGCGGCAAGCAGCTGGAATTCTACCGCACGCACAACCGCCGCCCGCGCGACCGCAACATGATTCGCAGCATTTTCACGCGCGACAAGCCCGGCACGTCCGACATGGCGGTCGCCGAAGCCCAGGCCGACGCCGAACTGCAATTCGGCAACGAAATTCCGACCGGGACGTATCTCGATATGACCTCCAACCTCCCGATCGTCGATCCGCTCAAGGTACATGCCCCGGTGATGATCCTGCGCGGCGAATACGACGGCATCGCCACCGAGCGGGACTTGCTCAATTTCTTCCAGAAGCTCCCGAACTCAGACCGGCAATTCACGATTCTACCGGGGATCGCGCATTCGGTGGTGTTGGGGCTCAACCGGCAGCTGACCTGGCACGCCATCCGCTCGTTCCTGGAAGCGCCGCCGCGCCTCGATGGCGGGCAGACGAGCTAGCGAAAAATATCGATCCGATTTCTACGGATGTTAGCCAGCAATTGCTGGCGGGCGAAACGGGAATTTACGTGTCACCAAACCCGCACCCTGGAAGCCCACAAGGGTGCGGCACCCTGAATTCAAAAAACATTTCTCAGTGATGGTTCACGCAGAGGGTTTGCAAATCGAATTGCAGGCTGTCGTCGAGTTGTGCCTGCGCGTAGCCGGAAGCGGAGCAGACCTGCTTCCAGGTCAGCCCCAGCGCGCCGCGCAGATCGGCGCCCTGCAGGTTGGCGCCGGTCAGGTCCGCTCCGGTCAGCACGGTGCCCTGGAAATTGGCGCCGCTCAAATCCGCGTTGCGCAAAAAGGCGTCATCGAGGATGGCGCGGCCCAGATCGGCGTGACTTAACCGCGCGTCTCCCAATTTCGCGGACGTCAGATAGGCTTCCTGGAGGTTGGCCGATGCGAGATTGGCGCTCACCAGGATGGCCTCGCGCAGGTCGGCCTGTTTGAGGCTGGCGCGCTGCATGGTAGCCGTGTGCAAATCCGCTTTATAGAGATTGGCGCCATCCAGCACCGCGTCCAGAAGCGTGGCGTTGGAAAGAATCGCGGACGAAAGATTGGCGGCGCGAAGATCGGCGCGGTCCAGAACGGCATTTTGCAGACCCGATTCCTGCATGGTGGCGTTCTTGAGTTTCGCCCCGCTCAGATTCGCGAACGACAGGTTGGCCTGGCGGAGATTGGCTTCGCGCAGGTCCGCTTCCGAAAGATACGCATGACGGAGATCGGATTGCCACAAGTGCGCTTTGGCAAAAAACGCGCCATAGGCCTGGATGTAGCGGAGCTTGAGCCGGTTGAGGTTGGCGCCTTTGACCGGGGCGAGATCTTCGTCCCGGCCTGACCATCCGGCGGGTTTGGTGGAAACGTCGGCTTCGGTCAACTGAGCGAACGGGTTGTAACCGGCAAGCCAGAGAGTTTGCGCCGCCCATGCGTTGATTTTCGCCGGGCCCGCGGGGGCGGTCCGGGCGGCGTCATGCGGAATTCCCAGAATAATTCCGGTGGAGAGCAGGGAAAGAACGAAGGCGATTCCGACGGGAACCCACCTGCGGAGCCTCGCCATTTTTTTGTGCGAAAATTTTGCCTTAACGCCGGGCCGCTCCAGATCCGCCCCGAACGCTTTGGCGGCCATCCTCGGAAAGCTGATGGCAAAGACCACGGCGCCGGCGACCAGCAGCGCCTGAGCTACCGATCCGCGAAGGTCTTCCATGCTCAGGTAGCGCGCCCAGAAAAGAAGAATCGTTGCCGGCGTCACCCAGTACAGCAACAGCATGGCGATTCCCGCTTCGAGAAACGCCAGCGGCGAGCGCATGCTTCTGAGCCAGGCGCTATAGGCGCGCGCCGCCCAGCGGGCGAACCACGGAAGGCACGCATCCAGGGTCCGCCCATCGGGAAAAATCGCGGGCAGTTGCGAAGTTCCGTCCCACAGGCGCTGCATGTACAAGTGAAAGCAAACGTAGAGCACAAGCATCACCACCGGCCCAAACAGATAAAACGGGACGAAAGGGAAATCCGCCTGCAAACCGAAAAAAGGCAGCGCCGGAGAATTGTTCAGGAGTTGCGCGTCCCGGGTCGTGAAGATGCGCAGCCAGACCAGCCCATGCAGCGCCATCAGGGCCGCAATCATCCACCCGGCGCGCCCGGCCGCCTGGCGAATATTTTTCAATCCCTCGAGCGGCGAAGTGGTTTCCGGCAGCACCGCGCCAAAGAGATTCGCTCCGGCGAACTGCGTGTCGACAAGGCCCGTGGCCTGCTTTAGATTGGCCGCCTGCAGATTCGCCTGCTGGAATTGGGTGCCCAGCAGGTTGGCTTCCTGCAGGTTGGCCTGCAGCAGGCTCGCGCCGCGCAAGTCCGCGAGCATCAGATCGGCGCCCTTCAAACACGCCTTGTTGAGGATGGCGTCCTGCAGGCGCGCGTCGATCAGGTCCGCGCCTTCCAGATTTTCCCTGGAAAGATTCGCCTGGATTCCCGCCTCGCCCGCCGAGTCCAGCCAATCCGCGTGCTGTTCGAGGATCTCCGCGAGGCCGCCGGCGGCAGCGGGAACGCTCCGCTCGAGCTCGGTCAGGAACAGGCTTGGCTGGTGCTCTTCTATCTTCAACTCTCAACCTCGGCCACGCCGGCCAGCATTCCAATCGCATTCGGGCGAATCACACTCAGCCGAATCATACTCGTCGAAGACACAGGAACCCCGCAGCCTGGCGAGTGAGAAAATTTCGGTAGAGGAACAATCTTGGGATGGAACAGCGAACCGGGTCAACTGTCCGAAAGCCCAAGGCGAGGACAGGCGCACCTGTTCTCACTTCCGGATTTCCCTGCACTGGGTCTTTGAACAGTCTAGGGTCAAGGCGGCGGTGGGAACAAGACAGCAGCGGCGTTCCGGTGCCTTCTCCGTCAAGGCCGGGCCTTGGCCTATTGCTGCTGCGGAGGAGGACGCTGGAAGCCGCCGTTGGGAAATTGTTGTCCGGGTTGCGGACCCACCCCGGGCGTGACCACGGGCTGCCCGCCCGGGGGCGGGGCTTGCGGGGCCTGCGCCGGAGGTTGCTCGTTCACGGGCTGCTGAATTGGGCCCGGAGCAGTGGAGGGCTCCCCATGCCCGGCATAAAGTGCAGGAGCATCGCGGGGCGGCAGACGCAGGGCTCGGGGCGTTACCAGGATCAGGATCTCGGACTTCTGGTTGTTGACCGTATTTTCGCCGGTCAAGTCTCCGACAGTCGGCACCGAGGAAGTCCACGGCCAGCCGCTGATCGAGCGCGCCTCGTTATTCTGAATAATTCCGGACATAACCGAAGTCTCGCCTTCCCGCAAACGGATCGTCTGGTCCAGCGAGCGGTTGGTGAGAATGGGAATGCCGTTGACCGAGCTGCCGGCCAGACTTTTGATGTCGAATTCCAGATGCAGCGTGACATCGTCGTCGCTATGCAGTCGCGGCGTGGCCTTGATCTTCAAACCCAGGTCCACGTAATCGGCCGAAGGGTACGCCGTCTGGTTGGCAAAAGAGTTGATCGCGGACGAAACCGTGTTGAGCGTGACGGTCACGTTGTCGGCGGCTTCGTTCACCACAATGGCATCGGTGGCCGCGTCGCCGTTCAGGTCCAGCGCCGCGATCGCCACCGGCGCATTCCCGCTGGGCAGCGATATCGGCGTCGTGAACGTTCCATCCCCGTTTCCCACCAGAAGGTCCAGGTTGTTGTCGGTCTGGTCGGTTATGGCCAGATCCGCGTTGCCCTCTCCGGTGAAGTCTGCGGCGACAATGCCCGTTGGGCCTGATCCGGTGGCAAATTCGGTGTGCGTAGGAAAAGTTCCGTCCCCAATGCCGAACAGAATGGAAACCGTGCCGGGGCTGGCTCCCTGATTCGTGACGGCCAGATCCAATTTTCCATCCACGTTGAAATCGGCCACGGCAATGCCCGATGGACCCGCCCCGGTGGAATAATCGACCGCAGGCGTGAAGGTTCCGAGTACCGCGGTGCTCACATCGGTGTTCTGCAGCAGGATGGAAACCGTGTTGTCGCCGGAGTTGGTGACCGCCAGATCCAGGCGAGTATCCGCGTTGAAATTTCCGGCGACAATTCCCTTGGGCAGCACGCCAACCGGATAGTCGGTGCGCGGAGCGAACGTATTGACCCTGGTGCCCGAGGCGTTGTTGAGAAAAACGGAAACGGTTCCGTTCGTGGTTCCGTTTTCCTGGTTGACCACGGCCAGGTCCACTGTGCCATCGCCGTTCAGGTCTGTTGCGAGCAGAGCCACGGGCGCGCTGCCGGTGGCGTAGGTGCTGGTCGCGGTGGGTTCGGTGAAGTTTCCGAGCCCGTCGCCGAACAGGATTTCCAGATTTCCGTTGGCCTCATCCGTTACGGCGATATCCAGGTTGCCGTCGCCGTCAAAATCGCCGACCGCGACCGCCGATGGGGTCGACGCCAGCGTGGATGGCGTACCATCCGCCAGGTCCAGCCCCGGGATGGTGATGGGAATCTGGGTGCCGAACGTGCCGTCTCCGTTTCCCAGCAGCACCGAGATCGTGCCATTGGTGGTGCCGTCGCCATGATTGGCGACGACAAGATCCGTTGGGCCATCGCGGTTGAAATCGCCCAGCGCGAGCGCCACCGGAGAAGTACCTGCGGCGTAATTGGCCTGCGGGAGTTGGCCGGCAAGAACTCCCGAGGCCAGCGCCGTCGATGCCGGGCTGAGGTTGGATGAGAGCAATCCAAAATCGATCGGGTAGCGGTCGCCCACGAAAAACGTCGCGGGCTTTCCGTCCTGCGCGCGCAGCAGGATGCGTTGAGCCCTGCGCACGGCGCTGAGCGCCTGGCTGAAATTGGCGCTGGCGCCCGGCACGGTGGCCAGAAAGATGGAATTGCCTCCGCCAAAGGCGATTATCGGCGGAAGCACCGATCCCAAACCTCCCGTGGACGTGCCAAGCGCTCCAACGCTGCCAAAAATAGTTTGAATCACGGAAAGCAGCGTGCCGTTATTTTGCGCCGCCTGCAGTTGTTTAATCTCGTCGGGGCTAAGAGTGAATACGGTCGAGGACTCGGGCGGCGTGATGCCCAGCTGGTGCGCGGCATCGCGATTCAGTTCGAGAATTTCTATTTCCACCATGAGCTCGCCGCGGGGCTGCTCGATCTGTCCGATCAGGGCCTGGGCCAGCGCGACGTTCTGTTCCGTGCTGCGGATCGTCAGCGTGCGCGAGGCCGTATTGAGCTGCGTGCGCGTGATCCCGGTCATCTCGCGGACCATGCGGACCGTTTCGTTCATTTCGTCGTTGCCAACCGAAGCGGGCAGCACCAGAGTCTTTTCAATTTCCGGAGCGAATTGCCGCTGGTTTTGCGGCGTGTCCGCCATCACGAACAACGTATGTTCGTCGGCGGCGCGCGTGAAGGTCTGCGTCTGCAGCGCAAGTATTCTTAAGGCCGTGTCGAAATCCACGCCCGGGGCCCGGAAACGGATGATGCGGTCCGGCATATCTCCATCGAACACAACCGTGACGTCGAATTGCTTGCCGATTTCCTCATAGGCGCCGCGCATCGTGCCGCGAAAATCAAAATCCCGCGCGCCCGGCTTGGGATGCAGGCGGGGCAATCCGGCCAGACGCGGCCCTTTTTCCTGCGCCGCCTCGACGGCTGAGGTCAATTCCCCGAGGCGTTCCCGGGCGACATCGTAGTTGGGGTCGATCTCCAAAGCCTGCCCGAGCAAGGCGCGCGCATTGGGAATGTTGCCGGCCAGCGCCTGGCGTTCGGCCGAATCGACCAGTCCCTGGATCAGTTGGAATCGCGCATGCTCCTTCAGGATCGGATATTGGCGGACCGTGGGCGCGTAGGTGGCCGCCTCGGAATAATCTGCGTAGGCGGCTTTCCAGTCGCCGGACTGCTCGGCCGCGCGGCCAGCCTGAAACGCTTTCTGGGCGCGGCTTTTATCGGAAGGGGGAAGTATCTTGGTCGGAGCAGCCTGAGGTGCAGGCGCGGGGGCCTGCGATTGCGGCAGCGCCGGAACGGTCAGCAGCGAGGCGGATAGCCCGAGGGCGGCCATGCGGCGGGAGACTCTTTGCCGCCAGCCGGTCCGGCGGCGTTGCGCGGGGTGACAGGATGGCGTAGGCATGTCTAAAATCATGTAGATGCATATTCTACCGTCAGGGAACAGGGAAGCGGTAGAAACTTGACCGGGAGTAATGGGACGTGTAAACTTGTATTTCCAGTTGCTAATGAGTTGCAACTAGAATTTGCCCTAGTTTGGGGCAAGTATCGGGTGCGGGGTCTGCTCTTTCGCGGAACTTTGGGTGATCGCGTGGCACCTGCCCACTAAGGATTAGCCGTTTGCTCTCCTCATTTCTGATTGCGTTGCGCGAAGGCGTGGAAGCCGCCCTGGTGGTCGGCATCGTCCTGGTGTATCTGAACCGTACCGGGCGAGCCGCCCTTGTGCGCTGGGTGTGGGGAGGGGTTTCAGCTGCGGTGGTTTCCAGCCTGGCGGTGGCGATTGCGCTGGAGCGCTGGAAGGTCAGCGAAGACGGATTTGAGGGAGTGCTGCTGCTGGTCGCGGCAGTATTTGTCGTGACCATGATCGTGTGGATGAACCACGTTGCGCGGCACCTGAAAAAGCATATCGAAGATCGCGTGGAAGGTTTTGCAGCCAAGAGCGATTTCTCCGCAGGAATGGGCCTGGCCGCGTTTGTGTTTTTCATGGTGGTACGCGAAGGGGCTGAACTGGCGCTGATCCTGCGCGCGGTGGAACTTTCCAGCGAAGGCCTGGCCGTGTGGATCGGCACCAGCCTGGGACTCGGGGTGGCCATTGCCGTGGGATGGTTCTTCTTCCAGGGGACTCTGAAAATTTCGCTTGGCCGATTTTTCGCGGCCACCAGCACGATCCTGATTCTTGTCGCGATCCAGCTCGCGCTCACCGGAATTCACGAATTGAGCGAAGCCATGTGGCTGCCCTCGAGCCGCGTGGAAATGGCCTATGTCGGCCCCATCGTGCGCAACGAAGTTTTCTTTTTTGCCGTGATCCTGGGCGCCGCCGCGCTGCTGGTGCTGCGCGAATGGATGGCCGCGCGCGTCAAGACCACCGATGCCGTGGCCGATCCAGCCGAACGCCGCCGCCTGGAGTGGGAGCGCCGCAAGCAGCGGCGCTGGGCGTTCGCGTCAGCTTTCACCTGCACTGCCGTGATCCTGATTCTGGCCGCGGAATTTGCGTACACGCGCGTGACGGCCACGACCGTGGCGCGTGCCATTCAGGCCGACGGCAGCGTGGTGCGTGTTCCGATTTCCGAAGTCAGCGATTCCAACCTCCACATTTATAGCGTCGATGCCGGCGGCACCACTGTGCGATTCCTGATTATCCGCAAGCCGAATGGAAGCTGGGGCACCGCGCTGGACGCCTGCCTGATCTGCGGCACCGCGGGTTACCGCCAGGAGGGCTCTAATGTCATCTGCAACAACTGCGCCTCGGCTATTTACGTCCCGACGATCGGCGAAGCCGGCGGATGCAATCCGGTGGGCGTTCCGTCGCGCACCGAAAATGGCGATCTGGTGATCGACGTTCCGGCGTTGGCCGAGGCTCGGAGCCGGGTTTCGCACTAGAATCGTTTCACCGCGCAATTTGAAATCCGGCCGAAAATTATGTTTCTGCGAATCGTCAGCGATTCCTTCACGCGCAAGCCGCGCCGGAAAATATTGACGGCGGCGGCCCTGGCGCTGGGCATGGCCGTAGCCACGGCCACGCTGGAAGTTTCACTCGACGTCGGCGACCGCCTGGCGCGCGAGTTTCGCTCGTTGGGCGCGAATCTGCTGGTCACTCCCGCGTCGGACACGCTTCCTCTGGAAATCGGCGGCGTCGACTACCGTCCCGTGGACGCCGGAGCCTACCTGCCGGAGAGCGATCTGGGAAAATTGAAGACGATTTTCTGGCGGAACAATATCGTGGGCTTCGCTCCGCTTCTCGACGTTCCGGTGAACGTCGCTGCCGGAAATGCGGCGAAATCGTCACGCGAACAATTAATCGGCACCTGGTACAGCCACACCGTCACCATTCCCGACGGCAGCAGATTCGTGACCGGTGTTTCCGCGACCGATCCGTGGTGGCGCGTCGAGGGCCGCTGGTTTTCCGATGGCGCGGAAGAAGCCGTGGCGGGCGCGGGCCTAGCGCAGCGCCTGGGACTGCGCGCCGGCAGCAGCGTAAAAATCGGCGCGGGTGAACGCGCGCGCACGGTGACTATTACCGGAATCGTTTCCACCGGAGGACGCGAGGACAACGCGGTCCTCGCGCCACTGGAAATCGCGCAGGATCTCGCCGGTCGGCCGGGCCAATACCGCCGCCTGCTGGTCAGCGCGCTCACCAAGCCCGCCGACTCTTTCTCGCAGCGCGATCCCGCGACCATGACTCCGGTGGAATACGACCGCTGGTATTGCAGCCCGTACATTTCCTCGATCTCGCTGCAGATGCGGCAGCAGCTTCCCGGAGTGGACGTGCGCGCGATCCGCCAAGTGGCCGAGGGCGAGGGCCGCATCCTCACGCGCGTTGGCGGATTGATGTGGCTGGTGACGATCGCCGCGTTGTTTGCCGCCGCGCTGGCCGTGGGGGCAACGTCCGCGACCACGGTGCTCGAGCGCCGCTCGGAAATCGGATTAATGAAAGCCCTGGGCGCGAGCCACCGCGCCGTCGGCGCATTCTTTGCCGCCGAGCAGCTTCTGCTCGCGTTCGTCGGCGGCGTGCTGGGCTACGCCATCGGCGTGGTACTGGCGCGCGTTCTCGGAATCGGAATTTTCGGCATTGCTCCCACGCTTCGCTGGATTCTTTTCCCTGTCGTGCTGGCTCTGGCCGCCATCGTGGCACTCTTGGGAAGCCTTGCGCCGCTGGCGCGCGCCTCGCACGCCGATCCCGCCCCGGTTCTGCGGGGAGAGTGAATCCTTGCACACCCGTTCGATGTTCCTGCGAATCTTATGGAAATTGCTGGGCGCGAGCCGCGGGCGGCTCACCGTGGCTCTGATCGCGCTGGCCAGCGGAGCGGCGGTTTGCTCGGCGCTGTTGAACGTAAACCTGGACGCGGAAAAAAAACTGACGCAGGAATTCCGCACGTTCGGCGCAAATGTGGTCATCGCGCCGCCCGTAACGGGCGGCGACGCTGCGCTCGCCGACGCCTCGGTGATGGACCAGATCGCCGCGCAGCACGATCCACGGATCGTCTCACGGATCATTGCCGCCACGCCGTTTCTGTACGTTGCCGCAAATTCCGGCAGCCAGCCCGTGATTCTGGCCGGCACATTGTTTGATCAATTATCCAAAATGAATTCGTGGTGGAAGCTACAAGGGAACTGGGTTTCCTCCGGAGGCGACCGCGAACAATGCCTTGCGGGCGTGGCCGCCGCGCGCCAGTTGGGCCTCGCGCCCGGCAGCCGCGTCGAAATGCGTTCCGGCGGCCGGACCATTTCTCTAGATGTCGCGGGCATCGTGACCACGGGCGGCGCCGAAGACAATCAGATTTTTACGCGCCTCGATCTGGCGCAGGGCCTTGCGGGATTGCCCGGCAAATTGAGCCTGGTGCAGCTCAGCGTTTCAGGCACCACCGCGGAAATCGAAGAGGTCACGCGCAGCCTTGCCAGTGCCGCGACGGGCCTCGAAGTGCGCCCGGTGCGACAGATCGCCGCCGCCGAAGGATCGATTCTGGGACGAATCCACGGCCTGATCTTCTGGACCATCGCGCTGATCCTGGCGCTCTCGATGCTCGGCGTTCTGGCTTCGATGGCGGCGCTGGCCATGGAGCGCAGCCGCGACGTCGGATTGATGAAGGCGCTCGGCGGCCCGGTCTCGCGCATCATGCACTTATTTCTTGCAGAGGCTGGCGCGCTGGGGGTGCTGGGTGGCACGATAGGGTTTTTCGCGGGGGCTGTGCTGGCGCGATGGATCGGCGGGCGCGTGTTTGGCGTTGAGGTTTCGCCGCGCCTGGTGATTTTGCCGGTGACTGTGGCGCTCACCATGCTGGTGGCGCTGGCGGGCGCGTTCCCCTTGCGCCTGCTTGGGCGCGTGCGGCCCGCGGAGATTCTCCGAGGAGAATGATGGCGTCGCTCGTACAGGTCGAAAATCTCGAAAAGCGGTTCGGCGAAGTCCGCGCGCTGGACCGCGTGAGCTTCGCGATCGATGCCGGCGAATGGATCGCCATCATGGGGCCGTCGGGTTCCGGGAAAACGTCGCTGATTAATATTCTCGGAGGCCTCGACCAGCCCACCGGCGGCCGCGTGGTGGTCGATGGACAGGATATCAGCCGTCTCGGCGAGCGCGACCTGACGCGCTACCGCTCCGAAAAAATCGGTTTCGTATTCCAGCAGTTTCACCTGGTGCCGTACCTCACGGCCGTCGAAAACGTGATGCTGGCGCAGTATTTTCACAGCATCACGGACGAAAAAGAGGCGGCGGAAGCCTTGAAGCGCGTGGGCCTGGGCGACCGCCTCGATCACGTGCCCGCGCAGCTTTCCGGAGGCGAGCAGCAGCGCGTGGCCATCGCGCGCGCGCTTATCAATCATCCCAAACTGATTCTGGCCGACGAGCCCACCGGCAATCTGGATGAAGCCAACGAGGCCGTGATCCTGGAATTGCTGCGCGAACTGCACGCCTCGGGGCACACGATTCTGGTCGTCACGCATTCGCCGGCCATCGGCAATCTGGCCGATCGCCGCGTGGAGCTGGAACACGGCCGCCTGGCGCGCATCCATGTGCCGTCCATTGCCAAGGACTAACGAAAAGGCTCAGACCCGGACAATGCCCATTCCCATCGACGAACGCAGAAAGCCCGCGAAGGTAAAGGTCCACGTGTCGACGGGCGCGGGCATCGACATCGCCTGGGCCGACGGGCACGCGAGCCATTACGATTTCGCATATCTGCGCGAGGAGTGCCCCTGCGCGATGTGCAACGACGAGCGCATGAAGAAACTGGCCAAAGGGCCGCAAACGGCGCCCGTGCTGAACTCCCCATTACTCCCGATGTTCAAGCCCAAACTTACGGCGAAATCCGCCCACGCCGTGGGCAATTACGCCCTGCAGATCGATTTTAACGACGGCCACACCGCGGGAATCTTCAGCTTCGATCTTCTGCGTACGATCTGCCCCTGCCAGGATTGCGCGCGCGAGCACCGGACGGCCTCGGACTGACAATGAATTAACTTTGTCCGCCGCTTCCATGCGGATTTGAACCCAAACGTTGCGCGCCCCGACGTTCCCCTGTATCACGAAGACTGATCCGCGGCATTTTAAGAACCTTCATGGACATCCCCCTCCGAAGATGTGACAATAAATTCTTTATATAAAACTGATGAAATCTTAAGCCCTTATGGCGTCCACCACCTCCGACCCCAATCAGGACCGTTCCCCTGTTATCACCGCGCCGCGCGTGATCATTGCCACCACGGCCATGCTCACGTTCATCTCGTTCTGGCGCGCCGCGGCCATCGTGCTCAACGATCTGGCGTCGTCGGCCTATTACGCGGGCGGCGAATCGGAAAGCTTCATCGGCAAGTCGGCGCCCTGGTTCATCCTGGGCGTCATGCTGTTTTCCTACTGCGTGCGCGCGATTTACGTCGAAAGCTGCAGCATGTTCGTGCGCGGCGGCGTGTACCGCGTGGTCAAGGAAGCGCTGGGCGGAACGCTGGCGAAATTTTCCGTCTCCGCACTGATGTTCGACTACGTCCTCACCGGCCCGATCAGCGGCGTCTCTGCGGGGCAATATCTCGCCGGGCTTCTCAATGAGTTGTTCGCCTATTTCCACTTGAATTTGGTTCTGCATGAGAATTCCACGGCGGCGTTTTTCGCGGTCATGATCACGATTTATTTCTGGTGGGAGAACATCAAGGGCGTGCACGAATCCAGCCAGAAGGCGCTGCGGATCATGCAGGTCACCACCGTGATGGTGGTGATCCTCATCGTCTGGTGCACGTATACCATCTGGGTTCGCGGCGCGCAGCTTCCTCCCTTTCCCTGGCCGTCCAACATCCGCCTGGACGCGCGGTCGCTGGGATGGCTCAACGGCAGCCAGGTGCTGAAAATGATCCCGATGATCGCCGTGTTCGTCGGCATCGGGCACTCGGTTTTGGCCATGAGCGGCGAGGAATCGCTCGCGCAGGTGTACCGCGAAATCGAAGCCCCCAAGCTGAAGAATCTGAGGAAAGCCGGGCTGATCATTTTCATTTATAGCCTGCTGTTCACTTCGCTGGTGTCGTTCTATGCCGTGATGATCATTCCGGACGACACGCGCGGAAAGTATCTGGAGAACCTGATCGGCGGATTGTCCATGAGCCTGGTCGGGCCATTTACGTTGCGCCTGGCCTTCCACGTGTTTGTGGTGGCGGTGGGCACGCTGATCCTGGCGGGCGCGGTGAACACGGCCATCGTGGGATCGAACGGCGTGCTCAACCGCGTTTCCGAGGATGGCGTGTTGACCGACTGGTTCCGGCAGCCGCACCGCAGGTTTGGCACTTCCCATCGCATTATCAACATGGTCGTCGTATTTCAGATTTTGACCATCCTGGCCAGCCGCGGCGACGTGACGTTTCTTGCCAACCTGTACGCTTTCGGAGTGATCTGGAGCTTTACGATGCAGGGGATCGCCGTGCTGGTGATGCGCTACACGCATCCCAACGAGCGCGAGGCCCGCGTGCCGCTGAATTTTCAATTATTCGGCAAGGAAATTCCGCTCGGGCTGGCGCTAATCACCGTGATCCTGTTTCTGATCGCGGTCGTAAACCTGTTCACGAAACCGAGCGCCACGGTCGCCGGCCTGACGTTTTCCTTTGTCATGTTCGGAGTGTTCTCGGTCTCCGAGCGCATTACGCATCGCAAACAGGGCAGCGGCCACGTGGAAATGGACCAGTTCAACGTGGCGGCGCGGGATGAGCTGTCGCCGCAGGCGGTGGGCGTGCGGCCCGGAAATATTCTGGTTCCGGTCAGCAATTTTCACGCGCTGTACCACCTGCAGGCGGTGCTGGACAGGGTGCGGCCGGAGCGGCGCGACGTCGTGGTGCTTCACGTTCGCCTGCTGAGCCGGACGACTTCCGGCTCGAGCGAACTCGAAGCCGAGCAATTATTCGGGAGCGTCGAGCAGTTTCTGTTTACCAAGGCGCTGTCGCTGGCCGAAAAGCGCGGCAAAACCGTTCGCCTGGCCGTGGTCTCGGCCAACGACATGTGGGGCGGCATCCTGAACGCCGCCGAGAAACTCGAATCCAACACCATCGCGCTCGGCCGCTCCGCCAAGCTGACGCTGCCCGAACAAGCCCGGGAAATCGGCCTGGCATGGGAAAAGCTCCCGGATCCGCGACCGCAATTTAACCTGGAAATTTTCACGCCTGGCGGGCAGAGGGAATATTTTCTGCTGGGGCCGCACGCGCCGAACCTTACCTCGAACGAAGTGCGCCTGATCCACCGCTTGTGGCTGCGCTTCAGCGACCAGATCGCGCCGGACGAGCTTCATCACCACGACGTGGTTCACTTTGCGCTGGATGAAGTGCTCAACGAATTGAATGAAGGGAAGGAAGCCGACGTGGTCGCGCGGCTGAAAGCCCACGTCAATCACAATAAAGCCACCAAGCCAGGTCAGTCGTAGCGCCGGGGTCCCGCCGGCAGGGTTTTGATTCTAGTATCTGGCGAAAAGAGCCGGCGAGACGCCGGCGCTACCTAAAACCCCACAGCGGGGTCCATTTACGATTTTTTCGGCACGGAATGAAACGGATCGGGCTGCGGTGTTTTCGGGCTTGGCTCCGGAGTCGGGATCTTCAGGTTGACCACGATAGGTTCCTGCCCGCTGCGCACCACGACCGCTTCCACCGGCATATCGCTGCGCGCGTTGAGTTCCTGGTGCGGCACGTAGGGCGGCACGAAAATGAAATCGCCCGGGCCGGCCTCATCCACGAATTCCAGGCGATCCCCCCAGCGCATGCGTGCGCGCCCGCGAACGATGTACAGCACGGTTTCCAGCTCCCCGTGGTGATGCGGGCCGGTCTTTGCGTCCGGGTGGACAATGACCGTGCCGGCCCACAGTTTTTGCGCGCCCATGCGCGCATGGGAGATGGCTTCAGCGCGCGTCATTCCCTCGGTCTGCGGCGTGTTGGAATCAAGCTCATTTCCGCGGACGATTCGCACGCCGTGATGTTTCCAGTCGTGCTTGCCCTTGGATTTCCGGTTGAACATCGCTGGCTCCAAAAAATTTGACCGGCGCATTCCGGGCCGGAATTTCCGCGCGCGTTACGCCGCCCGCAGTTCGGAAGTGCAGTGCGCGCACCGGGTGGCCTTTAGCGGCACGGCGGACAGGCAATAGGGGCAGTCGCGTGTGGTGGGCGCCGCGGCGGGCGCGGGCTTGGCGGCGAAGCGATTCACCTGCCGCACCAGTAGAAACACGGCGAACGCCACGATCAGAAAATTGATGATCGTGTTCAGAAACAGGCCGTAGTTGAGCGTGGCCGCGCCGGCCGCCTTGGCCGCCGCCACCGTGTCGTAATGCGTGCCGGACAGGCTGACAAACAAATTCGAGAAATCCACGTGGCCCAGAAGCGTTCCGATCGGCGGCATCAGCACATCCGCCACGAAGGAAGTAACGATCTGTCCAAACGCGGCGCCGATGATGATACCGACGGCCATGTCCAGGACGTTTCCGCGCATCGCAAATTCTTTAAATTCCTTCAGCATCTCCAACTCCTTTCGATTTCACTCGTGGAATGCGTTCTAATCGGTCCGAAGGGACAATACGGCCGCGGCGAAGCCTCGCAGAACCAGGATCGCTCCGGCCGATGCCAGGGCAATCCCCACCCAGCGGAACTCTACTACAACCAGTCCCAACATCATAAGTCCCACGAGGATCAGCGAACTTCCGCCAATCCATTCGACGGTGCGTGCCGAAGTGCGCGCGGCGCGCGACGTTTTCGTCCAGGCACGCACGCCCCAATAGATCAGGACGCCGCCAAGCCCTAGCCAGGCCGGGCTTCTTGGGTTGAACATGAAATGATTGCTCAGCCCGAGCCAGATCAAAAAGCCGCCGAGCAGAATGAAAATGAACTCGGTCATCATGCGGAACAGGTTGGCCGGGTTGAGCATGGAGGTCTCGACCGCGATCAGGCTCGTTCGATTTTCAGCGATTTCACGACCACCGGCGTTTTCGGCTTGTCTTGCGCCCCGCGCGGCACCTGCGAAATCTTCGTGGCGATGTCCATGCCTTCCACTACCTCTCCGAAGATGGAGTGCTTGTTGTCGAGCCACGGCGTGGGCGCGACGGTGATGAAAAACTGGCTGCCATTGGTGCCCGGGCCGGCATTGGCCATGGAAAGCTTGCCCGGTTTGTCATGCCGGAGTGTAGGATGAAATTCGTCGCCGAAGCGGTAGCCCGGATCGCCAGTTCCCGTGCCGAGGGGACATCCGCCCTGAATCATGAATTCGGGGATTACGCGATGAAAGACCAGTCCATCATAAAACGGGCGCTTGGCTTTTTGTCCCGTGCGTGCGTCGGTGAATTCCTTGGTGCCTTCGGCCAGACCCACAAAATTCGCGACGGTCTTCGGCGCTTCCTTCTCGAATAATCGGGCCACAATCGTGCCTTCCGATGTGTCGAACACAGCATACGTTCCGGGTGCGCGGCTCACTTGTTCCTCCTGAATGTGAATAGCAGGCTGGCATTATTACTCATCCCGCCTGCCGAGGCCAGCGCGCAGCAGTGCAAAACGCCAAATTCGTCGAGCGCCGGCGCTCGCCTTGGTGTTAGACTTTTCCTCTTTGTGTAATGAATCGCCGGGTCCGGTCGATGAATCCAATGGCAGGCGGGGAGAACATCACTTGAATAACGTCATCATCATCGGGAGCGGGTGCGCGGGGCTGACCGCCGCCATCTATGCGGGCCGCGCAAATTTGAAGCCGCTCGTGATCGACGGTTTTGAGCCCGGCGGGCAGCTTTCGCTCACCACCATGGTCGAGAATTTCCCGGGGTTTCCGGACGGAATTCTGGGGCCGGACCTGATCGAAAACATGCGCAAGCAGGCCCAGAAATTCGGCGCGGAGTTTAAGTCCGGGGCGATCACGGAAGTGGATTTGAGCAAGCGGCCGTTCAAGATCCACGCGGGAAACGATGTTTATGAGACGCAGACGCTGATCGTCGGTTCGGGCGCCACGGCGCGCCTGATCGGGCTCGAATCCGAGAAAAAATTGATCGGGTACGGCGTATCTACCTGCGCGACCTGCGACGGATATTTTTTCCGCGGCAAGGAGATCGCCGTGGTCGGCGGCGGCGATTCGGCCATGGAAGAGGCGAATTTTCTTTCCAGGTTCGCCAGCAAAGTGAATTTGATTCATCGCAGGCCGGAATTTCGCGCCTCGAAGATCATGGTGGACCGCGCGCGCGCCAATCCGAAAGTGGAATTCGTCACTCCGTATGCGGTGGAAGAGATTTCCGATGTTTCGCGGGGGGGAGTGGAATATCTGACACTGCGCAACACGCAGACCAATGAGACCAAAAAGTTGCCGGTCGAAGGCGTCTTCATTGCCATCGGGCACGAGCCGAACACGAAGGTCTTCCGTGGCAAGCTGGACATGGACGAAAACGGCTACCTGATCACGCATCACGGCAGCCAGACGAACGTCCCGGGAGTCTTTGCCGCGGGCGACGTGCAGGATCATCATTACCGCCAGGCGATCACCGCGGCCGGCTCGGGCTGCATGGCCGCGCTGGACGCCGAGAAATTTCTCGACGCGCACAAAGACGCCTGAATTTGGTTGCGACGAATTTGGTGCGCAGCGGGCTCCGGTAGCACCGTCACTCTTGGCTGTGTGATTTTTGCAATCGTAAGTTAGCCCGACCGCGCGGCTGTGACGTACAAAACCACACAGCCAAGAGTGGCTGTGCTACAGGAAGTCCCCCGCGGGCGGCAAAACGGAATGGATGTTCGCCCGGGCGTGCCATGGCTCCGTCGGAAACTCTGGCGCAGCGGGGATGATCCGGCGCGCCGCCCGCGCAAATTCGATGTTACGCACGCTGCTGCTCGAACTCGCAAAAAGCTCCCGCCTGCGCCGCTGGATCACCTCCAACGGCACCGCGCGCCGCTGGGCGCGCAGATTCGTTCCCGGAGAGCAACTCACCGCCGCCATTGAAGCCGCGCGAGCCTCGAACCGCGCTGGAATGTCCGTAAGCCTCGATCACCTGGGCGAAAATGTGGGGTCCAGGGAAGACGCCGAGCGCGCCTGCACGACCTACATGGAAGTCCTCGACCAGATCGCTGCCGCGGGCCTCGACGCCAACGTCTCGCTCAAACTGACCCATCTAGGCCTCGATCTGGGCGACGATTTCTGCGCGCAGCAATTGCGCAAGATCACTCGCCGCGCCACCGAAACCGGAAAATTCGTACGCGTCGATATGGAATCCTCGGCCTACACGGACCGCACGCTGCGCCTGGTTCGCGAGGCTCGCGCCGAATCGCCCGCGGTTGGCACCGTCATTCAGTCATGCCTGTTCCGGAGCGAGCGGGATATTCGCGACCTGCTGGAAATTGGCTGCCGCATCCGCCTGGTGAAGGGCGCGTACCGGGAGCCGCCGCAAATTGCCTTCCCCCGCAAAAAAGATGTCGACGCCAATTTTGTCGCGCTCATGAAAATTCTGCTGCCGAGCGGCATCTATCACGCTCTGGCGACACACGACCCGGCCATGATTGATGCGGCCATCCGCTTCGCGGCCGAACGCGAAATTCCCAAGGACAAATTTGAATTTCAGATGCTCTACGGAATCCGCACCGACTTGCAGGCGCGTCTGGTGCAGCAGGGATTTCGCGTGCGCGTGTACATTCCGTTCGGCCAGGACTGGTTCCCGTATTTCATGCGGCGCCTCGCCGAGCGCCCCGCGAATCTGCTGTTCTTTGCGAAAAATTTGTTCCGATGAGCCCGGTGCAAACCATGCGCGCGATGATCTTCGAGCAGGCGGGGAAGCCGCTCGCGCTGCAGCAGCGCCCCGTGCCGGAGCCTCGCGCCGGTGAAGTCCAGCTCGGGGTGCACGCGTGCGCCGTCTGCAGGACGGACTTGCACGTGGTTGACGGCGAATTGCCAAATCCCAAACTCCCGCTGATCGTCGGCCATGAAATCGTGGGATGCGTAACCCGGCTGGGGGATGGCGTTCGCGGGTTGCGCGTCGGAGACCGAGTCGGCGTGCCGTGGCTCGGCTGGACGTGCGGTGAATGTCCCTTCTGCCGTGCGGGAAACGAAAATTTGTGCGACCGGGCGCGGTTCACCGGATACACGATTGACGGCGGCTACGCGGAATTTACGGTTGCCGATGCACGCTTCTGCGTGCCGATTCCGGAGTCCTACACCGATGTGGCCGCCGCGCCGCTGCTGTGCGCCGGACTGATCGGTTACCGTTCGCTGGTGCGGGCCGGGGATGGAAGGCGACTGGGAATCTACGGATTTGGCGGTGCGGCGCACATCATCGCCCAGGTAGCCGTGCATCAGAGGCGCAGGGTTTACGCCTTCACGCGCCCGGGCGACCGGGAAGCGCAGCAATTCGCACTAGGGCTTGGCGCGGCATGGGCCGGCGGTTCGGACGAGCGTCCCCCGGAAGAGTTGGACGCGGCGATCATTTTCGCGCCGGTCGGCGCGCTGGTGCCCGCCGCGCTGGCCGCGGTTCGCAAGGGAGGCATCGTCGTGTGCGGCGGCATTCACATGAGCGACATTCCGTCATTTCCATACGAATTGCTGTGGGGAGAGAGAACAATCTGTTCGGTCGCGAACCTGACGCGGCGCGATGCGGAAGAGTTCATAAGGATCGCGCCGAAGGTTCCCGTGCACACGGCCACACAGACGTTTCGGCTGGAGCAGGCCAACGATGCTCTGGACCAATTACGCGGCGGAAAGTTGCAGGGCGCGGCAGTCCTGGAAATTGGCGGCACACCGTAGGCGATTCACCAGTAGCGCAGGCGTCCCGCCGGCATCTTTTTACCGCAATGAATATCGCAAAAACTGCCGGCGAGACGCCGGCGCTACGAAACCTTCCCTGCCGCGCCTTGCTCCCGGCTGCATGCACTGATAGACTCCGGGCAGGACTCAGGATTCCGATTTATTTTGATCTTGCCCAGGTCCAATTCTCAGGAGACCCGATTGCGCAAAAAGCTCTCATTTTTATTCTCCATCGCGCTGGCCGCATCCTGCACCATCGCCCAGGCGCAAACCCGCAAGGGGATGGACGCTTATTTCATCGACGTGGAAGGCGGCCAATCCACGCTGATTGTCTCGCCCTCGGGGCAATCGTTGCTGGTTGATACCGGCTGGCCCGGCGCGCGCGACGCCGACCGCATCATGGGAGTGGCTAAACAAGCGGGCGTCACGCAGATCGATTATCTGGTACTCACGCACTATCACGTCGATCACACCGGAGGCGTTGTGGAACTCGCGTCCCGGATTCCCATCCGCAATTTCGTCGATCATGGGCCAACCAGCGACAAGCTGGTGAACGTCCCCGAATACTACGCCGCCTACCTCACTGTGCGCGGCAAGGGCCAGCACATTCTGGCCAAGCCTGGGGACATGATCCCCATCCAGGGCATCAATGTTCGCGTTGTCTCCGCCGCAGCCGAGACCATCACAGATCCGCTGGCCGGCGCCGGAGCGCCCAACCCGTCGTGCGCCGATTTCCAACCCAAGGATGAAACGAAAGACCCCATGGTGGGCGGTGAAAATAAAAATTCCGTGGGCATGGTCATCTCCCTGGGAACGTTCCGCATGGTCGATTTCGGAGACTTGACCTGGAACAAGGAGCACGATCTGGCCTGCCCGAATAATCTTGTGGGTCCTGTCGATTTTTACCTGGTCTCGCATCATGGGAAGGAAACATCCAGCTTGCCCATGCTGGTCCACGCCTTGCACCCGCGCGCTGCCGTGATGAACAACGGCGCGAATAAAGGCGCGGAGCTTCCCACGTTTGAAACGCTCAAGACCTCTCCCGGTTTTGAGGACCTTTGGCAGTTGCACTACGCCGTGGATGCCAAGGATCGCAATTCGGCCGAAAAATTTATCGCCAACCTGGCCGTTGGCGGCACGAAGGATTCCGGCGTCCCGGACGAGGGAATCCCGAATTTCATCAAGATGACGGCGATGCCGGACGGGAGCTTCACGCTCACCAACTCGCGCAACGGATTCCGCAAGGAATACGGCCCGCACAACTAGCCGAGCGCGCCACGCGGGCCGGTTTGCGCGATGAGCTTGCCTGCGTGCTATACTTTTGTTGTCGAGAAAGCGGCTTGTGCATCGGCAATTTTGGTGATATAAACCGATCTTTTCAATTGAGAGAAATGTTCCGTTTTTTATGATTCAGCTGCAGATACCCTTCGAAGGAGAGTCTCGATGGCGTACGTAATTGCTGAGCCCTGCGTAGGAACCAAGGACACTGCGTGCGTGGACGTTTGCCCGGTCGATTGCATCCACCCGCGCAAGGATGAACCAAAATTTGAGTCCGAGCCGCAACTCTACATCAGCCCGGTGGAATGCATCGACTGCGGAGCTTGCGTCCCGGTTTGCCCGGTGACGGCCATTTTCGCTCTGGAAGATCTGCCGGAGAAATGGGCCCACTTCACGCCCATCAACGCCGACTGGTACACCAACCAGGGCTGATGCCTGTGGCCTAAAGCCTTCGAAATTCGGGAGTGACTTCGGTGCGGCATCCCGGCAAGGCCGGGGTGCCGCATTCTTTTTTGTGGACCGATCCGCATGCCATCCCCGCCATCGAACTTCGGGATCGCCGAATTTTAGTAAAACAGCAAGTACCCCCCGCCGAAATCCTGCATCCTAGTTAGAACATGTCGGAGCCCGGCGCCAAGTACCTGTCCAATTCTGAACAAACGGGCAGAGCCAGAGGAGCTAATCTTTATTCGCCATGAGAACACCTACGAGAACTCTAGGACCGGAACACATCGCCGTCGCCCGGGTAAATACCGAAGCACCCGAAATAGGAATTGAGTTGGTCAGGCCCGCCGCCGTCGCCACCATCGCGGGAACCGCGACGGCCGTGCCTCCCTACCTGCTCACGCGGGAAATGGTAAAAGACCGCATCAAGGACGTATTTTCGCTCGATGGGATGCGGCTCGCAGCGATTCGCAGCGTGATCGACAACTCGCAAATTGACCAGCGCCACAGCGTGTTTCCCGTCGATCACATTGTCGAGCCGCGCCCCTTGTCCCAAATCAACACCGAGTACCGCGAAAAAGCCGTGGAGCTTGGCTTGCAAGTGACACGCGATGCGCTGGCGCAGGCGGAATTGTCCCCGGCCGACGTGGACCTGATCATCACCGTGTCCTGCACGGGGGTCATGATTCCTTCGCTCGACGCCTATATTGCCCAGGAAATGGGTTTCCGGTCCGACGTCCGCCGATTGCCGATCACGGAATTGGGCTGCGCGGCGGGGGCCGCGGGGCTTGCCCGCGCATGGGAATACCTGACTGCATTTCCGGACCAAACCGCGTTGCTCGTGGCCGTGGAACTTCCTACGCTGACGTTTCAGCGCAAGGATTTCTCGCAGGCGAATCTGATATCGGCGGTCCTGTTTGGAGACGGCGCGGCGGGCGTCGTGGTCACCGGGCGCGAGGCTTCCGGGCCGCGCATCGTGGCCTCGGAAAGTTTCCTGTTTCCCGATTCGCTGGGCGCGATGGGCTTCGATCTGCGCGATTCCGGATTTCACATCGTCCTGTCGAAGGACGTGCCGCAATTGATCCGCGAAAAAGTGAAGGACCTCGCCGAAGGATTTCTGGCGCGCAATGGCCTTCGCCAGAGCGATGTTTCCGCGTTCCTGCTTCATCCCGGCGGGCAAAAACTGCTTTCCTTCATGGAAGCGGAACTCGAATTGACCCGCGCTGACACGGAAATTTCCTGGGACGTGTTGCGCCGGTTCGGGAATCTCTCGAGCGCCAGCGTCTTGTTCATCCTGCAGGAATGGATGGCGCGCCGGGAAATGCCGCCGGAAGGCTACGGCCTGCTGATGTCCTTCGGCCCGGGATTCACTGCCGAGATGATCCTTCTGCAATGGCCATGACGCACGCGTACCTCGCGCTGCTCGCGGCGGTAGCCATCGGGCGCCTGCTGGAACTGCAGGTTTCCCGGCGCAACCAGCGCGCTCTTGCCGCAAAAGGCGTTGCAAAAATCCACGAGCCGCATTTTCGATGGATGGTGCTGCTGCACGCCGGAATTCTCGGCGGCGCCGCGCTGGAGGTGCTCCTGCTGCGCCGGCCGCTGATTCCCGCGCTGGCGGTTTCCATGGGCGCGCTGTTCACGTTCGCAAACATTCTGCGATGGTGGGTGATCCGCACTCTGGCGGGGCACTGGAACGTCGAGGTCATGGCGTCGCCCAGCGTGGGCGTGGTGACCTCGGGGCCCTATCGCTGGGTCCGGCATCCGAATTATGTGGCCGTGGTGGCCGAGCTGTTTGCCCTGCCGATGATGCACACCGCGTGGATCACGGCGCTGCTGGGAACGGCGGCGCATCTGGAAATCCTGCGGCGGCGCATCGGCGTTGAGGACGGCCTCTTGCTGTCCAACCCCGCTTACCGCTCGAGCATGGGCGCGAAGCCGCGATTCCTGCCGAGATTGTTTTGACGCGGGCGGAGTCGTAATCCCGATCTCTCGCGAATTTTCCCGCTGTTGCAGCTGTAGGGGCGCGGCATTGCCGTGCCCCTACTTCGGAACGGAGATGCCGGGCCCGCCATGCACCGCGATTCGCGGAATTTCCATTTTGTGCGGATTTTTACCCGCGCGCAGCGGTACTAGCCACATGCGCACCGACGCGCGCAGCGGCTCGATCGACAGGGCCCAATGTTCTTCCGGGAAACATTCGAGCTTCAGAAGCCCCGCATGCAGCAGGTTATGGCAGCCCAGATTATTGGCCCGGGAATAGTGGTGAAACGCCGCCGCCACCTGGATCAGCCCCTGCAGGAACGTCTTATCGGGGTTTGGCGTCTTCAGCCACACCTCTTCCCAGTGTTCGTGGGCCTCGTAAAAATGCCCGGAATTAAAGGCGTCAAGTCCTTCCTGAAACAGCCGATCTTTGGTTTGCGCGTCCATCGGATTTTGCCGGCCGGAGTCAATGGCCGTGCGCCGGGTGCAGCATGATACCAAGTTTATAACCCCTGCGAGGGCCCTAAGACGGCGCGGCCCTTTGAAATGGTCACAATCGCGCTTTTGAATTTCCCGCAATGCGGGGACTCGCGATATGATTGGGGTTCTGCTCGACCGCGAGGTTCTACCTTGTCGAAGTTCAACCTGGTTTTGCTCATCCACGCGCACCAGCCCGTCGGGAACTTCGATGATGTAATGGAACGCACCTTCGAGCGATCTTATTTGCCGTTCCTGGATTGCCTGGCCCGGCATCCGCGCGTGCGCATGGGGCTTCATTATTCCGGCTCTCTGCTGGAGTGGCTTGCGGAAAAGCATCCGGAATACCTGCTGCAGATCAGGAATCTTGCCGCCTCGGGCCAGGTCGAAGTGGCGGGCGGAGGATTTTACGAACCTATTCTGATTACGATTCCCCTGCAGGATCAGATCGAGCAGATCCGCAGGCTGGGCGATTTTGTCGAGCTTCACTGCGGCATGCGGCCCACCGGGGCGTGGTTGGCCGAGCGCGTCTGGGAGCCGCAACTGCCCGTGGCGCTGGCCGAAGCGGGCATCGACTACACGCTGGTCGATGACAGCCATTTTCTGACCGCCGGGCGCGAGATCCCCGAACTGTTCGGCTACTACGTGGCTGAGGATCGCGGCAGCACGGTAAAAATTATTCCGGGATTGCAGGAGCTTCGCTACCTGCTTCCGTTCGGCAGCATCGACGATTCCATCGCGTTCCTGCGCCGCTCCGCTCAAGAGCATCCGGGCGGAATGGCTTCGATGGGCGACGACATGGAAAAATTCGGCGCCTGGCCGCATACCTGGGAGCACTGTTTCCGCGATCGCTGGCTGGACAATTTCTTTTCCGCGCTGGAGGCCAATACCGATTGGCTGGAAACCGTGCCCCCGGGCGAAGCCTTGGCCACGCACGAGCCTCTCGGCAGGGTGGACCTGCCCACCGCGTCCTACACCGAAATGATGGAGTGGGTTCTGCCCACGCCCGTGCGGCTGAAATTTCATGGCCTGCTCGAGGAATTCAAGGATCGCCCGGACCTGAAGCGATTCCTGCGCGGCGGCTTCTGGCGCGGATTTTTCAGCAAGTACGCGGAATCCAACCTGCTGCACAAGAAAATGCTGCGCGTTTCCTGGAAACTGCGCCACGGCGCCGGCAAGACACCGAGGAAAGGCGCCCGCGGCGCCGCCCGGCACGCGGAAGCGGTCACGCATTTGCTGCGCTCCCAAGCCAATGACGCCTACTGGCACGGAATTTTCGGCGGTTTGTACGCTCCGCACCTCAGAACGGAATTGTGGCGCGAACTGGTGCGCGCTGAAACCACCGCGGACGAATTGCGGCTGGGCGCCAAGCAGTATCAATCGGTGGAACGCCTCGATTTTGACGCCGATGGCCGTGAGGAAATCGAGATCGTCTCGCCCCAGTTCGCAGCATTAGTCAAACCTTCGGGTGGCGGAACGCTCGAAGTGCTCGATTTCCGTCCCAGCGCCGTCACCCTGATCAATTCCTTGCAGCGCCGCCTGGAAGCCTATCATTCAAGACTGATGCAGACGAATCAGCCGGCTGCAGGCGTCGTTTCCATTCACAACCAGACCATTTCCAAAGAGGCGGGCCTTGAAAAGCGATTGAAGTACGATCGCTGGCCGCGCAATGCGTTTCGTCTGCTGCTGTTTGCCAATGGAAAGGCGCACGCGGATTACGAGGCTTTGCGGCTGGACGAAAACGCCGCCTTTGCGGGCGGGGATTACCGGACCGGTGAGGCAACCTCGCACAAGGTCCAGTTGATCAAGGAAGCGCCCCTAAATTGCATTTCCGCAGGCGCCCCTGCCGGAACCTTGCTGCAAGCGGCGAAGACGCTAAAATTCGAGGCGCTTGAAAATGGTTTCGATCTCACTTGCCGCATCGACCTCACGAGAACGGCCACTGACTCCAACACGCCAATTTCCTTCCTACTCGGCCTTGAAGTCGTCTTGAATCTGCTCGCGCCGAACGTTCCGGACCGCTACATCGAATTTTCCGGCGAGCGCAAGCCGCTGGAATGGGGCGGCGTGGTGGATGCGTCGACCGTGCGGCTCACGGATGAATGGCAAAACGTTGCGGTGAATATGGAAGCCCGAGGCGCAAGCCACTTGTGGATCGCCCCCATCGAGACGGTGTCGGAATCGGAAGAAGGATTTGAGCGCGTCTACCAGGGCTCGCAGATTCTGGGTGTGTGGCCCGTCGATCTGACATCCACGGAAAAGTGGAGCGCCGAAACAATCCTGCACGTGACCAAAGCGAAAGAGAGCTAGATCCTACCGCGCGATCAGCAGGCTTTCCGCAAACGGCCATTCTGAATCGAGCCACTGCGCGGAACGCCGGAAGCCGTTGCGCACGGCCATCCCCGAAATATCTTCCGCGCGGTATTTGTGTGAACTCTCCGTCCAGATGGTCTCGCCTTCGACGAAAGAAACGGCGCATCCCGCGCCCGGAATCGCGACGGTTTGGTTGCGCGTCGAGCTTAAGTGCATTTCCACGCGCCGGAAGACTGAGTTGTACCGCGCCTCATGCCGGAACGCAGCGAGATCGAAATCCGCGCCCAGTTCGCGATTCATCCGCGCCAGAATATTCAGGTTGAACGCGGCTGTTACGCCCAGGGAATCGTCATAGGCCTTCAATAACTGCGGGAGCGGCTTTTCCAGGTCCGTGCCAAGCAGGAGCGCATCGCCCGGGACCAGGATGCTCCGCACTTCGGTGAGAAATCGTTCGGCGGCATCGCGGTCGAAATTGCCGATGGTGCTACCCAAAAAGAGCACCAGCATGCGGTCTTGCGCGTCGCGCCCGGATGCGGCGGCGCGCAGGCCGTCCAGGTACGGCTGCTCGAATCCCACGATGCTCACGCGCTCGATCTGTCCGAGATCGCTTTCGCAGCGCGCCAGCGCCGTCGGAGAAATCTCGATGGGACAATACGTGGTGGGCCGGCGCAGCGAAAAGGCCTCCAGCAGCCAGCGCGTTTTTCGCCCGCTCCCGCTGCCAAGTTCGGCCACGCGCACCGGTCCCGCAAGGCACGCCACGATGTCACCGGCATGGCGCCGCATCAGGCGTTCGTCCGCCCGCGTCAATCCGTATTCGGGGAGCACGCTGATCACCTCAAACAGCGCCGACCCGATTTCATCGTAAAGATATTTGGAAGGAAGTTCCTTTTGCCCCGCGCGAACCAGCCCGGCGCGGGCTTCCGCGGCAAGCTCCGATTCCGAATATTGCGCGATAGCCGGTGCGGCCATGATGCCTCCCCAGTTTCTGTTCCGGATTTCAGCGATTCACGCATCGAAACTTCGCGTACACGTACGGATAGCGGGGCTGGAACCAGTTGCGAAACGACCGCCGCAACATGCAGGCCGCCGTGCGCGGCGACCCGCCCTTCATCACAAAATGTTTCCCGTCAAAAAAATCGGCGGAGTAACCGCGGTAAAACGAGAAGGGTTCAAATCCCGGGAACGGCGCGAACGGCGTCCGCGTCCATTCCCATCCGTTCCCCACAAGATCCGTGACGCCGAAATCGCTGGCGCCTGCGGGATACGATCCTGCCGGCGCGGGATCCCACCGGTGAAAATCGAAATTGCCCAAGCTTGAGCAGGGCTCCTCCGATCCCCAGGGATATTCGCGTTCCGCGCCCGCGCGCGTTCCGCAGGCGGCGCGATGCCATTCCGCCTCGCTGGGCAATTCCTTGCCGGCCCAGCTGGCATACGCGTTGGCCTCTTCATGGCTCACGTACACCGGCCAATCGAGCGGCAGGGAAATTTCCTGAAACATGGTTCGGCAGGCCCAATCATCGCCGCGCGGAACCCAGAACGCCGGGTGCCGGCGGCCCGAAGAAGCGATCCATTCCCAGCCGGCTTCGCTCCATAGCGCGCGATCGGAGTAGCCGCCTTCGCGCACGAAACGCAGATAATCCCGGTTCGTGACGCTGTGGGTATCAATGGCAAACGCGGGAACCGCAACGCGAATTTCCTGGAACTCGTTGTCCCATCCAAACACTTCCGCGCCACCCGACGGCAAGCCCATCGTAGCGGTGCCCGCGGGAATTTCGACCATGCAGGAAACGTGCGCGGGCGCATCCGGCGCAACGGGCTGCACCATCGCGAGTTTGCGGTCCAGAGGCAACTGGTGCAGCATGTAGCACAGCGTTTCGGCGTGCATCAGCCGATGCTCGATGGCGACTTCGAGCAGGCGGCCTTGCTCGAGAGTCGCAAGATTGGGGTCATCGGCGAATACATCCTGAAGCCGGCGATCCAGAACCTGTCGTAGCTGTGACGTGTACCTCTGAATCTGCTCCAGCGACGGCCAGTCGTTCGGCTGATCGGTGGGCAGTCCGCCATCCACAGGATCAATGCCGAATGAAAACAGCTTGTCCAGCCCCGGATCGAATGAGGAGAGCATGAGCGGGTCCTTGAGCAGGTTCCAGTCAAACGCCTCCAGGTGACCCAGGTAGAAAATAATCCGGTGGCGCTCGGGGATGGGGCGGTCGTACAGTGCTGTCGGGCGAACGATGCCAAAAAGTTCCTGGCTGCGGTCGCGCGCCGCGCGCAAGCGGGCACTGAGCTGTTTGGATGAGGACGAAGGGGCGGCCGTGGTCGGGTTCATAATGGTCCCAGCGATAGGATGCGGCGAACCTGCAGATTGAGGCAAAAATCAGCCGCCGGAAAGAAATCCGTTCCGGCGGGACATTACTTTGACCCGATTCAAGGGAGTAAGTCAATCCGGAGTTCCCTTGGGAAGCGTGGCAAGCAGATAAGACAGGCGGGATGCCCAGCGTGGTCGAGCTAAGTGACGGATTACAAAACGGTTATGTATTGCAGACCCGAGGCCTTACGTACCGGCTGCCGGCCGGGGCGACGCTCGTGTCTGACCTGACCCTCAGTGTGGGCAAGGGCGAGACGCTCGTCCTGCTGGGCCGCAGCGGGTCCGGCAAGACCACTACCTTGAAGCTTATAAACCGACTGCTGGAGCCCTCGGAAGGCGAAATCCTGGTCTCCGGGCGCTCCACCGCCTCCTGGGACCCAATCCAGTTGCGCCGCGGGATCGGCTACGTTATTCAGGATACCGGGCTGTTCCCGCACTGGACCGTGGAGAAGAATGTCGCGCTGGTGCCCAAACTCGAGCGCTGGTCCTCCAAACGGATCCGCGCTCGGGTGATCGAGATGCTGGAACTGGTCGGGCTGCCCCCCGCGGAATTCGCCAGGCGCCGCCCGTCGGAACTTTCCGGCGGGCAGAAACAGCGCGTCGGCGTGGCGCGCGCGCTGGCCGCGGATCCCCCGATCCTGCTGATGGATGAGCCGTTCGCGGCGCTCGATCCGGTGACGCGCGCCGAATTGCAGCGGGAATTTCGCTCGCTGGCAACGCGCCTGGAAAAGACGATCGTGTTCGTGACGCACGACGTGCGCGAGGCGCTGCTGCTCGGAACGCGAATCGCATTGCTCGATCGCGGCCGATTGATCGGCACGTACTCGCCGCAGGAATTTCTAGATTCGACCGAGCCGCACGTCCGGGCGTTCGTGGCGTCGTTGCAAGCGGTGGAAGGCCTCGACCAGATGCAATGAGTTCCGGAATGTGAGGAGGGCGCGCAATGAACTGGTTTGATTTTCTGCTGCGCAATCGTAGCGAAGTGCTGGCCCGGTCGGTCGAGCACCTCGGGCTGGTTGCGGCTTCGATGGGGATCGCTCTGCTGATCGGATTGCCGCTGGGCATCGCTCTGGTGCGCCGCGAGCAGGCGCAGCGCTGGGTGCTTGGCGCCGCCAACATCGTGCAGACCATTCCCAGCCTCGCGCTGTTCGGCTTCCTGATCCCTGTGCCGTGGATCGGCGGCGTAGGAGCCAGCACCGCGATCGTGGCGCTGGCGCTGTATGCGTTGCTGCCCATTTTGCGGAATACGTGCACGGGCATCGCGGGCGTCGATCCCGCGGTGATTGAGGCGGCGCGCGGCATGGGCATGACAGAGCGGCAATTGCTCTGGCAGGTGCAACTCCCGCTGGCGGCCCCGGTGCTGCTCGCGGGAATTCGCGTGGCCACCGTGATCTCCATCGGCGTCGCGACCATCGCCGCGGCGATCGGCGCGGGAGGTTTGGGCGTATTTATTTTTCGCGGCGTCGCCATGGTCAACAATCAGGTCATTCTCGCGGGCGCCATTCCCGCGGCGCTGCTTGCGGTGGTCGTCGATCTTTCGCTGGGGGCTTTCCAACGGAGCCTTGCGCAGAGATGAGCCGGCACGCGCGATCCGGCTGCAAAAAATCTTTCGCGTTGCAATACGGATTGTTGCGCGCGATCGCGATTTTCGCCTGTTTCATCGTGGCGTTCTTCTCCACCGGGTGCGGCCAACACAGCGGCGACAAAATCGTCGTCGGCTCGAAGAATTTCACCGAGCAAATTGTCCTGGCCGAACTGTTCGCGCAGCAGATCGAGGCGCATTCGGCCTTGCGCGTGGAGCGCCGCGTCAACCTGGGCGGCACGATGATCTGCCAGCAGGCGCTGGTGGCCGGGAAAATCGATTTATACCCCGAGTACACCGGAACGGCGCTCACCGCGGTCCTGAACGATCCCCCGCAAAACGATCCATCCGCCGTGTTCCAGCGCGTGCAGCAGGAGTATCGCGCGCGGTTCGGCGTCGAAGTCCTCCCGCCGCTCGGATTTAACAACACGTTTGCGCTGGTGGTGCGGGGAGAGGACGCCCTGAAACTTCATCTGCGCACGATTTCCGACATTGCTTCCGATGCGCCGCACTGGCGCGCCGGATTCGGTTACGAATTCATGGAGCGGCCCGACGGGTACCGCGGCTGGGTGGCGGCCTACCACCTGCAATTTGCCAGCGAACCAAAAATTCTCGACCTCGGACTGCTGTACCGCGCCCTGGCCGACCGCCAGGTGGACATCGTCGCCGGAAATTCCACCGACGGCGTGATCGCGGCGCTGGGCATGGTCGTCCTGCAGGACGACCGCCATTATTTCCCGCCGTACGAAGCGGTGCCGCTGGTCCGCCGCTCCACGCTCGACCGCCACCCGGAAGTCCGGAAGGCACTAGCCGCGCTTACGGGGAAAATATCCGAGGAAGAAATGCGCCGCCTGAATTTAGCGGTCGACGGCGGCTATCGCGACCCTGCCGACGTGGTGCGCGAATTCCGCAGCGCGAAAAAGTTCTAATCCCATGCAGCCGACCCAAGCAGAAACATGTAGCGCCCGCCTTCAGGCGGGCATGTGTGTGCGCCAATGTGCCCGCCTAAAGGCGGGCGCTACACCGGCTTGATCCCCTCTTTTCCGCCAATCCCAATTTTTCGCAGATCTATGCGGTGCCCGAAACGCGTCAACGTCCCCGGTTTGTCATGCTCCCAAATTCCGTCGCCGATACAATAGTGATGTGAGAAAAACGCTCGCAATCCGCACATTTCCGGCCGCCGCCGCACTACTCATCGCTGTATTGGCAGCGGCGCTGCCGTGCGCCGCAGTCACTCCCGCGCCTGGTGAACGCATCGTGCGATTCACCGCCGATCTCACCGTCCACAAAGACACTTCCATCGACGTGCGCGAAGAGTTCGTTGTCCACAGCGAAGAAACCTACTTCGAGTATGGTCTGGTCCGGTATCTCCCCATCGGTTCCGACGCGCGTTGGGACGACCGGCTCGGCGGCGGCCGGACCGACGACAGCGGAATCCAAATCAATATCCTGGAAGTCACCGAAGACGGCCAGCCGGTTTGGCACGAACAGGGAAGCGGCGGCGCGTATGCGCAGTTGCGGATTGGGAAATTCAACGTGCCGCTTGCCAGAGGCGATCACCGGATCGTGATTCGTTACACGGTCGAAGGCGCCCTGGGACTGTTGTCCGACCGCGACGAATTGTACTGGAATGTGCTCGGGCACTACTGGGCCCTGCCCGTCGACGAAGTCAGTGTTCATGTGCGTTTTCCCGGAACCATGCCGATGGATCAGGCAAAAGTCGAAGCCTATGCCGGCAGGCGCGGCGTGACCGATTCGCGCAATCCTCAAACTGAAATCACGCGGGAAGAATCCGCTGACGCCGTCAGCTACCGGGCCACGGGAATCGGTCCGGCGCAGAGCCTGAGCGTGGACGTCAGTTTTCCCAAGGGCTTTGTCACGCCTCCGAAGTTCGGCGTGTTTTCCCGCCATCGCTGGCTGCTGGCCAGCCCGCTTCTGATTTTTCTTTATTACTTGATTGTGTGGATACGCATTGGGCCGGAACCTCCGCTCGCCAGCGTGCCAGTGCGTTATGAGCCTCCCGCGGGACACTCGCCCGCGGCGGTGCGCTACATCCGCACAGCGGGATGCGACGGCCGAACGCTGGCGGCTGTCCTCGCGCAGCTCGCCGTGCGCGAGTGCCTCACCATTGAACTTGAAAGTGGCGGGTACAAACTGACCAAAAGAAATGCGGACCCCGGCGGCGAAAACGCGCTGGCCCCGGAAGAGTCCCGCGTGCTGGAACTGTTGTTTGAAGACGGCCCCGAAGCCATCGTTCGCCCCAGCAACTCCCGAAACCTGAACGTCTATTTGCTCGGCATTTCGGGCCAGCTGGAAAAGCGCATGGCCGGAAAATATGTCGCCTCGCACATTGGCTATATGGTTTTGGGATTACTTGCGTCGCTGGCCTTTGCCATGGGCATGGCTCTGACGGCTACGGGAAGGGACACCACCGGAATCCTGTTCCTGACCTGGTGGTTCTTCTTCTGTGCGTCGATCATCGGCCTGATGACGGTCATGAGCCTGCTTCCGGCCCTGATGCGCGTGATTCGCGGATTGGGCGGAGCGATTCAGGTGCTTCCCGCGGTGGCGGCCATGGCCGTGTTTGGCGGCGCTTTCGTTTTCATCCTCCGGATGCTCTCGAAAAATGTTTCTCCGTCGTACTCGCTGGCGGTTGCGGCATTGGTGGCCGTGAATATCGCCTGGGCGCCGTTTCTCAAGCGGCTGACGGCGCAGGGAAGGCAGGCCATGCGCGACATCGAAGGGTTTCGCCTGTTTCTCGAAAAAGCCGAACGCGACCGGATGCAGCGCCTGAACGCAGCGGGCGCGCCGCTCGACGCCGCGTCCGCCTTCGTGCCGTACGCCATCGCGCTCGAAGTCAAGGAACCCTGGGGCGATCATCTGGCTGCGGAATGCTTCGCCGCTCCCACCACGCGCTGAACAGTTGCCCGCGATGATTTGTCTCTGCTAGAGTGCCAACGTGCCTGTCAGCCAACCGAGCAGATGTTTCGAGCGCGCGCCCGGAGCGAAAAATCCAGGGGCCGCACTCCCACTTCTTTTCCCATGATCATCGACAGCCGAAGACTCACGCGCCTGGTAAAAACGTTGCGCGGCCGCCGGATCGGCGTGGCGGGAGACTTCATGCTGGACCGCTATGTGTGGGGTTCGGCCACGCGCCTCTCGCCGGAAGCTCCCGTGCCGGTGGTGGATTTCAAGACCGAGAGCCAGGTCCTGGGCGGAGCGGGAAACGTGGCTCGGAATCTTTCCGCGCTGGGCGCCGAAGTGTTTCCTTTCGGCGTGACCGGCGATGACGAGCCTGGCCGCGAAATTTGCTCGCTCCTGAAAAATGAAGGAATGGCCACGAAGGGAATCGTTGCCGACGCCTCGCGTATCACCACGGTCAAGACGCGCATCGTCGCGCGACACCAGCAAATCGTGCGCGTGGACCGCGAACGCCGCGAGCCGTTGTCGCATACCATTGAGGAAAGTCTGGTCCGCAGAATCAAAGCGTCGCTCGGCAAACTGGACGCCCTGGTGATTTCCGACTACGACAAAGGTGTGGTCACCGACCCGCTGGCAGACCGTGTCCTCACCGAGTGCCATCGCCGCAAGGTGCCCGTACTGGTGAAGCCGAAAACCTCGCGCCTGTTTGCCTATCGCGGCGCGACTGTGATTGCCTGCAACGCCAAGGAAGCAGGCTTTTTCGTAGCCCAGTCGCTCGGAGACGACGACTCGTTTGAGGATGCCGGGCCAAAATTGCTCGCGCATTTCGGTTGCTCCGCGGTGGTGATCACCCGCGGTCCTGAAGGATTGAACGTATTCGAGGAAGCCTCGCCGAAAGGCTTTCATGTGGCGGCCACCAGCCGCGAAATCAGTTACGCGCGAGTGGGGCAGGCCGGCGCCGATCACGCTTCCCATGGACGCCAGGTTTTTGACGTGACCGGAGCGGGCGACACGGTGTTATCGGTGCTGGCGCTGGCGATCGCCGCGCGCGTGCCAATTCGGGACGCTGCCGTCCTGGCCAACGCTGGTGCCGGCGTGGTGGTTGGCAAACTGGGCACTTCCATCGTTACTCCTGCCGAACTTCTGGCCGCTGTCCGCGACTTGGCATGACGTCCGCACCAACTTCGATTTGGGAGTCTTGCTTCATGTAACACTTTGGACTGACTGGAATTAGCGACGCGCAGGATTGTTCTTGGGGCTACATCCTCCTGACGGTTTCCGGAATTTCACTCGCTGTTCACCTCTAAAGAATTCCCGGGCCTTGCCGATACCACTCTAGACAGAAACTGCCACGGAATACCCGTGGCCGAAATCGGAGACCGGAAATTGCCATGACCAAGAAATATGTGATGTTGCTCTCCGTTGCCGCTTTTTGCTTATTCACCGTGACCCTGCTGCACGCCGACACACGAAAATCGGTGAAGACCGTGCCGCCCGTTTATCCCGCGATCGCCTCCAAGATGCGCATCGAGGGGACCGTCAAATTGGACGTCACCATCGATCCGGATGGCAGCGTTGAGGACGTAAAAGTCGTCAGTGGACACCAGTTGCTTACAGCGGCCGCGATCGACGCCGTAAAGAAATGGCGCTACGAGCCCGGAGAGGGCAAGATCACGCAGTCTGTCAACGTCGAATTCAGTCTCCCGCACTAGCGCGGGGGAAAATTTTCAGACTGCACGGCCAGGCGCCCGCGCGCCGGCATTATGGGTGTGCCCGCGCCGGATGCTCCGCACGATTGTCTTTCTTTGATGTCGGATTCGGCAACTCTCAAACTGAGGGGGGATGGAGAACCTCGTCCGGTTCGCCAGAAACGAATATGACTTCCAGCAATTCACGCTTTACCATCGGAAAAAAATTGGCAGGCGGATTTGGTTTGATGATTGCGCTCATGCTTTTCAGCGCCACCTTCGCCTACACGAAGATGGCGAAAGCCACCGGTCTGCAGGAGATCATCCGCGACTTTCGCTATCCGGCGACCATCGACGCGGCCAAAATTCAGGAGGCCATCGGCGACGCCGGGGGCGCCCTGCGCGCCTACGTCTTGTTCGGCAGCGATCCCAAGGATGCCGAACACTTCAAATCCACGCGCGCCGACGCCTGGAAGGCCGCTGAATCCGCCATTACCGACCTGATCAAGGTGACCCACGATTTTGGAACCGGGACCGAATCCGAAGAGGTCTCCTCCATTGAAACGATGCTGCGCACCCACCGGCAACTCCAGGACAAAATCGAACAGCTCGCCATGGGCCAGGGGAACGATGCCATGGGCCGCGCCTACGACATGCTCAAGACGGAAGAAAGCAATCAGCAGGCCGAATTGATGGGGCGCCTGCAGACTCTGGTCGACGAACAGCAGAAGAAAACCAATCTGGAAATCGCCGCCCTCGCTGACACCAGCCATTCCGCCATGCTCAGCCTATGGACCTCCACGCTGTTTGGAATCCTGGCCGGAGCGGTGATCGCCTACCTTGTCAGCAAACGTATTTCCGCTTCGCTGGGTTTACTGCTGGACCGCGCCCGCGCCATTTCCGCGGGCGATCTGATGGGCAAGGACCTGGAAAGCGGGAGCGCGGATGAAATCGGTGACTTGATGTCCGCCATGAACGAAATGCAGGCGAGATTGCGGGAAATGATCGTGGCGGTCGCGCAAATGTCCGGGCAGGTGGCGAATTCCTCGGAGGACCTGCGCGGCGTCAGCAATCAGATGAGCTCGAACGCGGAGGAAACCGCCAACCAATCGCGCCTGGTCTCGGTTTCGGGCGAAGAAGTCAGCCGCAACCTGCAGGCGGCAGCGGCGGCCACCGAGGAAATGAGCGCCAGCATCAAGGAAATTTCCAAGAGCACCACCGAGGCGGCCATGGTCGCCAAATCCGCCGTGACCACGGCCGAAAACACGAACGAATCCGTCCTGAAACTGGCGAAATCGAGCGCTGAAATCGGCAACGTGATCAAAGTCATCACCTCCATCGCGCACCAGACCAATCTGCTCGCCTTGAACGCCACCATTGAAGCTTCCCGCGCAGGCGAAGCCGGCAAAGGCTTTGCCGTCGTCGCCAACGAGGTCAAGGAACTGGCCAAGCAGACGGCCGTCGCCACCGAGGAAATCAGCCGGAAGATCGAAGCTATCCAGGGCGAAACGAAAACCACCACCGAATCCATCCACCAGATCACCGAGGTCATCACTCAGGTGAACAATATTTCCAGCATGATTTCCAACGCCATCGAGGATCAGACCTCGACCACCAATGACATGGTCCGCAACGTGAATCACGCCGCCACTGGAAGCTCGCAGATCGTGGATAACATGAAGTCGGTGGCCAGCGCGGCCAAAAGCACCACGCAGGGCGCCGCCGAAACGCAGGACGCCGCCCAGCAGCTCTCCAGCATGGCCGCGGAACTCCGCAAACTCGTTTCGCAGTTCAAGTACGGCGCGTCGCAATCCGATGGATCGTCGCCGCACAACGGGCAAAGCCTGGGGGACACCCTGCATTCGTTTTCCTCAGGCCATTCCCAGGGCCATGCGGAATCGCTTGCAGGCACGCTTCACTAGAACCTGTCTCAGAAATGATCTTTGTGGCTTGTGGCTTCAGCCGCGACATTCAGGGGGCCAGAATAAATGAGCCTCAGCCCCTGCTGGTCCCTCGAATTGGCACACCACGCGTTTGTGAGATGGTTTTGATAGTAGCGCCGGCGTCTCGCCGGCATTTGGGGTGAAATTTAGAGCGGTGGAATAAAAAAAAGCCGGCGGGGCGCCGGCGCTACGAAACCGAACTTCGCAAGATGACCTCAGAGCCCCGATCTTCGAGCTGTGCCGCGAGAAACGCTAGCGCTCGGCTGGACACTCTTCACTCTATGGCGGAGGGAAGCTCAGCGACTGGTCGGAGCGTTCCACCCAAATCTGCACTTCGCGATTCTGCGCAAATTTGACGGTCTCTTCGGGTTTCGGGAACGGCGCATACGCGCTGATCTCCACGGTAATTACAACTCCGCTCCCGCCTTTTGGCGGCACCTCGGCGCTTTCCATGCGGAAGCTCTTGATGGGGCTGTAATATCCGGTCGGCCCCCAGAAACTTACAAAATCCTGGCAGGAGAAACCGGGATGGGTGTGCCAGATCTGGCAGGCCTTATCCATGTCGTTCGCGATCACCGCGTCCATGAAATGCTCGACGGTATGTTTTTCCGAGGTGTACCGCAGGAAATACCACGTCGCGCCGCTGAGCAGCAACACCAGCGCAACTCCGCTAATTCCGTAACGCAGGGCTTTTGACTTCGGTTCTTCCGGACCTGCATCGAGTATGCCCACGAACGGTTCTCCCTGGGGCATTTTATATCTGCCTCCTGAAAAATGCGACCGAAAGGCTTACCAGGATCGCGGAAAACCCCATCAGAATCAGAACGTCCGAATAAATTGCCTGGAACCCAGCATCTTTCAGGAGCAGCGCCTTCAGCGCGTGCACCGCGTACGTGAACGGATCGATGTAGGAAATCCACCGCAACCAGACGGGAAATCCCTCGATCGGATAAATCGCGCCGGATGGAAAATAAAGCAGCGTGTTCAGCACGCCGAAAATCGCGCGCGGCACCAGCGGATCGCTGACGCGGACCATCGACAGAAACATGAAACTCAGCATTGCCACCGAAGTCGTCGCCAGCACCACCCCAAGGTAGACCAAACGCACCGGGTCCCACAAGCGGGCGATGCCGGTGCCACGTTGGAGATCCCCGCGCGTGGCCCTGGCCCATGCGCCCCATCAGGCATGAGTTTCGGCCGCCGGCGCGCGCGGGCCGCAGCGATGCCTCATGCCTGCTCGGAATTTCTCGCGCTCCTCGGGCGTCATCTGTTCCCAGCGCTCCATCATCTTCCGCCTCCAGCCGAAGCCGCCGCCCCGCGGGCGGAATCCTCCAAACAGCAGCCGCCCCAGTACCAGCAGCCCCACCGCCTGCCAGAATGTGATCGCGTGCAATCCGAAAATCGCCGGCATCAGATAATTCCACAAGTGCATGGACACAAATCCAAACACCGCGATCCCCAGCGCCCCGAACGCCGCAATTTTCAAACCTCGCAATGCCCATCGTCCTCTCATGTTCGTTGTCCTTTCTTTCCCTTGCCCGGTTTTGCCGCCATTCTGTAGCGCCCGCCTTCAGGCGGGCACGTGCTCGCTTCGAAAGTGACCGCCTGAAGGCGAGCGCCACATCGGCCTGAAACACGTTTTAGCAATCCGCGCCAGCCGGGCCCGCATCAAGCCCGCTCACCTCGTAAATTCGTCATGAATCGATTGCAGCCGCCGCCGAAGATGCACTACCGCGTGATGCTTGCGCGAAAGCAGCGTGTTAACGCTCACTCCCGTTTCGGCCGAAATCTCCTTGAAGCTCAGCCCTTCAATCTCATGCGCGACAAACACTTCGCGCTGATTGTCCGGCAATTCCTCCAGGGCCGCTTCCAAATCCTCAAGCAGCACCCCGCGCGCGTACTCCGCTTCCGGCCCCGCCTCCGGCGAAGGCAGCAGATCCTCGAGCGTCTGCGCCTCGGCGTCTTCCTCGCCCGCACTCCGCACCCAGCTCATCGCTTCCGGCTTTTTCTTCCGGAACAGATCGATAATCCGGTTGCGCGCCACGCGAAACAGCCATGCCCCCGCCCGCTCGATCGGCTTCATCAGCCGGTAGGCCTCAACCAATTCGTAGAACACGTCCTGGAGAATGTCCTCCGCCTCGGCCTCGTCCGCGACGCGCCTGCGGATGAAATTCCGCAGGCGTCCCCGCTCGCGCTCGACCGTTTCGGAAAGCTTCCGGTCCTGCTCGGTCATTGTCCAGGCGTTGTCCAATGCCTTGTCCATGATTACGGCGGGCTACAAGTAGAGCCCGAACCCGCTATTTATGTAAACGGATGAGTCCCCGAAATATTGCAAGTGTTCCAGAAATACTGGAACTCCTTTAGATGCTGAAGGGAAAGGGTTGGAATTTACTCTTCTGATGTTTTCTCTGTGCCCTCTGTGTCCTCAGTGGTCCCTGTGTAAAAACCTTTCAAGACTTAACACAGAGAACACCGAGGACACAGAGATCACAGAGAAAACCGAGGAAAGTAAGAAAGAAAACCGATCTAATTGGAGGGGCGCGCCTACTTCGCTTCTTCCGCCACCACCTGCAGCGGATCCCCGATGAGCACCACCGATTTCCACTCATCCAGAAATTCCGCGCCCAGTTTGCGGTAAAATTCGATCGCCGGAGTATTCCAGTCCAGCACTTCCCACCTCATGCAGAAATATTTTTCATGCCAGGCGATGGCCGCCACGTGGGCCAGCAGCGCACGCCCCACCCCGCGCTTTCGGAACGCAGGCCGCACGAACAGATCGTCCAGAAACAGCCCGGCGCGCCCCTGAAAAGAGGAATAGAAATCGAAAAACACGGCGTAGCCTACCGCTTCGCCGTCCCACTGCGCGATCACCGCGCGGAATTTCGGCCTGGGCCCAAACCCGTCGCGCGCGATGATCTCTTCCGACACGCTCGCTTCATGCCCCAGGTGCTCGAACTCGGCAAGCTCATGGATCATCCCCGAGAGCAGCGCGGCATCGTTGATCGTGGCTGGGCGAATTGAAAGCATCTCTAGCTTTCCTGAATACAACGGAAGTTACGAGCGCGCAATTATAAACCAGCCCACGAGGCAGTGTCGCGCTTTAGCTTTAGTGGGACAGGCTTCAGCCTGTCGGTTTTTCCGAGCGGCAAGAAAAATCAACCGCGACAAGCTGAAGCCTGTCCTACTTTTCCGCCCCTTCGGTCGGCGCCACCCCGGGCTTCGCGCTCCCAGCCCCCCCGGGAATCTTCCCCAGATTCACCTGCGCCCCCAGCTGAATCAGCGTCGTTTCCCCCGGCGCCTGAAAAAACGTGAATCCCGACCGGTCTTTCCAAGCCTGCGGCCCGCCCAGCCGAATCCCATGCTCCAGCACCACGTCATGAATCTTCGAGACCATCGTCTCGTACTCCTTGTCCCCTTGCTTGGTCCCTGAAAAATTCCCCAGGTCCGTGCTGGCCGCGAAGATCACATCGATTCCCGGCACGGACGCGATCTTTTCGGCATTGGCCACGCCAATCGGCGTCTCGATCATGATCACCACCACCATGTTGTTGTTCGCCGTCTGCCGGTAGTCGGATCCATACAGCGCCCCGTACTGCCCGTTCCCCTGGCTGCGCCGCCCTTGCGGAGGATACTTGGCCCACTTCACCGCCGCCTCGGCTTTTTCCACCGTGTCCACCGTCGGCACGATGATGCCCAACGCGCCGATGTCGGTGGCCTTCTGAATGTCGCTCTCGGTCGCATCCGGCACGCGAATGAACGGCATCGCCGAAGCCCCGCGGCACGCCCAGATCATCCGCGACACGTCCTCAAACGTCAGCGGGCTGTGCTGCATCTCGATCCACATGAAATCGTATCCGGAGTTGGCCATGGCGCAGTACATGTTCGGATCGGGAGAAAACACGGTGGCGCCGACCAGCGGCTTGCCTTCCTTCAGTTTTTGCTTCGCGGTGTTATAGAGCGGCTTTTGTTGCGCCATCTGCGCTTTTCCAATCGTCAGGCAGAAAAATGCCAGGCAGATGACACAGAGCGCGATGATCGATTTCGCTCGCAAGGTTTCCTCCTCGGGCGGCAGCGTTAATTCAAATCGCAAAAGAAAAGATTCTCCCGCGCACAGTAGCCCTTCTTCCGAAGGTTTGCAAGCGGGTGCCGGGTCATGAATGGACCCGCGGCGGCCCCCGGCAAAAACGCATTGCGATCCGGTGTTGCCAAACGCGGGTGCCGGCGGCAAGCTAGGTGCGCAAGGAACCGGCGTCGCGCGGTTTCGCCGGCGAGCGGAAAAAACAGCAGTTTGAATCGGAGGAAATGCATGGGCGTATCGCCAAAGGTTGCGCTGGTCACGGGCGCGGGCAGCGGGATCGGTAAGCGCGTGGCTATCGCCCTTGCGC
>JAIQFG010000033.1 GCA_020073375.1 Terriglobia bacterium | reverse complement strand
GCGCTCTTTTCCCACGGCCACTGTCTCCTGGTGGGTGTGCCCGGGCTGGCCAAGACGCTGCTGGTGCAGACGCTGGCCCGTTCGCTGGAACTGGGCTTTTCGCGCATTCAGTTCACGCCCGACCTGATGCCCTCGGATATTACCGGGACGGAAATCCTGGAGGTGGTCCGCGGCCATCGGCGGCTTCGTCTTCAGGAAATTGCTTTTCTCGAATTGCCGGCGCGCAAGGTTGCGCCTGCCGCTCTTGACCGGCTAAGAAAATGGTATTGCCACGCGGGCCTGAAGTGAACTGTCCGGGGGTACCGTTCTTCGCCGCAGTGCCGTCCCAAGGAATTCTGGCTAAAGGAGCTCCCGCCCGCAGCAGAATGTTTCAAAAAATTCAGCCAGCTGTGCCAAAACGGCGCAGCACCAGCGTTTTTCCTGGTATCGCCGGCGGCGTTATCACCGTCATCTCTCCGCTCAATCGCAGCCCCGCCTTCAAAATCCCCGCCTGCGACGGCAGATTTTCTTTCCGTGTTTTCATGAAGACCCGCCGTATGCCAGAGTCGTGCGCGACCTGCACGATCTGCTGGATGGCGAACGGGTACAGTTTCCGTCCACGGTATCCAGGCAGGGTTTCCGATCCGGTGATCTCGGCTTCGTCCGCCTGCAGCGCTAGAAATTTCGGCCGTTCCAGCGCCACAGTCTCCGGCGGAAGCAGCCAGGAGACATGAGCAAGTTTATCTCCCACGTAAACGCCGTACGCGCGTCCGGCGCCGAACCCGCGAAGCCGTTCCAGTTGCCGTTGCCGGAACTCGAATTCCTCCTTGCCGCCCGCCGCCCGGGTCAGATCGCTTTCGGAGAGCGCCTGAAATCGCGCGCCCTCCGGCGCGGCAATCCGGGCGAGCGGCGCGTGCGTCGCATGAGCGAAGACGCACATGCGGTAGGAGTTTCCGGAAAGCAGCTTGCGGAATTGCGCGCGGTCCGTCCGCGCCAGGCGCAGCCCGGACCGCAATTTTTTCAGCCACATCGGACCGACGTAACAAGCGCACTCAACCAGCGGAAATTGTTCCGCGCCGAATCCCGCCTTGAATTCCGCAAGTGACGATCCCGCGGGCGCGCCCCCCAGATTCATGGTACGCACGCCCTCCATGTGCAACGCGCGGCAAGCGCCGTGAAACAGAAATGCCGACGCGCCAAGGTGCATGCCTTCGGGGCTGGTGCCGGTGGACTGGCAATAAGCGGCGCGCGCCGAGCGCAACACCAGAAGCGAGGACACAACCTCCCCTTCATGCACCGCTTGAAATAGTTCGCCTGCTCCACTCGCCAGGTACGCCCGGTGCACCTCGGTTTCGGCAGCGCCCGGCGTAACCGCCTCTCCGCGCGCGGCCCTGCGCATCCGTGAATACGCGATCATCCGCGCATGTTCGGCCGCCGATTCCGCCCCGTGCAGGCAGCGCCGCAGTGTTAATCCGGCCGCCCGCGCCCTTCTGATATTTTTTCTGTGATTGGAACAAAGCCGCGACTCGAATTCACCCGCCTCGAGCGCCACGGCGTATTCCACGCGTTCCTTCCTGGAAATTTCTCCGCGCAGCGCGGGCTGCGCAAACCCAGGAGACCCGAACGTTCCGGCAACCAGGTCGGTGATCTTTAATTTTTTGGCCAGATCGTAGACGCCGTCCCAGAACACCGTACCCGCCGCGGCCGCCGGAAGCGACGCAATTTCCAGCGTCGCTCCCATGCGCCCGCGCCTCACTGCGGCGATCGCCGCGCTTCGTACCTCGCCGTCCGCGCACACGCCCAGCACCCAGCATTCCTGTCCTAAAAGCTGGATCGCCTGGGCATACGCATCGGTCAAAAACGGATGATCCGATGGATCGATCCCCAGGCCCGCCAGCCCGGAATTACCGGTAATTCGCTGGGAGAAGAATTCTTCTTTCATCGTCGGCCTCGCCGGTTCCCGCCGGCCCCGCAATCCTCAAGTAGTCCATCAGCGAATCGCAGAAAAATTTCGTGGCCCCGTTCAGCACGCACCACTGCCCGTACTCCCCGTGAAACGGATACGACCCGTGAATCCCTCCATCCAGTTCGGCGACCCCCGATTGCAGCTCCTGGGTGAAGCACACAAATCCCAGCAATTTCCGGCCCGCTTCCAGGTACTCGCACTTTCCGGTTCGCTCATACATTCGCAGAAAAACGCCCGCGATTTGCGCGGACCCGGTCAGGCAGCCCCAGTCCGAGGCCGCCGTCCAGTCCGATTTCCAGCGGCCCGCCAGGAACCCGTCCGAGCGGATCAGGGGAACGATGGCGTCCAGCGCGCGCTCGACTGCGGCCATGCAATCGCCGCGGTCCAGCCGCACTCCGATTCCGTGCAGGCCCTCCAGCACGTATCCGATCGTGTGCGTCAGCGGCTGATCGTGATGGTCCAGGTCGTTCTCCCCGAACCAGCCGTTCGTTTCCTGCACGCTCAGCGCGAAATCCGCCGTCAGCGATGCCGCCGCGTGGTACCGCACGTCATCGAACGCATCGCCCAGCTCGGCCAGCGCCAACCCCGTCCTCACCTCGTAGGCTTTCGGGCCGGGCTCGCAAAATTGCGAATATCCCTTTACGAATCGCCCGGTCTCGTCCAGGCAGTCCAGCAGGAATTCCCCGGCGCGCAGCGCGCCGCCTCCAAGGGCTCTCGAGGGATAACGCTCGTATGCGGACAGCAGCCCGAACAGAACCTGCCCGGTGACAAACGTGCTCGAAGCCACCGGCTGCTCTCCCAGCGTCCCGCCCTGTATGCCGCCGTCTTCCAGTTGAATTTCCAGTTCCCATCTGCTCATCCGTTTGGCCCGGTGCAGGTACTGTTGGTCGCCGGTTAGATCGCTGTAACGAATTAGTGTGGGAATCAGGTATCCGGTGGTCTCCGGGTACGGCGCCACCCAGCCCAGCGGAAGGTTTGTGCGCACTGCCCGCCGCGCCCGATATCCCCAGGCCACTCCGCCGGTTTCGTTCGAGTCCTGCGCAAGTTTCAGCCATCTCATGGCCGCTTCCAGATGACGCGAAGAAGGCGTGACGGGCGAAGTCGCCGCGCATTTTTCCATGCATGCGATCGCCGCCGCCCCCCTGTGCGCCGGGTGGAACGCGTTCAGGATTTCCGCGGTCCCACGCACTGTCTTCTTGAACGACCGGATCAGCCCCATTGGTTTCCCCCGCCGCCCGTCATCCGCGCGGCGCCCCTTCCACGATTTCGTTTTCTCCCGCCGCATTCCGCATGGCCCGGATGAAATTCCAGAACACGAAGAAGCGGTTGCCATGAACCAGCAGCACCGTGATCAGGTACGCCGCGCATCCGGCCAGCACTTCGCCGCCGAAACGCAACCGCAGCGGCACGACCGCGAGCGAAGTTCTGGCGAGTTCCACGGCGGCAGCCATCGCCGCGCATCCGGCCAGCGCGGGACGCACCGCCCCAAAATATTCCCGCCACGGCATCCCGATCCTCCGGAAAGCACGCCAATACAGGCACGCGGCGATCGCCGGGTACGCGGCCACCCACCCCCAGGCGATTCCCGCCGGACCCCAGCGGCTGCCAGCGTAAAACGCGATGGGCATCAGAATCAGCCCGCCCTGCGTGACACGCATGGCAAACCGTGATTCGCCCGTGACATTGAGAATCGAGGGAAGCAGCGTCACGATGCAGCGAAAGCAGGCGTACACCGCCAGAATTTCCAGCGGCCGGATCGCGCCCATCCACTTGCTTCCGAATACCAGCGGAATGAAATCGCGCGCCAGCAGCCCCAGCCCGATCGTCGCGGGAAATGTGACCAGCGAAAGGCCCTCGGTAATGATCCGCACGTATCGCCGAAGCGCCTCATCGTCTTTTTGCGCGGCCGAAAGATACACGTAGGTCACCCCGTTCGCCACCGCAGCGATTTTTTCCAGTGGGATGGTCGCCAGCGTCCACGCCAGCGTGTAAGCGCCCAGCGCGGACTGCCCCAGCATGCGTCCAGCAACCAGAAAATCCGCGTTGGAATATCCGTACCACGAAAGATTCGAGACCAGGATGTGCCGGCTGAACGTCAGCGCCACGCGAAGCGCGCCGATCCTCGGCCGGCGGAACCGGCACGGGCGCGCCCAAATCTGCAGCCCGGCCAGCAACGCGGCCGCCGCCACGTTTCCCAGCACCAGCGCCCAGTATCCAAAACCTCTCCACGCCAGCGCCAGAGTCACCAGCGCCTGAGCCACCGACTGCGCCGCGTCGAACGCCGACAGCAGCCGGAAGCGCATGTCCCGGTACAGCAGCCCGTACGGCACGATTCGCAGCCCGGATGCAGCCAGCGTTGCGCTGGTCACCACGACCACCAGCGGCAAGTGCGGCGACCGGAAAAACCGGCCCAGCGGGATCGCCGCTGCCAGCGATATCAGGCAGGCGCAGCAACCGCACAGCGCGGCCAATGAATTCAGCTGCTCCAGTTCCTCGGCGGTCAATTCGCGCAGCGTCGTCACCGCCGTTCCCAGCGCGTCGCCCGCCACCAGCAAAAGTCCGGAATACAGCGCCGCCATTCCCGCCAGGCCAAAATCCGCTGGAGACAGCAGGTGCGTGACAACGATCAGTGCCCCCCAGGAAATCAGCTGGGTCGACCATTTCGCGCTGGCCGTCCAAGCCAGGCCCGCCGCCAGGGATTTGTCCAATTCTCCGCGCGTCGGCACGGGAGCGGGAATCGCCAGCTCGCCGGTTTCGCCCAGCGACAGTGAGCTTGGCTCCATTTTCATTTTCGCAGCCACGTTCGAGGCCATATCTCAGTACCGGCTTGCGGCTTTCCACGATTTGTGCGTTTGTGCCAGGTTTTCCCGCAACGGAACAGGCGCCAAGCAGTCCGCTGCCCGCTCCGCCTCGTTGTGCAGCGATTGCATGACCGCGTCCAGTTCCCGCGCTTGGCACTGCGCATTGAATGTTTCCTCAAACCACGCGCTTGGCTGGACATCCGCCGTCGGGAGCCTGAAGAAATCCGCGACCGCATCGTCCACTGCCGCCGGGCTTTCGTCCGCATACACGCACCGGTAGGGCACGCCAGCTCGGGCCAGCACGCGTTCGGACGGGGAATCGCGCCGGACCAGCGCCAGGATGGGCCTGCCAATCCGCACGTACTCGAACAATTTTCCGGGGACCTGCGTCGTCGACTGCGGCTGCAAAAGCAAAAGGTAGTCCGACGACTGCGCAATCCGCAGCGCTTCGTTCCGCGGAATCCTATGGGTGACCAGTTCCAGCCAGCCTTCCGCGCGTGCCCGGTCCAGAAATGTTTGGTTCGGAAGCGAATTCTCTTCCGCGTCTCCGATCAGCCGTACCCGCACGCCCGCCGCGGGCAGTCTTCCGGCGGAAATCAGCCGCGCGAACGATTCCAGCACCGGCGCCGCCGTGCGCCCCGCGTACAATTCGCCCGTGTGGCTCATCACCCGGAAATCGGCTGACGCGCGGGGAAGCGGGCCAACCCGATCCTCGGAATCGAATCCGTTCCAGATGACGCGAATTTTTCCGCTCGCCTCCGGAAATTTTTCCAGCAGCATGGTCTTGGCCGCGTCGGTGTTGGCGATTACCGCTCCGGCGCCCCGCACCATCGCGCGCTCGATCGCCTGGTACGCCCGCCGTTGCCGCCATGCGCCGTGCGGCGCGCATTTCTCGATCAGCGGATCGCGAAAATCGGCGATCCACGGAACACCCTCCATGCGCCCGAGCCGCCAGCTGGCCAGCAGCGTTCCCAGTGGAGGAAACGTCGCGAAGATCGTTACGCGCGAACCGGGATTGGCTCGCCGGTAGGCCCGAATTTTTAAGCGCGCGGCGGCGCAAGCGCATGCGGACCACCGGATTCCCATCTCGCCAGGCAAAAACAATTTCCGGATCGCGCGTTCCGCTTGCCACCCGGGCCCGCGACGGCGGTCGGCGGTAAACGGATCGGGAATGCGAAAAATGTTGGTGTCGCCGCTGCTCTCCGCGCCCGCGGCTGTGAACACGCGGCAGTCGTAGCCCATCTGTGAAAGATATTTTGCAAAACGCGAAGGACGCGCCCCGCCGATGGCGTTCTCCGGCGGATAGTGATAGGCAAAAATCACGGCCAGGTGTTTGCTCATCGTGCCTGCAATTCCGCGGCCTGCACGATTCCAAGCATTTCACGGATCGCCTGGTGGCAGCGCGCCGCCGCGTTTCCGTCCCACAGCGGCGGAATCCTTTTCTTTCCGCGATCGCCGCGGCTCTCCTCCCACGCCCGCAGAATCGTTTCCGTGCGCGTGCCGGCCAGCCGGTTGGTTCCGTGCTCGATCGTCGCCGGACGCTCCGTGTTTTCCCGCAGCGTCAGGCAGGGAACGCCGAGCACGGTGCTCTCTTCCTGCACGCCGCCGGAATCGGTGAGCACGGCCGCGCAGTTCGCTTCCAGGCACAGAAAATCCAGGTATCCCAGCGGCTCCACGGCGAAAAGTTTCTCCGGCAGCGCGAGCCCTGATTGCGCCATCCGCGTACGTGTGCGCGGATGCATGGGCCAGTGCAGCGGAAGTTCCTCGGAAATCGCCGACAGCGCCTCCAGAATCCGCGCCAGCTGCGATTGGTCGTCCACGTTCGCAGGCCGGTGCAGCGTGACCAGCCCATATCGCTCACCGGCCATGCTCAGCCGCTCGCGCACGTCGGACTTCATTGCCCGCTGCAGATGCCGCCGCAGCGAATCGACCATTAGATTTCCTGTGAAGCAAATCCGCCCGGCTGCGACGTTCTCCCGCAGCAGATTCGCGCGCCCGCTTTCCTCGCTCACCAGCAGCAGATCGGAAATCGCGTCGGTCGCCACGCGGTTGATTTCTTCCGGCATAGCGCGGTCAAAACTGCGCAGTCCGGCTTCGGCGTGCACCACGCGGATTCCCAGTTTTGCCGCGGTCAGCGCCCCGGCCAGCGTGGAATTCACATCGCCCACCACCACCACGGCCGCCGGCTGCACTTGGTCGAGCACCGGCTCGAATCGCTTCATGACTTCCGCCGTTTGCTGCGCGTGGCTGCCCGAGCCGGCCCCGAGAAAGAAGTCCGGCGCGGCCAGATTCAAGTCGCTGAAGAACTGCCCCGACAAGCTGTAGTCGTAATGCTGTCCCGCGTGCACCAGCACGGCGGAAATGTCCGAGTCGGCCGCGAACGCTTCCATCAGCGGCGCCACTTTCATGAAGTTGGGCCGCGCGCCGGCCAGCACCACGATGGGAACCGGATTGTTTGTCGGATTCACCTGAGTGCTTTCCTTCGCAAAATGGTTTCGTAGATTTCGGCCATGCGCCGCGCCGCGATTTCGATGGTGAACGTTTCCGCCGCAAACTCCGCCGCGCGCCTTCCCAGCGCTCGCCGCAGGCCCTGATTTTCCGCGAGCTCGATGAGTTTTGCGGCCAGATCGGCGGCGTTGCCCGCCTCGAACAGTAGCCCGCGCTCGTCGTTTCCGATCAATTCCGGCGTGCCGCCCACGCGCGATCCCACCACGCAGCAGCCCGAGGCCATTGCTTCCAGGATGGTGTTGGAAAAGGCCTCCGAGCGCGAACTGGAAACGTAAATGTCAAACTCGCGCAGCGCCGCCGCCACCTCGCGCGTGGCCGGAGCGAATTCGCAGCCGTCCTCGATCCCCAGCCGCCGGCTGTTCGCCTGCAATTTCGCAAGCTCCGGGCCGCTGCCCACGATTCGCAATTTCATTCCCGGCCGCAATCGCCGCGCGCGCGTAAACGCCTCCTGCAGCAGGTCGAGGGATTTTTCTGGCCGCAGCACGCACACGGCCCCGAGCACAAACGCGCCGCCCGCCGCGGGTTCAATGATGCGTCCCCGCCGCGGACAGAACACGCCGGTATCGACGCCGTTGTAGCAGAGCTCGATGCGCTCGCCCGGCACGCGCTCTTCGTCCCTCATGTGCCGCCGCATGGCTTCGCAGTTGACGACCACGGCATCCACGATTTTGTCAGTCCACCGCAGCAGGCGCCGCGTGCGCGGATCGAGCAGCGAACGGTGCCCCAGCGTGCTGCCCAGCACGGCCGGCACGCCGAGCGCCCGCGCCACCGGCACGGCAAACGCCGCGCTGGAATCGTACGCATGCACCAGTTCAATTCCATGATCGCGGATGTAGCGCCGAAGCTTGAGCGCGGCCGAAACCACCGAGGGCGATTTCAGTGAAGTTACTGGCAAATCGAGCAAGGGCACTCCTGCGGCGCGCAATTCCTCCCGGCGCATTCCCTCCGCGCTGTAGCTGGCCACGTGGGGCTCAAATCGCGCGCGGTCGATGTGCAGCGCGATCTGCGCAATGTCCCGCTCGATCCCGCCCAGATGCAGTTCCCGCGCCGTCAGCAGAATCGGAACAGGCCTCACCGCGCTGGCGCGGCCGGTTTCCGCCGGCGTCTCCTCTCGAAGTTCAACGGGCATCGTTGCACGCCTCCTGAAAGACAGAAGCAATTCCCCGGAAATAGGCTTCGGGGGTTTTTTGCGAGATAATTTCGCGTGCCGACGACACCAGCCGCCGCCGCAGCTCGCCGTCTTCAAGCATCCGCGCGGCGCCCGCCGCCAATTCTTCCGCACAATTATTTCTTGTTAGTAATGCGGTGGCACCGTGCGTGACAATCTCGGAAATTCCTCCCGCATCGGTTGCCACCACCGGCACGCCCGCCGCCATCGCCTCCAGCAGCGCGTTTGAGCAACCTTCGCTCCGCGAGGGCAGCACGAATACGTCGGCGATCGTGTAATACGGATTCACGTCTTCCCGGTGCCCCGCGAGCGTCACGATTTCAGTCAGCTGCAATCGCCGGCACAGCCGTTCGATGCGCGCCCGCTCGGGGCCTTCTCCAACCAGCACCAAACGCAGCGGCGGACGCCCCGCTCGTTCGCAGATCGTTGGCAGCGCACGGATCAGGTCGGCGTGCCCCTTTTCCCGCGACAGCCGCCCGACGCAAAGCAGCACACGCGCGCCGTGATCCAGTCGAAGCTCCCGCCGCAAATCCGTTTTTTGCCGCTCGGAAACCGGCGCCGAGGCGCGGATGGGCATGTGCTGCACGTGAACGCGCGCGGGGCGCACGTTTTGCCGCTCGATTTCCCTTACAAATGCTGCGGAGCTGGTGAGCACCTGGTCGGCGGCCGGCAATGACCACCGGTCGAACTGGTTGTAGAGCCGCATCTTCAGGTCGGTCGATGTGTACCCGTGATGAAACGCGGCCCAGCGCCGCCGGCGGTGCAGGCCCGCCTGCCGCACCAGGAAATGCGACTTCACGCTGTTGGACCAGATCAGGTCCGCGTGTCTTTTTTCCGCCGCCACGCGCAATTGCGCGATCACGCGCGTATCGAACCGATAGCGCTCGGCGAGCACGTCGTGCGGCGCGCCGGTTTCGCGGATAGCGCGCGTCAGGGAGTTTTCGCGCCTGCAACGGTCAAACGTCGCGATCGACAACTCGATTTTCGGCAGCCCCGCATGAGCTCGCGCCGCTTCTCGCGCGAATTCGAGCACCGCCTTCGCCGATCCGCTTACCGTCGAGGCTTCCAGCAGCGCCAGCACTCGAATCGGTTTCATGAAGCCAGCGCCTTTTCCCGCAGCCCGGGTCGCGGCGCCTCCGCCAGTCTTTCGTGAATTCTGAATAATTTCGCGCTGATCTCCGACCAGTCGTATTTCCTTTTCACCAGGGACCTGCCCGCCTGCGCCAGGCGGGAACTTAGTTCGGAGGAAGATGCCACGCATCCAACGGCCGCGGCGATTTCCGCTTCGCCGTCGGCAAGCAGCAGGTGAGTGCCGTTTTCCGCCTCAATTCCTTCGGCGCCAAGCCCGGTGGATACCACCGGAACACCCGCCGCCATGGCTTCCAGGATTTTCAGCCGCGTGCCGCCCCCACAACGGATCGGCGCGACGGCCGCCACGGCGGTTGCGTAATACCGGCGGACGTCGTCCACCGTGCCGGTCACGCGGATGCGCTCGGACGCCAGCGCGCAAACCTCGCGCGAGGGATCGCGCCCCACGATCGTGAATTGCATGTCGGGATAATTTCGCGCGATCTCCGGCCACGCGGTGCGCGCAAACCACACCGCCGCATCAATGTTGGCGTGGTAGTCCATGGAGCCGACGAACAGGAGATTTTTCCGCGCGCCGTCTCCGCCGCTGCGTGCCCGGGCTTCGGCCAGATTCGCGGCGGAATAGTGGTCGGAGTCCACGCCGTTCGGGATGACCTGAACGTTTGCGCCGGGCCTCCGCGCGAGCAGATTTTGCCGTTCCCGTTCGCTCGTCACCGTATGCGCGGCAAGCGCAGCAAGCAGTATGTCCTCGGCGCGCTCGAGCAGGTTCGCAGTCCGCCTGGCCGCCGCACGCTTCACCCAGCTGGCCGCGCCGCACGCATAGCGGCGCATGGCTTCGGATTCAATGTTGTGCCAGTCGACCACGACCGCCGGAGATCCAGGTGCCTGCCGAATTTCAGGCAAATATTCCATCAGGTGCACGCCTTCGATTTGCACCGTGTCAAATTGCCCGGCCGCAAGCGTTTCAGCCAGCAGCTGGAACGCATCTCGCGACCGGCAATTCAGCACCGTCACAGGCGCGGGCCCCGCCAGGCCGCGCAATAATTTTGAGATCGTGTAAGTGCACTCCTTTTTCGATGAGACGACCTTCGCCACGCCGCAGCCGGCCGGAGCAGTCTCGAGCGTTTCTTCGGCGCCGCGCATTTCCAGGAACGTGACGTTCGCGCACGCCGCCAGCTGCAACGCCAGCTGGTAGTCGCGCAACCGCGCGCCGGTGTTGGCCGGCCACATTGCGTGAGGAGCGAAGTAAAGGATATTCATGGAGTCGCCCGGAATTTTATTCGGCACTTCGATTCTCGCTCGCCGCTGGTTTGTTCCTGCAGCCAAAGCTCAAATTCGCACCGCCGCCTCGGCCAGCCGGAAGTGGTACTCGCGGTATTCCCCCGGATTTCCCCGCAGCCCCGCGCAGGCGGCCAGAGCCACGTTGACCATTTCCCGCGTGGTGACGAAATGCACCTGGTACTCGATCCCGTTTCCGGGTCCGTCCACCAGTTCGCGCAGAAATTGCCGGATGGACGCGCCGAACATGGCGGGCTCGTCCCGCGCCATCATCCCGTGGCAGTGCAGCTTGATGAAAATCCAGTCGGACCGCCCTTGCACGCTGATCGCCGCGTCGCGCCACAACCCGAGGCGGCGCATCGACGGCGGATTCGCTCCGGAAAGTTCGCCCGCTTCGATTCCGGGCGCGGGCCATCCGCGCCTGCGGCGCAGGAAATCGATTCCCAGCGGCCCCTGCACGATCATCGGAAACGTTTCCGGAACGCGGCCGACCTGCAGGCGGCGGCCGCTGCGGTGCGGCGCGCGCTCGCCCAAGGGCAGCAAGCACTCGTAAATCGCGTTGATCTTGCCGCTGTGCGCCGTGCCAGGCGCGGGCAGGGTAAAGTCGGCGTAGCACCCGGTTTCGGCTAGAATCCGCATTTCCCGGTCGACACCGCAAAATCTTCCGTGGTCGGAATTGGCCAGCGCCCAGTTGCCGTGCACAAAGCCGTAGCGCGCCGCGCCGCTTCCGCCTTCCCGCGCCAGGCATCTGCGCGCCGCAAGCGCGTCGCGGAAAGCGACTAGAGTTGACTCCGTGTTTTCGGCCGTGTCCGGCGCGTCCACGCCGTGATGCAGGTGAATCTCCAGTTCGCCCCACCCTGCGTGGCAGAATTCCGCCATCCGGTCCAGCAGCGCGTCCTCGAAATCCTCGGCCGGATAAAAATACGTGTGGCGCAGCGGCTGCCCCTCCTGGTCGCGCCACGGCTCGATCCCCGCGGGATATTCGCGGCACCAGCGCTCGACGCGCCGCTGCTGTTCCCGCAAATCGACAGCCGCGCCGAAGGTTTCCTCGCGTTGCATGGGCTCAAAGTGGTCGGCTACGCCGATGAGCAGGTGCACCGGACGGATCTCCTCCGGACGCCACACAACGCGCTGCCACAAAAAAGCAGGGAGCCAGGGCAACGCGGCTCTTGTCTTCCGCCAGTTTTCGGTCCAGTTCATTGTCGAATGTTTCCGTCCCTGGCCGCGCGCGCCCGCAGCAATAAATTTCTCCGCGGCCGCATATTGGAAAAATTCCTGGCCGGAATCTAATTGGCCAGCCACAGCATCTCCGGCTCGGCGGCATCGGTCTGCGGCTTGGTTTCCGGCGCGGAGAGTTCCGGCAGCGCGTCTTTTTGCGAGCGCGATGCCGCATGCTGCGTGAGTTTCACCAGGGCCGTGGTGTAACCCACCAGCAGATACGGGAAAAATTCGTAAGCCATGCTCAGAAACGCCGAGCCCACGGCAAAAGCGGCAAGGCTGGCCAGCAGCGCCCGCGCCAGCGCCACGTGTTCGCCGCGCCCGCGAGCCAGCCGTTTCGCCGCCCGCAGATTCCGGAAGCCGCATCCCAAAATCATCAGGTACAGGACCAGCGCCGGCACGCCGCCCTCGGCGCTCATCTGCGTGTACGAGTTGTGCGTCACATGCCAGTTCCCGGAAATCTGCTGGAAATTTCCCGCGCCCACGCCGAATACCGGATGTTCGGCGCTCACTTCCAGGCTGCGCCAGAACAGTTGCTGCCGCTGCTGCACCGACTCGTCCGGCGTCACCATCCCCTGCACGCGGCCCGCGATCATCCCGCCGGAAATTTGCCAGAACGCGGCTGCCCCCAGCACGGCCAGCGCCAGCAGGTACCCCCGGCGCCCCCGGATGGCGAATTCCCACAGGCCGGCCGCCACGGCCGCGGCCAACGCCAGATATCCCCCGCGCGATCCGGTCAGAAGCACGGCCAGGATCATGACCGCCATCGACATGGCCCAGAAAAGTTTCCAGAATATATTCCTGGCAAGCAGGGCCAGGGCCAGAGCCAGCGGCAGGGATATAACGATGGTCAGAGCCAGATCGTTGGGATCGGAAAAGGCTCCCGCGACCGCCCCTGCAAGGCGGCCCGCCAGCAGATGGCTTTTCCAGATGGTGACACCGGCGATTGCGGCGACCGATGCGGCCTGCAGAGAAAGGACCTGCCGCAATCGCTTTTGTGAATTCAGAGCCACGGTCATCACCAGGAAAATGACCAGAACCTTGGCGAAGTCCAGCGCTGCCTGCAATGCTCCGCCCTTCCAAACCTGCGAGGCCGCCGCTGCCAGAAGCATCTGACCCGCAAGCAGCGCCAACAAAATCGTTTCCCGCGGAAGATCACGCCGGATGTGCCGCGCCGACAGCAGCAGCGCGGCCAGCGCCAGGATCCCCGTGATCTTTGCCAGTGGCGCATGAGACATTCCCGGGACCCACTCGGCGGGACGCAGCCAGTAAACCAGCACGAACAGTTGCACCGCGGCGAATGCGCCGGCCAGCGGCAATCCTGCCGGCCCAGCCGGCGTCGCCGGGGCGCGCCGCTCCGCGCCCGCGTGCAGCATTTCGCCGGAATCGGTCTGGCCAAGTTGGATTGTGGTGTCCATGGTGTTCATCGCCCGCCGACAAAATTGCTGACGGCCCCAGAACAAATGGTCATCGCGCCCACGCTGCCTTCTTCCCCGTGATGAAATAAACGAATGCGACGGCGGCCGCCGTGTTCAACAGCAGAAACGCGCGCGATCCGCTGGAGAGCCGCGACAGCGCGCCCGGCAAGGGCAGCGCAGCCAGCGCATACAAAAGGAATTGCAGGCCCAGCAGCAGCTCGTAGATTCCTTGCCGGATCCACAGCGTCGAAACCAGCACGCCCAAGAGCGCGAATGGCGCCAGCAGCCGCAGCAGTTTGTGACACAGGAATTGCGCGCGCAGCGGATTGGAACGCGTCATCAGCCACGGCGCCAGCTGCAGCAGTTGATAGTTGCCCGTCAGGGTTCTGACCCTGCGGCGAAATTCCTGTTTCGGCGTGGGCCGCAAACCGTCCCAGGCCACGGCAGCGGGATCGAAAATCACGCGCTTGCCCTGCCGCGCCACGTGCATGGGGATGTACACATCGTCCAGGATCGTTCCCGGCGGCAGGGGCACGAGATTTTCCTTTCGAACGGCGTAAAACGCGCCCGTCGCTCCCACGGTCGATCCGGAAACCGCTTCCCAGTTTCGAATCCGCTTTTCCAGGCGCCAGTAAAGGCCCGCGCCGTCCGCGGACGCGCCGGATCGCTCGTCTCCCAGGACCAGCGCGCCGCTGGCGCAGCCCACTTCAGGGTCGGCAAAATTCGCGGCCAGATTTCTGAGCCCGTCTGTGGCGATCCTTTGCCGCGCATCGGTGAAGCAGATGAGTTCGCCGCGCGCGAGGGCCGCGCCCTGGTTCAGGGCCATCGCCTTGCCCCTGTGATTTGCGAGAAGCACGGCGCGAATGCCGCGGCCCTGCCACTGGCGAAGAATTTCCCCGGTTCCGTCGGTCGACCCGTCCGAGACCACGATGATTTCCAGAAGGCCGGCGGGATAATCGAGCGCTGCCAGGTTGCGCAATTTCTCGGGCAAATATTTTTCTTCATTACGCGCGGCCAGCACGATAGAAATATTTGGGAAGATCGCCGCGCGCGCAACCGGCCGCGGCCATAGCCGCGCGCAAACGTACAAACCGAGCGGATACCCGGCGTAGGTCACGAAAACAAGCGACGCGGAAGCCAGGAACAGGAGTTTCATTTCGCGCCCCGCGCCCACAGAATCACTCTGATGGTCTGGAAGAACACCAGAAGATCCAGGCCCATGGACATGTTCTTGATGTAGAACAGGTCGTAGCGCAGTTTTTCCCGCGCGTCCTCCGCCGAGCTTGCGTACTTGTGTCGCACCTGCGCCCAGCCGGTGATTCCCGGGCGCACCGTGTGGCGCAAATCGTAGTAGGGAATTTCTCCGCGCAGCGCGCTCACGAATTCCGGCCGCTCCGGACGCGGCCCCACCAGGCACATATCGCCGCGCAGCACGTTCCAGAGCTGCGGGATTTCGTCGAGGCGCGCGCTGCGAAGAAACGCGCCCACACGCGTGATGCGCGGGTCGTCATCGGCCGCCCAGGTCGGCCCGGTATCGGCCTCGGCGTCCTGGCGCATGGTGCGGAATTTGTAGCAATGAAATTCGACGCCGTCGCGGCCCACGCGCTCTTGCCGGTACAGCACCGGCCCCCGCGAAGTCAGCCGGATGGCCAGGTAGATCCACGGCAGCAGCGGCAGCGTCAGGATCAGGCCCGAGATCGAGACGAAAACGGATGCGGCGCGCTTGTATGCCAGGTGAATTTTTGACGCGTGGCAGCCGGGCGAAAACAGCAGCCAGCCCAGGCGCACGTATTCGGTCTGCACTTTTCCGGTGATCGCTTCGTACAGGTCGGCACCGTCGTGCACCTGCAGGCCGCGGCACTTCATCGCCAGCAGCGCGTCGACCGGCAGCTTGCCCCGCCGGTCGCCCATGGCCACCACGATGCTGCTGGCGCGGAAAAATTTCACGGCCCGCGACAGATCCTCGACCGCCTGCTTGCCGGCCGCTTCGCCGGGCCGCTCGCCCGGTACAGCAACCGGCTGCGCGTCCGCGCCGGACGCCGCCGCGATGCGCCCCACCACGCGCAAGCCCAGTTCAGGCCGCGCCTGGTATTCCTGCTCGAGCAGGTCGGCCAGCGGGCCGTCCCCCAGGATCACCACGCGGTCGGCGAAATCCGGAATGCGGTTAATCTTCCAGAAAAGCCCGCGCCAGAAAAAAAGAGACAGCGAGACTAGCGCCAGGCCGATCGCAAAAATTTCCCGGCCCAGTTCCAGCGGCGGATAGACGTAATACACCAGCAGGAGAAGGCCGTAGACCGCCCCCATCGCCTGCGTCAGACGGATCAGCGCCTCGCGGCGGTTTCCCAGAATCGCCGAATCGTACAGGTCGAAGTAATACATGCACACGACGAATGCCACGGAGATGAAAAAAATCTTCATCGACCCGTGCTGCTGGTTCAGCGCGTAGCCAGCTCCGTCCGCGCCCAGCCGCGCCACGGTCGCGGCCGCGAAGGCCAGCGACACCAGCAGCGCCTCGCTGATTCCCAGAAATAGTGTGCGCACGGGAAAATACGCGTGCAGAAGCCGGATCAAGAAAGTTCCTCTCGGATATTCAGGTTTTACGTTTTTGCCGTGCTGCCGCTTGCGGCGTGACGGCCGAAGGGGGGGCCGTGCCGCTTCTTTCTCTGAAAATGGAAAACCTACCGGTTCATTGCTCTAACAAAATCCCAATAAATCCTGGCAACTCTAACAACCATGGAGCGCTGCGAACCCATTTTTTGTCTGATCCGGACGTCCCAAGTTTCGATTCGGATCGAGTTCGTTCTTGCTTGCGGTTGGCCGCCGGCCAAAAGCAAAACCACTATTAATAATCTTTGCGGGTCGCGGCTTCAGCCGCGACATCCAGAGCCCGGAAATGCGGGGGCTTTTGCCTCTGGCGATCCCGATCGCATCACGCGCCCGCGCTACCATTTCAATCCCAATCGTATTCCCGCCGGTTTTCGCGCCGCCGAATAGGGCTCGCTGTAGCGGCCCTGCTCGGCTGCGGCCGATTCGTTCATCACCACGCCGAGCAGCTTGGGGCGGATCAGCGCCTGCAGGCCTTTTTTCAGAGCGTGTACCGGCGTTTGTCCTTCGCGCACCACCAGCAGCGTGCCGTCCAGCAATTTCGACCACAGGTTCACGTCCACGATCGGCAGCATGGGCGTCGAATCCACCACCACCCAGTCAAACTGCCGGGCCAGTTGCGCAAACGCTTTTTCAAAGCGGGAAGAACTCAGGATGTCCGACGGGCGGTCGCGAAATTCCCCCGCCGCCAGCAGCCATACCGCCATCCCGTGCAGCCGGTGAACGTACCGCCCCAGTTCCGGGTCGCTCCCTGACCACCACTCGCCCAGGCCCGGCAACGGGTTCAGGCCCAGCAGCGAGCACAGCCCCGGCCGGTGCAGATCGCCCTCGACCAGCAACGTCCTCGATCCGGAATATTTCGCCAGCGTTACGGCCGTATTCGCGGCCACCAGCGTCTTGCCCTCGTTCATCGTGCTGCTGGTGACTTGAAACGAGCGCAGCGCGCCCTGCTTGCGCATATCGTCCAGACGCGTGAACAGCGCGCGAAATTTTTCAGCCCCCAGGCTGTTCGGTTCGGTCAGCGCCACGAGGCGCGATTCGGGCGAAACCCTGATCTGCACGGGGCGTTCGCCTGCGGCCGGGGCCGGATTGGGCCGGGGCTGCGGGATTGCTTTCGGCGCCGCCGGGGCCGTCGCGACCGGTTCCTTCACGGTTACGTCCTGCGGCGCGGTTTGCGCCAATGCGGCCGCCAGCCGATCTGCTTTCATCGGGCCCGGATCGGGCCTCGATTGCGGGGCCTTCTCCGGGGCGGCGGATTTGCCCGCAATGGCCTCGGTCGGAATCACCAGCACGGAGCCGGCCGCGTGCCGGTCCGTGGGCTTTGCCGACGGATCGGATTCCAGATTGCTCAGTGCCTCAAATAATCGGCTCACACGCTCTCCACTTGCATTGCGTCTTGTACATGACGCGCACGAGATTCCCGTTACCCTTTGTAGAACGAATACAGATTTCCCAGCACCATCAACATCAGCAGCGCCGTGGCCGCGCCCAGTTCGGTCCACCGGGCGAGCGCGCGCAGCGTTTCTTCCTTCGCGGTGCTCAGCCGCGGAATGCCCACCAGCACGCGCCCCGCGACGATCCCTTCCAGGTCTTTTTCCTCGCGCACGCGCACGTCCACCACTTCCAGGACCGAGGCCAGCCCCGCCCCCAGCGCAATGCCCGCCAGAACGCCGCCCAGGCTGAACCACAAATGATTGGGAGCCGCCGGTTTTTTCGGCAGGCTCGGAGGATCGACGATGCGGAACTGGTCGCCTTGCTGCCGGTGCTCGAGGCTGGTCGCCAGCTGGGACTGCATTTCTTTTTGCTGCAGGGAATTGTAATTGGCCTTGGATTCCTCGTACCCGCGCGAGATGCTGATCAGCATCTGCTCGGTGGTTGGCGTCAGGTTCAGCCGCGTCTGGTACTCGGCGATTTTCGATTCCAATTCTTTCTTGTGCTGCTGGTCGTTCTGGATTTCCAGTTCGTTGGCCTTCAGCTGGCTCTGCACCTGCATGATGGAAACGGGCGAGCCGCCGGCGGACGAGGGCTCCGCCGGCGGCTCAAACATTCCGGTCGGGCTGTTCGGGCTGGGCGCGCCCGTCGCTCCCGTGGTGCTGGCCGATTTTTGTCCCGCCGCCGATTCGGCCTCGGCCTGCTTCTTCAATTGTTCGGTTTGGGCGATCGTGACTTTTAGCGCGGCCACGTCCGGAAACGCGTCGGTGTAGCGCGATTCCAGGTCGTTCAGCCGCACGCGATCCTCGAGCAGTTGCCTGTCCAGGGCCGCAACGCGCGCCGCCGCCGAAGGTTCGCCGCCGCTGCTTTTTGTGGCCTGCGCGGATTGGTACTGCTGCAACAGCGACTCGAGATACAGTTTCTGCTGCCGCGCCGCGTCCAGCGCCTGCTGCGTGTTCTGCAGTTGCGACTGGATGCCGGACAGGATTTGCACGTTGGTTGCCAGCTGGCTTGGCAGGTCGCCCATGTGCCGCGCCTCGAACGCCGCCACCTTGGCTTCCTGCTCCTCCATGTTCGCGCGCGCCTGCGCCAGCTGGTTCTGGAGAAAATTTGTGGTGTCTTCCGACAGCCGCCGCTGCGCCTTCACGTTTTCGTCAATGAACAGCCGCGTGATTTCCGCGTTCACGTCCCGCGCCAGCTCGGCGGATTCAGCCATGTAGCTCACCTTGAACGCGGTGAATTCACCCGGATGCCCGGGCGTTTCCACCAGATCGATTTTGATGTTGCCGCGCATCTGCGTAACTGGATCGCCCGCTCTCACCAGGCCAGCCAGGCCGCGCCGCGGCGGATACAGATGAAACCGGTCGATCGTTGACTGCAGCCGCGTGCGGCTCAAGATCTGCTCGGTCATCGCCTGCAGCCGGTCCTGCAGATTCGTGCTGACGTTGGGCGTCACGTACTGATCAGGAACTTTTTGCTGGTCCACCAGAATCAGCGATTCCGATTTATAGGCCGACGGCAGCATCCAGCTGACTCCCCACGCCGTCCCCCAGGCCAGAAACGCGGGCAACAAGATCCACCAGCGCCGCCGCGCGACGATCGCCCAGTAATCCCCCAGGCTGCGAAACACCCGTTCCTCTGGTTCGTAAGCCATCCTAACTCCCGGCAGGCTACCGCCCCCAAACGCGCTGGTTCCCTAAAAAGATCGGTATTCAGAACTGCATTGAGTGGCGAGCATTTCCAGTTCCAATTCATGATCCAACTTTTTTCAGACGGTCTTCTTCAGTTGGAATCATGCCCCTTGCGGATCGATTGATTGCTTCCCGATGGCTGCATCCCGGCATTCCTGCTATCGGCTGGCAATTCTGACTTTGCATCGGGCGAGGCGTCCCCCGCACTGGGCGATGCGGCCGGGTCGGCCGGCGCGGGCGCCGCAGGAGTTGGCGCGGGAGATGATGCTGCCGCGCCGCTGCCTTTTACCAATTCCACAATGGAACGCCAGGACGCGTCAATCTGCTTATTGATTCCAATTTGGACTCCGAACCAGCCCAGCGCCACAAGCACCACACCGGCAAATGCCACGCGTGCCAGTTTGCCTCCTGCTGGCGGTTCCTTCACCGTCAGTACCGTGGAACGATACCGCGGGGGAGCATAAGGCTTTGGTGGCTGCGCAGTCCGGGGTGCCACGGCGGCAGTTTCCCTGGGCTGTTCCACTTCCTGCTTGTTGACCGCTGGAGGTTGGGGCGCGGCCGCTGTTGTGGCGCGAGCCCTCGGCGTGGCTGCTGCCGCCGGTTTCACGGCTTCGACCTGCTTGGCCTCCGGCTCGGAATCTTCCCGGGGCACCTGATAATCCATGTCCGAAAGCACGTCGCGCATCAAATCGCGATCGATGTTTTTTTGCTTCAAGGCCCACGCGAGCGACATCGCCGAAAAGCAAATGTTGTTGATGTTGCGTGGTATTCCCTGGCTGTATTCCCCCAGCAGGTTTTGCGCGCCCACGCTGAACAGCGCCGGGCCCTTGTAACCCGCCACCCACAACCGGTGCGTTACGTACGCGGCGACTTCCTCGCGCGTCAGGGGCTCGATGCGAATCGAAAACGAAACGCGCTGCCGCAGTTGCGCCATCTCGGGCTTAGCCAACCGCTCGGCCAGTTGCGGCTGGCCGGCCAGGATGATCTGCATCAGCTTCATCCACGGGGTCTCGAAATTGGAAAGCAGGCGCACCGATTCCAGGACTTTTTCGTCCAGATTCTGCGCTTCATCGATCACCAGGATGAGCGACCGGCCCGCGTTCATTTCCCGCGTCAAAAACTGGTTCAGGATCAACCGCATTTCCGGAAGATCCTTGCCCTCGCCCTCCAGATCGAGGTCGGCCAGCAGGTGGCGCATCAAGTCGCGCGAATCGCCGTCGGTCTGGAACAGGAACGCGGTCCTCGCCTTATTTCTCATGCCTTCCATGTACTGGAACAGCAGGGAAGTCTTGCCCATTCCCGGCGGCGCGATCAGCGTCAGAAAACCGCGATTCAAATCCGTGCCGTAATTCAGCGCGGTGAGCGCCTGGCGATGCTTGGGGCCGAGGTACAGGAAACGGGGATCGGGGGTCACGCCAAAGGGCTGTTCGGCAAGCCCAAAATGGTCCAGAAATCGGCGCTCCACGGTTTGGATCGGTTCGCCGTCGTTCTTGTTAATGGGAGTCGGCGCGGCGCCTTCTCTCATTCCTGTGTATCGAATCTGTGGGTCTTTCATGTTTTTTTCTTTTCATCGGCCCCGCGAATGGGCCAGTATTTCGGACGCAAATCGATCAGCCGCCCGAAACTAAATGATCCGATCAATAGGCTGTATCCAGGTCATGGATGCCCGAGCCTCTCGGGTGAACTGCCGGCTTCCGGATGCGGCCCTTTGAGCGCCGGGCCTGGGTTTCCAGGCCCCAGCTTTGCGGGGAGGGTAGGTTCAGTCTACTCCTCGACCCGGGCCGGTCAATAGCATTAGTGTAAGGCGAAAATAGGTCGACAAATGCGGGAAGTGTCACGATTCGTGACTTGTGCGACACCCCCTCGCTCCTTCAGTCTCCCCACCAAGCTCCTTTTCAGGCCCGTCCCCGGGATAGCCACACCGGTCCGCACCGCCACAACTGGTTTACGTCGCAATATATCAAGCACTTGCAGGTCCACTTGCCTGTTTCACTTGGAAACACTGCGGTTTCAAATCTGCCATCGCTTTCTTGCCCTGGAACTATTCCAAACATTCAAGTATTTGGACTTGGTGGGACCTGCATGGGGGATTCCTCGCAAAAAGCGATCCAACGCCAGCGTGTGCCTATCTTTTTGGAGATACGCCCGCCCCGATTTTCCGTCTCCAAATGTGCACAGACCGCATTCCCCAGGCAGCTGGATTTGGCGCGAAATATTTAGCCAAGGACCGCAAAAATGTGCGCTCGAGAGCAATGTCACGAGCCTGTCGGGAACTTTCGGCAGTCATTCGGGAGCTTGCCGAGGGTCCGTCGGAAGTCTGTAGGGAGGCGGTGGATAGTCTATCCAGAATCTGTCGCGATGAAGACCCATGTGGGTCGCGGCTTCAGCCGCGACATCTGGACATCCGGGAGAAATGGCTTTAGCCACTGGCGGCCCTGCGTAAGGCAAGCCCGTTGGTGTGAGAGAAGATTTAAGTCCCGCAACGCGGGTTGTGGCGGAACTCCGCGGAAACCGCCTCGTAATTTCCGCTATTCCAGCGGCTGGATGCGCACGATGCGCCCGGTGCTGTAATCGGCGTACCACACCGTGGCGGGCGTTGTGGTCTTATCCACCCACAGCGCGCGAGAATGCGAATACGGCTCGGGCATCGCGTACTGCGTCCACTGGCTGGTCTTTGGATTGAACCGTAGAAAATACCGGCCGTGCAATTCGCCGGCCCACACTTCGCCGTTCTTGTCCGGCTCGGCGGAATACAAATCCGTGTACGGCTCCATCGGGCCCGGCGGCATAAATTCGCGGATTCGCTTGGCCTCGGCGTCCAGCTCCACGAGCGTCCCGTTTTCGCCGCCAAACCAGGCATTTCCGAACGGATCGAATCCGCCACGCCGCGCGGCCGACGCGCGATACCCGGTATCCAGGTTCAGCATTTTCCCGGTGCGGATGTCAAGCAACTCCGCCGAATTTCCGTTCGGCCCGGAAATCGCTCCCCCGGCCCAATAATTTCCGTCCTGTGAAATAATGCCGTCGTAGCTGAACGGCGTCTTCATCGGATACTTCTGCACGATTTTTCCGGTTTCGGGATCGATTTTTTCGGCGCTGTACCCGCCGCCCATGCTGGCCCACACAAATCCGTCGGGCGTGAGGTCGAAATCCGCCATGCCGGCCGAATTGATCGGGAAGGGCGCTTCGACGAACACTTCCTTCATTTTTCCGGACGCGGGATCCAGCTTCAGCAGCTTGTGCGACCACGGTTCCGAGAGCAGCACTTCGCCGTCCTTCCGCACATACACATGGTGCGTTCCCGGCTGCCCGCCCTCGCTCAGAGGAGTCTGATACTCGGTCACAATTCCCGTATGCGTGTCCAGTTTCCCAAAGTAGCGGCTCAGGTGGCTGCTGTACCAGACGTTTCCTTTCGAGTCCCCGTACACGTCGTGCGCGCTTTGCATCGACCGCGGCAATTCGAATTCCGTCACCACAACGCGATTGGATTCGCCCGTCAGCCGCGGAAACGCGCGCAGCGGGCCATCCGCCGCGTCCGGCCCGCGGACCTTTGCCAGCCAGTTAATCAGGATCTGATCGACGGCCGACTGCGCCGGCGTGACCGGTTCCAGGGGGTCGTTGATCAGCGGCCCGCCCCCGCGGTGCAACATGCGCGATACCAGCGTCGCCCAGCTGCGGCGGTCGTAGCGGTTCTTGAATATCTGCTGGAACGAATGGCACCCCAGCGCGCAGGTCTGGTGCAGCGCTTCTTTTTCCTCGGTCGTCCCCGGAAGATTCCACAGCAGCTCATCGCCGCTCAGTTGCGCCTCGATTTCCGGCGTCGCCGGCAGCATCGGGCTCTTGGTAATCCGCTCCAGCACGATGTCGTCGAGTTTGCTCGCGCCGTCCACGCGCACCGCGTCCCGCCGGAAAGGTTTAAACTCCAGCGGATTCGCGACCCTCAGCGTGTACGCGTCACCGGCAGGCATTTTCGGAAACTCGTAATTTCCATCTTCATTCGTGTAGACCGTGGTGCGCACGCCGCTCGGCGCGATCAACTGGACCATGATGCCTTCGGGCGGATCGCCGCTGGCCACGCGCAAGGTGCCCCTGGCCCCGCCGGATAGATTCGTCGGCACATTCCACTTGCTCGTTTCCGCGCGATACCTGGGATTGGCCGGAAGGAATTCGCCCTCGACGCAGCATTTTCCGCTGTGCAAATAGCTCACCACGTCGGCCACGTCCGCGTCCGACAAAGTGGTCCCGAACGACGGCATCCCCGGGCCGCCTTTCTTGATGTGCGCGGTTACAGTTTCTTCATTCACCGGGACGCCCGTAATCAACGCCGAGAGTTGAAATAGCCCCTCCAGTCGCGGCGCCGATTGCTGGTACTTGTTGTGGCAGGCCCAGCATTTGTGCCAGTAAATATCCTCGCCGCGCGCCTTGCCGCTATCCGCCACCTCCAGGTAGTGGTCGATCTTGTACGAGAGCTGGAGATCGTCGCGCGTCGCGTCCGCAGCCTCGTTGCCGGAACCGGCGCCGGGTTGCCGCCCCGCCGCGGCCGGATGCACCGCGCATACCGCAAGGAAAACAAACGCCGCCAGGGCGCTCTGCAACGCAATCCGTCGATTCAGTTTCACTTCACCCTCCGGCAAACAACGTTTCCGCACGGCGAATTATGGCGAGCCGTTCCCGCACTGGCGCGAGTGTTCCAACGGCGCGACGCACAGCCAGGCAACGCAATTCTACACCATTAGTTTCACTCGCAATCCCCGCGCTGCCAAATTTCCAAAAGGGAATTGCACTTCCGTGTATCCTCATTGCCGACTCACCCGGATTTTCGGGGCGCCGCCGTCCTGCCGGCGGTTTTTTCCGTCTCGCGCCTACTCGCCGGCAACCGCGCACCCCGCCCCCTTCGCGTGCGGAAAGTGTTTCCCAGGCTTTTCTTCCGCGCTGAAAATACTCGCGGCAACCTCCCCTCGGTTTTCAGGCCCTCACCGGTGCGGTAGGATGTTCAAGCCCATAGCCGGCTCGAGCAGCCCGCGGCAAGTCGAGCCGAAAAAAAAGGAAGCGCAAGCGCTCGCGCAACAAAAATTTCGCCCAGGATACCGACCCATGACCACGCGCCGCTTCGAGCCCATCGATTCCGGAGTCACTCCGCGCTTTGCCGGCCACGCCACCTTCATGCGTCTGCCGGTGGTTGTCAATCCCAGAGAAGTTGACGTCGCCATCGCCGGGGTCCCCTGGGACGGCGGCACCACCAACCGTCCCGGTCCGCGCCACGGCCCGCGCCAGGTCCGCGAAATGTCCAGCCTAATCAAACGCGTTCATTCGGTCACGAAAATTTCGCCCTATGAACTTTGCCGCGTCGCGGACGTCGGCGACGCCCCGGTGAATCCGATCGATCTAGACCGCTCCCTGGAAAGCATCCGCGCATTTTTCGCGCAGATCGTCGCGGCGGGCGCCGTTCCGTTATCTGTCGGTGGCGATCATCTGTGTTCGTTGCCCATCCTGCGCGCCGTGGCGGCCAAGGGCCCGGTCGGCATGATTCATTTCGACGCCCATTCCGATACGGTCGACACCTACTTCGGCGGCTTGAAATACACGCACGGCACGCCGTTTCGCAGGGCCGTCGAGGAAAAGTTGCTGGACCCCAAGCGCGTGGTGCAGATCGGAATCCGCGGATCGACGTATTCGGCTGACGAGCGCGGCTGGGCGCTTGCACAGGGCATGCGCATCATCACGATTGAAGAATTGGAGGACTTGGGCGTGGACGCCGTAATCCGCGAAGCGCGCCGCGTCGCCGGGGAAGGGCCCACGTACATCAGTTTCGATATCGACGCCCTCGACCCCGCCGTCGCCCCAGGTACCGGGACGCCCGAATTTGCCGGGATCACCTCGCGCGAGGCCCTCCGCCTGCTCCGCGGCCTGCGCCATCTGAATCTGGTCGGCGCGGACGTTGTCGAAGTCTCGCCTCCCTTCGACCCCTCCGGAGGCACAGCCCTGGCCGGAGCAAACATCGCATTCGAGCTGCTCTGCCTTCTGGCCGAGTCATTCGCCGCTCGAAAGGCGTAGTCTGTTATTCTTCGAGAAAAGTCGAATATTTCCCGGCCCTCTGGCGCAATTCGTGTGGCGTGCGCGCTGTTGTGGCGCCGGCAGGACGCCGGCGCCACAAAAAAGCTTCGCTCCTCTTGAATTGGATGAAAGCAAAATGGGAAATCCGCGAGTAGGGGTACGGCATGTCGTGCCCCTACGGCCTGCCCATGTGCTCCCGCACAAGCGCTTCCAGTTGCGAGCAGATTTCTTCAAACAGCGCCGCCCCAATTTCAGCGGACGCATTGGAAGTCTTCCCCAGCACCCCGCGGCTGGAAGCCTTCGCCGGCTCCACCGGAAACAAATAAATCCCCGCCCGCGGCGGCTCCGGATGATCCACTCGCTCCGTCCCCACCAGTTCCTTCCGCAGGTGCAGCAGCAGGGAAGTCTCAACCGCGCTGGCGTGTTCCGCGTGCCACCCCGGAAATCTTCCGCCAAACAACCGATCGAGCAGCGCGTCCGGCACCAGGCTCCACCAGCTCACGGCGATCACCCGGGCTCCCGCCAGCTTTCCCTTCTCGCGGCAAATCTCCAGCGCCTCAAATAGAAAACATTCATTTTCAAAGTGTCCGTTCAGCACCACGATCGACCGGAATCCCGAGGCGACGTAACCGCAAATCACGTCCTTTACATATTCGGTCAGCACGCTACCGCGCACGTGCACCGTCCCCGCCAGCTCCGGACTCCCGCCGCTCTGCGGCAGCGATCGTGCCCCATAGGAAATCGCCGGTGCCACAAACCCCCGCGTCCGCTGTGCCACCGCGGCCGCCACGCGCGCGGGAATTTCCGTGTCCACCGTCAGCGGCAAATGCGGCCCGTGCTGCTCCACCGAACCCACCGGCAATATCAAAATCCCATTGCCGCCGGCCGCGCGAACCGTTTCGCTCGTAAGTGTTTCAAAGTCGCCCATTCACTCCCCGCGCCAAATAATTTCGGATCCCCCCCAAACGCCGTCACTCCCGGGCAGGTTTTCCGCCGAGGAATCCCTCTTCGAAATGGATCACAATTTGTCAACTCGCTCATCCACCGATAGGGAATAAGAAATTCACGCCTTCGTAGCCCGCGTCATCAGATAATCCTGCCGCAGAATATTGTCCTCAAAATATTCTCCGGCAATCGCGTCATACCGCGCGCGAAATTCCGCCAGCTTCGCCGGGTCGCTCGCCGACAATTCCGCGACCAGCCGGACCATGGGTCCCGCCGACCGCTCGCTCACCGCCCGATGGTGCGCCGGGCTCAGAGCAAACACCTGCATCACCGCGCGATCGAACAGAATATCCTTCACCGCAGCCCCCAGCCGCTCCCGCACAATGTTCGGATCTCCCCATTGCGGCGGCGGCGCCACGCCCGGCGGCGGAGCCGGCATGTAGCTGGCCGTCAGCGCAAACATCTTTCCGACAAACAGTTCCGGCGGCCAGGTCGAAAATGCAATCGTGCCGTCCGGCTTCAGCACGCGCAGCATCTCTCCGATGGCTACTTCCGGCCGCGGCGCAAAGATGTGGCCGAACTGGCTCAAGACCACATCAAACGCCGCGTCCGCGAACGGCAGCTTCTCGACGTCGCCTTCATGCCAGTCGATTTCCACATTGGCAATGCGCGCATTTTCCCGCGCGCGCTCGAGCAGTTCCGGCGTCAGATCGAGCGCCGTCACGCGCGCGCCGATCCGCGCCGCCGTCACCGACACCACGCCCGTGCCGCAGCACACATCCAGCACGCGCTGCCCCGCATTCACTCCCGCGCGCTTCACCAGCCGGGCCGCGCACGGCGTCGTCTGCATTTCCAATGGAGCAAAATGCGCCCAGCCCTTTTTCTGCATCGCCTTAAAAGACTCAAATGGATCCATGAGTGTCTCTCCTTTGGGACAGGCCATCCAGTATATCCAGCGAGACGGCACTATCAAAGAGCGCACGCCTTTCGCCTCACCAAGCTTGTCTCGACCATCGCCGAGTCTGCTATAGTTCCGTGTGCGTCTCGAATTCCCAACCCAGCGGAGCGAGGTGTCCCATGGTTTCCAGTAGCAGCGCGAAATTCTTCACCCGTCGCCAGATCCTGCAAACGGCCGGAATGTTCGCCGGCGGATCGCTTCTCACGCAAGCCCTCCCGCGATCGCTCGCGGCGGCATTCCCGCAGCAGCCCGCGGCTGCGCCGGACACCATCGTCACCGCTCGCGCCCGATTTGGCAGCACTCCCATCGAACCCACGAAGCTTGCCGACACGCTCACGCTGCTGACCGGCCCTGGCGGAAACGTCATCGTCTCGAATGGCCCGGACGGCAAATTGCTGGTCGACACCTTCACTCAGCTCGCCTGGGACCGCTTTAAGAAAACCCTCGACGACATGGGAAAGGCTCCGCTGAAATTCGCGATCGATACGCACTGGCACTGGGACCACACAGACAACAACATCAACGTGCACGCCGCCGGCGCCACCCTGATCTCGCAGGAGAACACGCGCAAGCGCCTGACCGAATCCCACCTGCTCGACGTTCTAAATCTTCAACTAGATCCATCGCCGGCCGACGCCCTCCCGGCGCATACCTTTAAGCAGTCCTACCAGATGCATTTCAACGGTGAGCACCTTACGCTGGGCCACATGGCCCCCGCGCACACCGATTCCGACATCTACGTCCATTTCCAGAAAGCGAATGTTCTGCACATGGGCGACGTTTTTTTCAACGGCAGCTACTGCTACATCGATTCCGGCACCGGCGGCAGCATCGGCGGCATGATTGCCGGAGCCACGCGCATGTTGGCCATGGTCGACAACGACACCAAGATCGTCCCCGGCCACGGCCCGCTGGGAAATAAATCCGACCTCACGAAATTCCGCGACATGATGCGCACCGCGCGCGACCGCGTGCAGAAACTCAAGGCCGCGAAGAAAACCTTGGCCGAATCCGTCGCCGCCAAGCCCCTCGCCGATCTCGATCCGGTCTGGGGCAAGGGCCTGATGAACGGCGACCGGTTCGTCCACCTCATCTACACCACTCTCTAGCCTCTCGGCTCGTTCGGCGTTTCGCGGCAACCTGTTCGCGTGCGCTGCCATCCAACGTATGGATGGGCAGCGCGCTTGTCGGAGATCCTCGACCGTAATTCCCGGGCCACCACCGTGTCCACCATGGTTGCGTTCGTCCCCTTGCGTTGCAGTCACGTCACAGCACGGCAGTGTAATCGCGCTCGCGAGCCGCTTTGGTGAGAAAATATGGTCATGAATAATCTCGTGGGCTTGTTGATTGCCCTCATCATCACGGTCATTTTCGTTCGCAGATATCTGAACGCGCAAAAAAAGATGCACGAGCTCGCGCGCGCCGCCGCGCAAAAGGGAAAATTGCGCTCCGACGGCCCCCATGCACAGCATCCTCATATTGACACCAGCTATTGCATCGGCTGCGCCACCTGCACCACCGTTTGTCCCGAGGGCGACGTTTTGGCCATGCTTGGCGGACAAGCCGTCATCGTCAACGGCTACAAATGTATCGGCCACAGCCTGTGCGCGGAGTCTTGCCCGGTCGGCGCCATCACCATGGTTATGTCAAGCCCGAGCATGGGCCGCGACATGCCCCAGCTCACCCCGCAATACGAAACCAGCGTTCCCAACATGTACATCGTCGGCGAACTCGGCGGCCTGGCACTGATCAAGAACGCAATCAATCAAGGACGCGATTGCCTGGATACCATCGCGGCAAAAATTCCTCGTTTGCGCAACGGCAAAGTCCCACCCGAAGTTCTTGACGTCCTAATCGTTGGCGCCGGCCCCGGAGGCATCAGCGCCTCGCTGCGCGCCATCGAGAAACGGCTGAAATACCTGACCGTGGACGAAGGCGAGTTGGGCGGCACCGTCTCCAAATACCCGCGTCAGAAACTGATCCTTACCAGTCCCGTGGAACTTCCCATCTACGGAAAATTTAAAAAGACCGAGCTTTCCAAGGAAGATCTGCTGGCGATCTGGGCCGAAGTCCTGGGGAAAGTCGATTTCAAATTCCGCCAGGGCGAAAAGGTAAGCGACATCAAGAAGGGCGAGGACGGGGTCTTCACTGTCACCACTACCAAATCCGAATATCGCGCACTTGCCGTGGTCCTGGCGCTGGGCAAGGGCGGCAGCCCGCGCAAACTCGGCGTCAAGGGCGAAGAGTTGCCTAAGGTCATGTACCGACTAATCGAAGCGGACCATTACGTGAACAAAAACATCCTGGTGGTGGGCGGCGGCGACAGCGCCGTCGAAGCCGCCATGGGCCTGGCGCACCAGGTGGGCAACAAGGTCACGCTCTCCTACCGCAAGGAGGCCTTCACGCGCCTGAAGGACCGAAACGAAAAGCGCGTGGCCGAAAACACGCGCACCGGAAAATTGAAAATCATCTTCAATTCCATGCCCGTCGAATTCAAGGAAAAATCCGTCCTGCTCGAAGTGAACGGCGCGGTTCAGGAGATTCCCAACGATTACGTGTGGATCTTTGCCGGCGGCGAACCCCCCACCGCATTCCTCAAGAAAGTCGGCGTTTACGTAGGCCTGCGCGACATGACCACCGAGGGCAGCACCGAAGCAAAGCAAGCCGTCCTCGCCCACCAGTAGCTTCCAGTAGGACAGGTTTCAAGCCTGTCGGGTTTGTTTGCATTCGCCTCGATCGCGTTCCAACCAACACAGACAGGCTGAAGCCTGTCCTACTCTCGCGCCTGTGATACGATCCCCTACGGCTATCATCCACCGCAATCCCGCGCCTCTCACCGCAAAATTAATTGGAATCGAAGCGGCGCGATTGCTTTCAACCGGGAATTGATTCCATATGCGTCCGTCGCAAATTCGCAACCTGATCGTTTTGGCCGCGCTGCTGGCCGTTCTCTTCTGGGCCTCCGGCACGCTCTCTGATTTCGTCATCGAGTACAACTGGTGGAAGGAACTTGGCCAGGTAAGCACCTGGTTCGGCATGTTGTGGTACAGCATCGCACCCGCCGCGGCCGGATCGGTCGTGGCTTTCATCGCGCTCTGGACGGCCCATGCGCGCGGCCTGCACTTCGCCGGCATTCGCCGCCAGGACTATCCTCTCTATTCCCGCCTGGTCCCATTCGCGCTGGCCGTCGTGGCCATGCTTTTTTCCAATGGGTCAATCGACTACTGGACAGTCATGCGCTACCTCGGATCGCGCGGCATGTCTGCCCCGGCCGGCGCCTGGAAAGACCCGGTGTTTTCGCGCCCTCTATCGTTTTATCTGTTCGATTTGCCGTTCTTCAATCAGGTGCTCGGCTACGCGTTCGTTCTGGCAATTCTCTGCGCGCTCTTATTCTGGGCCACCGCTCGCGGCTGGCAGCTGGCCGAACGATTTCGCTATGGCCAGTTGATGGACGAGCGCGGCAAAGTCCTCGTGATGGGCCCCGGCACATTGCTGCTGCCCGGCGCATCGCGCGCCGGATTCACGCGCATCCTGAGCGTGATCCTTCTCGCCGGCTTCGCCGCCTGGATTTATCTGGGAAATTTTGAATTGCTGCTCAACGGCCACGCTTTCATGACCGGAGCGGACTACGTGGACGAAAAAGTCACACTGCCCCTGCGCTGGCTTCTGATCGCCGTCACGCTGGGCGCGCTGCCGCTGGTCTGGCTCCGCAGATACCGGCAAGCCGTCTATCTCATTGTTGGATTTTATTTCATTCAGCTGGCCTTGCCTGGATTGGTACAAGCCGTTTACGTCCGCCCCAACGAAATTTCCATCGAGCGCCTGTATATCGAGCGTCATATCGAAGCGACCTCGCTCGCGTTTGGCCTGAACCGCAACGCCAAGGAATTGCCGTTCCCGGCAACCGCGCAGGGAACCGTGAATCCCGTGCAGGACGCCACGCTGCTCGACAACGTCCGCCTCTGGGACATCCGCTCCTTTGAATCCACCATCTCCCAGATCCAGGCCCTGCGCCCCTACTACACGTTTCCCACAACCGACGTGGACCGCTATTTCCCGAACGGCCGCATCAAGCAGGTCCTGCTCTCGCCGCGCGAATTGGACGTCGCACAGCTATCCGCCGAGGCCAGCCAGAGCTGGATCAATCCGCACTTCATTTACACGCACGGCTTCGGCGCCGTCCTTGCCGAAGTCAACAAGATTACCCCCGACGGCCTGCCGGTTCTGCTGATTGAAAACGCCCCGCCCGAAATCAAAGCCGCGGGCTTTCAGCTCACGCGCCCGGAAATTTATTTTGGTGAAAAGACGCAGGACCCCGTCTTCGTGCACACTGCCCGCGAGGAATTCGATTATCCCTCCGGCGACCAGAACAAATATTCCACCTATCACGGCTCGGGCGGATTTCCGGTCGGCTCCTTCTTCGTGAAACTGGCCGCGGCCGTTTCGCAAGGCGAACCCAATATCCTGTTCACTGGCTACCTCACCGGCGAAAGCCGCATGATGATCCACCGAAGAGTCGAGGACCGCCTGCAGCACATGGCCGGCTTCCTGAAATGGGATCAGGATCCTTATCTCGTAATCGCCGACGATGGACGCCTGGTCTGGATGGTCGACGGCTACACAACGTCGCTCTCGCACCCGTATTCCGCTACCCTGCCCGTGGCGGGCGTCGAGGAAGGCGCAAACTACATCCGCAACGCTGTGAAAGCCACGGTGGACGCCTACACCGGGCAGGTGTCGCTCTACGTCTACGATCCCACCGACCCGATCATTCAGGCTTACCAGCGATTGTTTCCAAATTTATTCCGCGCCTATTCCGAAATGCCCGCCGACCTGCGCCGTCACGCCCGCTATCCCGAGGCTTTGTTCACAGCGCAGGCGCAGGCCTACCGGAGTTTTCACATGCGCGATCCCCAGGTTTTTTATAATAAAGAAGACATCTGGGACATTGCCCGCAATCTGGTCAGCCAGTCCGGCCAGCCCGAGTCGGTTCAGCCCACCTACGTCGTGGCGACATTGCCCGGGGAAAAAGAGCCGGAGTTCCTGCTGATTCTTCCTTTCACTCCGCGCGCAAAAGATAATCTCATCGGGTGGATGGCCGCGCGCTGCGACGGCGAGCACCTGGGCGAGCTGATTTTCTACCAGCTCTCCAAACAGCAACTGATGTACGGCCCCATGCAGATCGATTCGCGCATCGACCAGGACCAGAACATCTCCAAAGACCTGACGCTCTGGAATACGCAGGGATCGCACGTCGTGCGCGGGAGCATCATCGCCCTTCCCGTAACCGGCGGCTTTCTATATGTCGAGTCCATCTACATCCAGGCCAATGAAGCGAAAATGCCGCAACTGAAAAAAGTTGTACTGGCCATGGGCGACCGGCTGATCTATCGCGACACCTTCGACCAGGCCCTTGCCGAACTAACCGGCGGCCCCTTGCCCCCGCAGCAGGCCCCGTCCGCCGCCGGTTCCGCTCAGCCCCCGGCGCAGCCCGCCGCATCGCAAGACATGAACGCCCTGGCCGACCAGGTCCGAAAAATCCGCGATCAGGCTGAGCAATTAGTCAAGGAATTGGATTCCCTGGAAAAAGCCGCGGGGAAAAAATGAAGTAATTGCGCCCGGCTGCTGCGGACCGCTTCTTGTGGCGCCGGCGTCCCGCCGGCGTTCTTGCCACGCGACACGGAAAATCAAACCCGCCGGCGCCGCAACCACACGCAGCAGTATGTAAAATGCAGGGGCGGCATGCCGTGCCCCTACGAACGCCACGATCCCGATTTAATTGTGCGAGGATTGTTACTGCGAACTATAAGAAGGCCCCTGCGGGCTGGAACTTCCCTGCGAATTGAGCGGCGGATGCCCAGGAGGGAGGGAACCGCCCGAAGGGCCCGAAGCCCCCGGCGCGCCCGAACTTCCTTCCACCAGATTGTGAAAATCCGGCAATTGTCCCGGCGCCCCCGACGGTCCCGGCGTCATCGTCGCATGTGGGTCCGAGCCCGGCGCCGGATGCTGGATCGCTCCCCCGGCCGGTTGCGTGTTCTGCACCACCCACACGCCGTTCTGTTTTTCCAGGGTGTAGTTCACCTGCATGCCTGCTCCAGCGGGCGCACCGGTCTTGGGACGGAATTCCACCGCCGCCTGCGCCGTGCTTCCCTGAATCGAAAAACTGTTGACGATCATGTCCATGGCGCTCAAGTTGATGGTCTTCAAGCCGCTCAGGTGCGTGTTGATGCCCGCACGGATGGCGTCCGCGTCGCTTTCCTGTTTCTTGCAGCCCGCGGATAGCACCAGACAACCGAGCAGAACGATCAATAGCGGCGTGCGCTTCATGCAAGTTTCCTTTCGAGTTCCCACGGAACTAACATTGCCGGTGAACTCAGGATTTATCTATACCCCATCCCCATTGCCACCACAATGTGGATGATGGCCAGCAAAGCAAAAGAATAACTGAAGGGCTTGTGCACCACGTGCCACAGATTGAAGACCGTCTTGGTCTGGGAGAGAAACAGCACGCGCTTGTGCAGCGAAGCCTGCCGCCGCGCGTTGAAAATGGCGTTTTCCAGATCGGCGTTGCTTGTTCGCAGCAGTCCGAACGCGGACCCGACCCACCCGCCGAATCCTCCCGCGCGCAGCCGCAGCCACGACACCTGCAACGGCCGCTTCAAATCCAGCCACATCATCCAACCGATCGCCGACAGCACCGAAATGCTGGCCACCTGCGCCGCCGTCGGCAGCGCGAACAGGTCGATCAGGTCGATGCCGATCTTGTCGTGCCGCTCTTCGGCGGCCCAGCGCAGCTTCACTTCCGCTTCCTGGATTTCCTTGATCGAAAGTTCCGCGGCGTTCAAGCTTCTCGGAATTTGCGAATACAGGTAGCGCCCGATGAATCCGCTCAGCGTCACGGCCGTCATGATCCAGAAGGCCATCCCGGCGATCCCTCCGAACTTGAACGAGGAATGCAGCGCGATCACCAGCGGCGCCGCCGTTCCCAGGATCACGTGGAAATCCAGCCAGTGACGTGAATTCCCCTGCTTGCCCAGCCAGTCCCACCGCTTGCGCAGCGGGTACAGAAAAATAATAAAAAACATCAACACGCCGAACATTCCCAGGTTCACGCCAATCGTCCCGCTGGGGCGCAGCAGCGCGTGCTTGGGTGAAAACGGCCGTTCGGTCGACGGCAGAATGTAGTAGTTGAATCCGTAAATCAGGAATCCGCTGACAAACAGCGCGGCCGCGATCCATCCGGCCAGCAGCCGCTTCCGGTGGCCCCGTTCCGCGGACTGCGCCTTGTTGAAAATGGCATTTTGTATGGTCGCTGATTGGCTCATTGTTCTTTTCCTATCTCCTCGTGAACATCCACGTCGAATCTCTTGTAGTCGGTGAAGCGGTGCAGGTTGCGCCAGTGCTGGCGCGGGGTTTGCACGTCGATGGTCGCCGATTCCGGCACCCACACGCTGTGCTGCAGGCCCTTGAATGCGTGTTGCGCGAAATATACCTCGCTGCGCATTCCCGCAAGCCCGATGTCGGTTAACCCCGAATCCACCGTGGCCTCCAGCTTCACGATCCCGCCCGATTGCGGATCGATCCACAAAATGCCCGACAGGGGCAGCGGATAATTCTTCCCGCGCAGCCGCAGCGTGGCTGGAGAAGAGGTCCCGGCGATCGGTGTGAATCTGATTCTCTGGTAGGAAATCCCGCCGATCGTTTCCGAGCCGTCGGCCTGGAAGGTGTAGCTGGCCTCATACATCGGGTGCGCCACCAGCAGCAGGCTGGCGAAGCCCGAAGTCACCAGCAGCGTGCGCGCCGGATCGCGAAACGCCGTGTTCCGCGACGACCGCGTCTCCAGAAATTTCCATGACCCGTTCTGGTCGCTGGTCTCGAATTGATAGTCGTAGGCCGAGTTTTCCCGGTACAGCGTTCTCCCGCTTCCGTTCAGCACCAGTTGCGTGACCGCTTCCTTGCAGGTCAGGTTGGAAAACTGCTCGAAGTATTCCTGCACGTGTTTGCGCGTCCGCGCCAGCAGATCCATTTCCGGAGGCGCGGGCGCAGCGGAAGCCGGTGCAGCATCGGCAACCGCCGGAAGGGTCGTCGCGGGAGCGTTTTCATCCGCTGGTGCCGCCGGAGTCTGCGCGAAAGCGCTGCCGGCCGCGAGCACGAGCGTGGCCAGCAGGGCAGGAGCGCGCCAGCTGAACCACCACGTCGGTTTCCGATTTTGCAGATTGAGGAAGTTCATTTGCGGAACCCCCCAAACCGGTAGCCGAACGTCATATCCATCTGCCGGTAACTCATGTTCGTGCCCGTATTCCAGGTGTACAAGCCTTCCAGAAAGTAACGCGACCCGATCGCCCAATCCGCCGTCCCGGTCACGAACCGCGAGTTGGTATCCGCGCTGAATGCGGAAACCAGATGCTGCGTCCCGCCCTGCACGGCCAGGTGCAGCCGCTCGGTGATGCTTCGCGAAAGCGAAACGAACTCGTAGTTGCCCTGCCCGAACGAGCTGTTGAATTTCGTGTACCGCAAATCCAGATGGAGCCCGGTATTCTTTATCTCCCCGAACGTCAGCCCGTACATCTGGTTCCAGGACGTGGCCGCATCGGTGCTGCTTTTGCTGCGGCCCACGTCGGTGGAAACCGAAATGCGGTAGGGAAGTGACACCGTCACGCCTCCGCTCAACCCTTGAAACAAAAACTGGTCGAGCAGCCCGGTGCTGATCAGCGCCGGATCGAACGTCGGCAGGTTCCGCAGGTAATTGTGATTGAGCTCGAACGTCAGCAGGGATATGGGCGAATACCGGACACTGCTGAAGCTCTGCGTGATTCCCGTGGTGTACGTGGCGCCCTGCAGCGCGGTCCGCCCATGGTCGGCCTGCAGCGAATTGTAAAATGAAAATTTGCGCCCCAGCGAGAACGTGTTCTCCAGGAAGACGAATTGCCGCGCCGCGTGCCAGCCGATCGTGGTCATCGCCAGCCCCGCCGTGCTGCTTACTCTCGCGTGGTCGAAGTCGCCCGCCTCATAATTCACGAACGTCCCGGCGATCCGCTGGTTCGGGTTGTAGCTCCATGACGTCGGGTCGGGCGTTGACCCGCCAAACACGCCCGCCGTCATGTGCTGCGAAAATTTATAGCCGAAGTAGCCGCCGTCAATCGTGCTCAAGCTCGGCGCGTAGGGCAGGAATAATCTCCCCACGCCCATGGTCACCACCGAATCCGGATTCTGGTAATACAGCCCCAGATGGTACGTGCGGTTCATCAAATCGTTCAACGTTGCCGGAGATGTTCCGCCCGGGCTGCCCGTCGATTCCGTGTTCAACAATCCGCGCCAGTAACCCGTCAAATTCCAATGGGTGCCGCCGATGCGGCTCATGTCGGCTTGCACCAGCAGGCCCACTTGCCGCGTGCCGATTCCGCCCGGCTCGGACAACGAGCCCACGTCAAACCCCAATCGGCCGCGAATCTGATTCTGAATCGGCGGCGCCGACACCGAAGCCTTGGCCGCGCGGACCTCTTCATCCAGGGGATCGCCGTAGGAAAACGTCATGACCACCGGATAATTTTCCGACTCCGCCGCGTCGCTTTTGGTCTCCCGCACGTGCACGCTCTGGATATCCAGATAGGCAACGTCGCCTAACGTGAGATCCTCGCGTGAGGTGACAACTTCCGCGGCGCTGGACGTATCGGCCACAGAAAAGATGCGCAGATCGGCGAGCGATTCCTTGCCCTGAAATCGCACTGCATCGGTTATCCCGCCGTCCGGGTCTGCATGAACCACATGCAGGATCATGCCTTCCTCGAGCTTCGCATTGCGTCCGGCATCAAGATACACGGCGCCTTCGGAAACATATTTCACGTGGAAGATGCACTTGTCCGTTGTTGGTACTTGCGCGGGTGCCGATGTGTTCGCGCTGGCCGGCACCGGGCCCGGAGACGCGCCCTGCGAATTTTCTTGCGGCGCAGCGGCAGGCCAGCCCGCGTACGCCGGCGGGGCCTGGCTCTGGCCATTCTGTGCGGCGCGCGCATTCGTCAGGGGCAGCAGCGCAATGCCCAGCGCGACCGCGCAACTTACAATCTGTCGGTGCAAGTCTTTCATCCCCCGGTTCCCCATTCCATTAGCCATTCGGGTGGCACCCCGAAACCGTGCAAGTCATCGGCCCGTAATTTCCCGCGTTATGCCGCCCGGAGTCCCTCACCCAGCTCGATTCCGGCGTGTGGCACCCGTTGGTGCAATTGAAAGTCGCAAAGTTCGTGGCCAGCCCGGGAGTCTGATGGCACGTGGCACAAGTCGCTCCCTGGTGCGGAATTCTCCACCACGTGTGATTGAACGTTGCCGTCGTCCAATTCGTGGTCGTGTGGCAAGTCGAACACGTGCTGGCCGGCGGGAATCCGTTTCCGGTGTGGTCCGGAATATTTCCGCCCATCGTGGACGTACTCTGCCATTGCGCTGTGTGACAGCTGTAGCAATCGGTCGGCGGCGGGGCCGTAGTGGTATGGCAAAGATTGCAGGCCACCGTGACGTGCGCGCCCGTCAGCGGGAATCCGGTAGCGTTGTGGTTAAACGTCGCGCCCAGCCACGACGTTGTCGTGTGGCAGGAAGCGCACGTCGTCGGATACCCGAGCGTGATGTGGTTCGGTACCGACCCGCCCAGCGTTGTCGTGCTCTGCCACGCGGCCGTGTGGCAGCCGTAGCAATCGGTCGGGAGCGTCCCGCTGTAGTTGCTGTTGACGTGGCAAGCCGCGCAGGCCACCGAAGTGTGCGCGCCGGTCAGCGGGAACGTGGTCGTCGCGTGATTGAACGTCGATGTCGTCCAGTTCGCGGTCGAATGGCAAATCGAGCAATCGGTCGGGAAGCCGGCGGTAATGTGATTCGGCACCGACCCGCCCAGCGTTGCGGTGCTCTGCCAAGCAGCCGTGTGGCACCCGTAGCAGGCCGTGGAATTCAGCGCGTAATTATTGTTCACGTGGCACGAAGCGCAGGGCGTCGGCGTCGGCGAAACGTGCATTCCCGTCAGCGCGAATCCCGTGGTGCTGTGGTCAAACGTCGCCGTCGTCCAGCTCACCGTCGTGTGGCAGTTATTACAATTCGCCGCCGCGAATGTGGGCCCGGCCGAAGAATGCGTCGGCGCATTGGTCTGCTGCCAGGTGGTCAAGTGGCATCCCGAATTTCCGCAATCAGTCGGAGCGATGTTCAGCGCGTAGTTGCCGTTGATGTGGCACAGCGCGCACGCCACTGTCGCGTGGCTGTTGGTCAGCGGGAATCCGGTGGAGGCGTGATTGAACACGCCCGCCGACCACGTCGTAACCGGGTGGCACGATGCGCACTGCGCCGCAGTGGTCGGGAACCCGGCCGCAACGTGATTTGGCACGTTGCCGCCGATCGTCGCCGTTCCCTGGAACACGGCCGAATGGCATCCGTAGCAATCCGCAGAATTCAGCGTGTAATTGTTGTTCACATGGCAGGCAACGCAAGCCGTCGGCACTGGTGACGAGTGCGTTCCCACAAGCGCGAATCCCGTTGTGCTGTGGTCGAACGTCGCCGTCGTCCAGCTCACCGTCGTGTGGCACGAATTGCAGTTCGCTGCAGCAAAGGCCGTGCCTGCCGTCGAGTGCACCGGATTATTCGTCTGCTGCCAGGTGGTCAGGTGGCATCCGGAATTCCCGCAATCGGTCGGCGAGATGGTCAGCGTATAGTTGCCGTTGATGTGGCACAGATTGCAGGCCACCGTCGCATGGCTGTTGGTCAGCGGGAATCCCGTGGTGGCGTGATTGAACACTCCCGCCGCCCAGGTGGTAATCGGATGGCAGGACGCGCACTGTGCCGCCGTGGTCGGGAATCCAGCCGTCACGTGGTTCGGCACATTCCCGCCCAGCGTCGTTGTGCTCTGAAACGCGGCCGTGTGGCAGCCGTAACAGTCAGTTGAATTCAGCGTGTAATTGTTGTTCACATGGCACGAGGCGCAGGGCGTCGGAGCGGGCGACATGTGCGTCCCGGTCAGCGCGAATCCGGTCACGCTGTGGTCAAACGAGGCCGCATCCCACCCGACCGTCGTATGGCAAGTCGAGCAATTCGCAGCCGCAAAGGCCGCGCCCGATGTCGAGTGCACCGGATTATTCGTTTGCTGCCACGTGGTCAGGTGACACTGTGAATTTCCGCAGTTGGTCGGCGCAATCGCCAGTGCATAGTTTCCGTTGATGTGGCAAAGGGCGCAGGCTACTCCCGCGTGCCCGTTGGTCAGGGGAAATCCGGTCGCGTTGTGGTCAAACACTCCCGCCGACCAGGTCGTAATCGGGTGGCAAGTGGCGCAGGCCGATGCCGTGGTCGGGAATCCAGCCGTCACGTGATTGGGAACACTTCCGCCGATCGATGCCGTCCCCTGGAACACGGCCGAGTGGCACCCGTAACAGTCCGCCGAATTCAGCGTGTAGTTGTTGTTCACGTGGCACGCAGCACAGGGCGTCGGCATCGGCGAGCTGTGCGTGCCGGTCAGCGTGAATCCCGTAATGCTGTGATCGAATGCCGCCGCCGTCCATCCCGCCGTCGTATGGCAAGTCGAGCAATTCGCCGCCGCGAAGGCCGCGCCCGATGTTGAGTGCACCGGATTATTCGTCTGCTGCCAGGTGGTCAGGTGACACTGCGAATTTCCGCAATCGGTCGGCGCGATGGTCAGCGCGTAGTTGCCGTTGATGTGGCACAGATTGCACGCTACTGCCGCATGACCGTTGGTCAGCGGGAAACCCGTGGTGCTGTGATCGAAAATTCCCGCCGCCCAGGTCGTGATCGGATGGCATGACGCGCACTGCGCCGCCGCAGTCGGGAATCCGGCCGTCACGTGGTTCGGCACGGTCCCGCCCAGCGTCGCGGTGCTCTGGAACGCGGCCGAATGGCACCCATAGCAATCCGTCGAACTCAGCGTGTAGTTGTTGCTCACGTGGCAGGCGACGCATGCCGTCGGGGTCGGCGACATGTGCGTCCCGGTCAGCGCGAATCCGGTCGCGCTGTGATCGAAGGCAGCCGTCGTCCAGCTCACGGTCGTGTGGCAGGTTGCGCAATTCGCCGCGGCGAATGCCGTGCCTGAAGTCGAGTGCACCGGATTGTTCGTCTGCTGCCAGGTGGTCAAATGGCACTGCGAATTTCCGCAATCGGTCGGCGCGATCGTCAGCGTGTAATTGTTGTTGACGTGGCAGGACGCGCAGGCCACGTTCGCGTGCCCATTGGTCAGCAGGAATCCGGTCGTGCTGTGATCGAACGTCGCCGTCGTCCAGCTCACCGTGTTGTGGCAGGTGGTGCAATTTGCGGCGGCAAACGCGGCCCCGGCCGAAGGATGCACGGGGTTGGTGGTCGTTTGCCATGTGGTCAGATGGCACTGCGAATTTCCGCAATCGGTGGGCGCGATCGTCAGGTTGTAGTTGTTATTGACGTGGCAGGACGCGCACGGCACGTTGGCGTGCCCGTTGGTCAGCAGGAATCCGGTGATGGCGTGGTCAAAGCTGGCGTTCAGCCAGGTGTCGAATGTCGTGTGGCAAGTCTCGCAGGTGGTCGAGAATTTCGCCGCCACGTGATTGGGATTCACCGTTTTCTGAAAATCCGTCAGGTGGCACGACGCGCAGGCCGTCGAAAGCCCGGCAAATTGCCCAGCCGCCGCGTTCTTGTGGCACAGGTCGCACTGCACCACCGCGTGTGCACCCAGCAGCGGAAACCGGTTGAAGTGATTTTTGATCGATTGAGTCGACACGTTCCAACCCAGCGGCGTGTGGCATTCGGCGCAGTTGGCGCCCATTTGCCCGCGGTGAATGTCCGCGTGGCAGTCCGCGCAGTTCTTGCCGACGTTGGAGAACACGGGCTTGGTGTGGCATTCCGTGCAGCGCACTTTTTCGTGCATGCCGCGCAACGGATACCTTGTGGAATCGTGATTGAATTCAGGCACCGCGCGTATCGGCGCCCAGCTCGTGCTGGTGTGGCAGTTCTCGCAGGGAATGTTCAGGGGGCCGTGCGGGCTGCGGCTGGGCTGCTTCTGGGCGTCCGCCGGACGCACGAATGCCAGCGCCATTACGATCAACGCCAGCCGGCTACCCACCTGGAAATATCGGAAAATGTTCGACCCTCGGTCCGACGTAAACTCGTGTCCCATCGCGTTTTAAGGCGCTATGGAACAGTACCGCTCCGGCAAACGGTCATCTACTGGCCTGAGGGGCAGTAATGGATCAGGTCCCTCATCCGCTCAGGGGGGTAAGCGGAGCTCCGACAGCTACTTCGCGGGCTTTTTTCACAGATGCTTGGTGAGCCTGCCGGGTTGCCATTTAGCGGCAATGTTTATACTACTGCCGTTAATACGCGACCCTAATTCAGCCGCGGTACATTCGCTCCATGGCAATCCGCGCAGGCCTTGGACGTGGGCTTGTAGAACAGCACCAGTTTCCCCTGAATTTCCTTTTCCAGGGAGTGGCACTGCGCGCAGCCCACATTTTCGTGCCCGCCGGTGAGAGGGAATTGCGTGCGCTTATCGTGGTCAAACGTGGAAGGGGTCCATCGTTGAGAGGTATGGCAATCGCCGCAGGGGGTTACGCCAGTCTTGGTCACGGCGAACTGCCCCCCGTGCGCGTCGTTGTGGCAGGCATCGCAGTTTTGCGGGGTGCTCTTGAACTGAATGTCTTTCGTCCCGGCGATCGCCTTGTGGCAATCGTTGCAGGCCACCACGCGATGCGCCCCCACCAGGTCGAATTTCGTTTTCGAGTGGTCGAAACCCGTAATTTCAATCCATGACTTCACGTTGTGGCACGCCTCGCATCCCAGCGGCGTTCCGTTCGCGCGCTTCAGCGCCATGCGATCCTTGAATTCGCCCTTGTGCGGATCGGTGTGGCATGAGGTGCAGGCGCGGTCCTCGAAATGGAACGGAAGAATCTTGTCCGTGCGCCCGCCCAGTCCCGCCTTGTGGCAATCCGCGCACGCCACGGCCGCGTGCGCCCCGGTCAGCGCGAACCGCGTGTTCCGGTGCTTCGCGATCGTGAACGTCGACCGGTGGAAATCCTTCACCGTGTGGCAGTCCTCGCAGCGGTTCTGATACGGCGCGGCCGCGAACTGCTTGTCATGCTCATCTTTATGGCAATCCAGGCACGCCGCGAATTTCACTTTGTAAATTGTATCTTTGCCCGCCGGCGTGTGGCACTTCTCGCAAGCCACCGCCGCGTGTTTTCCTTCCAGCGCGTATTTCGAGGTGGCATGTTCCTTCACTCCAAATTGCGATGGCTTCCAGCCGTCCACCTTGTGGCATTCCGCGCATTCGCCCTTGCTGGCCCGCGCCTGGAATTGCCCCTTGTGAGGATCTGGCGTATGGCACGCAGCGCACGTCCCGAATTCCAGCGGCTTCTTGAAATCTCCCTTGGCGTGGCAATCCGTGCAGCTCACCTTCGCGTGCATGCCCAGGAGCGGATACTTCGTTTTGGAATGGTCAAATTGCGAGGACAGCTTGCTGCTGTTGATGATCTTCCACCCGCTGGTTGTGTGGCAAGAATCGCATGTTCCTTTGAACGCGCCCTTGTGCGGGTCGGTGTGGCAGTCCGTGCAGGATTCAAACTTCAGCCCTCGATACTTTACGGTCTTTTCCGGACCGGAAGGGAAGTGGCACTTTTCGCAGGCCACTTTCGCGTGCAGCCCGGTCAGCGGATAGCGCGTCTTGGAATGGTCGAACTGGTTCGCCTGTTTCCAGTCCACGGTATTGTGGCAACTGGTGCAGTCCGGCCCGAGCTGCCCCTTGTGCGGGTCCTGGTGGCAGCTCGCGCAATCTTTCGAAAGACCGAAGAACGACCGATTCAGATCCTTATCCTTGATCAGCGCGCGCACCGCCGGAACCATGTGCGCCGGCATGTGGCACTTCTCGCAGGCCAACCCGGCGTGCTTATCCACCAGCGGATACCCGGTCAGTTTGTGATCGAATTGCTTCTGCGGCGGGTCCCAATGAATCAGCGCAAAATTCGCGCCGTTGTGTTCCAGGTGGCAACGCACGCAATCCCTGCCGTTCGGATTCTGCATCCCCAGTTGCGCGTGGTATCCGATTTTTGAGGACAAAGCCCCAGCAATTTCCTTGTGGCAGTCCAGGCACTTGAACGTCGGCGTGCTAGTTCCAAACTGGTGGCAGGAGGTGCACTGCGTCGCCCCATTCAGCGATTCATGCGCCCGGGAAAGAGGCCCCGGCGAAATTTGCGCCCGCGCATTGCTGGAGACTAATAGAATTCCCGCCCAAATTGCGAGCACGGCAACCAGCAGACGCACCCGGCCACGGCCGGCGCCATTGCTTGCTTCAGGTCCCCAGAAATGCACCAATTTCCTCCAACTGACGGCTGTAATTGCGGCTCGCCGCAAGAGAGGGTTCAGCCATTCCACTCCTGACCCCCGTTCCTCCAAGCTACCACCGGAGCATCCACGCCATACGAAAGCTTAAAGACACGTGTCCTCAATGAAAAACTGTACCGAAGTGCAGTGCGTTACTGTCTTAGTAGCACAGCCACTCTTGGCTGTGTGGTTTTCGCAGTTGTGGCAAGACGGGCGGTGCAGGTGAGGTCCACAAAAATCACACAGGCAGGAGTGCCTGTGCTACTGGCTTCTTTACCGGTGCAGTCCCGGCTTCCAGCGCACGTCCAGCTTGCCTCTGTCATTCAAATACCGCGCCAGCACAAACAAGAGGTCCGACAGCCGGTTCACATACTGGATCACGGCCGGATTCACCGCGCCTTCGGCGGCCAGTCGCACGATCTCCCGCTCTGCCCTCCGCGTCACCGTCCGCGCCAGATGCAAATATGCCGATGCCGCGCTCCCTCCGGGCAGCACAAAACTGTCGAGCGGCGCTAGATCGGCGTTGTACAAATCGATCGTGTTCTCCAGCCACGTAACTTGCTCTTCGCTGATGCGCAGCGCCCCGGCGCCCGTGCCTTGCCGCTCCGGCACGCACAAATCGGCCCCCGCGTCGAACAGGTCGTTCTGGATCCGATTCAAAACCTGTTGAACCGCCGACTCGCTCACGTGCAGGCGCGCCACGCCAATCGCGGAATTGGCCTCGTCTACCTCGCCGTACGCCGCCACGCGAAGGTGAAACTTGGGCAGGCGCGAGCCGTCCCCCAGCGAAGTTTGTCCCTCGTCCCCGGTGCGCGTATAAATCTTGTCGAGTTTCATGGTGAGCCCCGCGGCGGTTTCCGCTCCAGCGCAAAAGAATCGTATCCTGATTTGCAACACGCCGGAAGCCCGGATTTTCGTTTCACGGCAGCCATGCTTCTCCGGTATTTTCCGCCCGCGCGAGCGTGCCGCGAAGGGCATAGCCGTCCTTGACGAATTGCCCTGTTCGCAATAACCTCTGACATATGAGCGCCATTACTTTGAAAGTCAACGGCAGCACTCACACCCTGGATCTCGACCCCACCACGCCACTCCTATACGCCCTGAGCGACGACCTGCAATTGCGCGGCCCCAAATTCGGCTGCGGCCTCGGCCAGTGCGGCGCCTGCACCGTGATCGTCCGCGGCCAGGCGGTCCGCTCCTGCATAACTCCGGTGGAAACCGTGCAGGGCGTGGAAATCACCACCCTCGAAGGCCTGGGCACCGTCGAAAAACCGCACGCCATCCAGAAAGCGTTCATCGAGGAGCAGGCCGCGCAATGCGGATTTTGCCTGAACGGCGTGATTCTCACCGCCAAAGCCTTCCTCGACAAGAATCCCAAAGCAAACGAAAAACAGATTCAGGAAGCGATGTCCCGCGTCCTTTGCCGTTGCTTTACGCACACGCGCATGTTGCGCGCCATCGGCCGCGCGAAACAGGAGATGGCCCGATGAAATCCC
>JAIQFG010000032.1 GCA_020073375.1 Terriglobia bacterium | reverse complement strand
GTCACAAAGCGAAACATCGAAGGCACCGCATTCTATCGGACCCGGCACACCGCGTAAAGCCGCCACGCGCACAAGTAGTGTCCCAATTTGAGGAACAGCCAGATTTCGGAGGTCGTGGCTTCAGCCCCGACAAAGAATATCGTCGAACAAGGGGCTTTAGCCCCTGAAGCTCCGGGGGCCAAAGCGTCTGTTTGAGAGCTCAGAATTTATTGTGGGTCGTGGCTTCAGCCACGACATAACGGGAGCAAAATCAATCCGGCTTCAGCCGCTGGCGCCGTGGAATCGCGGATCTCACGCACACCCCAAAGCCCGCTGCCAACACTGTCTCCGGGTTCCATCGAACAAATTCAGGAAAAGGGAAGCGGACTCCATCCCCCATCAATCGGAACTCAACCCCTCGCCCCCTACTGCACCTGCGTCGTCATCGGCAAGCCCTTCTTCACCAGAAACGTCGCCAGCACCTTGACGGTCGTAGTCCCGGTGTTGCTCCCCTCATGAACCTTGTCGGCATCGATGTACGCACTCTCCCCAGGCTTGTACGTGACAGTTGGTTTTCCCTCGATGTACAACGTGAGAGCCCCCTCTTGCACGTAGACAATGGCCGAGCCCGGATGCGTGTGCCGTCCTTCCCGCCCACCCGGCTGAATTTCCACTATGGCCAAATCCTCCTCAAATCCCGGGATGGGCGAATCCTGCTTCAGCAGGATCTTTCGCGACACCGCCGGTTGCTGCGCCGCCCGAGCCGACACCAGCACCGCCAAACTGGAAACCGCCACGACCGCCAATGCCAGTGCCGCAACCTTCATCGATTTCCTCATCCTAGTTTCTCTTCCCGCATGCCGCACATCCAGCATGCTAGCTGAGCGCTCTCCGCGCAATTTTGAACCCGCGCGACATCATAAGCCCACTTCCCCCACCCCGTCTCGCACAATTCAGTCCCGCGCCCGCAATCCAGCCCAAATGCCCATCCCCTGCGCCGCGCAAAGCCTCACTCGTCTCCCTTGCATCATGAACACTACTTTGCAGAAAGGATTCGTAGAAGCAAGTGTTCGTTTGGCCGGTTGAGCCGTCACCGCTTTATTAGAATTTAGTGTTTCTCTTGACCCTGCAAACATACGCAAGTATCGTCATCCCGGATTAACCGGAATAATCTTTGCAAATAATCGTTAACTAAGGATGTCTGATGCATTTTGAATATGAGATCACAACCGAAGAGTACGTCCAATGCCAGGCCCTCTATTACGAACTTACCAGTGGTCGAAAGCGAATTGAAGGCGCGGTCGCATGGATTGTTGTTGGACTAGGGCTCATCGTTGTTGCCTGGAATGAAAAATTCCTGGACACAGCGCAATTCTTGCTCGCAGCAATTGGAGCTTGGTTGATCTATTGCGGCATCGCGAGGTTCTTCCCCGCATTGTTTTACCGCCGCGCTTACCCCAAATCGGGTTTACCTGGAAAGAAATTTAAACTGGATGCGAATGAGGAGGGTTTTGATGTAGCAGGGGACTTATATAGCTGGCATGTTCAATGGCCCGGTGTCCGGGTGAAAGCCGAAAACGAGAAAGTTTTCATGCTTTGTTCACAGGGAACGATTTTCATGATTGGAAAGAGATTCTTGACCGATGAGCAACAACATGAATTTCGGAGGCTAAGTGGACTGCCCCCTCGTGGGAACGCCGCCTCCTGATAGCTGTGCTTCTCCGGAACTACCTTTTGGCCGCCTCGCGCCCCTATTCCCGCCTTCCAAACGTATACATCAAGCTCATCGAAGTCCTCAAATTAACCTGCCCCTTGATCGCCACGCTGGAATCGAAATAAGACGTCCGCAAATACTCTACTTCCGGCCGCAGCGACAATGCCGGCGAGATCCGGTATTGAAATCCCACGCCTCCCGCCCACGCCAGATGATTCACGTATCCGCGCACCAGCGTTCCGTCGCTCTCGAAATTCACTCCGGTCTCTCTCGCCCCGCCCACCAGCGCCTGCACATGGATCGAAAAATTCGGCCGCCTCACCGCATAAAAAACCGGCCCGCCCATGTACGTCAGCAAGTCCGCGATGCGCCCCGTCTGAAACGCATCGCGCGATCGCGAATATCCCACTTCCAGTTTCGCTCCAAAGTGAGAATTCAAGTCCGCGCTTCCCGACACCAAAACCCCCATGATCGAAACGTTGCCCTGCGAGGGCACCGTCGACCTCATGTACGTGTACCCAACGCCATCCTCAATCACCGGCGCGACACCCGCAATCACGGGCCCCTGCGCCCGCGCCTGCGACGCCATTCCCAGCACGGCCAGCAGCATCCAAATTTTGGTCGTCGTTCTCATAGGTATCGAGCCTCGTCGTGTTGTGCAGCCGCTCCAGTTTCTCCCCGCTAAATTCTTCCGCGCCTTGAAACCGTCCAATAGATAATCTTTGTGGGTCGCGAATCCTTGTGGGTCGCGGCTTCAGCCGCGACATCCAGACTCCCGAGGAATAAGGGCTTTAGCCCCTGGCGGGCCATCGAGCTTAAGTGCTGACCATTTGTGCGATGGCTTCTAGCCCATGAACCCCAAATTGCTCGCCGGAAAATTCGCCAGGTTCGGGAAAATGGACCCCAGATTCGCCGTGCTCACTCCAAACCACGTCGCCAGCGTCGCCGCGTACTGATCCAGCGCCGTCGTTGGAATCCACCGGCCGTTCTGGTCGGCGTCGTCCGGCCCGCCCAGCGCCAGTGTCGGGAACGTTCCATAAATCGCGTTGCCCTTCACCGCGCCTCCCAGAATAAATTGGTGGCTACCCCAGGCGTGGTCCGACCCGCCGTTCGACCCCGGCTCCATGGTCCGGCTGAACTCAGAAAGCGTGAACGAAGTCACGTTATTGGCCACTCCCAGTTCCTGCGTGGCCTGATAAAACGATGACATCCCCTTGCTCACCGACGAGAGCAGTTGCACCTGCTGCGGCAATTGGTCCGCATGCGTGTCGAATCCGCCGATCGAGCAGAAGAAAATCTGCCGTTTTACTCCCAGCGCGCTTTGCGCGGCAATCACCTGCGCCACTTGCTTCAACTGTTGTCCCAGGTAATCGCCCGGAAATACCGTCTGCAGTGGGCTGATGTTCTTCAGCGCATCCGACAGAACCGTCGCGAACTGCACCGCGTGCCCCGTCACCGAATTCGCCGCCTGCACCATCGACAACCCGCTGTCGAACGTCAGCAGTTGCTGCGTCGCCGTATACCGCGCCTGCGATGCCGCCGACGAATCGAATCCCTCCAGCCCGGGCGGCCGTCCCGGGTCCATCGAGAATGGCCTCGTGCTGATCCCCGTGCAGAACACCGGATTTCCGGAAATCGACAGAATAGGCGGAAACATCGCCGACGCATTGAACGTCTGCACGTTGTCCGCGACCTTGCCCGCCCAGCCCGACACCGGTATCCCGGATAGTTGCGCGCTCTGCCACTGGTTCTGCTGGTCGGAATGCGAAAAAAGATTTTCCGGCAGATTCCTGAACGCGCGGTACGCCGCTTGCGTCGTTGGCTGCACCAGCGTCCCCACGTTCGCCAGAACCGCCAGCGATTTTTGATTGTTGAAAAATCCCTGCAGCTCCGCGATGTTCGGGTGCATCCCGTAAGTCGATTGCCCGTTGATTTGCAGCGGCAGCAGCTCCGCCTGCGGCAGCGCCAGCACGCTGCGCGTCTGCAGATACTGCGTGTACCGCGAGTCGGTCGGCACCAGCATGTTGTTGCTGTCGTTTCCGCCGAACATGAAGATGCACACCAGCGCCTTGTAATCCGTCGCGCCCTGCGCCAGCGCGCTCACCAGTCCGAATTTGCTCAGTCCGCTCACCAGGCTCGCGCCTGCCGCCGAGCAGCACGCCAATCGCAACAAGTCTCTCCGTGTGTGACCTTTCATCCATTGCTCCTTAGTGTTGCGCCTGGTACATGGACGACGAAATGTACAGATAGATTGCCGCTTGCGCCTGCCCCGCCTTGTCCGCGGGATCGAGCGCGCCCACCGCCGTCAGAATCGTCGACTTCATCTGCGTCGGCGTGCTCCCGTGCAGGAACAGCGTGTCCAGCCACGCCACCATCTGGTCCGGAGTCCCGGCATTGATCACTGCACTGAAATCCAGCCTCGTGTTCCCTCCGATCGACCCGTACACCACTTGATTAATAAAATTCATCCGCGCGAGGCTCGTGTTCGTATCGAAGATGAAAAACTCCGGCCCGTTCAATGTCGTCCCCGCGATCGGATTCACCGGCGGGAAGAAGTTGAACACTGTCGCCGGATTGAAAACGTCCTGCGACATGTTCGCGCTCCAGTTCGCCAGGCCGCTCGCGTCGGTCTTTGCGTGGAACGCCCGCGCCAGGCTTGCGATCATCACCACCGGCTCGCGCAGCTTGCCGTCCGTCACCGACACCGTCGCCGGGTTGTCGCCCTGCCGCGCTTCCGCGTCCAGCACGATCGCCGCGATCGTTGCCTGCATGTCTCCGCGATTTCCAGACCCGTACGCGTTGAACCTCCCGGTGTCGAACGCCGTCGCCACCCGCTGCACGTACTGCGGGCTCGGGTTGCTCGTCACCAGGTGCTCGATCATTTGCTTCGCCACGAACGGCCCCACGTTCGGATGATTGAAAATGATTCCCAGGGCCGACGCCAGATCCTGCGCCGCGCTCTGACCCGCCGGGATCGATTGCCCCAGAATCGTTTTCGGTCCGGTATCGTGCAGCGATTCCACCGCCACCATTGGCCCGCCGTAGAATTGCGGATTGTGGCTCTGCGCCGGCTTCCCGGGCGTCGGAGGATACGTCCATCCTGTAAATGCGCGCCCCAAGTCCATCACGTCGTTCTGCGTGTACGTCGGCACCGGATTCCCGCTGCTGTCCAGCACCGGCGTTCCGTCCGGATTCAACTGGTTCAATCCCAGGCAGAACAACTGCATGATTTCCCGCGCGTAATTTTCGTTCGCGTGCTCGCCCGCAGGAGGCGCGTCGTTGTTCACCATGTTCAGGAAATTTCCCATCGCCGGTGTCAGCGTCACGTCTGTCATCACGCTCAAGTAATTTCCCAGCGCATCCTTGCTCAGCGTCCGCAGGTAATTCGTGTACCCCAGCGGATCGTTCACGGTTTGCCCGCTCACCACCCAGAATTCGTTCAGCGCCAGCGCCGTGCGCAGCCGCAACTGGTCCCCGCCCGCAATCGAATTCAGGAAGAACGTCCGCTGCACGTCGTTGATGCTGTCGTTCGGCCGCGGGTCCGGATACGGCGTAATCGCCGAACCGAACTGGTTCTGCAGGTACCGGTCAAACCCGGTCTCCTGCACCTGGTTCAGGTTTTCCATGTCCGGCCCGAACGAAGACTCTTCTAGGAATCGCACCGCCGCCGCCGGAGTCACCGGTGTCCCCGATGTCGTCACCGTCACGTCCACTCCGTTCGAGGTTCCTCCGCCCGGCGCGGGGTTGGTCACCTTCACTGTGACCGTGCCCACCTGCGCGCTCGTCGCCGTCCCGATCGCCGTCAGCATCGTCGGCGTCACGTACGTCACCTGCATCGGCTGCCCGCCAAACGTCGCCGTCGACGTGCTCACAAACCCCGTCCCGTTCAGTGTCACTTGGAACGATCCGAGCCCCAGCGTCGAGGGCGTGACCGACGTCAGCGTCGGCACCGGATTGATCAGCGTCACCACCGCGCTATCCGATTTCGCCGGATTCGCGTTGCTCGTCGCCGTCACCGTCACGCTTCCCAGCCCCACGATATTGTCCGGCGCGGTGTAATTTCCCGAGCCGTCCATCCGGCCCACCGTCGAGTTTCCGAAGCTCACTCCGTTTACCGACCACGTCACGCTCAAATCGATCGATCCTGTCACCGTCGCCTGGAATTGCTGCACGTTTCCCGCACCAAGCGTGGCCGTCTTCGGTGAAATCACCACCGTGATATTCGAGTTCGGCCCGACCACCTGTACGTTGAACGGCGCCGAAGTCGATCCGCCCGGATCGGGATTCACCACCGTCACCGGTACCGTCCCCACTTGCGCCAGCGTGGGTTGCCCCACCGCCACCAGTTGCGTCGGAGCGACAAACGTCGTGCTCAGCGAAATCGCCCCGAGTTTCACGATGGACCCTGGCGTGAACCCGGTTCCATTTACCGTCATCAAAAACACCATGTTCGCGGTGTACGTCGTCGGCGCCACGCTGGTAATCACCGGTATCGCATTCTGCAGCGTTACCACCGCGCTTCCGGACCGCGTCGGATCCTCCACGCTCGTCGCCGTCACCGTCACCGTGTTCGGCGTCGGCAAAACCAGCGGCGCCGTGTATGCCCCGGTCGCCGAAACAATCCCGACCGTCGAATTTCCTCCGGCCACTCCATTCACCGTCCACGTAACGGTCGGGTCCAGCGCCCCGGTCACCGTCGCCGTGAACGCCTGCTGATTTCCCGTGCGCACCATTGCCGTCGCCGGTGCCACCACCACGGCCACTCCGCCCTTCACCACGATGTTCACGCCCGCCGAAACGCTCGCCCCTGGGTCCGGGTTATGCACCGTAATCGTCTGCGTCCCCGCCTGCGCGGCCGTCGTCGTTCCTCCCGCCGTCAGCTCGGTCGACGAAACATACGCCGTCATCAGCGCCGTCGTTCCCATGTACACCACCGCGCCCTGCGCGAAATGCGCGCCATCCACCGTGATCATGAACGACCCCGGCGTAATGCTCATCGGCGCCACGGTTGTCAGTTGCGGTACGGGATTGTCGAGCGTCGCGCCGGCATTGCCTAGTTTTCGCGTGTCCGAAGTTTCCACCGCGCTGATCGTGATGGAATTGGGCGCCGGAGGAAATTCCGGCGCCGTATACATTCCGTTGGCGTCAATCGTCCCGAGCGCCGCGCTCCCGCCCGCAACCCCGTTCACTGACCAGTTCACCGCAGGTTTCGACCCGTCTCCGGTCTTCGCCGTAAACTGTTGCCGCCCCACTCCGGGGATCGCCGTGCCCGATGGTGACACGGTCAACGCCGTCAGCCCCGGCCCGCCCCCTGATCCAGGGCCGCCGGGCAGAATTGCCTGGGCGCATCCGCCCAGCAATACCACCGCCGCCAGCATCACCAGTGCGAAACGCTTCACGACCCCTCCCGTGTTACATCTCACCCTATGGCCTGCACACAACGCCCGCATCAGTGGCGTCGGGCGTTTCAAATTGCTGCTTGTTTGATTGTGGAAGGGTACAGAACCCGATCGCTGGCTACTACTGGTCTCTGGGGCAGATTCGGAGCAACTGTTCCGCCGTCCCGGTACAGCGCCATTCCTGCCCCTGTTTACGATTTGGCGAAACGCCACTTGCTATCCGCTCATTTCTCCCTACTCGCCGATTCCAGCAACCGGTGAGTCCGGATGACTGCGGCCAAGTCACGCCCCAAATTTTCTGCGCAAGCTGAAAACCCTCGGTCGATTATCAGCTGGCAGCGCCTGCTGAAACGAGAACCCCAACTTGCGCCGAGCGAGCACTCGCTCAGCAAAGAGTGCGGATGGAAGGATAGCGGCAGAGGCGTGTGAGTTTCTTGGAAGACCACTCGACAACCAAAGACAACTGCGAGACTGGCTTGACACTAACCACGCTTCTCATGGAAAGATTTGGCATTTGGGATAGGTGAGTTGCGGAGCGAATCGGATTTCGGTGCTGAGCGAGACCAGAGAACGGAAAGTAATTATGGACTGAGTGGGAAGGCCGTCAGTGTTTGGCATTGAGATTTTTCCGCGGCCATCGGAATAGCTCATTACTCAAGAATCGGGTCGGAGCCTTGCGTCGTGATGGGGCTGGGTGTACGTTATGGGTCAGTCGCCAAGTTAAGATTTCCGCCTACAGAATCAGGCCAAGTCGCCGCCGATCGGTGGAGATGTGATTATGAGAATTATTTCCTTCATTGCTTGTGGACTTCTCTTCGTCTTATTGTCACCCGTGACACCCGTTATGGCACACCACGGATTCGCGGTGGAGTTCGATCAGAATAAACCTATCACCCTCGCCGGTGTAGTCACCAAGATGGAGTTTATGAATCCACACATCTACTTTTATGTGGACGTGAAAAGCAAGGACGGGAAAGTGACGAACTGGTCGTTCGAGGGAGGCCCTCCGAACGTACTTTACCGGCAAGGCTGGCGAAAAGACACAGTGAAACCAGGAGATACAGTCACGGTTAAGGGTTTCCGCGCAAAAGACGGTACAAATCTCGCTTCTTGCACTTCGGTTACTTTCCCCGATGGCCGGGAAGTCTCGGCTGGCCCAAAGTTGGGATCCTCGGGCGGCTACGGGTCGGGAACCAATAACAGCAAGAAGTGAAGGGAGTGCAATTTGAAGCTTTGCCACGATTGCTCTGAGGAAACGCGGGCTGGGACCCCGGTTTACACCGGTAATTCGCTCCACTTGTTTTCGACGCCCGAGCACGAAGTTGTCGTCCGAAACTGGAACGAAGGGCAAGAATGAGGAATCGTTTCCGCGCCTTATTTATTTTCTATATTTCCGAAATACCTGTGTATCTCGTTTTACCTTTTCTGGTTGCTTGTACTGGCCACGCTCCTGCAAGCGGTCCTCAGCCGGCGACTCCTCCGGACCTAAACGGGGTATGGTCGGCGCCGTTCACACCCGACATCTCGAAAGCTTTGGGGCATCAACCGCCGTTTACTCCCTACGCAGCTGAGCGATTCAAGAAAGAGGACGAAATAGATGATCCCTTGACTCAGTGTTTGCCGATTGGTCCTGCGAGAGGGATTCAGGCGGGCATCATGCCTTTTCAAATCGTTCAAACTCCTTCCGTGTTAGCCATCCTTTTTGAGAACCAGCGCACGTTTCGTATCGTTAATACGGATGGGCGTAGTCATCCCAAAGACGTGGATCCAACATGGTTTGGGGATTCCATTGGCAAGTGGGAAGGTGACACATTGGTTGTGGATACCATCGGGCTCAATGATCGGACTTGGCTTGATACGGCCGGCCATGAGCACAGCGACCAGTTACATTTGGTCGAAAAGTTCCAGAAGACTGGCAACGATGACATCAAGTGGACTGTAACGTTCGATGATCCGAAGTTTTACACGGAACCCTGGTCCATAACATTGCCTATCACGCGCCAAAACACTCAGATTATGTCTTATTCCTGCGAGGAAAATGAAAAAGACAGAGCTCATTTGCGCCGCGCAAAGAAATAAAGTTCATGCCGCCTTTACCAAGACGCACTATGGGAATTTGCGGGTGCCCCAGTCTTCGGTTTTTGAAGTCTGGCGTTTTTGGTCTGATTTCAATCCCGCGGCGCCGCAATCCGCGCGCTCTCCGGTATCGCAGCCGCATCGCACATTTTCTTAAAATCCCCGTAGCTTCCCCAGCTGAACGTCACCTTCGCCCGTTCCTTCGGATTGTGCGGATCCGGATGAAATCCTCTCTCCCACCCCCCGTCATCCTCCATCGCCAGTTCCGCCCCGTGCCACCTGCCGTAAAGATCGAAGTACCGCCGCTGTTGCGCATTGATTCGGAAATAGTGCCTGGCGTCCAGAAGACGCATCCCCATCTGGTTGCCGTCAGTATTCAGATAGGTGCCGTAAATCGTGCCGCTGAGGTCCAGCCTCTGCGTTACCCCCTGCGCCGAACACAACCAGCCGTTCCCGCGCAATCCGCTGGTCGGCCTCTGCCCATTCAACCGCAGACGCGACATGCTTCTGAAGTTCGGATAAAAATAGATGTACACCGGATACGCGTCGCCCGCTTCGGTTCGCAGCGTCCCAACCCCTTGCCACGATGCCAGGGTCCACCGCCCGCCAATATGAAACGACCAGGGCGCCAGAACCGCGGTCACCAGAAGCACCACAACAACGCCGAACACCAGCCCGCCCAGGCATCCCAATCGTCGCAACGCTCGAATCGCCATGCCGAATTATAAATCGAAATTCGCCACACGAGCATTCATTCGCGCACCGCGCAACCTCACAGCCGCCGCCGCTCCGGCTTAATAGTTTTCCAAGAAACCTAATAAGTTGTCATTCTGAGGCATGCCTTTCGCCGAGGAATCTCTCTTTGACTTCATTCTCTGGAGAGAATCCTCGCGGAGTCCATCCCAGTCCCTTCCGGGACTCGGATTGACAACAACAAGAGACTCTGCCGTCAAGGGACAAAAAATTATTGGTCAACGTGAAACGTATCCTCAGCCCAATTCCGCAAGCGCCGTCTGCATCTCGGACAATGCATGAGCGTCGCCGGTGCGCTGCGCGGCGGCGATTCCCGTATTCAACGCAGCGCGCGCTTCCGCCGTGCGCCCCGTCCGCGCCAAAAATTGCCCGTACTGGAAGTATCCGGCCACGTAATCGGGATGCGTCCCCAGCAATGCCCGAAATTGTTCGTCGGCGGCGGCCGCATCTCCCGAGTTGGCGCATTCCATGGCCAGTCCATATCGCGCGAACGAGTCGTTGGGCTTTGCGGCCAAGAATTCTTCCAGCATCTGGCGGCGTGTTTTCTTCTGTGGTTGGGTCATGGTCGAGCGCATAGTATATTCGCCATGGCGCCGAACGCCAAACTCGACCGGGAGCCCGACCCTTCATGAAACCATCCGCCGCTCGCACCAAACGCGCCGAAAGCGACTCCTCGAAGGGCCGTCCCGTCAGCGCCTCGCGTACGGAAATGACCGAACTAGTCCTTCCGCAGGACGCCAACCTGCTCGGCAACATTCTCGGCGGACGCGTCATGCACCTGATCGACATCGCCGGAGCCATCGCCGCGCACCGTCATTGCCACCGCCAGGTGGTCACCGCATCGGTGGATCATCTGGATTTTTTGAATCCCGTGCGCGTGGGGGATCTCATCGTCCTCGAAGCCCAGGTGAACCGCGCATTTCACACTTCCGTCGAAGTAGGCGTCGAAGTTTTTTCGGAGGATTCCCTGGCCGGAGTCCGCAAGCACACCACCACCGCATTTCTCACGTTTGTTGCGCTCGACAATTTGGGCAACCCATCCCCCGTCCCACCGTTAACCGTGAAATCGCGGGACGAGCGTCGCCGCTACCGCGAAGCGGGAAACCGCCGCGAGGCTCGCCTCTCCAGGTAGCACATGCACTCATTATCCCGATCCCCTGCGGGGGGTGCATGTGTGTTTTTTTCAAATTGAAATTAACCAGGCTATTTACCCTTGGCTCCCAAACCCGCACAGGCAAGGGTGCCTTTGCTACAAGGCCCAACCAAGGCCGGCCGCGCCGAAAGGAGCAATACCCACCACAAGACCCATACGGAAATTCCCGATCGGGTGTACAATCTTGTAAAAGTTTAGTAAAAAAACGCCTACTCAAAGGGTGGCCTGCGTCGCAAGCGGAGTGGGGATGCGGGGGAGGGCGGTTTATGCGGGTGTTACTGGTGGAGGACGAGCGCCGTTTGGCGGAAAATATCGCCCGGTCGTTTCGCGAAAGCGCAGGATATGCGGTGGACGTGGCCGTGGACGGCGCACAGGGATTCTATCTTGCCGAATCCAGCGCCTACGATTTGATTTTGCTGGATCTCAATCTTCCCAAATTGGACGGCCATACCTTGCTGGTTCGCTACCGGCAAGGCGGCCATGCCACTCCCGTGCTGGTTCTTACCGCGCATGAAGAAAAACAATCGGTGATCCGCCTTCTCAATGCCGGAGCGGACGACTACGTGGCCAAGCCGTTTGACCTGGGCGAATTACTGGCGCGCGCCAAGGCCTTGATCCGCCGCGGCACCGGCCAGCGCGCGCCGGTCATTTCCCTGGCCGATCTGGAAATGGACACGGTGGAACGGATCGTGCGCCGCGGCCACCAGGAAATCGCCTTGGCTCCCATGGAGTACCGCGTCTTGGAATATCTGGCGCACCGCCCCCGCGCGGTGGTCTCCAAGACCGAACTTCTCGAACACCTGTACGACTACAACTGGGAAAAATTCAGCAACGTCATCGAAGTTTACATTTCCGGTTTACGCCGCAAGATCGACGATTCCAACGCGGTGAAATTGATCCACACCGTGCGCGGCCATGGATATGTCCTTCGGCCGGGAGCCTCAGTTGAGGAGGCCAGGGCAGCCCGATGAGCCTGGGTCTCAGCGAAACCGAAACCCAGCGTGCCGCCCGGCAATCTCCGGGACCGGAATCCGCGCCGCGGAAAAATCCTCCCCCCGAATTGCAAGCCACTGCCGAGAGCGGGAAATCCTACTCGATCGCACGCCGGATAATTGTGGCCGCGCTTGCCGCTCAAATAGTGCTTGCAGCGGGGATCGTCACGGTCGCCTTCTTGTATGGCGGCCCCCAAGCGGCCATGTATGGGGGCGCAGCGGCCATCGTGGCACTCATTATGGCGAACGTTTTTGTGGCGCGGACCGTTCGCCGAAGCCTTGAACCCCTGAGCGATTTGGCGGGCCGGGCCGCCGAAATTTCCGCAGGGAATTTGCGTTTCAAAAGTTCACTCGGCTCCGAGTTGCCAATGGAGCTCTTGCCGCTGGCTGAATCGGTTGAGGCGGCGCTCGGGCGCGCGGAGACAGCCTTCCGGCAGCAGCGGGATTTTACCAGCGATGCCGCGCACGAACTGAAAACGTCGGTGGCCATCGTCAAATCCGCGCTGCAGGTGCTTTTGCAGCGCCCGCGCACGCAGCGCGAATATGAAATCGGGCTTGAGAACGCGCTTGAGGATTGCGCCCGCCTGGAAAATCTTCTGGGGCGCATGTTGCGCCTGGCGCGTATCGAGCAGTCCGCAGGCAATGGCGCGCGCCCGAAGAGGATTCCCGTGGACCTGGCCTCGACCTGCGAGGCCGCCATTTCGCGCATTGACGCAATGGCCGAAGCTCGCGGCGTGGTCCTGACCCTGGAGGCTCCCTCCACTGTCTCATTGCCCGCCGATCCCGAAGACCTCGAGTTGATATGGATCAACCTGCTGGAAAATGCCGTGCAAAACAGTCCGCCGGGTTCAACTGTGACTATCGGTTTGCATGGAGTCGCTGCCGGCAGGACCCTGGTCTGCGTTCAGGATTCCGGGCCGGGAATCGCTCCGGCGGATTTGCCCCACATTTTTGAGCGCTTTCGCCGGGGCGATTCCTCGCCCGCTCGCACGGCCGCCGGTTTCGGATTAGGCCTCGCTATTTGCAAAGCAGTAGTGGAAACCTACGGCGGCACGATCGAGGCTGCCAATCTGCCCGATGGCGGCGCCGAATTTCGGGTTAACCTGCCCGTTAATCAGGTCTAGCCCCCAAACCCTTTTCAGCCAACGATACTGACACCTGCGACCCGCACAACTGCGGGCTCAGGCCCTCGATGAACAGGCAAGGGGGCCGAACCGCGAGTATATGTTGCGCCCGCCTTCAGGCGGGTACGTCCTCGCTGGCGAAGTCTCCACCTGAACGTGGCCGCGATTCCTGTCGGAACCGGGTCCCCGGAAACGGCCCGGTCGGGCGGCCCATTTCGCCCAGCCGATTCTCCCTCCGCCGTTACCTTTTTGTAGCCCGCATCCCTTATTAACGAACGATAAACTCGGTCCGCCCGCCGCCCGAAACTGGAAAGTTTTGCGCGAAACAAATAAAGTCTTGCGCGTCCGTGCTTGGCTGCGTAATATACCCGCGGGTCTGGAAGGTGTGGAGCCCATGCCAAAAGAAAAACCGAAAGTTAATATCGGGGAAGTGATCCGCAGTTACCGCGGCCAGCGCGGCCTTTCGCAGGGCGACATCGAGCGGCGAACCGGCTTGCTGCGCTGTTACCTCTCGCGCGTCGAAAACGGCCATACCGTGCCGTCGCTGGAAACTCTCGCAAAAATCGCCGAGGCCATGGAGATTGCCCTGGCCGATTTTTTCCCCGGCGCGGAAACCCCGCGCGACCGCGACACCCAGAAAATGCTCGGCGAACTTTCCGAGGACGAAATCCGCTTCCTTTCCGAAATCAAAAAATACAGCACCACGCTCTCCGACGGCGACAAACGCCTGGTCCTGGCCATGATCCGCAAGATGGCCACCGTCATCCCGCCCCCTCCGCGCAAAGCAGTGGCGCGCCGTTCCGCATACTAATTCCTTTTCACGTTCCCGGTTCCTTGTAAAGTAACGCACGCATGTGATCCCGCATGTAGCGCGGAGCAACTACAAAATCCCATTTGCAAAATATCCAGCCCCGGTAGGGGCGAAATAACGTAGCCCGCCGCGGGACCGGTGGGAACCTATATCAATAAAATGATAAGCCCCGTAGGGGCGGCACAGGGTTAACATTGTGCCGCCCCTACGGGGCTTCCAGCTGTGCTATCAGGTCCCACCGTTTCCACGGTGGGCTACGTTCTGCCATCCCTACAGGACTTCTAATTCTTCCTGCTTTCTTTTATTGCTTCTTTCCTTCCTTCTTATAACGCTTCTTTCTTTTAATGCTTCTTTTTTCTTATGCTTCTTTCAATGCTTCTTTCTTTCGCCCGCGCTCATGGAATATTTTCAGTGCCCGCCGCGGGCGCGCTCTTGCTCAGCGAGGGCTGGCTTTTCACCAGGCTGCCGACCACCTCGGTGAGCGTCGTGCCGCATTGCGCCCACAGCCGCCGTTTCAGGCTGCAATAATCCTGCGCCCCGCCGAATACGTCGGCCATCAGCGCGCGAAACGTCGGGCTGCGTTCGATGAACTGGATCATGCGCGTGGCCACTGCGCCTCCCAGAAAACGCCCGCGGTAAAATCGCCGCGCGATTCGCGTGGCAAATTCCAGATCGGCGGAAAACGCCTTGCGCACCCGCGCCGGATACTCCGCTGCTTTCCCCGCGATCATGGCCTCGGCCAGCAAATCCCCGGACCGCAACGCGTAGTAAAGGCCCTCGCCGGTAATAGGATCCACCCATGCCGCGGCATCGCCCACCAGCGCCCAATTCCGGCCCACCACGCGGCGCGAGGAAAGCGTCTGGCGCTGCGGAGACGGCAGGACGTGGCTATAAAATGTCGCTCCGTCGCGCGATATTTTTTCCTCGGCCATGAACGCGTGCAGGTGCCGGCGCAGTTCCTGGCTGGTATGCCGCGCCATGCTGCCGCAAATCCCTACCGAAAGATGATCGCAGCGCGGGAATGACCACAGGTATCCCTCGAAGCGCCGCAGAAATTTCACGCGAATCCCCTCGGCCTGCGCGGGAACGAAATAGCCGAGCGTCATCTCCAAATCGCTGCGCGCCAGCGGCCGCGTGCTGGGCAGCAGGGAATTGCGAGCCCCCGCCGCGATAACCACAAAATCGGCCTCCACGCGCGCGTCGCCCACTGCCAGGATGGCGCGGGCGCCGTCGGCATCGATATGATTCACACGCGAGCGGATCACGCGGCACCCCGCGGCCTCGGCGCGTTCCAATAACAGCCCGTTGAGCACCGTGCGCGCATAGATCACGATGGGCTGTTCCAGATCCAGGTGCGCGCGATGTCCCTTGCTGGAAATCAGCTCCACCGTTCGGATCAATTTCTTGGGATGAGGACCGCTCAGTAGGAATGGATACGCCTGAATGGCCTTGTGCGTCAGGCCGCCGCCGCAGGGCTTCTCCCAGGCCAGATGTTCGTCATAAATCGTGACATCGTAACCCGCGCGGGCCAGTCTTTCCCCGCACATGGCTCCGGCCGGACCGCCACCCACCACCGCAATCTCTCGCATCGAACCGCCTCGATGAAAAGGGCAGAGCCTGGCACGCAACCCGGCGCTGGGAATTTCTGCTTCAAGGTTGCCGGCGGACGTTCCCGCGGCATGAAACCTTGCCGGGATTATAACAGAAAAGTCGGAGCCTTCCGAAGGGTAGCAAATGGGAATGATGTCTAATAGTGTTTAGTGGTTCGGAATCTCCACTGCCGCCGTAATCACGCAGACCCACAACAAAATCTCCGCGAGCCCGGAAAACTTCGCGATCATCGGCGTCTCCGAAGTCTGCCCCCAGGTCCGCGCCTTGTTCTGCACCACGATGTGCCAGATCAGCGCCAGCGGAACAAACACCCCCAGCTTCCAGCGGAACGCCACGTTCACCAGAAACGTGGACGCCGTGGAGGAAAACAGCAGGAACCCGCCGAGCAGAACGATGCAGAAGCCGATCCAGTTCCATGCGAATAAATCATCGGCAAGCTCCGCCGCCGTTTCGCGCTTCTTGCCCCAGCCGAGCAGCCGCAAATCCAGTGCCAAGTTGGTCCCAATCCAAATGGACAGGCCCGTGAAATGGATCATTTGCGTGAATGGGTAGGCCCAAAGCGATGTGCGGACCCCGACTCCCCACGGAGTGCCCTCCAGCCATTTGGCGAAGCTCATCAAGATTGCGTACATTTCGCGGTGTCCTCTCTCGTCTCCGAGGTCTGCCGTCGGAGCGGTTCCGTGCGCGGTGGCGCGCTACGGAAATTAACCCAGGCCTTCCATCGCCGGAATTTCCGACGCGCTTACGATCGTGGCAATCCACAACAATAAACACGCGAGTGCGACCAGTTTTGCCCAGCCGGGGACTTCATTGGCCAGCGCCCACTTCGGCGAGCCCCACTGCACAACAATCGTGGCTGCAATCGAGAGCGCGATCATCAGCAATTTGAAATGAAACACCGGATCGGGCGCCCAATCTCCCGCGTCGGTCGCGAACATCAAAAAACCGGAAACGATCGCCAGGGCCATGCCCGTCCAGGCCCAGGGAAATACTTGCGCGGCCAGTTCGGCCAGGTTTCTTTTCTTCGCCGCGACGCCCATCACGCGCAAGTCCACCACGGCGACCGACCCGATGAACCAGAACATCGTCAAGTAATGGATGACCGACACGCTCGCGTACATCCACCCCGTAGTCGAGAGCGTCTGTACCCAGTGTGTCTGTTCAAATGCTTCCCACATCGCGCTTCCTCCTGGTGTCGCGCCTCTCGGCGGTTTTTTTCCATGCGTGGAGTGCGGCCCGGCAATTCCGCATTCGGGCCCGCGAGCGTGCGCCCTCGCACCTAGCCCGTAATTGGCCCGCAACGCGGCGAAATGTATGTGATATCCGGCACAGCATCTGTGAGCCGCCTCACAAATGCAAGTTAAATCGATGTTAACCCCCAGTAGGACAGGCTTCAGCCTGTCTGCTTTTAGATTGCCCAAAACGAAACCCGACAGGCTTGAAGCCTGTCCTACTGAAGCACCGCGCGATCTTTCTTGCCCGCCCACCGTGATATGCAAATCGAGCAGCGTGCTAGTATGATGAAAGCGTGCGGCACGGATGGCACCACGCACTGTCTTTGCAAACCATTATCCATGGGAAAAATCGTCTCGCAGGATGACCTGGTTCAAATCGCCGCGCACGAAAAGCGCTCCGGCCGCAGCGTCGTTTTCACCAACGGCTGCTTCGATCTGCTGCATCCCGGCCACGTGCGCTGCCTGGCCGACGCCCGCCGCTTGGGCGACCTTCTGATCGTGGCCGTCAACAGCGACCGCAGCGTCCGCGGCAACAAAGGCACGGACCGCCCGCTCGTCCCCGAGCAGGACCGCGCCGAGGTCCTCGCCGCGCTCGCCTCTGTCGATTACGTCGCCATCTTCGACGAACCAACTCCGCGCGAGCTCATTTCTCGCGTCCTCCCAAACATCTTGGTGAAGGGCGCCGACTGGGCCCTGGACCAGGTCGCTGGCCGCGAGGAAGTGGAAGCCGCCGGTGGCCGTGTCGTTTCCATTCCACTGGCGCGGGGTTATTCCACGACGAATCTGGTCGAAAAAATTCGCAACACCGCGGACAAATCGCAAAATGCCGCGGCGAAGCCTCATCCCTGAGCATGATTCTTCCTTCGGTATCGGAAACGCTGGCCCCGGTCAGCCGACATCCCGCGCTGGAATCCGTGGTTTCGGCGCTGCGCCAGGGTGTGCCGCATGAGCGCCTCGCCGGCCTAACGGAAACCGCAAAAGCCTTCATCGCCGCGCAAATCATCGCGGACCTTCGCCGTCCCACGGTGGTGTTGGTGGCCACCGAAGCGCAGGCGGAGAGCCTGGCCGCGGCCTTGCAATTCTTCTACAGCGCGCTGGCCGGGCAAGAGGCCACCGAAGTGGCCGTCCTCCCCGCGGTCGACGCCATGCCATGGCAGGACGCCGCCCCGCATGCGGAAATCCTGGAAACGCGAGCGGTCACCCTGTGGCGCTACTCCACTGGTCAGACGCGCGTGGTGGTCGCGCCGATCGCCTCGGCGCGCATGAGGCTGGCGGACGCCGCCTCCTATGCGCGGCAAGCCAGATCGCTCGCGCGCGAAGACAACATTTCCCTCGACGAACTCGTCGCCCATTTGCGCAGCGTCGGCTACGAATCGCACGACATGGTGGAAATGCCCGGCCAGTTCACTGTCCGCGGCGGCATCGTCGACGTTTTTCCCGCCGAGGCCGAACGCCCCGTGCGCCTCGAACTCTTCGGAGACGCCCTGGAATCGCTACGCGAATTTGATCCCAACACGCAGCGCTCCGTTCGGCCCATCGAACATGTGACATTCCCGCCGTTGCTGGAAAACGCGGCATACGCTTTCCACGGTGGAAATGGACGTGGCCCGGACGGACAAAATAGCTCGCGCGCGCACTCCCTCTTGGATTTGCGCGAAGACACCGTCGTGATTCTGGACGAGCCCGAAGCTATCGAAGAAGCCTCGCGCCAGTACCTGGCCGCCGCGGAAGAAAGTTTCCAAGGCGCCGAAAATATTTCCGCCGAAAAGGAGCCGGCTGGGTTGCCCGCGTATTTCTTTACCGACGATTGGGAATCCGCCCTCTCCAGCCACGCGCGCCTGGACCTGGAACGCCTCGCCGTATCGCGCGAAGAGTACGAAACGCGCACCCTGCAGACCCAGGCCACCACGCGCTTTCACGGAAACGTTCCCGCTTTCATGGCCGAGGCGCGCGACCGCCTCGCTCGCGGTGAAACCATATTGCTAGCCGCGTCAAATCTGGGAGAACTCGAGCGCTACGTCGATCTCTGCCACGAATACGAAATTCCGTACCGCCTCGGCGACATCGAAAAAAATCCCACCAGCGCGCGCCTCGCCGAGGAATCCTCCGCGGGCAGCGTCCCCGCAATCGTCCTCTGCCGCGCGCCCTTTCCCGACGGCGTCGTTTTTCCGGACTCCCGCCTGGCCATCTACGGCGCAGGCGATCTGTTCGAGTCCATGCAAACCGGCGCGGCCGCGCGCCGCCGGCCCAAGACAGCCAGCTTCTTCAGCGATTTTTCTGAACTCAAGGCCGGAGACTACGTCGTTCACGTCGACCACGGCATCGGCCAGTTCGAGGGCCTGCAGCAGATTGAAAATGGCGGCGCTCGCGGCGAATTCATGCGCCTGCGCTACGCCGACGATGCCCGCCTGTACGTTCCCCTCGAGCGCCTCGATCTGGTGCAGTCCTACCGGGCCGTCGAAGGCGCCAAGCCCCAACTCGATAAACTCGGCGGCACCACCTGGACCGCGCGAAAGGCTCGCGTAAAAAAGTCGGTCGAGGATATGGCCGACAAGCTTCTGAAACTATACGCCGAGCGCAAAGCGGGGCAGGGGTTCGCCTTCTCTCCCGACGGCGCCTTCCAGCGCGAATTTGAGGACGCCTTCGAGTTTGAGGAAACCCCCGACCAGGCCATCGCCATCGCCGACGTCAAGCGAGACATGGAGCGCCCCCAGCCCATGGACCGCCTGCTGTGCGGCGACGTGGGTTACGGCAAAACGGAAGTCGCCATGCGCGCCGCGTTCAAGGCAGTCACCGACTCCAAGCAGGTTGCTGTCCTCGCTCCCACCACGGTTCTCGCCTTCCAGCACTTTGAAACGTTTCGCCGCCGATTCGCCGCCTTCCCCGTGAAGATCGACATGCTCAGCCGCTTCCGCTCGCCGCGCGAAATCAAGGAAGTCCTCGCCGGAGTCGAATCCGGCAAAGTGGACATCGTCATCGGTACCCATCGCCTGCTTTCCAAGGACATCAAATTTCTCGACCTCGGCCTGTTAATTGTCGACGAGGAGCAGCGCTTCGGCGTCGCGCACAAGGAACGCCTGAAGGAGCTGAAATCCAACGTGGACGTCCTGACGCTTTCGGCCACGCCCATTCCGCGCACCATGAACATGTCGCTGGTCGGCCTGCGCGACATGAGCGTGATCGAAACGCCGCCAAAAGACCGCCTGGCCATCCAAACTGTCGTCGCTCCATTTTCAGAATCGCTTGTCAAGCGCGCCATCGAAGAAGAGTTGGCCCGCCAGGGCCAGGTCTTTCTGGTGCACAACCGCGTGGAAACGATTTATTCCCTAGCGGATCTGGTGCAGAAGCTGGTTCCGAAAGCCCGCATCGTTGTGGGCCACGGCCAGATGAACGAAAAAGAGCTCGAGTCGGTGATGTACAAATTCGTGAAGGACGAAGCCGACATCCTGATCTCGACTACCATCATCGAGAACGGCCTCGACATCCCGCGCGCCAACACGATCCTAATTAATCGCGCCGACCGCTTCGGCCTTTCCGAACTCTATCAACTCCGCGGCCGCGTCGGGCGCTCCAACCAGCGCGCCTACGCCTACCTGATGGTGCCGGAAGACGTCAGCCTCACGCCGCTGGCCGCGCGCCGCCTGGCTGCCCTCAAGGAATTCAGCGCCCTGGGCGCCGGTTTCCGCGTCGCCGCGCTCGATCTGGAACTTCGCGGCGCCGGCAATCTGCTCGGCGGACAGCAGCACGGCCACATCAACGCCATCGGTTTTGACATGTACTGCCAGATGATGGAGCGCGCCGTATCGGTCCTCAAAGGCGAGGAAGCCAAGCCCGAAATGCGCGCCACGATCAACCTCGGCCTCGACATTCGCATCCCGCAGGAATATATCGCCAACGAGAATCTGCGTTTGCGCACCTACAAACGCATCGCCGGAATCGCCAATGAAACCGAAAGGGAAGAAGTGCACCGCGAACTCGCCGACCGGTTCGGCCCGCCGCCCCCTGCGGCCGGCAATCTGCTGGACTACGCCCTGCTGAAAGGCCTGGCCGAACGCATCCTGGTTTCAAACATCGACCGCCGAGCCAACGAAGTGGGCATCAAATTTCATCCCGAAACTCCCGTGTCTCCCGAAAAATTGGTCGGCCTGATCCGCTCCCGCGGCGAAGGCTTGCGACTCGATCCCAGCGGCACGCTCTGGATGCGCATCGAGAAGCGGGGCCGCATCGCCGAGAGCGTCAGAAACGTGTTGCTTCCGCTGGAAACGAAGCGATAAACTCCATAATTGAGAGATGCCTATGAAATCCACTAAATGGCTCGTTTTTCCCCTGCTCGTCGCGGCCCTGCCGCTGGGCGCGCAAACCAAGGGCACCGTTGTCGAGGAAATCGTCGCCCGCGTCAATAATGACGTCATCACCCGCGAGGATCTGGCAAAAGCCCGCGACAGCATGCAGGGCGAAGTCCACGACTCATGCCGCTCCTGCACACCCGAGCAAATCCAGACCGAAATCGCCGCCAAGGACAAGAACCTGCTTCGCGACCTGATCGATCAATCCCTGCTCGTGCAGCGCGCCAAGGACGCCTCCATCTCGGTCGACACCGAGGTCGTCAAGCGCCTCGACGCCATCCGCCAGCAATATAAGCTCCCCAGCATGGAAGCCCTGGAAGCGGAAGTAACCAAGGCCGGCCAGGATTTTGAGGATTTCAAGGGCCAGATCCGCGACCAGTTGCTCACCCAGGAAGTCATTCGCAAGGAAGTCGGTTCGCGCATCATTGTCAGCCATGAGGAAGTGGCCAAGTATTACGCCGACCACAAAAGCGAATTCGTCCGCCCGGAAACCGTCGTCCTGCGCGAAATTTTCGTTTCCACCGAGGGCAAGCCCGGCGCCGACATTCCCGCGCTTCGCAAAAAGGCCGAAAACCTCCGCGACCGCATTCTGAACAAAGGCGACGATTTCGGCGAGATGGCCAAGCATTTCTCCGACAGCCCCACCGCGCAGCAGTCCGGAGAACTCGGCGCATTCACGCGCACGCAACTCGATCCCAACATCGCCGAAAAAGTATTTGCCCTCAAGCACAACCAGATGACCGACCTCATCGAGACCAAGACGGGATTTGAAATTCTGCAGGTCGTCGAGCGCTACGACGCCGGCGAGCAGCCGCTCGACAAAGTCGAGCCCGAAATCAGCAACCGCCTCTATGAATCAAAAATGGAGCCGGCCCTGCGCGCCTACCTCGTGACTCTGCGCCAGGACAGCTACCTGCAAGTCAAGCCGGGATACACCGACACGGCCGCCACCAAGTTCGAGCCCATTGAAGAGGTCTCCGTGACGCCCGATAAGCGCGATACGAAAAAGAAGTCCGGCCGCTTTTTAGGCGTCATCCCGAAGAAATCCGGATCATGAAACCCTGCGTCGTCTCCAACCTGCAGGATGGCCAGACCATTACCTCCCACTTTCTTGTCTGTGAAAAGGAAATTCGCGCCACCCGCGAGGGCAAATCCTACCTGCGCCTGGAACTGGGCGACGCCACCGGCCGCGTCGAAGCCCGCATGTGGGACGGCTTTGAAAAATCCGCTGAGGGTTTCGCTCAGGACGATTTTGTAAAAGTTCAGGGCCGCGTCGAAAGTTACCGCAACAAGCTGCAGTTGATGATCGACAAGATCCGCGTCGCGGAGGAAAGCGAAGTCGATCCCGCCGATTTTTTCCCGCACACGAAAGAAAACGTCGAAAAGTTGTACGCGACCTTGCTTGAAGTTGTCGCATCGGTTGGCAACCCCTGGCTGCGAAAACTTTTGGATAGCGTGGTACTTGATCCCGAGCTCGTGCCGAAATGGAAGCGCGCCCCCGCCGCCAAGGCCATGCATCATGCTTTCTTCGGCGGCCTGATCGAGCACGTCGTCAGTCTCTGCGGCCTCTGCCGCCTTGCGCTCACCCATTACACCGAGGCCGACGCCGATCTGCTCCTGACCGGCGCCGTCCTTCACGACGTCGGAAAGTTGCAGGAACTCAGCTACGACCGTTCCCTCGGCTACACCGACGAAGGCCAGCTGCTCGGCCACATCCTGATCGAATACGAACTGGTCTCCAACAAAATCGACGCCATCCCCGGATTTCCTCTGGCCTTGAAAACCCTGGTGCAGCACATGCTGATCGCCCACCACGGAAAATATGAATTCGGATCGCCAAAGCTTCCGATGTTCCGCGAAGCCCTGCTGCTGCACTACCTCGACGATCTGGATTCCAAAATGGCCGCGGTCCGCTCCGCGCTGGATTCCGATTTGGGGGAAGGGAACTGGACGGCGTACAACGGCGCTCTGGAGCGCCGAATTCTTCGCTCCAAACGATTCTTGTCGGGGGGCGCCGCGGATTCCGCGAAGGCCGCCTCGGCTCCGGCCTCTCCCGCCCGCGTGAGGGAAAAATAATTGGAACACGCCGCGACAAGTCGGGCACCCGGGCCGCGTCATTCGATCCTGGATCTCGCGCCACTCGAACTGGAATGCCTGAGCGCCCTGTGGCCCGTGGGCGAAGCCACCGTGCGCGACATTCACGTCAAGCTGGCCGCCGCCCGCCCGCGCGCCTACACCACGGTGATGACGATCATGGACCGCCTCGCGCAGAAAGGCATTGTCACGCGCCGCAAAGTGGGCCGCGCCTTCCGCTATCGGGCGAATCTGAGCGCCGACGAAGCGCGCGTCAAAGCCGTGGAAAAAATCGTCGCCGGATTCTTCGAGGGTTCCGCTGACGCCCTCGCCGCGCATCTTGCCGCGCAGGGCCGTTCTCTCCCGGCATTTTCTGCACCAGCGCTGCCGTCCGCGCCACCTGTCGTTGACGCTCCCGCTGCCGTGGCCGTAGAATCCTCGCAGCAGGGCCTGGATGAAACATTACTGTAAATGAATATGCTCCCCGATCAATTCCAAATTCGCGACCGCCGCATCGCTCCCGGAACCGTCCTGGCTCCCATGGCCGGGGTCACCGACACCGTTTTTCGCCGCATGATCCGCGGCCTTGGCGGTTGCGGTCTGATCATGACCGAATTCACCAGCGCCGAGTGCATCACGCGCAATTCCGCGCGCACCTCCCGCTATCTTTTTTTCGAGCAGGACGAGCACCCCATCACCGGCCAACTTTTCGGCGCCGATCCCAAGGTCATGGCCAACGCCGCAGGCATGGTCGAGCAGTTGGGCTTTGACATCGTGGACATCAACCTCGGCTGCCCCGCGAGAAAAGTCACTAAGTGCGGCGGCTCGGGTTTGCTGCGCGATCTGAAAGCGCTCGAAGTTATCCTGCGCGCCGTGCGTGCCGCCGTCAGCATTCCCCTCACCATCAAAATCCGCGCAGGATGGGACGAGCACAGCATTGTCGCCGTTGAAGTCGCGCGCATGGCCGAGCAGATTGGCATCGAAGCCATCGCCGTCCACCCGCGCACGCGTTTTCAGGGCTACTCCGGCCGCGCCGATTGGAACATCATCCGCGACGTCAAGCAGGCCGTGCGCATGCCCGTCATCGGCAACGGAGATATCAATTCCCCCGAAGACGCCATGCGCATGTTGCGCGAAACCGCTTGCGACGCCGTCATGATCGGCCGCGCCGCCTCCAACAATCCCTGGATCTTTCGCCAGATTTTTCAATATGCCGAAACTGGCGCCTACGATAGCCCCACCGATCTCGACCGCTATCGCCTGCTCTCCGGATATTTCCGCAGCCTGGTGGACAGCGAATGGCCCGACGCCATCGGCAAGATGAAACAGTTCGTCTGCTACTTCACGCACGGCGTCCGCAACGGCAGCGAACTGCGCCGCAACGTCCATACCGCCAGAAGCACGGCTGAAATTTTGAACCAGGTCGACGCGTTTTTTTCCGATACCCTGGTTACAGGAGGCGATTGATGAGCGCCGCGAAGGCCATGGATCCCACTCCCGAACGCCGCCGGGAACATCGTGTCCCGGTCCAATTGCCGATTTTGGTTCGCGGCATCGACCTCGAGGGAGATCATTTCGAGGAGCGCGCGTCCAGCGTGAATCTCTGCCGCGGCGGCGTAGCCTTCTCCACGCGCTATGCACTCGCCCTGGGAGACCGCCTCCAAATCAACATCCCTGTGGCGCCCACTCCGTCCCAGCCCGACGCCGATTTCGCAACGCAAGCGCGCGTCGTCCACGTCGTCCCCAGCGCCAACCCACGCGAACTCATCATAGGAGTCGAATTCACCGGCCCCCATTTCCACCGCATGTACGTCTCGGAAGCAACTTAGCCGGCATTTCTTGCGGGGGATTTCAACGGACCAATCAGTCAAACGAAGATCGCATCGTGGCGCCGGCGGTACGAAAGATGCAACGACCTCGGGAGGTTTGACGATTCTGCTTATCTGGCTGCGGACAATAATAATAAAAAATTGGCAGGAAACCGTTTGTTGACCTACCGCTCCAGCAAAAGCTGCTTATAAGCCTCACGCTTGCCCAGCCCGCGCTCCCGCGCCGCCTGCTTGAGCGCCGCCTTGCGATCCATCCCGGACTCCGCTTCCAGCTGCGACACTCTCTGCTTCAGCGAAACGGTCGTATCCACAGCCGGCTCCGCGCCGTCGCCCGGTCCGATCATCAGCGTAATTTCCCCGCGCGGCGCCCTCTTCTGTGCCGCCGCGCACAACTCATCCAGGTTCCCGCGCAAAAATTCCTCATGAATCTTGGTAATCTCGCGCGCGACCACCGCCGGACGTGGCCCCATCACCGCCGCCGCATCCGCCAGCGTCTCCACCAGCCGGTGCGGCGCTTCATACAGCACGATGGTCCGCGGCTCGCCCTTCAAATTTTCCAGCGCCTTGCGCCGCGCGCCTGCCCGCGGCGGCAAAAATCCCACGAACAAAAATTCCTCCGTCGCAAGTCCCGATGCCGCAAGCGCCGCCACCACCGCCGACGGCCCCGGAATCGGTATCACCGGAATGTGGTGCCGCAAACAGAGCGTGACCAGGTGGTGCCCCGGATCCGAAATCACCGGAGTCCCCGCGTCGCTCACCAGCGCCACCTGCGCGCCCTGCTCCAGCTTGATCACCAATTCCGCCGCGCGCGTCAGTTCATTGTGCTCATGATAGCTGGACATCTCCTTGTGAATCCCGTAGTGCTGCAGCAATTTCTGCGTCTGCCGCGTGTCCTCGCACGCGATCAGGTCCGCTTCCTTCAGCACGCGGATCGCCCGGAGCGTTATATCCTCCAGGTTCCCGATCGGCGTCGCCACCAGGTACAGGCACCCGCCAGTCGCGTCGTTTTGTGTGTCTTCGGTCATGATCGTTTCAACCCGCTGAGTCTAACATGCAAGCCCGACCCTCGCCCCGCAACGTGGTAAGATAATCCTCTTTAATCATTGCTGCGGAGGAGACTGGAATTGCCGCTCTACGAATACCGCTGCCTGAAATGCAAACGCAACACCGAAAAAATTGAGAATTTGAACGGCCCGCACTTGAAGAAATGCCCGCACTGTGGCGGAAAAGTGGAATCGGTCATCACCGCCCCTGCCATTCAATTCAAGGGCTCGGGCTGGTACGTCAACGACTACGGCCGCGGCAAAACAAGCGGCGGCGATTCCGGCAAATCGGACAAAGGGGAAGCTTCGGAAAAATCCGCAAAGCCCGAAAAATCCGAAAAATCGGACAAGTCGGAATCCAAGCCCGCGGCTCCCGCAAAGGACCAGAAAAAAAGCTCGGCCTCGTCGAAAGATAAATAGTCCTCGTTGGCAGGAAAGGCGGAATTCAACCGCCTCCCGCAATCCCCAAAAAAATGTCGTCATTCCGAACGAAGTGAGGAATCACTCCGGGGTTTAGTGCTTGTAATGGTGGGACTTCACTCGTAGCACACCCACACTTTATCCCGAGCACCACCGGGGGGGCTGGCTGTGGGGATTTGTGGGGCTTTGCTAGACCGGCCATTTGCAATACGACTGCGAATACGACACAGCAAGTAGCACAGCACTCCTGGCTGTGTGGGGTTTGCGATTGCAGTTTAGATGGATGGCGCGGCAGTGTTTTTGCAAAACCACACAGCCAGGAGTAGCTGTGCTACTTAAACCTTCAGCTCCCGCAAATACTCCCGAAACTCATTGCCGAATTCCTTGTTCTCCAGCCCAATCTCCACGGTCGCTTTCAAAAATCCCAGCTTGTCACCCGCGTCGTACGATTTCCCTTCGTAGTTGTAGGCGTACAGCCCCGACTCCTGCGCCAGCAGCCGCAGCGCATCGGTCAGCTGGATCTCTCCGCCGCGCCCCGGCTTGGTCCGCTCCAGGCAATCGAACACTTCCGGCGGCAGCAGATATCGCCCGGTCACCGCGAGGTTGGAAGGCGCATCCGCCGGATTCGGTTTTTCCACCAGATCGCGGATCTTCAGCAGCCGGCTGTTTGCCGACGACGGATTGCTGGGCTCCACGTCCACGATCCCGTACAATCCGGTCTTGGCGCGCGGCACCTCTTCCACCGCAATCGCGCCCTTGCCTGTTGACTCGTAAATTTCCACCAGTTGTTGCGTGGCCGGCCTCGGTCCCGGAATGATCACGTCGCCCAGCAGCACCGCGAACGGTTCATTCCCCACAAGCTCCTTGGCCACCAGCACGGCGTGTCCCAGTCCCAGCGGCTCCTTCTGCCGAGTGTAGCTGAACGTCACCATGTTCCCGATGTCGTGCACCAGCTTGGCCAGTTCGCATTTTCCCTTGCTCTGCAGAAAATGCTCCAGCTCCGGCGAGGAATCGAAGTGGTCTTCGATGGCGTTCTTGCCGCGCCCCGTGACGATAATAATGTTGTCGATTCCCGACGCGACGCACTCTTCGACCACGTACTGGATCAGCGGCTTGTCGACCACCGGCAGCATTTCCTTCGGCTGCGCTTTGGTCGCGGGAAGGAACCTGGTCCCCAATCCCGCCGCTGGCAGTACTGCTTTCCGGACGCGTCGTGGCTTCTCGGACATGTGTTTTTACCCTGCTGCCACCTTACGTTCCGCTTCCACACCATGTCAATCCATCCAATGCCCTATGCGTAGCCAAAACCTAATCTCTCGCCCATCGGGTTCGCCGCGTAAAGGTCACACCATTTCGGTAGCGCCGGCGTCCCGCCGGCAATCCAGCGCCATTCCGGCCCATGCAAAACTCCCGGCGATACCCCGGCGCTACGCAAGCCTGCTGAACGTCGAAATTTGGGATTTTGCTTCAGGCCAATAGAAAATTGGATGAAATGCGGGCAATAGAAATACGAAAATCAGGTCCGCCGTCTTGTCTGTCAAAAAAATCTAATCCGCCCCCCGTGCCCCAAGCGCCGCCTGCACTTTGCCCGCAACCGCCGGCCGCTTGCACCACCCGCTGATCCATTGGCGGAATCCTTCCTTCACCACGTCCGCAATCGTCTGCTGATTCTCGGCAAACACTTTTAGCCAGGACAACGGCCCCATCTGCGGAAAATAAATCCCGCGGAAACAGATTCGCGAAATCAAAATATTGATCCGGTATCCCAGCGGCTCGGCCGGCACCGACCGCACTGCCTGCCCAATCGCCTCCGCGCTGTACGCCTGGTTCCACCCGTGGCGCACCTCGGCGTGAGCCTCGGCCACCGACATTTTCAGCGGCGTGTGCGCCATCGCGAAGGGAATGAACTCCTCCCAATGCTTGGGCCGCGTCAGCCGCCCCGCCGCCTCCAGCCGTTTGTACAGAGGCGTGGCCGGCAGCGGCGTGAGCAGCCCGAAGATCGGCAATCCCGGCGGCCACGTGCGAATTTCTTTCAACGTCCGGTCCGCCACTCCCGGCGTATCGTTATCCATCCCGAATATAAATGAGGTGATCGCATACACGTTGCGGCTTGCCAGCCGCTCCAGCACGGCCGCGTATTCGCCCGGCTTGTTGAACCCCTTGTTCACATCCGCAAGGTTCGCCGGATCGATCGACTCCATGCCGATGAAAATCCATTTCCCGCCGGACGCCGCGATCAGGTCCACCAGTTCTTCGTCGCGGAGCAGGTTGGCGCTGATCTGCGCCACCCAGTGCACCTGCGCGCCCGCGGCGATGATGTCGCGCAGCAGCGATTTCGTGCGTTTCACGTTGATAGCGAAATTGTCGTCGATAAAAAACACGGCGATCTGCCCCAGCTCGCTCTTCGCGCGCGCCTTCAGCAGCAACAACTCGTCCACCACGCTCTTGTTGGTGCGAAAACGGATCGAGTCCCCGAAAAATCCCGTCACCGTGCAAAACTCGCACCCGTACGGACATCCGCGCCCCGATTCCACCGGCACGATGCGGAACGTTCCCCATCCCGCTCCCACCTTCTGCAGCATCGCCTTGAAAAATTTTGGAACGATGTTGAACTGCTTCAAATCGATCGTGTCCCACGGTATCGCGGGATAGTCCTGCAGGGACGGCTTCTTGTCCTGCCCGAACGCGTCCACCGGGGCGTACACTTCCTTCAGTTCGCCGCGCGCTGCGTCGGCCACAATCTTCGGCCAGGTCTCGTCGGCCTCGCCCAGAGCCACGGCGTCGGCATGGCGCCGCCCCGTGATTTTTCCCAGCGCTTCGTCCGGCATTTCCGTAACGTGCGGGCCGCCCATCACCACGGGCACGCCCACGGCGCGCACAGCGTCGCCCATGCGATAGGCTTTCGCGATCATCCGCGTCATCGCCCCGATCCCCACCAGCCCGATTTTATTTTCCACCACGTACCGCGCGATCCCCGCTTCGTCCATCGGCTGCGCGTTGCCGTCGATCAGCACCACTTCGTGCCCGGCCGGCGTCAGCGCCTGCAGCAGGAACATCCAGAGGTGCGGCATGAAATTGCGTGTGACTCCGTTATCCGGACTGTAGAGCAGGATTTTCATGGTTTTGTTTTCTCCAACTGCGGTCTAACTTTCCAGCTTTCCGGCGGGCTCCACGCCCCGATCCGATTGCGACGTTCCGCGTGAAGGTAGAGCCCGGACTCGAACGGTCTTGGCGCTCGCCCACGGCTCAGCGTGAAGGCTTGAAAACCGGCGCGCGTGGGAGCGCGGCGGAAGGGATACATGGTGCGAGGGGAGTGTAGCACCGCTTTTGTACGGAAGGGGACATATAAAATGCCATTCCTGTTCTATGCGATAGCCCAGCATTTCCGGTCGTCCGGCTGTGCTAACATAAACGTTTCTCTACAACAGAAAAACATGACCACGCGAATCCTTGGAATCGAATCCTCCTGCGACGAAACCGCCGCGGCCATCGTCGCCGACGGCCGCGAAATCCTGTCCAGCGTCGTCGCTTCGCAGCTTGATGTTCACCGCAAATACGGCGGCGTCGTCCCGGAGCTCGCTTCCCGCGAGCACCTGCGCCAGATTGTTCCCGTTGTTCGCGAGGCCCTGCTGCAGGCCGGCCTCACCTTCGCCGACATCGACGCCGTCGGCGTCACCCAAGGCCCGGGTCTGGTCGGATCGCTCCTGGTGGGCCTCACCTACGGAAAAGTTCTGGCGGAGGAAATGCGCAAGCCGCTCGTCCCCGTGAATCATCTCGAGGGCCACGTCCACGCCGTTTTTCTCGAGGCGCACATCGAGCACCGCGCCCCCGCGCTCCCCGCCATCTGCCTGATCGTTTCCGGCGGACACACGCTGCTCTATCACGTTCAGTCCGCAAGTGAAAACGGAGGCGCGGCCGCGCCCGGATTTCAATTCCGCCGCCTGGGCGGCACGCGCGACGACGCCGCCGGCGAAGCCTACGACAAAGTCGCGCGCCTGCTCGCTCTCGGCTACCCCGGTGGCCCGATCATCGATCAGATCGCCGCAAAAGTCGCCGCCTCCGCCCCCATGAGCCATGACAAGGACGAACTAAAATTCGGCCCCGTCAAAATTCGCGGCAATGCACACGATTTCAGTTTCAGCGGAATCAAAACCGCCGTTCTCTATTACGTCCGCGCCCATCCAGAATTCACCGAGGAAATCGAAGCCCGTAAGAAAGCCCTGCAGCAGGGCCTGCGCAAAGCCGCCGAATTGATGCCCCTGTGCAGCCCTCGCACGCTCGCCCTGATCGCCAATTTTCAGTCCGCGGTCGTGCATGATCTTGTCACGCGCACGCTCGCCGCCGCCGAAGAAACCGGCGCGCGCACCGTCCTGGTTTCCGGCGGCGTCGCCGCCAACTCCGAACTGCGAAAGCGCTTCGAGGAAAAAGCCGCCCGCGCGGGCGTCGAGGTCTTCTTCCCCAGCCGCGCTCTCTCCACCGACAACGCCGCGATGATCGCCGCGGCCGCCTATTCCCACTTGCTCGCGGGCGATTTGGCGAAACCGGAGATGAACGCCGAGCCAAATCTCCGCCTCGCGTAGATTCCTTCGAGCTCTAATTGTAAGCCGCGGATCGCAACGCAAAAAAATGAGCAGATCGCGATTTGTGACCGATATTCGAGTGTTACACTACGCTCTAAACGGACCAGAGCGGCGCATAGGCCTGACCTCACATCCTGCCGTACCGCGAATAGAGGAGTTCCCGTCATGAGAATTGCATATTTTGGTTTTGTGCTGGCTTTGTTGTCTCTTCCTGCCGCCGCACAGAACAAGAAAAACGCCCCCGCTCCGTCTTCCACGTCAATCCTGATCAACGGCCAACCCATCAACGGCAAGGTCCTGGAGATGGACGGCCGGCACTACATGGCCGTGGAAGACTTGGCGCAAAGCCTCCGCGGAACCATCGCCTACGGCGACGGGCGGATTGCCATCACTCTGCCGGAGCTTCCCCCGGCGCCTGCGCAGGTCGCGGCTCGGCCGAGCGCTTCAGTTCCGCCGCAGCTTCCGGCGCCAGCCGCACAGCCGCCGTCGGCGCAACCCCCATCGGCGAGTACGCAGGCGTCGTCACAATCTTCGTCGCCGCAATCTCCGTCCATGACCGTGCAGCCATCGCAAGCCGCGACCATCAAAGGCACTCTCACCTATTTCGTCGACTTCCATGCGGGCAACAAGCCCGACGCGGGCAGTAAAGTATGGCTTGTCAAAGGGCGCGTGGAAATTCCACCCGACCAAACGTTTGTGGCCACCAGCGCCGCGCTGGGAACCGCCACCAATCCGGAACAATACCCGGCCATCGCGTATTCCATCGCGGACGAAAAGGGAAACTTTGAATTGCGCGATGTTCCTCCCGGCGAATACACGATCATCCTGCAATCCGCGCACACCGTCGGAACTTTGAACGAGAAACGCAATTTCTTCGGCAGAGGAAACGGCCGCACTGCGCGGGACAGCAAGGGAAGACTGGAATTCCGCAACCTGCAAATCAAGCCGGGCGAGGCGGTCAACGCATCGAAAGATTTTGGACCCAACATCGATATGTGAGCGGTTCGCTTTCGAGCGGAGGTTTTCCCTGTCTCAACATCCACTCAAACGGGCAATGTGAGGGGCTCATTCCGAAACCTGTCTTATCTGTTTTTCCGCTTCCTGAATCGCTTCATACACCTGATCGAAACTCTCAATCGCAAACAGCACTTTCTGCAGCTCATCCACCTTCACGGGCGTGTCCAGCACTTCATTCAGGGAAAACGGCCGCACCTCGCACCCGCCTCCGATCACGTTGCTGCATTCTCCGTGCGAACTGATTACGCCGCTTCCGTACACCTTGATTTCGCCGTCCTGCCGCACCAGCCCGAATTCCACCGTGTACCAGAACAGCCGCCCCAGCCGTTCCAGCTCTTTTGCGTCCTGAATTTGCGAGCACACGCTCCCGTAATGCTGCAAAAAATCGGCAAACACCGGATGCGCGTGCATCGGCACGTGTCCGAACACGTCGTGGAAAATATCCGGCTCCGGAATGTAAGCCAGCGAATCGCGGCTGCGCAGCCAGGTAGTCGTCGGAAACATCCGCGCCGCGAGCATTTCAAAAAATGCGTCCCCCGGAAGGAACCCGCTCACGGCCGTGGTGCTCCAGCCCGTCCTGGGTTTCAGCCGCCCGGTGATCTCCCGAAGATTGGGCAGAAGTTCGTTGCTCAATCCGATGATTTCGTACCCCTCCAGAAATTCGCGGCACGCGTGCTCCCGCACCTGCGGCAGCCGCCTGCGGACCAGTTCCGACCAGACCGATTGCTGTTCCGCCGTATAGTTTTGGTATTCTTGTGTGACGAGGTAAGGTTCCGCCGCGACGAGGGATCTGCCTGTCATGGTTCCCCCTTTCGTAGGACAGACAAGAGTATCTATCCTACGATAAACCGCATTCATGGGTTTGCTTGCCCGTATTTTTGCGCCCCACCGTAGATCTAAACCGGACAGACAAGAGTGTCTGTCCTACCTCCAATTGATTGACCGCGCCCAGTGCCTATGTTAGAAATCAACTAAATGTCAAAACACTTCCTTATCGCCGCCCTCAGTGTTCTCGGCAGCCTGTCGGCAGGCGCCGTGGCCCGCGCCGTTCCCACTCCCCCCGCGCAATCCGCCGCTCCGGCCGCGTTAGCGGGCACAGTCAGCTCCCAGCAGGAAGGCCTCATGGAGGGAGTCGTGGTCAGCGCCCGCCGCGACGGCGCGAATTTCACCGTCTCGGTCGTAAGCGACGCGCACGGAAAATATAGTTTCCCCAGCACCCATCTGCAGCCGGGCGCGTACACCTTCACGATTCGCGCCGTCGGCTACGACCTGAAAAGCCCCGCCTCGGCGAACGTCTCCGAAAGCAAGACCGCGATCGCGGACCTCAAGCTCGTCAAGGCCAAGGATATTGCCGCGCAGCTCAGCTCCCTCGAATGGGCCATGAGCGTCCCCGGCACGCCCGATCAAAAAGACAAAGTCATCTATCAAACCGTGAGCTGCGCCTACTGCCACACCTGGCAACGCGTCGTGCGCTCGAATCACACGCCCGAGGAATTCGTCGACCTGATCACCCGCATGCAGAAGTACTACACTGATGGCTCCGCCGTCAGCACCGATCACCGCGGCCGCGGACAGCTCGGCCCTCCCGATCAGGTTGCCGCCGCCGACACCAATCCGATCTGGGGCCGCGAGCCTTTCGGCGTCCCGAAAAAAGAATTAGCCGAGTACCTTGCCACCATCAATCTCAGCGGCGAAAAGACGAAGTGGCCTTACGAGCTGAAAACTCTCCCGCGCCCCAAGGGCAAAGCCACGCGCGTCATCATCACCCAGTACGACATGCCCCGCCCCGACACCGTCGCGCATGACCTCGACTTAGATTCCTCCGGCACCATCTGGTACACCGACGAAAGCCGCATGTTCTTCGGCAAAATGGATCCGAAGACCGGAGCGTTCACCGAATACGTCCTGCCGCCCGTCCCGGCCGGAGATTTGCCGGGCGCGAGAGACATTCAAGTCGACCGCGAAGATAACCTCTGGTTTCCGCGCCGCATTGCGAACGCCGCGATCGTCCTGACCAAATTCAATCCGAAGACCCAGGAAGTGAGCACCATCGAGGGCGCCGGCACGCAATTCATGACCATCGGCCCCGATGGAAAAATCTGGGCCGGATGGTCGCGCATCGATCCCAAAACCATGAAGGTCGAAGCCGCCTACAGCTGGGAGAAATCTCCAAACCTTCCCCCCGGCCCGCACCGCCAGTACGTCGACCTCACGGTGGTCAACTCGAAAGGCAATCCCTATGCCCCCGACATCGGCGGCTCCTACATCATCGGCATCGACGCAAAAACGGGTGAAGCGAAATTCTTCCAGGTCCCCACGCCCCGCGCCTCCCCGCGCCGCGGCCGCATGGATCCTGAAGACCGCTTCTGGTTCGCCGAATTCACCGGAGACAAAATCGGCATGTTCGACACGCGCACCGAAAAATTCCAGGAATGGCCCGCGCCGCGCAAATACACTACCCCCTACGCCGTCTCCGCCCCCGACAAAAACGGCTACGTCTACGCCACCAGCAACATGTCCGAACGCCTCATGCGCCTCGATCCCAAAACCGGCGAAATTGTCGAATACCAGATGCCTACTGAATTCGATTCCAAGAAAATCGCCTACGATCCCACCACCAGCCGCACGACGCTATGGATGTGCAACACCCGTACCGCGCGAATGATGAAAGTCGAACCGCTGGAGTAGACGATGAAATCTGATGCTCACACTCATTCGATCAATATTTGCCCGTGCCGCTAAATATCTTGGCCTTCGCGGCAAGAATGCGGATTCTCAACCCCTCTTCGAACTCATCGCGGGACAGATTATGCGCGATCCAAACTGTCAGATCGACGAATCTCAGTTCCCCAAGATCAAGCTGGGCGTCGACACCGAATTATCGTTTGCGGCTGGTGCTATGGATGCGGTTTGGGGCGGTCATTCAGGCCAAGACAAGGGCCGGGAAGCCGTTGAGCGCATCCTTGCAGAAATTGACAAGGGAACGATTGTGGAATGGAAACAAATTGACGCGAAGTTGCATGGTATGAGGGCGATAGGGTGCGTTGATTCAGTGCTGGAAGATATTCGAAGGTCGGGAATTTCATTCAAAGCGGTCCGGCTTTTTTGGACCATGGCGAAGTGTAGCCCGGATTACGAGGCCGTAAAATGGGGACTTGCTATTGGAACCTTGTCCGGTATCGGCGAAGAAAAACTCCATGACCTGTTGATTTTTGCCAGACATCCGGAGTTCACGCTTTATTCCGTTTACGCCCTCCGACGCTTCGCCACTGCAAAACCAGAATGGAAGCATTGTTTGGTGGATTTGCTGCCATTTTCCAGGCAGTGGGGAGTGATTAAACTAATCGAACAGATCGTATTCGAGCCCGATCTCATCAATGACATTGAAGTTCAACGCAAGGTTTTAGTTTTCGGCATGGAAAATAATGGCGGCATTCCCATGGAAGTTGCGTTCACGATTGCCAAGCATATAGATCTCTCCAAATTTCTTGGTCTCGCAGAATCCGATAACGGAGTGTACGCAGCCATATTCCTAATCATGGACACGCTCATCAACGAGCCGAACCCTTTGGGCGGGATTGACGAACTGCCCGATGGCAAGGCTCTCCTAAAGCAATACGTCGGGATGCTGACAAAGCGGAACCCTGACGTGAGAACACTTTGCGCCCTGCATGACATCGGCGAGTTCTTGAAAAAGCAACAAACAATCAACAATGAACCAGCCGAGTTGCTTGTTCAAGTGCGTCAACTTTGGGGAAAGTATCTTGGTGATAGCGTATTGCGTGAAGGTCTTAGAGATTCGGACACACGGTGGCGCACACTTAACTTAATCGAGAAACTGAAAATTGTTTCTTTGCTGCCGGAGGTTCGAGAGGTTTTTCAGGAAAATCCAGACTATGCTTCGATCTCCGTCCTTGCTGAAATCGGGAATGCCGAGGATCTCGAGCTGCTTCTTGCCTCTGTTGAAAGGTTTGTTGACCTAAGAGAGCGTGCTACGAAGAAGTTCAGTCCAATTAATGTGCCGGTGGCTGAGACCAAGGGCATCTTTGAGTATGGTCGGATTGTACAGACTCTAGGCCGCTTGGCGACGCCGGAGGCGATTGAACACCTGAAACTCGCTGCCAGCGACTATGACCCCGCAGTTCGAAGTTCGGCGTGCATGGGTTTTGCGCTAATGCCAATAGACAAGGTCGACGGCGAGATTTTGGCCCTGGTCAAACAGCGGCTGAATGATCCGATGGCGTACGTCAGAGAGTCTGCAAAGGAAGCCAGCGCCCATCTCGCTCGGCAGTGATTTCACATTTCTTTTCAGCAGGGGCCTGAGAAAACGGAATTATCGGGCCCACTCCCATCGGAATGTGCAAACCCATTTGAAGCCGGCTGGAATTCCGGTCAGTCCGCAGTGTTTCCCAAAGCAGTGCACCGCCCCGCCCATATTCCTGTTGACACGCCCATTCCCGCTGGTGTTACAGTCGCCAATCATGTCAATCTTCACGGAGGCCCGGGCACGCCGATCCTCACCAGAATCCTCGCCGCCCGCTGGCATGTTATGCAATTCTAAAACAACACATCTGGAGGTTTCACGTCAGGAGGATTGAGAAATGAAATCGAACCACGTACCGTACCAGCGGGCGACGCGTAGAGACTTTCTCAAAATGGCCGGAGGAGTTGCAGGTGCCGCCGCGGGGGCCGCGCTTGCAGCGCCTTACGCGTTCGCGCATCACCATCCCCGGCCCTCTCCCCAGAGCCTCACCTACCTCGATCAGCGCATGTACTTAAATAATATGGAAATCATCGCGCACATCCCCGGCCCCGGTCGAGCGGGCGGGGCTCAGATTATGTCCGCATCCGGCGGGCAGCGCCTACTGTTTCAGGGCAACACCGTCTTCGACGTGACCGACCCCAAAAATCCCAAGGCCATCAACAAAGGCAATTCCGTCGGCGGCCAGCTTGCCTACAACAAGGATTTGAAGAAGTGGATTCTGATCCAGGCTTCCCAGGTGCCGTACTTCGCGAACGGCCCGGGACTTGCCGCCGAGGGAAAGTACGGAGATCCGAAAATCCTGGATATGTACAAGAAGTGGGAAGGCCTCCGCGGCTTGCGCGTCTATGACGTCACCGATCCCGAAAAGCAGGTCAAGATTTCCGAGTTTACAACCGGCAAGACCGGCTCGGGCGTTCACGGCGATTCCTTTTTTTATGACGGAGGCAAATACGCCTACCTGGACACCGCGCCCGACGATACCTACACCGGCCTGCTGCATAACCTCACCCCGTATTCCAATTGCCTGATGATCGTGGACGTTTCCGATCCCTCCAATGTGAAGGAAGTTTCCCGCTGGCATGTTCCCGGACAGCGCGCGGGAGCGCCGGGCGAGACCCAGATGCTCAAGAAGTGGAAAGTCCTCGAGGGGCGCGGCGCCGAAAAGATTCCGGATAAGCCCCTGACCATGGAGGATGCCCGCCAGTATTTCAAGGAACTGAAATTTCCCGCGCTCGATCGGCTGCCCTACACCATGTCGCACCTTCCTCTCTACGTGCCGAAGCGCGTCGAGGACGGCGGCACGCTCGGCTACGGAACCTGGTCGGCGTTCGGCCTCATCATTCACGACCTTTCCGACATCGAGAATCCCAAAGCGATCGGCCGGTTCGATCCCACGCCAACCTACGGATTGGATGGCATTCCTTTCCATTCGGCATGGCTGGGCATGCTCGATCGCGGGTTCGTGATCACCAATCCCGAATCCATGAATCCCGACTGCAATGAATCCTACTTGCCAAGCTGGGTCATCGACGTACGCGACCCGAAAAACCCGATCGCCATCTCGCAACTGCCGCGCCCGAAACCGCCGGCCGATGCGCCGTTTGACGACTTCTGCTTTGCACGCGGACGCTTCAGCCCGCACATCTGCCCGGCGCTCACGGCTCCGGGACGGCCTTCGCAAACCGCGCATGTACTTTCCTGGTTTAATGCCGGGCTTCGCGTATTTGACCTGAGCAATCCAAACAGCCCGAAGGAGTCCGCATACTTCGTTGCGCCTCACGGCGGCGAGCTCAGCCCGGAATGCGTTGCCCCGGGGACCAACGAAGGCAGGCTGCTTGAGGGTGATCTCATGAAGCGCTGCGATGACCAGGCGAACAGCTACAGCCGCCCCACTGACCAATGCTTCGTCGAATGGGACCGCAACCTCATCTACGCGGGAACGACAACGGGGCTGTACATCCTGTCGACACCTGCGCTCGGCAAGCCCGTGTTGGGGGCCATGCCGGTGAGGGAATGGTCGCTGCCTCAGCTGAACGTTGGCGCGACGACCTGATGCAGCAGCCGTTTCCGGCACCGATCGTCCGATTCTTGAACGAATACCACTCCGGTGGTGTTACCGAGGCGGACTGCCGCGCGTGCTCTTCGCCGTGTTGCAGCCTCGGCGGATTCGCCATTCTGGAAAATGTCGTTCAGATTTACGAACTCTACAAGCAAGGCGGTCTGCACAGGGCCGACTACGAATACGAGTCCGGCCTCGGTTTCGCGAATTTCGTTTTCAAATATTTCGACGTTTACAAAAAATTAGTGCCGCTGGAAGGCGGTGAGGCCACCCTCATGCTCTTTCACATGAGGTCGCTCTCGCAGGATGGAAACACGATCGCCATTCCTACCGGCGGCGATTATTGGGAAACCAGGGCGCAGTTGTTTGAGCTGAATCCGTGGCTCAACCGCGGCTGCGTTTTCCTGAGCCATAAAGTAGGGAACTGGCCCGAGGATGACGGCGACGCGACCCGCCACTGCATTCTGCACACGGCGTCCAGCGGCACCCACGTCACCGCCAAGCCCGTCGACTGCGTCTTCTACACCTGCAACAAGCCAATCGAAGCGCGCGTGCCCACCGAGGAACAATCCGCAAATTGGTTCCGCCTGCTCGCCACGCATTTCCCGAACAGCCTGGAACGATTTGAAGCATTGATTCGGGACGATCCGGCGGACAAGTAATCGGGCAGCTTCCTCAACTCTCCACTCGAATCCTGCGTTACAATCCCCGCTCCCATGCGCATCGCCTTCGATACCGGCGGCACGTTCACCGATTGCGTCTACCTACGCAACGGCCGCATCCAAATTCTGAAAATTCCATCCACGCCGGGCAATCCGGCCGAAGCCATTTCCATTGCCCTTGCGCAAATCCTCCGAAACAACGGGGAAGTGCGTCCTCTCGACCTGGCCTGCGGCACCACCGTCGGCACCAATGCGCTGCTCCAGCGGCAAGGCGGCCGCGTCGCCCTCGTAACCACCGCGGGCTTCGAAGACGTTCTGGAAATCGGCCGCCAGGCCAGAACCAAACTCTACAATCTCTTCGTCAAAAAGCAGCCGCCCCTGGTCCCGCGCGAGCGCCGCTTCGGATTGCGCGAGCGGCTCGACTCCGAAGGCCGCGCGCTGCTGTCGCCTTCCCCGAAAGAAATCGCGCGCACCGTCCGAGCCGTGGTCCGCAGCGGCGCCGAGTCGGTCGCCGTTTGTTTCTTGTTCTCCTTCATCAATCCCGAAAATGAGCGACGAATCGCCAGCGCTCTATCTAAAGCAGGACTTCAAGTGTCCGCGTCGCACGAAATCCTTCCCGAGCATCGTGAGTTCGAACGCACTTCAACCACCGTCGTCAACGCCTACCTGGTTCCGGTGATGAGCAAATATCTGGCGGAAATCGAGCGCTGCGCCGCCGCGCACTCGCGGCAAAATCTCAAGTCTTCCTTTCACTCCAGTATCCGAAAAACCGGCGCGCGAGTTCGAATCATGCAATCGAGCGGCGGGATCCTGTCCGCCCGCGCCGCGGCCCGCGAACCGGTTCGAACCATCCTCTCCGGGCCCGCGGGCGGAATCCTGGGCGCGCAATACGTCGCCGAGCTGGCGGGCGTCGAACGCATCATCACGTTTGACATGGGCGGGACGTCCACCGACGTCGCGCTGCTGGAGCGCGGGCGTTCCGGCGCGCTCGCGACGACCAGCGAAACGATCGTGTCGGACATTCCCGTCGCGGTCCCCATGCTCGATATTCATACCGTCGGCGCCGGCGGCGGCTCCATCGCGCGATATGACCGCGCCGGCGCGCTTCGCGTCGGTCCTGAGAGCGCCGGTGCCGATCCTGGACCGATATGCTATGGGCGCGGCGAAAAGCCCGCTGTGACCGATGCAAACCTGATTCTCGGCCGCATTCCGGAGGCGGGCCTGCTGGGCGGAGCATTCCGGCTGGACATCGCCCGCGCCCGCGAATTCATGGACCGCGAAAAAGGCTCTGCGGCTTCGGTTGAAAAATTTGCGCAGGGTATTGTGGACGTGGCCAACGCCGTCATGGAAAAGGCCATTCGCGTAATTTCCGTCGAGCGCGGACACGACCCTCGCGATTACACGCTGGTGGCATTCGGCGGCGCGGGCGCGTTGCACGCCTGCGATCTGGCGTCCGCCTTGGACATTCCCCGCGTGCTGGTGCCGCGCATTCCCGGGGCGCTTTCGGCGCTCGGCATTCTGCGCGCGGACGTCGCCAAGGATTTGTCGCGCACCGTTCGCCTGGAAATTCGCGGAGCCACCGATGCGCGTGCGGCGCTTGACCGCGAATTTTCCAAATTGCAGCGCGATGGATTCAAGCAAATGCTGCGGGAAGGTTTCGCGGGGAATTCCGTGCGTATCGAGCGCGCGCTCGACATGCGCTATTCCGGCCAATCGTACGAGCTGATGGTGCCGTACGCGCGGGACTACGTCCGGGCATTCCACAGCGCGCACGAACAGAGGTACGGCTACGCGGATCGCGCGCGCCCCTGCGAAGTGGTCAACGTGCGCGCGCGGTTTACCGGACGCACGCCGAAGCCCGCGATCCCTAAGCTGGAGCGTTCAGGCCCCAGCGCTCGTCGATCGCTGATTTCACAGAGCCAGGCGTGGTTCGCGGGACGCCGCCAGGCAACTTCCACTTACGCCCGCGAAAAATTGCTGGCTGGGAACCGCATCGCGGGCCCCGCACTCGTCATGGAATACAGCGCGACCACGCTGATCCCCCCGGGCTGGACGGGCCGCGTGGATGTTTATGGAAATATTCTTCTGGAGCGGCGGCCATGAGAGTCGATCCGGTTCGCCTGGAAATTTTCAAGAATCTCTTCCACTCGGTCGCCGAGGAAATGGGCGCGGCGCTGCGCCGCTCGGCGTTCTCTCCGAACATCAAGGAGCGGCGGGACTATTCCTGCGCCGTGTTTGGCGCCGCAGGCCAGGTCCTTGCCATGGGCGACCACATGCCCGTGCACCTCGGATCGATGCCGATGTCCGTGACGGCCGCATTGAACGCGCTGCAACTCGATCCGGGCGATGTCGCCCTGCTGAACGATCCGTACGCGGGAGGCACGCACCTGCCCGATTTGACGATGGTCATGCCGGTCTATGCCCCTCGAAATCGGAGACCGCTTTTCTACGTCGCCAACCGCGCGCACCACGCGGACATTGGCGGCGCGAACGCCGGCTCCATGGGAATGTCCCGCGAGATTTTTCAGGAAGGCCTGCGTGTGCCTCCCGTGAAAATCATGGAGCGCGGCCGTGTGGCTCGGGACGTAATGTCCCTGATCCTTGCCAACGTCCGCACCGCGCGCGAGCGCGAAGGGGATTTGACGGCGCAGATTGCCGCGTGCCGCATCGGCGAGCGCCGCCTGCTGGAACTGGCCGCCAAGTACGGCCAGCGCGAAGTGATCTCCTACGGCCGCCACCTGCTCGATTATTCCGCCCGCATGATGGCCGCGACGCTGGACGCAATACCCGACGGAATTTACCGCGCCGAGGATTTTCTGGACAACGACGGCGTCACAGCGGAGCGGCAACGCATCGCCGTCACGATCCGCATTCACGGAAAAAGCGCCGCAGTGGATTTCACCGGGAGCGCGCCGCTGTGTTCCGGCAGCGTCAACGCCGTCGAGGCCATCACATGGTCCGCGGTGTTTTACGTCTTCCGCTGCCTGCTCGATGAGCAGGTCCCGGCCACGTCCGGCCTGATGCGCTCGATCCGCGTGATTGCCCCGGAGGGCACGATCGTCAACGCGCGTCCCCCCGCCGCGGTCGCCGGTGGAAATGTGGAAACCTCGCAGCGCATTGTGGACACACTGCTGCGGGCATTGTCCCGCGCAATTCCTGCGCGAATTCCCGCCGCCAGCCAGGGCACGATGAATAACTTGAGTTTCGGCGGCAGTGACGCGCGGCGCTCTCCGGCAAAACCGTTCACCTACTACGAGACCATCGCAGGCGGCACGGGAGGCGCACCGGGATCCCCCGGCGCCTGCGCCACGCAAAGTCACATGACCAACACGCTCAACACCCCCGTCGAAGTACTCGAACACGCCTATCCGGTTCGCGTCCTCCGCTACGCCCTGCGCGCCGGCTCCGCCGGCACCGGCAAATTTCCCGGCGGCGACGGAATCGTTCGCGAACTCGAATTCCTCACTGACGTTCAAGTCGGAATTCTTTCCGACAGAAGAGAACTCCCGCCCTACGGCCTGTCCGGAGGCAAACCTGGCATTACCGGAAAAAATGAATTGATCGTGAAAGGGAGAGCGCGGGTCCTGCCATCGAAGTGCACGTTCTATGCCCCCGCAGGAGCAGTGATCCGAATCGAAACGCCGGGCGGCGGCGGTTGGGGATCGGCAAAATCCAAAAAACATTTCGCGCGAGGCAAATCAAACAAGGGCCCCGCCCTTGAAAAGCGTCAAGGACAGGGCACCCCAAGTTCAGAATCTTGACTCACAGTGGATGTAAGGCAGTAGCACTAGAACGTGCAGAGCGGAGGATTTTCGAGAATCCAGAAGGCCCGGCCACGCGGCCTTAAAAGGGCACGTCAGGCTCCGCGGCAGCGCTGAGGTCCACTAGGTAGACTATTTGAGACGCAGCCGTCGCTAGTACATATTCCGCGAGATCTTTTGTGGCGCTGCCACCTGTTGTACCACCATGTCCGACTCCTTGGCCTCCGCTCCGAAAACCATAAAGTCCATGAAAAGTCTTGGCGATTGATCCCGGAATCTGACCAGAGTCATTACCCGTGATGGAAGTGATGACGTCGCCGAGAGTCTTACCACCTGATGGAAACAGTGCGCGCGCAACTGCTTCCACCGCGCAGACTGCTTCTTTGACGACATTTTCCGGGTCGGGTTGCGATATGTTTCGGAAGAACCTGAGTGCCTTATTGAAGTGTCCTAGTGCCGAGGACAATCGCGGATCGCCAAGCACGAGTTCCGCGCGAGCGACGCGGTCCACCGTGTTGCGCCGGCCTCGCCGGCGCACAAGCCCACTCGAAAATTCAAAAGCCAGGTTTTCTTCGAGAAAGATAAGCTGCAACTCGCGGGCGATAAATTCCTGGACCTCGCTTCTCGCAGTGACGAGTTCAAGTTCCTCAGCCCGGTCGTTATAGCGAACTACCTCCTGTGCCAAATGGCTATAGAGACGCTCACAAAAATCGAAAATCTTTTCCCAAGACATGCCATCTAAAATTTCTGCAACTCCAGAACCTTCGCCCGGGCTTATACGTGCAATGCGCTCAAGTTCGCCTTTCACTTCCGGCCATCCGTCAACAAGTTTCCCGTCCACCAATCGCTTTAGTAGATGGTGGAGCGCGACACGACCGGTTTGAGGAAAGTCGTTATCGATTCGCGCCATCGGTCCCCGATTTCGCGCGGAATAAGGTGGAAACAATTCGTCAGTCATGGGAATATCTAAGCTATTTCATAAGAGGCTTACCTGCTTCGCCTAATTTCTTGTTGAGTGCGTCTTTCTTCGCCTTGGCCTTTGCCGGAAGCGCGTAGTAAAAGTCGAAAAGCGACTCAAGCACATCCAAGTTCCATTCAGCCTCGTTGGGTTCAACATCAACGATTTCTCCCGTGCTCCGACTCTTGATGGGATGTGCCGCAAAGTTTCCGATCGCCCTTACAGCATCGATGCTATCCGCGATTAGACTTGGGAGTGCCTTGCTATCGAGAACCTGCTGAATCTCGTCGTACAGGTCGCCCGGTTTCACGTGAGCGGCCTGGCGGAGCAAATTCTGCAAGCATCTTCGGCTAAGAGCGGCCGAAGCCTTGGCACTATCAGGAAGGACAAGACATGCTTCTTTGTAATCGTCTGCAATTTCTCTCGGGATCTCGGGCAAAACTGCGGCGCGAGTCGCTCCTCTTGGCCATACCATCATTTAGTGCCTGATCTGATTCAATTGCAGGTTTTGGGTACCTTGAGCAACCACCTGCCGCATGCCTTGAGCGTTCGGAGGACCGATGTCACCGTTTTCAAGATGAAAGATAAAACGGTGGCACGCTGGGCACGTCCGTCGGTGAAGTATCCACATCCCCGACGAATCCGCGGCAAGCGAAACCGACCACCACGTTTGTTCATCATGAAAGTTTTCGAGACAATGAGGACATCTCATGGTTCAATCCAAACCTGCGTGTGCGCTATAGCAAAAATTGTAGCGGGGCCGGATGGCCCGGCCTATCGCATTCCATTAGATCGGTTTCGTCTCGCGCTCTAATACTACTCCCGCACGTCCACTTGGGGTATGACTTTTGAACTTGGGGTGCCCCGTCCTTGGCGCCTTTTCAAGGGCGGGGCTTTTGATTCGATTTTCCAAGCCCAAGTTGCTAGATACACTTGTCGATGAAGGAACCACAAGCAAATGCCCGGAAAAAGATAAAGCCCCAAGGCATTGCGGCCTTGAGGCTTTTGAGAAAATCGAAAAAGTGCCGTTAGAACTCGACAGCCTCGGATTTTTCCAGGGGAGAGGGCATCTGCAGCCGCGCTTTCGCCAGCGACTTGATCAGTGCGTCTTCCATGGTTTCCGGGGAGGTATTTCTTGCGGTGGCGAGTTCGCTGACGAGGAGGAATTTGGCCCGTTCGAGCATTTTCTTTTCGCGGAAC
>JAIQFG010000119.1 GCA_020073375.1 Terriglobia bacterium | reverse complement strand
GGGTCCACGCTCGCCTTCCGTCGCAGCGATCTGAAGGCGATTGGCGGGTTCGAAGCTTTCCTGGACTATCTGGCTGACGACTATGAAATCGGCAACTGCATCGTCGCGCTGGGGTGGAACTGATGGGCATCCATCATCAGGACACTTCCGGGGCGCACATCGAAGGCGACCCGGTAGCGGGGAATCACGAGCAATCCGCCAGAGAACTTGCCCAGCGTAGTAAGCGTACTGAATCCGACTTTCAGGTCACCCTTATCGGTGTGATAGGCGGTGCGAAAGTTCTTGTTTACGGTAATCGTCGTGAATGCTGTTCCGTGAAGGTACCAGCCGGGAACCCGATGAACCACGCCAAGCTGTGCGAAATAACGGTCTGGAATCCAACTGCGAAACACATCATCCACTTCGTGTACGAAATTGCGGATTCCCCGGAGCACTTCCGGATTCTTGAGCGACCACGAACTCAGGCGACATCTGCGAATGCGTGGAGTGGCATCCAAGTAGCCGAGGACATCGGCCCGCACACCTTTTCGGTGGAGCAGGGCAAGAATGGAATGCGGAACCTCCCGTGTACGCGAAAGTGATCCGTCGCGCTTACGAATACGAGGCAAAGAGCTTCCACGGTAAACGGCTGTTGCGCGGTTGCTTGGCATGCCGTATATGGTTCGGAGATGTATGTATGTCCCGCGGCGTGCCCGTGGTGAGATGACCCCCGCGACGAGGACGGCCAAAACATCCCCGTTAGGCGTCAGAACAACCGTATCGTCGTCCACTACGTGATCGTAGTGGGTTTCGTTGGCGTAGGTGCCCTTCAACTGAAGGGCACCCTGTTTGTCGTCGTGACTAAGCTGCAAGAGCTTCATCACTCGCCTCCGTCTCGGCAATCGCTTCCATGAGTGCGTTGTAAAAAAGTCGATATACGCGCTCACGATCTTTTTTCTTAGCGGCTTCGTATTGCTCTTTCTGCGCCGCCGTACAAAAGAGCACCGGACCTTTAACTCGGTTGTTCAGCTCAAGCTGTGGCTCGACACGCTTTGGTTTCGCTTGTACGCCCGTAATTGGTGGAGGCGGATTGCCAGATGGGTCTTCTCCCTTGCCTAAAACAGTTGCAGGACTTGTTGCGTTCCCATTGCCCACCGCCTCGACCTCCGCCATTGCTAGATTTACGGCTTGCTCGATCTCCTGCCCCTCGACATCAATTGGTTTTGGGGCTGGAGCCTTGCCAAATATACGGATTCCGTGGATTTGACGGGATGCTTCGATCATGTAATCGACTGCGGTGCTTGCGGGGATACCAATCTCGGCGAGCAACTTGCCCCACGTGCCATGTGCCGCGTGCTCACGCAATTCAAGAAGCAGCGTGCCGATCTCAATGCGCTGCTCCCGCCCGCGCAACCAGGCGTCTTTCAGCTTCGCTTTCAATTCCGCGATTGTGTTTTCCTGTGTACCCATCGTGATTCTCCTTTTTGATTTTCTAACTGGTGCCAAACAGGTAGGAGCATAAGGCCGGATTACTCATCAATCATTTCCCGCCAACTTTTTTCGATACCATTTATCCTTAAGAAATTAAACTGTTTACAGGCACGTGGCATGCGGTTATTCGACCTAATTTTGATTACTCACGAGGTAGCGGCCAATGTATAAAATTGCCGGAAATCGGAACCTGAAGCTGGAAGACTTAACGAACGCGGTCAAGGACCACACGCCTGAAGAACGTGAGGAATTCCTGCGTCAACTAAGAGAAGAGCAACAGGAACGAATTGCCAGAGAACAGGTTTTGAAGGACTTTTTGAATCGGAATACCAAACAATACACGTCTGAAGAATTGGTGCGTCAAATAGACGAAGAAGAAGGCGAACGAAAGGAGAGGAGTGCCCGTTTGGCCGCGTTGTTTGCTAACGAGGCGGACCGCGAACAGCTGATATTGGACTTGTACGACCAGATTACAAATTTGGATCGGATCAGCTTTGCCAAGGGTGTACTAGGGGGAAACGCGCTTGCGGAAGGTTTCGCGAAGTTGGAAAAAGGGAAACGGCCTAACAAAGCAATAAAAAAGATTATGTGGATCCTGCTGAATAATCCCAAGGCAACGACGAGGGAGGTTTTTCTCGCGCTGGACGATGCTGGCACAGAACTGTATAGGTCAAAGACTGTGCCAAAGCATGTGCGACTTTGGTCGGACGTGGTCAACGAACCGTATTACAAGAACCTTGTTTCACGTTTGCGCAAGAAAGCCGCGAGAGCTACGCGCCTACGACAGTCGCAAACATTTCTTGATTCAATAGATACATTTCAGGGGATCAAACGAAAAGATTTTGTATGGTAATGCAGATTGGAGTGACCCAAGGCGAAATTGTCCAAGGCCGCGAAAGCAAGATGGGCTGCTGTGAAGAAGGCGGCAAGGGTTTAGCGCCCTAATTCTGTTTCGATTCCAGCCAAACCGCAAGCGCACCGGGATCAATTGCCCAGCGACCGTGAATTTGATGGCCCGGCAGCAGACCTTCGTTCAACCAGTTCCGTACCGTCCGCTCGTTCTTGCCCAGAATCTCCGCAGTCTCTTGCGGAGTGAGGACTGATTTGCGGTCTAGAAGTTGTTCAAAAATGTTCATGGGTTTTTGATACTACGAATTCTGAAGCATCAAAATAATCGGCAGGCTACGGTTGATTCTGACGGCTACCAAGAAAGTTTTCCGTGCGGCTACTTTTTGGTAGCTTTCTTCGTCCCGCCGTTTTATAAGGCTACTAGCGGCTACCGGAACCCTACCGGGGCATACCGGAACGTACCGCTAAAAGGAAACTGAGCAGCGGAAATAGGCTAAAACAGTGGTTTTAGAGGACATTTACTAGAAGGTCACGTATCCAGGCCTCCCAGCCAAATTCACTTTTTCAGCCTCGCCACTGCGCCTGTTCGGATTTGAATTTCCCCATGCGAATGCTGCGTTCACTTGTCTGCCGATTCGGGCGCCGCTGGAATCGAGCATAGGACCGAGTGCAGGGTCACAAGCGTTAGGCCGCCGGAAATTACCGGCTGCTGCACGATGAGCCTGGCCATTAGGGGCATGGTTTGCAGAACTTCGGGCGGGACGAACAGGCCTCCCATTCCGACCAGAAGCGCAAGGCCCGCGACCATGAATTTCCGGTCGTCCCAATCCACGCCGGCGAGCATTTGGACGCCGTGCATGAAGACGATGCCTAACAGCAGCGTGGCGGCCGCGGACAGGATCGGTGTCGGGACGACGACGAGGAGCATGTCGAACTTGATGAAGCCGCCCAGGGCGATCAGCAGGATTCCCGCCGCGAGAGTGGCGTAGCGCGATCCCACCCGCGTGGCGCGCAACATGCCAATGTTGTCCGGGTAGGCGATGGTGCTGAGGCCGCCAATGATGGCGGCCAGGACCGATCCCAAGGCCATTCCGAAAACGCCTTGCGCCATGCGTTCGGCGGGAAGTTTTTCTCCGCCCCAGTCCGCTACCATCTGGTACATAGCCATTGAGCCCATGCCCGGCGGGATCAGCACCAAAAGAAAGACGATGACCAGTCCGGTTTGCGCGCTGAATCCGAAAGGGAACCAGTGCGGCGTGACCAGGACCGGCGCGCTGGCGACCACCGCAAAAGAGATGGGGCGGAACGCGGCGTAGCATGCGGTGCCTGCAGCCAGGCCCGCCAGGATGGCTCCTCGGCGCAGGCGCGGGCCGCCCCAGAGCGTCACGGCGATCAGGACCGCGACGGTAACGGCTCCCGCCAGAATGTTCACGACGGGAAATCCGGGGCTTGCGGGAACGCCGATCCAGTTCGGCAGCGCCACGTTTGCGATTTGAATGATAACAAGCATGACCATCATGCCCGAGACAATCGGCGCGCGCAGGAACTTGGCAAACAGGCCGATGAAACTGAAACGGCGCACCGGCAATGTGAGCGCGCACCAGATCAGCGACGCGATGAAGAACGATCCGAACGCAGCGGCCAGGCCTCCGCTTTGCAAGTGTCCCACCGCGAGCAGGGCGGCGAAGCTTCCCGCATACGGGCCTTGCACGATGGGAAGCCGGAGAAGCAGGACGGATTGCAGAACGGTGATGACGCCGCACACGGCGAACGTCATGCCGTAAAGATAAGCGATCTGCTCGGACGGAAGATGGAAGGAACGGCCGAGCAATCCGGGGAAGACGAACATGCCGGTCATGCCGAAGACGTTCTGCAGGCCGAGGATCAGGAGTTGGGCGGGGGGCAGGGGAACGTTGATGCCGACGTCGAAGATTCCTGGAGGGGCTGGCGGAATTGTCGGCGTGGTGGCGGGCATGAAATCCTTTTTGGGCCGGGCTCCTTTTCCCGCGTCATGATTTGGCATGAGTAGCGCCCGCCTTCAGGCGGGCATGAGCTTGGCTGCAAAGTGCCCGCCTGAAGGCGGGCGCTACATGAACCTCTTAGCCCTGCGTTTTTTTGTCACCCTCGACGCTGCGGACGGGAGTTTCGGGAGTGAGGCCGCCGCGGCGGCGCGTGGCGGTGTTGGCGCCGTTCTTCTCCCACTCTTCGTTGACGGCATTGCGCGCGAACATGTCCCAGGCGTCGTTCCAATCGCCCAGCGAATAGCCGTGCCATGGAGGGCGAATCGAGAGCGGCGGCAGGCCCAGTTCTTTCCAAATCGCCTGTGCGCGCTCCATGTGTTCGCGCGCGGGCAGGGCGAGCGGCGGGAGAGTTCCTTTTAAGGTCGCGTCGATCAGCATGGTCGAGTCCGGCGACTGCGAGCCGGATTTTGGGGCGTGGCCGCGCGAGCGGTAGGGCTCGATGTGCACGTCCTCGACGGGATTCGAGCGATAGGCGAGCGACCACAGAACTGCGTCGGTGTTTGCGGGGTCGATATCTTCGCTGACGGCGACGACAATTTTTCCGCAGTCGGCTTGCTTGGCCGCGGCGCCCTGCAGGCCGCGCCAGACTTCGGTGCGTGGCGCGCCGTTTGCAAATTGCAGAAAGATGATGGGGCGGACATTGCTCAGCGGTTCGTGCATCACCACGCGGCGGATTCCCTTGATCGAGAGTTGATCGCGCAAGTGGGCGAGAAAAGCCGGTTCGTAGGCGACTTTTTTGATGACGCTCGATTCGCTGGGCGTGACCTGGCTGAGGATGGATGCGAACACCGGCTTGCGCCTGTGCGTGATGGCCGTGACCTGCATGATCATGTTGTAGTCCTCGAGCGCGACGTAGCCGTTGCTTTCGCCGAACGGGCCTTCGGGCTCGAGCAGTTCGGGATCGATCAGGCCTTCGATAACGATTTCGGAGTCGGCCGGAACTTCCAGATCGATGGTGACGCATTTCGCGGTGCGGATCGGCGCGCCCACGGCGCCGCCCGCGACGGTCATTTCATCAACGGTAGTCGGGAGTTTTTGCGGTCCGGTGTAGATGACGACCGGTGCGCAGCCGATGACAATCGCGCAGGGCATGGGCTGCTTGCGTTCGCGGTATTTCACCCAGTGCAGGTAGCCTCCAGCGCCGCCGATGCGCGACGACATGCGCACACCGAGGCGGTCGGTGGCTTTCAGCGCGCCGCGATACGTGCCCATGTTGCGGATGCCCGTTTCGGGATCCCGCGTGATGCACAGCGTGGCGGTCAGATAGGGCGCGGCGTCGTATCCGGGCGTGGAGATCGGCACGGGCAGGCTCGCCAGGCCGCCGCCGGGGCGTTTCAAATCGTCGCCCTGGATTACAACTTCCTGGCACGCGGGAGCATTCACGCGGACTGGAGGAATCGGATTGGCGATGGCGCGCGCCCACGCCGCGCCGATTTCCTCAACGGCGCATCCCATGCCCACTGCGTAAATTTTCGGCGATGCGGCGAGCGCGCCGACCACGACGGGGATGTCATAGCGGCGCCCGCGGGAATCGATGACGTTGGTGAACAGGAACGCGCGACGGTCGTCTTCCGGGATGCCGCCCAGGAACTGGCAGCGGACGAGCGGATGGAGTTCGGTGTCCTTGTCAATCGGTCGGTCGATGCGGATGAGCAGGCCTCTGGCCTCGAGTTCGGCCAGGTGCGTTTGGAAATCGAGGCTCGGTTTGCGACCCGGATTTTGTGCGCTACCACTCATTGCGAAGCTCCCGTCTCTTCTTATGACTATTTCCACCAATACACAAGAATAACCGAAAGGATCGCGGTTGCGGCGAGTTGCAGGATCACCCAGGGCAGGCAGATGCGGAAGATTTCGCCGTCTTTTCCTTTTACGTTTGCCAGCGACGACGTGAACGCGATCTGCGTGGGCTTCAATGCGTTCGGAGGGCCCATCGTCACGACGGTGATGATTCCGACCAGGACCATGAGGGGAATCCCCAGCGTGGGCGCGATGGAAACCTGCATCCGCGAAAAAAGAAAATCTCCCGGCAGGCCCTGTCCGAAGGCCATGCCTCCGAGAAACGCCACCAGCGGATAAAGCGACGCGTAGACGAACGTGCCGCCGCTCACGAGAATTCTGCCGAGCTGCGCGATCTGGCCCGAATCCACCATGAGGTAGACGGTCGCGCTGCCGACACACAACGTCGCCAGGCTCCTCCAGCTTCGTTTGCTGGCTACCACGAAATCCTTGCCCGCATGGGCTTTTTTGTTGGTGAACAAATAGCAGACCGCGGCGGTCACGAAGATGTAGAAGCCGGCCGTGGTGAAGAGGTTGATCGAGATGCGGCTGTATCCCCAGGCGGCGACGGTGAATTGAAAATGGTCAAGCCATTCGGAAACGCCGCGCGACCGGGTGACGATGACGATGACCACGCCCAGGAGCAGAGGCGCATAGGCTTTGAACAAGCCCATTGCGGAATAGGACGGGGGCGCCGGAGCGGTGCCCGGCGATTCTCTGGCATCGCGGCGTTTTGCGATGCGGCCGTACACGAAAATTCCGGCCAGTGAGATTGCGGCTCCGCCGATCATCATCAGGATGTAGTAGGCGGGCCAGACCAGGGTGAAAAGAAGAATGGCGGCGACGTTGGCCAGGCCCGTGGTCCAGAACAGGACTTGCGATTTCCAGGCGAAAAAACGGAAGCCCAGAATTTTCAGGAATCCGAGCAGGGAAAGAAACACAAGCGGGATCGTGAGGAGCCCGGCGACGCGCACGATGTCCACGACGGGGACGTGGCTTGCGGCATTGGAAATGTTGGGCGCGATGAAGAGGCTGTTGAAGGGCAGCGTCCACGAAAAATAGACCAGGTAGCTGGTGGTGGCCTGCACGCCGTCAAAGCCGATGTCGACCAGGCCGGGAATGGTGACCGGGTAAGTGGCGAAGCCGTTGAACGCGCCGATGAACCCGGCGACCAGCGTGACGAGCGCGACCGAGCGGCCTTCGATATCGCGGCTCGGAAGCATCGAGCGGATCGACTCCAGCAGGATTTCGAGCAAGCCGGTGCTGCGATAGGCCTGGCCGAAAAGTTGGCCTGTATAGAGGACCATGAAGCCGGTCCACATCGTGAGGTTGCCCCAAGCCGAGGCTTCCAGGATTTTCAGCAGCGGCATGCGGTAAAACGCGAGGACCAGAATGAATTCGACGATCCATGCGGAGAGGCTGGCGCGCAGGGCGTCCATTTTGAAGATCAGGAATGCGGCGAACAAGATGGCGAAGGGCAGCAGCGTGCCGGCAACTCCCAGACTGGTCCTCACTCAATTCCTCCGCTGCTACGAGAAAAGTTTTAACACAGAGGGCACAGAGTACCACAGAGAAATGCCGAGAAATTCGTGCCATGCATTTGGTGCGGTTCTAATTTTGATAATCTATTTTCGGAGGTTCGGGCTCTAGCCCGGACATTCCAGCTCCGTTTCATCGCGGGCTTCAGTCCCTGAAGCTTCAGGGGTTAGAGCCCCTTCTCGAACAGCGCCTCTCGTCGGGGCTGAAGCCCCGACCTCCTGAAATCCAATTCCGCTCCAAATTGATTCGCCGTTCGCGTTTGGGTCGAAATCGGAGCGGTGTATACTCGCGCCTGAAATGGCGGCGGACGCGGCGTCCTCATGAGAAGGGAAGGAAATCGTGAGAATCGATTTTCATGCGCACTATTTTCCGGTGGAATACCTGGACCGGCTGGATCAGCATCTAGGGAAGCAGGCCACGGCGTTTATCCGCAAGTCGAAAATGGATTCCGCGGATTTGCACGGGCTAGAAAATAATTTCCGCGACATGGACGCCGCGGGTGTGGACATGCAGGTGCTCTCGGTGTCGAGCCAGTTTCCGTAT
>JAIQFG010000118.1 GCA_020073375.1 Terriglobia bacterium | reverse complement strand
TCGACGATGAAGTCCGAGGCCGCGAATCCCTTTTCGATGTCGCCCTTCTTGATGACCTTGCTCTGATAGATGTTGGCCGCGGGGGCGTGCACGCCGGGAGTTTCCAGCTTCAGAGATTCCAGGGGATCGAGCACGGGAGTGAGCACTTCGTAGTCGACCTTGATCTTTTCACACGCTTCCAAGGCAATCTGTTCGGTCACCGCAGCCACGGCCGCGACGCCGTCACCCGCGTGGAACACTCGTTCGTGGGCCAGCACCGGCTGATCTTTCAGCGAAGGCCCGAAGGAATTGCACGGCACGTCCTTGCCCGTGATTATGGCCATCACGCCGGGCATGGCTTCGGCTTCGGACGTGTCGATGCTGCGAATGCGCGCGGAGGCGACGCCGGCGCGCTTGATCTTCGCGTACAACATTCCGGGGAACGCGAGGTCGTCGATGTAGCCGGTCTGGCCGAGGCCGTGCAGGCGGCCGTCCAGACGCGTGGCGCGCTGGCCGACGGCGGGAGTCTGCTGGCGGGCTTTGGGCACCACCACTTCGATGGGATAGGTCACCAGGGGCGCGATTACGGACTCGCGCAGTATGCCGGGCTCCTGCACGACTGTCTTCTCGGCTACCGTAGGTTTCTTGTCCATGGTGGTTCTCCCTTCCGATTTCTTTTCTGACTTTTCAAAATCCCAAATTACCGGTTCACTTCGGCCGTCTCGCCGCGCATCGCGCGCGCGGCAATCCGGATGGCCTCGATCATCTTGACGTAACCCGTGCAGCGGCACAGATTCCCGCCCAGCGCGTCGCGGATCTGGGGAATGCTGGGATCGGGAACTTCGTCGATCAGCGCTTTGGCGGACATGATCACGCCGGGCCCGCAGAATCCGCACTGCAGCGAAGCGCAATCCTCAAAGGCTCTCTGCAGCGGATGCACGCCGTTGCTGCTGGCGAGGCCCTCGATGGTCAGAACCGTGCGCCCTTCGGCTTGCGCGGCCAGCATCAGGCAGGAGTTGATGGGCTTGCCGTCCACGATCACGGTGCAGGCGCCGCAATCGCCGACGTCGCAGCCGAGCTTGGAGCCGGGCAGATTGAAGTTATCGCGCAGCGCGCGGAGCAAGGTCGTTTCGGCGGGCACGCTGGCCGTGCGATTCTCGCCGTTAATGTTGATCGTCACTGTCACCATTTGCTTGTCTCCCTAATTCGGCGGGCTCCAAGTAGAGCCCGCATCTTATTTGCAGCGGGCTCCAAGTAGAGCCCGCACCCTATCGCTTGGCTTGCGCCAGAGCGTATGCGCCTTCCAGTGCCCGTTTGGTGAGGACCGCGACCAGATTTTTGCGGTACCCGGCCGATGCGCGGAAATCGCTGATCGGCTTCGCGTCGGTGGCGGCGATTCGTCCGGCTTCCGCCATGGCCTCCGGCGTAATTTCCTTGCCTTCCAGATACGCTTCCGCCTGCGGCGCGCGAATGACTTTCGGGGCAACCGCTCCCAGCCCGATACGGGGTGCGACAAAGGTATTCGTATCTTCATCCACCCAGAAGCTGGCCCCGACGTTCACCAGCGCCAGCGCCTGCCCCTTGCGCAGACCAAATTTCAAAAAATGCGTTGGTTTTCCCAGGTTTTGCTTGGGGATGATGATTTCCGCGAGAATTTCATCCGGTTTCAGGATGGTCTTGCGCGGCCCCAGAAAAAATTCGGTAAGTGGCACTTCGCGGCGCCCTTCGGGTCCCTGGATGCTGACGATTGCCTCGAGCGCCATCAGAGTGGGGCCGCTATCCATGGACGGAACGGCCGTCACCAGATTTCCGCCAAGCGTTCCCAGATTGCGCGTCTGCACCGCACCGATCGTATGCGCCGCGTCGACCAGTGCCGGAAACATTTTCTGAATCACCGGCGACCGCATGATCTGCGAATGCGTAACCAGCGCCCCGATGCGCAGCCCATCGTTTGTCACGGTAATGGATTTCAATTCATCGGCGCGCGAAATATCGACCACTACGTTCGGAGAATGGGCGGAGAATTTCAGGTCGGCCAGAAGATCGGTGCCGCCGGCAATGACCTTGACCTTGGAAACCGCGGAGTGCTTGGCGAGCAGCATTACCGCATCGCGGGAATCCTTCGCGACGTACAGATCGAATGCTCTCATGCATTGCCTCGGGGCGCTCGCTGACGAGCGGGTAACTATGGCCCGTCATCGCCTTGGGATCGCGCGGGCGGAGCAGGCCGTATACACGTCGGGAAGCCGCAGTTTCCGCGGCCAGCATCGAGCCTCACAAAACGTGAGGACACCCTCAGTTAGACGTGTCAACCCTCGCAGGATAGCATCACTGCCCGCTAAAAACCACATGAATGGGAACCGAACACGCGCCATCAAAAAGTTTCCGTTCCCCTAATCGAACGCTGCATTCCCCGGTTCTCCGCCGTTCCGGTACTATGCGGACTACGACTACATGCTAGCCGGTGCCGGGCAGCTGCAAACATTTGGTTCGCCGCGGGCGCGCGCGGTGATACGCTGTGCGCAAGAATTCCAGGAAAACGGAGCGGGCCCCACGCATCGTCGCGATAGCGCGGCTTTGGCGCGCCGAGGGCTTGGAACGCGCGGAAAATTCGATGCAACACAGGGAGGAATAACATCATGAATTCCCGAACCTGGAAGTCGGGATGCGCTGTTTTGTTCGCAGGATTGGCGGTGCTGATTGCGGGTACACGTTTTGGCGCGCTGGCCGATGACAAAACCCCTTCGGCCATGCCTCCGGCGTCGATTCCCACGTTTTCCACCGGGGACATCGCGCGCGAAGCCATCTTCTACGTGGGCGGACAATACGAAGGCGCGCCGGGCAAGGAAGTTATGCATGGCGCGATGTACGTGGAAGTGATGGTGCCGAAAAAGATTTCCAAGAAATATCCGATCGTGTTTTTCCACGGCAATGGCCAGACCGGCGCGGTATGGCGCCAGACCCCGGACGGGCGCCCTGGCTGGGCGTACTACCTGCTAAAACAGGGTTACGTTGTCTACATGGTGGACTATCCGGCGCGCGGCCGCTCCCCCTACGTTCCGGACCTGGACGGCAAACTGGGCCTGCGCACGGCGCAGGACCTGAGCCAGATCTGGACGGGTCCCACGCTTTCCGGCGGAAATTTTCCGCGCATGAAGCTCTACACGCAGTGGCCCAGCGACTCGCCGAAAAAAGGCACCATGGGCGACCCGGTCTTCGATTTCTTCATCAAGGGCCAGATGCAGTTCATCGGCGGGCAGGACAAGCTGGCTGTGCCCGCGGGCATCGCGCTGCTCGATCAGATCGGCTCCCCCGTGATTCTGATCACGCATTCGCAGGGCGGCGGCATCGGGTTTAACGTGGCTGACGCGCGGCCCAAGCTGGTCGCAGGCATGGTGGCCATCGAGCCGGGAGGTCCGCAAATCGGCGTGGTGGACACGGCGAAAGTGGCCTACACCGGCAGAATCGGAAACGCCTGGGGCATTACAAATATGCCCATGCATTACGAGCCGCCCGTGAACAGCCCCGACGACCTGAAAACTTATCTGGAAGAAAAATCCGACCGCCCCGACGAAGTTCCCTGCTACATGCAGAAAGAGCCAGTCCACAAACTGGTGGGCATGAAGGATATCCGCATCCTGTCCATCTCCGCCGAGGGCACCTATCATCGCGTCTTCGATGCCTGCATTCCCAAGTGGCTCAACCAGGCCGGCGTTCATGACGATTTCATTCGCCTGGAAGATGTGGGCATCCACGGCAACATGCATGAGATGTTCCTCGACCGAAACAGCGACGTGGTCATTAAATTCATCGACGACTGGATGCGGAAAAACATCAAGTAATACTTCACCATGCGAGTGCCGGTTCTGCCATCCGAACCGGCACTTGCCAGCCACCTAATCCTTTAGCTGAATATTGGCCGAGCCCTCCTTCCCGGCGCCGGGGAGATTTTCACATGCTCTTGGTGAGTAACTCCTCCTTGAAGGCAGCGGGCGCCATTTTTCCGTGCCCGGTGTAAGTTCTAGTAGTTCTAGGACTTATTTCACCGCCCGCCGCCCCCCGCCAATGTCGGAGTGCACCATTTTTTCCTTTAGTTGCCTTCCATCTTCCTGTAAATGCTGCAATTGCCCGAAAATGGGGTTCGTAAAAGCTTTGTAAAATCCACCATCGCCAACAAAATAAATAAGTTAGAAGCCCTTGCGTCCGATGCCATTTTGCACCCATTTGGCTCCCGGTTTGCGATACGGCATATTGCCGAATACGAATTCTAGCTGACGCACAGGGGGTCCATTGCGCCTTTGTAACTTGGAAGCTTTCTCAAACCGAGCACTCACCTTTCTTCTGCTCTTCATGGGCGGATTAGCCATCCCCGTGGGCGCGCAGGCGCAGGGCACGGTGGACAACTCCTTCGTCTCAGTTTCCGCGTGCAACTCGCCGACTTCCAGTTGCCCGGCATTCGTCCAGGGTTCAGTTCCAGCAGGCGACGCCATTATGATCGTGGCTTCCTGGGGAGGGTCGTCGACAACGGCGACAATTAGCGATGGCGGGCACAACAACTACACGACCATCTACGGTCCGGTGAATGCCGGGAACGGCGCCAATCGCGGCCAAGTATGGATCGTCCCCAACACTCCAGCGGGAGTCACGCAAGCGACCGTTACGCTCAGCGCCCCCTCGACGCCCGAGCAGGTTTTGATCTGGCTCATCCCACTGAAGGGCCTCGACCCCAATTCCCCGGTCGATGCCAATGTCACGCACTTCACTACCGGCACCGGAACAAGCATGACAACGGGCACCTCCGGTCTTTTCAGCTCCGTGCCCAAGGAAATGATCTGGGGCATCTTCCTGGAAGATAATTATTCAACTCTTTATGCTCCCGAATCGGGCTTTACAAATTTCTCCGGTCAGGAAGCCGCCTCCCTGCTCGAGTACAGGAACGTCACCCAAACGGGAATTCAGACGGCTACAGGCACAAACGGAGACGGCTCCAACAATTGGATTGGCGCGATCGTTGGCTTAAAATTGGCGGGGCAAAGCGGAGGAACCACTCCCACGCTTTCCTCAATTGCAGTGACTCCGGCCAACCCTTCGATCGTCGCCGGGGTGACGCAGCAGTTCACCGCCACGGGAACCTACAGCGACGGCAGCACGCAAAACCTGACCGGTTCCGTAACCTGGACCTCGTCCAACACTTCCATCGCGACAATCAACGCGGCTGGTCTGGCATCTGCCGCTAGCGCGGGCAATACCACCATTCATGCGGCGCTGGCCTCGGTCAGCGGCTCAACCGGACTGACGGTAACAGCGGCCAGCGGCGGCGGTTCGGGCGGCACTCTCCCCGGCCTGGCCGGGTATTGGACCTTCAATGAAGGTTCCGGCACAACGGCTGCCGACTCTTCCGGCAACGGCCTCACCGCCACGCTATCCAACGGCGTCACCTGGACCACGGGCGCGGTCGGCGGAGCAATTTCCGCCAACGGCGTCAATCAATACGTTACGATTCCGTCGATCAATCTCACTGGTACGAGCGCTGCCAGCGTGGCCATGTGGGTGAACCGCACCTACACCAACGGCGCCGGCGATGTGCTCCTGGAATTCAGCAACAATTTCAACAGCACCAACGACGCGTTCGGATTCTTCCCCGAAGGCGCGGCCGACTGCGGCGTTGCAGCCATCGAGATCGGTCTGAAGGGCAACAACGGTTACGACATCAAGTGCTACGCGCAACCGACGTCCGGCGTCTGGCACCATCTGGCCGTTGTCTACGACTACACGCAATCCGCGGCGAGCTCCATCACGTTTTATGTGGATGGCCTGGCCCAAACCGCGTTGAGCCAGCCCTTCAGCAGCAACAACACGGCGAAATTCGGAAACTTTCCCGTTTATTTGTTCTCTCGAGGAGGCTCCTCCAGCTTCAGCGCCGGACAGATGGGCGATCTGCAGATTTATAATCGCGCGCTGACCGCTTCCGATGTGCAGACCCTGTTTAACGGTGTCGCGGCGGACTTTACACTGACCGCGCTGCCGGCCTCGCAGACCGTATTCCAGGGCAACGGCACCACGTACACGGCCACGGTTTCACCGCTCAATGGATTCAGCGGATCGGTGGCTTTGACCGCAACCGGCCTGCCTGCCGGCGCAACCGCTTCCTTCAACCCGGCCCAGGTTTCATCCGGGTCTTCCACCATGAGCGTGACCACGGCTTCCAACACACCGGCCGGGTCCTATACGGTGACGATCACGGGTACAAGCGGGTCCCTCACGCACAGCGCCAACGTCACCCTGGTGGTGAATGCGGCTGCGGTTCCGGATTTCGCGATCGCCGCGGCGCCGAGCAGCCAATCGGTTGCCGCCGGATCCGGCACCAGCTATACGTCCACGGTCACGGCTTCAGGCGGCTTCAGTGGAACGGTTGCGCTCAGCGTAAGCGGGTTGCCCGCTGGCGCGACTGGCGCATTCAATCCCGCCTCGATCAACGTCTCCGGACCATCGACGCTGACCGTAACCACTTCCGCGGCCACCCCGGTTGGGTCGTACACGTTGACGATCACGGGCATCAGCGGCAGCCTGACGCACAGCGCGACCGCCATCCTGGTCGTCACCGCCGCGCCAACGTTTTCCCTAACTGCCGCTCCCGCTTCACAAACCGTGGTCCAGGGTAGCGGCACCACCTACACGTCTACGGTGACGCCATCGAATGGCTTCAGCGGGGTTGTCAGCTTCACCGTCAGCGGCCTGCCAGCCGGCGCAACCGGGACGTTCAATCCAACGTCGGTCACAGGCTCGGGCTCATCGGTTTTGACGGTCGCAGCAGCCGCGGCCACGGCTCCCGGTTCGTACGTGGTGACCATCACGGGCACCAGCGGCATCCTGACCAAGACGGCTCCGGTCACGCTCGTCGTCACTGCCGCGGGCGGCGGCTCGGCGGGCACCTTGCCGGGCCTGGTCGGTTACTGGCCTTTTAACGAAGGCTCCGGCACCACAGCTGCTGACTTTTCCGGCAACAATCTTACAGCCACGCTAACGGGTGGAGTGAGCTGGGCCGCCGGAAAAGTCGGAGGAGCAATTTCGGGCAGCGGAAACAATCAATACGCCACCATTCCCGCTATCAATCTGACCACCACCAGCGCCGCCAGCGTGGCGATGTGGGTGAACAGGACGTACACGAGCGGGGCTGGAGACGTTCTCTACGAATTCAGCAATAATTTCAATGCCACCAACAATGCCTTCGGCTTCTTCCCCGAGGGTGCCGCCGATTGCGGCGTCCCCGCGACCGAGATCAGCCTGAAGGGCAACAACGGATACGACATCAAGTGCTACTCACAGCCGTCGTCCGGCGTTTGGCACTTGCTCGTGACGGTCTACGACATGTCGCAGTCCGCGGCCAATTCCGTAACGTTCTACGTGGATGGCGTGCAGCAAACGGCGTTGAGCCAGCCCTTTTCGGCCGTCAATACGGGCGCTTTTGGCAACTATCCCACCTATCTGTTCTCGCGCGGAGGCAACGGAAATTTCAGCAGCGGCTTGATCAGCGATCTGCAAATTTACAATCGCGCCCTGACCGCCGCCGACGTTCAGTCGCTGTTCAACAGCGCCGCGCCCAGCTTTACGCTCGCGGCCACACCCAACTCGCAATCCGTGCTTCAGGGCAACGCCGCCAGCTATATAGCCACCATTACTCCCGTGAATGGATTCAGCGGAAACGTTTCGCTGAGCGCCACCGGCTTGCCCGCCGGCGCCGTCGCAACCTTCAACCCCAGCCAGATCGCGTCCGGGTCTTCCACCCTGACCATTACCACCGATTCGGCTGCAACGCCGGTTGGGTCGTACGTGGTTACGGTCACCGGCACCAGCGGAAGCCTGACGCAGAGCGTGGACGTTGCTCTGAACGTGACAGCGCCGCCCAGCTTCTCGCTTACGGCTTCGCCCAGTTCGCAAACCGTGGTCCAAGGCGGCAGCACTACCTTCACGCCCACTGTCACCGGCGCGAACGGCTTCAGCGCGGCGGTCGATTTCACTGTTAGCGGCCTGCCAACTGGCGCCACCGGCACGTTCAATCCGACTTCCGTCACCGGCTCCGGCACTTCGACACTGATCGTGGCGACCGCTGCGAACACACCGGCAGGCTCCTACACGCTGACGATTACCGGCACCAGCGGAAGCTTGGTGAAAACTTCCACCGTAACGCTGGTTGTGAATCTCCCCGCCAGCTTTTCGCTGACGGCTTCGCC
>JAIQFG010000031.1 GCA_020073375.1 Terriglobia bacterium | reverse complement strand
ATCGCAAAAGAAAAGATTCTCCCGCGCACAGTAGCCCTTCTTCCGAAGGTTTGCAAGCGGGGGGCGGGTCGTGAATGGAGCCGCGGCGCCCCCCGGCAAAAACGCATTGCGATCCGGAGTTGCCAAACGCGGGTGCCGGCGGCAAGCTAGGTGCGCAAGGAACCGGCGTCGCGCGGTTTCGCCGGCGAGCAGAAAAAAACAGCAGTATGAATCGGAGGAAATGCATGGGCGTATCGCCAAAGGTTGCGCTGGTCACGGGCGCGGGCAGCGGGATCGGTAAGCGCGTGGCTATCGCCCTTGCGCAGAATGGCTATGCCGTGGTTCTCGCCGGCCGGCGCAAGGAACCTCTGGACGCAACCGCGCTTGAGGTCAGCAGGAATAATTCCAAATCGCTAGTTGTTCCCGCCGACGTCGGCGATCCCAGCTCCGTGCGCGAACTTTTCGCCAAGACAAGAAACGCTTATGGGCGGCTGGACTTGCTGTTCAACAACGCCGGCATTTCCGGCCGCGACCTGCCCATCGAAGACCTGCCGTACGAGGAATGGAAATCCGTGGTCGATACAAACCTTACCGGCGCGTTTCTGTGCACGCAGGAAGCCTTCAAGATCATGAAAACCCAGGACCCGCGCGGTGGCCGCATCATCAACAACGGCTCAATTTCGGCGCACGCCCCCCGGCCCAATTCCGCACCCTACACCGCGACCAAACACGCGGTCACTGGCCTCACCAAAGCAATTTCCCTCGACGGCCGAAAGTACGACATCGCCTGCGGCCAGATCGACATCGGAAACGCGGCCACCGAAATGGCGGAACGTATGAAGAAAGGCGTGCCGCAGCCGAACGGCACAATTGCAGTCGAACCCACGATGGATCCTGACGATGTGGCGCGCGCGGTCGTCTACATGGCGTCGCTGCCTCTCACCGCCAACGTCCAATTCATGACCGTCATGGCGACCAAAATGCCCTACCTCGGCCGCGGGTAAAGATCAGTACACTCCTTGGACAGGCGCATGATTGCCTTGCGCGGAACGGCTATTCCTTGAGATTGCCGGGCGCGGCGTTTGCGGGAAGTTCGATGGTGTATTTCGTGCGCAGTTTTTCGCGATGCTGCGAAAGCGCCAGCTCAATCAGCCGGCTGAGCAAATCGCGATAGGCGAGCCCCGAAGCTTCCCACAACTTCGGGTACATGCTGATCGAAGTGAAGCCCGGAATCGTGTTGATCTCATTCAAATAAATTTTCCCGGTGCGATGCTCGAGGAAGAAATCGACGCGCGCCATCCCCAGGCACTCCAGCGCGCGGAACCCGCGCACGGCGAAATCCTGAAACTTCTTGACCTGGGCGCGGTTTAATTTTGCGGGGATCAGCAGGCGCGTCCCTTCCTCCAGATATTTCGCGGCGTAATCGTAAAATTCGCGGTGCGGCACGATCTCGCCGGGGATCGACGCCTTGGGATCGTCATTGCCCAGCACGGAGACTTCGATTTCGCGGCCGCGGATGGCGCGCTCCACCACAATTTTCTGCGCAAACTCGGCGGCGAAATCCATCGCTGCGGCCAGTTCCTTGGCGTCGTGCGCCTTGGTCATGCCCACGGAACTTCCCAGCGTCGCGGGCTTCACAAAGACGGGGAATTTAAACTTCTTACGGATCGCGCCAATCGCTTTCGTGCGCGATTTTTCCCACTCGGCACGCGCGACCGCCAGGAAATCGACCACCGGCAGCTTGGCCTGCAGGAACAGGCGCTTCTGCATGTCCTTGTCCATGCCAACGGCCGAGCCCAGCACGCCCGAGCCGACATACGGAAGCCCCGCGAGATCGAGCAGGCCCTGCACCGTGCCGTCTTCGCCAAATGTGCCGTGCAGCACGGGAAACACGACGTCCACGCGCAGCGCATCCGGCCGCGACGCGCCCACCGGAACCAGCGCCGCCACATTCGGATCTGCCGAGAGCATCACGCCTTCGCCCGTCTTCAGTACTTCCGGGAGCATCTTGTGCGCGGCAGTTCCCGCAAGCCACCGGCCGTCCTTGGTGATGCCAATGGGCACCGCTTCGTATTTTTCCTTATCGAGCGCCTGAATCACCGACGCGGCCGAAACGAGCGAAACTTCGTGCTCGCCCGAACGCCCGCCAAACAGCACGCCTACGCGCAATCGCTTTTTTTCCGTGGTCATAATTTCATGCACTCGATCTGTAGCGCCGGCGTCTCGCCGGCAGGTTTAGTGGTATTGATCTCGACGAAATACTGCCGGCGAGACGCCGGCGCTACGAAAGCAATCCCGATTTTCGCCCCTACAAAATCTTCTTGCCCAATCCGGAAAGCACCATCTCCACTCCCAGCAGGGCCGTCTGATTGTGCAGATCGATCACCGGATTGATTTCCACGACTTCCAGCGACACCATCGCATCGCTGTCGGCGATCATTTCCATGGCCAGGTGCCCCTCGCGGTAGGTCACACCGCCCCGCACAGGTGTTCCCACTCCAGGGGCATCGTCCGGATCGATGAAATCCAGGTCCAGGCTGACGGCCACGCCGTCGGTATCGTCCATCACAAAGCGCAGCGCCTCGCTCATCACGTCGCGCATGCCGCGCTCATCGATATCTCGCATGGTAAAGACGTGCACGCCCGATTCCTTGATGAGCCGCCGCTCTTTTGGATCGAGATCGCGCACGCCCACCAGCGCCACGTTGCGCGGCTCGACTTTCGGCTTGAACCCGAGCAGTTCCACCAACTCCGGCGCGCCGTACCCGATGATCGCCGCCAGCGGCATCCCGTGAATATTTCCAGAGGGCGAACTTTCCGGCGTGTTCATGTCCCCGTGCGCGTCCAGCCACAAATAACCGATGCGTTTCGATTGCGTGCGAAAATAATTCGCCACTCCCGAACACGAACCCACGGCGATGGAGTGGTCTCCGCCCAGCACCAGCGGCAGGAATCCTTCCGAAAGAGTTTTTTCGGTCATTTCGGCGAGGCCCCTGCAGGCTTCGGCAATTTCGTTCAGGTATTTGGCGCGCTTTTCGCCGTAGGGTTGTTCCTCGGGCTGGCGCACGTTGATGTTTCCGATGTCCTCGACCGTGTGCCCGAGCGCCCTCAGGCGCTGTTGCAGTCCGGCGACGCGAAGCGCCGACGGGCCCATGTCCACGCCGCGCCGGCTCTGGCCCAGGTCCATCGGAACCCCGATGATGCGAATTTTTTGTGCCATAGTTGAGTCCCAAGCGGGCCGCGATTGCAAGACCCGCATAGCCAGCAGTGGCTGTGCTACTCACGCGCCTTAAGGGTATACGCGATAAATCATCCGGGGAAAGGGAATCACTTCGCGGATGTGCTCAGTTCCGCAAATCCAGGCCACCGTACGTTCCAGCCCCAGGCCGAAGCCGGCGTGCGGCACGCCCCCGTATTTGCGCAGGTCGAGATACCAGCTAAACGCCTGTTCCGGAAGATTGTTTTCGCGCAGCCGCTTCAAGAGCAAATCATAATCCGCGACGCGCTCGCCCCCGCCGATGATTTCGCCGTAGCCTTCGGGAGCAAGCATGTCAAAACCAAGGGCCAGGTCGGGCCGCACCGGGTCCGGCTGCATGTAAAACGCCTTGATGGCCGCGGGGTAGCGATGCACCATCACCGGCCGGTCGTAAGAGCTGGACAGAATGGTCTCCTCGTCGCCGCCGAAATCGTCGCCCCACTTGGCGGGGTTGCCGCGCTGCTGCAAAATCTGGATGGCTTCGTCGTACGTGATGCGAGGAAACGGCGTTTTGACGTTCGCAAGTTTGGAAGTGTCGCGGCCAATCGTTTCCAGTTCGCGCACGCGATTTTTCAGCACCGATTGCACCACGTGGCTGACCAGGCCCTCGCCGAGCGCCATCATGTCTTCCAAGTGCGCGAAGGCCGCTTCCGGCTCGAGCATCCAGAATTCGGTCAGGTGCCGCCGCGTTTTCGATTTTTCCGCGCGGAATGTCGGCCCGAACGTGTAGACCTTTCCCAGCGCCATCGCCGTCGCTTCGACGTACAGCTGCCCGGACTGGGTCAGGTAGGCTTTTTCATCGTCGATGTACTGCACCTCGAACAAAGTCGTGGTGCCTTCGCAGGCCGCCGGCGTGAAGATGGGCGCCTCGGTGAGGATGTAGCCTTCCGAATCCATGTATTCGTGCGCGGCGCGCACGGCCTGCGCGCGGATGCGCAGAATGGCCGCCTGCCGCGGCGTGCGGATCCACAAGTGCCGGTGATCGAGCAGAAAATCGACGCCGTGTTCCTTCAGTTGAATCGGGTAGGGAGAGTCGTCCGGAACGCGCTGCACCACTTCGATGGCCGTGATCTGAAGTTCGTAGCCGCCCGGCGCGCGCTTGTCAGCGTGAATTTTTCCTGTGACGATCACGCTCGATTCCTGCGTCAGCCCGCGCAACGTTTCAAACGCCGCCGGCTGATCCTTCAGCGACACCACGCCCTGAATCGTTCCGGTGCCGTCGCGGAAAATCGGGAAAAGAAGTTTCCCCGCCTCGCGCAAGTTGTACAGCCACCCGCGGAGGGTGACTTCCTGCCCGTCATATTTTCCAACTGACTCAATGGTAACGATCGGCATGGAAATTGTGAGATTCCCCCAAACTTAGGCGATGGGCGATGGTTTGGTAGGACAGGCTTCAGCCTGTCGGTTTAGAATTTCGCGCGTGCAAGATCCAAACCCGACAGGCTGAAGCCTGTCCTACCAAGGCCTTCTTCCCCACGGGCAACAAATGCACTGGCGCACGTTCCGCACGAGCATCAGCCCTTCGCCAGCGCTTGCTCGAATTTATCGAACACCACGCGCGCGCCCTTTAACGTCTCCGCAAACGCCTGCACGTCGGAAGAACCGGCCGCCACCTGCGGCTCTTTCAGTTCGAGCACAATCGGCGTCCCCTTCGGCAGCGCCGGCAGCACGGCGTCCCAGTCGATGGTCCCTTCGTAGGGCAACAAATGGTCGTCGCGCTCGCCGCGATTGTCGTGAATGTGCGTGGTGGCCACCAGGTCGCGCGCGGTCTCAAGGCCGGGCATCACGTCGCCCTCCAGATGCGCGTGCCCGGTGTCAAAGCACAGCCTCACGCTGGAAAGGCGTGTGCGGTTCAGAAAATGTTTCAGATTCTCGGGCGTGCCCATTTCGCCCGGCGTATTTTCCAATGCCATGGTGACGCCCCTGTGCCGTGCGAACAGCGAGAGATGTTCCAGCGAGCTGAACGTTGCGTCCCAGCGGCGTTCATCCGCCACGTCGCGCAGCCTCGCCACGTGCTGCACGCAGTATTGAAACGGAACCTGATCCACCAGGTCCAGCGCGCGCTTGATTTCGTCCACCGCTTCCTGCCGACGCAGCCGCTCGGGGTCGGAAATCGAAAGCGGCGCGCCGCTTTCCCGCGAAGTGTGGAAATCGCGCATGGTAGGCGCATGAATCGAATGCAGCGTAAGATTATTTCCCGCCAGCCACGATCCGAGTTCGCGCGCCATTTCGCCCGAGCGGTAATCGAAATGCCCGCGCGAGCAAAACAGCTCGATGGCCGAAACTCCCGCGCCCGCGGCCTCTTTCACAAGGTCCGCCGTCAGCTTGCGATTCACAAAAAGATACGTGGAAAGAACGCGTTGCATGGTCACAGTGTCCGGGCCCTGTTCCTGGAAGTCATTTGGACTTTATGCGAACGGACAAATCGCGTCAAGGCGGGGCGCGTCAAGGCAAGCTCCGCGATAACCGAATCGTTGGATGTCTTGCGGAAACAGGGAAGGAACATCTCTTGATGATTATTACTCGTCGACCAGAAACACGGCATCGGCCGGGCCGGGAATCAACCCCGCATCCACGCCGCGCTTCAGAAACTCGCGCACGGCCTTGCGCCCGCTCTCGCCGTATCCCAGCGTCCAGTTGTTGACGTACATGCCGATGAATTTGTCGGCCAGGTCCGTATCCATGTCGCGCGCGAATTGCATGGCGTAATTCACCGCGGCTTCGCGATGATCGAGTGCGTAGGAAACGCTTTCGTGAATGGCGCGGCCGATCTGCAATCCCACGTTTCGCCCGAGCGCCTTGCGCACGCCGTTGCCGCCCAAGGGCAGCGGCAGCCCGGTCTGCTCCAGCCACCACTGTCCCAGGTCGACTACCTTATGCATGCCCATCTGCGAGAAAAACAGCTGGCCTTCGTGAATCAGCAGGCCCGCATCCACCACGGAATTTTTCACCGCGTCCAGAATGTGATCGAAGCCCATGACCACGGGCTCGACGCGCGGCTCGTAAAGCTTCAACGTCAGATATGCGGACGTGCGCAGCCCCGGAACGCCGATCCTGCACTTGGCCAGGTCCTCGCGCTTCAGCGGGTGCTGCGAAACCACGATGGGCCCGTAGCCCTCGCCAAAGCTGGCGCCGCAATCGAGCAAATCATATTTGTCGCGCAAATAGGGATAAGCCGCGAAGCTCAGCGCCGTCACATCGTAGATTTCCTGCATGGCGGCCTGATTCAGCGTCTCGATGTCCGCCAGGACGTGGGAAAATTTCAGCCCCGGCGTGCGAACCTTCTGTGTCGCAAGTCCGTAGAACATGAAGGCGTCGTCGGAATCCGGCGAATGCGCCAGCTTAATGTCGAGGGATTTTCCTGTTGCAGGTTTCGTCGGCATTTCCTTTGGCTCGTTCTCCCAGTTCGATGAGTCTCCGGACACTGCGGGCTGCAGTGGAGTCACTCCGGCCTGCTAGCCTGCCAGGTACGCTGGAGTCACAGGAAAACCGGCCCACACCCGCGTCACACAGAGAGGAACATCGCGGCGGATTTCACGTCTCGATTCCGGCGGGCTCCAAGTAGAGCCCACACCCGAGATCGAGGCTCCGCGCTATCGAGGAAGCAAGATTAGCATACTCCGCCTCGCCCGACAATTACGGTCGTTTTTGTAGGCCAGACACTCTTGTCTGTCCGGTTTAGATTTGCGTTCGCGCGCACAAAACCGGACAGACAAGAGTGTCTGGCCTACAACTACTCCGCTGCCGCCAGCCGCGCGATGGCCGTCTCGAACGACACCCTGCCGTCCAGGTACGGCATCCAGTACAAATCCAGTAGCCCGCGAAAGCGCACCCACGACCCGGAATACAGCCCGAACCGCGTGGCATAGGTCTGATACGGCGCGGAACCTGCCACCTGCGATTCGGCCAGCGGCATATTTCCGTACAACACGTCGCGCCGCACAATCTCCCCTGTGGTGTAAAACAGCAGGGCATGCCAGAGATCGCGCGGGATCGGCTTGTCCCGGTCGCGAAACTCCTTGGCGATGGCTTGCATCACCGCCCCGGCAAGTGCGTGCGAGGATTCGTGAAACAAAACTTCAAACCCATAAACCCCGCGGTTGCGCGCGTCATGGCTTGAGATGGTGACGTGCGTCGGATTCAGTGACGTGTACGCCCCGAATGGGCCCCCATACCACACCACGTCCACTCGCAGCCGGTTTGACGGCCACGGCCTCTGATAAATATCCGCAAGCTGCCCGGATAATTCCACGCCCATTTGCCGCACCATCGGCGCCACCTGCGCGATCCATTCGCGGTTTTCACGGTCCTGCGCGGGCCACCAGTGCGCGCGGTACACGGGCGCGGCGCGCTCCAGGGCTTCGATCAGATCCGGCCGCAAGCCGGATTTACACGAGGGGGAACTGCCGCCAACCAGGTCCGGACAGGTTTCCATGTCGGCCAGGCTGTTGTTAATGTTTTCCATGTCCCCGTTCAGCAGCAGGTCGCGCTTGGCCAGGTCCTTGGCGTAAAAAGCGACGGCCTCCTGCCAGGCCTGAATTTCTTTTTCGGGAAAATTCAGCAGAGAGGCGGGAGGCTCACTGGGAGGCGCCTGCCCGCGCCCGTTGTCCGACGAAGATGGATGGCCCGCGGTCAATCGCGCCTGCAAATAGAGAAAATGATGGAGATTGACCCAGAATCCGCTGTGCAATTCAAACACAGGCAGCGGCGAATCCGTTCCGGAATTTTGCTGTTGCTGCGGAGCCGGTGCCGCCGCACCCGGAATCCCGGCCGCCGCGGACGAAGCCGCACCGTGCAACGTCGCCAGGCACACCAGCGGCGTGATCCATGCAAATTTCAAACGCCTGCGATGAAGGGGAGGACTCATTTGCCGGCTCGCCATCTTATCGCCAAATTCGGCGTCCGTGCTAGGACGTAACTTTGATTTCGTGGGAAGAATAGGAATCGCTGTGCCGGGAACCTGTGCGATGCGGCGAAAAAATTCTTTATTCATTTCTCAGCAAGTCCCGGAGGGACTTAGGACACACAAATTCAGGTGATCGCGGCGGAAACAATGGGGCGGGAAAATTTCAAGGCGGCGGAGTTCATCCTCACAACGCGCAATCAGCGGTACATCTGCCGCAAGAGCACCGCGGCTTCTCCCTCGGTAATCAGCCTCTTGCGGACCATCAGATTGATCAGTTCGTTCAAGACCTGGCGGTTGCCCCCAGCGGTAGCCGCCGAGCCCTCTTCCAGCGGGGAATCGAGTTGTCGCGGCGCCGCCCCATGCGGTTCCAGCTCCACGTCCGTCAAAGGTTCCTCGGAGACCGCCGCCGTTTCGCCGCTGAGTTCGGCAATCCATCCCTTCAGCACGGACTGGTGCTCCGGCTTGATTTCAGTAAACGACAGCCCCATGCCCATCGACACCAGCGCGTAGGTCACCACTCCCGCAGCCTCGATTTCTCGCATTCCGTGCGCCAGCCGAATTTGCACCGCCGCGCCCACCGCAAACGGAGCCAGCGTATCTACGTAGCATCCGCCCAGTCCCAGATCGCTGCTTCGTCCGGTCACGCGCGCCTTGGACTTCAGGTCCACGACCTCGGCCGCTGCGGTAAACGGAAACCGTTGCGCGAGCCTGCGCTCCGGCCCTGCGTTTTCGCTCGATTCCCTGGAAGCAGGTCCCGGCCAAATCGCCGGGGACTTGTCTGCAAAATTGGACATGATGGCGCTACCAACGCATCCGTGCGCAGTTGTGAATTTGTACCGCGGAAGGGGAGAACTTGATCTTCCACTACGCCGGGGCGACTGGCAAGAAGAAACTAATCTATGTGTGATGCAAGCGCACCGGGGGCGGGATTATTGCTCCGCGGGGCTGATTCGAGGATCGGTGGAGTTCGCCAGCCCGCCTTGCTTGTCGACGCCATGCAGGATTCCGGCGGAATCCAGAAAAAAAGACCGCCGCCCGGACTTTCCGTATTCGCCCGGCGAGGCCGCCAGGACGAATGTTTCCGGTTTGCTTACTGCGCCCGCCGCCGCATTGCCGCCGGCCGGCACGAGGCTGTACCGGATGGCGTACCCGCCCTTGCTGCCTCCGGCCAGATCGGCATCGATCAGCCCAGCGGCTTGCGGAGAAACTCCGCCCGGGGGCGCCGGCCCCAGCAGCGCGAGCGATTCCGGCCAGTCGCCATAAGCGCGGCGGTAAGTTTCCAGTGCGGCGGCCACCGCGCGCAAATTGGCGATGGCGTTGTCCTCGCGCTCATCCAGATCGGCCTGCTCCCATTGTTTGGCCATCGAGGGTATATCGAGCAGGATTAATCCGACCGAAAGCAGTTTCCAGTTTCCACTTTCGCGCACCAGGCCGAACGTGATGGACCTGGGGGATTCGCCGGGAAGCGGGATCTCAATCGGGACGAACGCAAGATTTTCGCGCAAGCGCGTTTCGCCGAACCGCATCTCCGTCGTGAAGCCGGGAGTCTCGCAACGCACTACCGTGCGGCCGGCAGCGCTTGTCGAAAGCAGAGTGCGCCCGGGCTCATCGAGCAGCACGAACCGCTTCATCAGGGCGGTGCGCTGCGGCCCGGGCAGTGTGCGGTAGGCCGCGGCATTGTCCGAAGTCAGCGAATCCGCGAACGTCGCCGAATCCTGCTTGCACGCAGCCGATAGCGCGCTGCTGAGCGCCGCGGCCGGCGCCTCCGCGGCAGTTTGCTGCGCGCTGGCCCGCTCCGCCAGAGACATTCCTGCAAGGATGCAGAACGACAGCGCGCGAATATGTCTTGCCCGCCTTGCCGGATCGCGCAGCGCGTTCCGGAAAATCACGATTTCGCTCCGCGTAAAATTGCGGCCAGGTTTTGCGTGAACATCGATCGCGGCATCACTTGTTGGCATCCCGCCATGCGGGCCTTTTCCGCCAAGTCCGTTTGCACATGGGATAGAAAGGCAATCACCCTGCGCGGGTTGCCCGGCTCGCCGGACTTGCCAAGTTGTTCCACGGCCTGCATCGCTCCCTGCCGCGCATTCAGGTCCACGATGATCAGCGCGGCGGGACTCGCGGCCGCCGATTTCACCAGTTGCTCCCCCGTCGTCACCGTTTCCAGCGTCACACCGGTGTGTTTCGCCGTCTCGTGCAGTTTCGCCTGAAAAAAAAGATCGTCAATCAAAACAATCGCATCGGCCATGAACACCTTTCATTCTTCAAAAAGTTCTCTCTTCGGATGTACCACGCGTACCCCCGCAACACAAGCCCGACAGCGCCATTCCGGCGTTTCGTTATTCTCTGAGCTCTCTGTGGCCTTTCTCCGCGTCCTCTGTGTTAAGTCTTTAAAAGCATCAACACCGAGAACACAGAGGGCACAGAGAAAACCACCCCGCCCACGAAGAATCTTCCGTCCCCGCCGAAAATACGATACAAGTAGCTTCGATGCTGGATTCACTCGACAGGAAAATTCTGTCCGCCTTCGATCGCCCCGGCGCGCGCGCGTTAACACTGGTTCAGTTGGGCGATCCCTCGGAAACGCGCGCTACAGTTGGGCAGATGGTCGAGCGAGGCTGGCTACGGACGGCGGCGAATCCAGAAACCTACGTCCGCACCGAGGCCGGCCGCCTGCAACTCGCCGCCCCGCGCGACGTCACCATCTATTCCCGCCCCGGTTGCCCCCTCTGCGAGGAAGCAAAATCACAAATCGCCCCGCTGCTGACCGAATTCAACGCGCGCCTCACTGAAATTAATATCGACGAGGACCCCGATCTTCGCGCCCTCTACGATTACGACGTCCCCGTAATTTTCCTGGGCGTGCGAAAAGCCGCCAAGCATCGCGTGGACCTGGCCCAATTCCGCCGCCAGCTGCGCAATGCCGCCGCGCAATCGCTGTAAATTATTTTATTACAAGAGAGGTTTAATGCCCGCCGTTCTCCGTTTTCACTCCCACGGTCTGGTCGGGAATGTCGCCCTTGCGGCCCTTGACGCGGTCGTAGACCGAAACCAGCGATGTCGAGCCGAGGGCCTCGTTGTAATACGTGGGGACGCCCAGCGCGGTGCGCAACTCCTCGTTGAATCGCCGCATGCGCGTGAGCATGTCTGCATTGGCGGGAAATTTGCGGCCGTCGTCGGTGAGCAGGAATTTCTGGTAGCCGGCGTCCCACAGGCGCGTGAACTGGCCGTTCATCAGAATCGTCGGCAGGATGGTCATGGTGTAGTGATCGTCCGAAGTGCGGCGGAATTCCGAGCCGCAGCCATACTTTTCCACGCGCGTCACCCCGCCCGTGCTGCTCACGATGAAGCCGGCGTTCGGCAGCCCTTCCATCAACTTGGCGGGAAATCGATCATCAACATTCCACATAGTCATTCAGGATACGGAGTGGGCGCGGGCGTGTAAAGTCCAAAAGAGGAGCTGCGTGCGTCTAAAATCTGTAAAATGAAGAAAAGAAGCTGGATATGCCGGCACACCAGAATTCAGTACTAGGCCGCCCCGATCTGATTTACAGGATCTCCGGGCAGACTTTCCTGCCTGCGCCCGGATGAAATCCTCTAAGTTATGTTAAATTATGCGAATACATCTGAACCAGTCCGGCATCTATTCAACGGGCGGTTATGGGGTTACTCGAAGATTGCTTTGAGCGCCCCTCAGAAACGGGTTGGAAGGCCAGAAAACTTGCATACGGCGAAGAATCCCCTCTGGACGGCTCCAGCGCCAAGCACGGGCGCGCTCGGCAAGTCCCTGCTCGATTGCATTGGCAATACGCCTCTTTTGCGCCTGGAGCGCATTGGCCCGGATTACCCGAATGTGGAGTTCTACGGCAAGGCGGAATGGCTGAACCCGGGCGGTTCGGTGAAGGATCGTCCCGCGCTGGAAATGATCCGGCAAGCCGAGCGCTCCGGGGAGTTGAAGCCGGGGCAGACCATTCTGGACGCCACCAGCGGAAACACCGGCATCGCCTACGCCATGATCGCCGCGGCGCTGGGCTACCGCGTAAAGCTGTGCCTGCCGACCAGCGCGAGCGAGGAGCGCAAGAAAATTCTGGCGGCCTTCGGCGCTGATCTCGTGTTTACGCCTGGCGATGAGGGCTCCGACGGAGCGATCCTGCGGGCGCGAGAAATCATCGCCGCCGAGCCTGGAAAATATTTTTATCCCGACCAGTACGGCAACGATTCCAACTGGCGCGCGCATTACAAAACCACGGCCAACGAAATCTGGGAGCAGACCGCCGGGCTCGTCACGCATTTCGTGGCCGGGCTGGGCACCAGCGGCACGTTCGTTGGCACCACTCGCCGGCTGAAGGAACTGAACCCCGCAATCCGCTGCATCAGCCTGCAGCCGGACGCGCCGTTTCACGGCCTCGAGGGCTGGAAGCACATGCCCACGGCCATCGTGCCGGCCATCTATGACCCAGCGCTCGCCGATGAGAACCTGACCGTCAGCACCGAGCGCGCCTATCGCCTGGTGAAGCAGGCCGCTCGCGAAGAGGGTTTACTGCTGAGCCCGAGCGCGGCCGCCGCCCTGGACGGATGTTTTCAGGTGGCCGCATCGCTGCCGCCCGGCAAACGCGCCGTGATCGTGACCGTGTTTCCGGATTCCGGCACAAAATATCTGAGCGAACGTTTCTGGGACGAGGTTTAGAAATTCTCAAAGTGAGAACCGCGTGATGTTGCAGCTATCGCCCAATATCGACAAACAAATCCGCGAGCACGGCGCGAAGGATTATCCCCACGAGTGCTGCGGCGCAATGCTCGGAACCGACGGCGGAGCGGCCAGGGAAGTTCGCGCCCTGTTTCCGCTGATCAATCGCCGGGACGATTCGCCACGCAACCGCTTTTCGATTACTCCGGAAGATTTTCGCGCCGCCGAGCGCGCCGCAGCCGAGCGTGGACTCGACCTGCTGGGGTGGTATCATTCCCATCCGGATCACCCGGCGCGGCCCAGCGAATTTGACCGTGAACACGCCTGGCCGTGGTATAGCTACGTGATTGTCAGCGTCGAGGCCGGCGCGCCGAAAGATTTGACGTCCTGGCGCCTGGAAGACGACCGGTCGAAATTTCAGCCCGAGGACGTCACTTCCGCTCAGGCGTCCACCCAGGCAAGCTAGGGTTGGCCCTGGCAGGCTGAAACTTGCACAGGGGTTGCGGCATCCGATCCAGAGATGATTAAGGGGGAATATTTCCGTATGGCCGTAAAGGTAATGGTTCCAACACCGCTGCGCCAATTCACCGGGAAGCAGGCGAGCATCGAATGTACGGCCGCCACGGTGGGCGAGGCGCTCGGCCATTTGACGGCCACCTTTGGCGAGTTGCGCAAGCATCTGTTTACCGATGACGGCAGGCTCCGCAGCTTTGTGAACGTATACCTGAACGATGAGGACATCCGCTTTCTGGAAAAGGAAAACACGGCCACCAAGGACGGCGACACCATCAGCATCGTGCCCTCGATCGCCGGCGGGTCCGCTCGGCGCGAGAATTAAATTGCGAAAATAGCGGGACAGGGATCTACAGGAGAACGTCCGTGGCAATTCCGACGCAAGCCCTATCGCAAGAGGAAGTCAAGCTATCCAAGGAAGAGATTCAGCGCTATAGCCGCCACCTAATCATGCCCGAGGTTGGCATGGAGGGGCAGCTGAAGCTGAAGCGCGCCCGCGTGCTGACCATCGGCACCGGAGGCCTGGGAGCGCCGCTGGGGCTGTATCTGGCCGCCGCCGGCGTCGGTCATCTGGGCCTGGTGGATTTCGACGTGGTCGACAATTCCAATCTGCAGCGACAGGTCACGTTCACGACCGCCGACGTGGGCAAGCCTAAATCCGATGCGGCCAAAGCGCGACTCTCGGCCCTGAATCCGTCGATTGATATTCAATCGTATGAGACGCGCCTGACCAGCGACAACGCACTGGACCTGTTCAAGGATTACGACATCATCGTCGACGGCACGGATAATTTCCCAACGCGTTTTCTGGTGAACGACGCCTGTGTGATTCTCGGCAAGCCGAACGTATACGGCTCAATCTTCCGCTTCGAGGGCCAGGCCACCGTGTTCGGATACCCGGGCGGGCCGTGCTACCGCTGCTTGTATCCCGAGCCGCCCCCGCCGGGACTGGTGCCGTCGTGCGCCGAAGGCGGCGTGCTGGGCGTGCTGCCGGGGATCGTCGGCTCGATTCAGGCTATGGAAACGATCAAGCTGATCCTGGGAACCGGCGAACCGCTGGTCGGGCGGCTCCTGCTGTTCGATGCGCTGGCCATGCGTTTCCGGGAACTCAAGCTCCGCAAGAATCCCGAGTGCCCGGTTTGCGGCGATCACCCGACTGTAACCAAATTGATCGATTACGAGGAATTTTGCGGAATTCGTGGCGAGGAGACCCCTGCAATGACAGACGGAATACCGGAAATTACACCGAAAGAAATGAAGGCCCGGCAGGATCGCGGCGACGATGTGTTTATCCTGGACGTGCGCGAGGTGCACGAGTACCAGATCTGCAATTTGAACGGCAAATTGATTCCATTGGGGGAATTGCCGCGCCGCGTGGCCGAACTCGACAGCTCGAAGGAAATGATTGTCCATTGCCGCAGCGGAAAGCGCTCGGCCGACGCCATTTCGTTTCTGCAGAAGGCCGGATTCAAGAAGCTCTGGAACCTGAAGGGCGGCATCCTGGCCTGGTCGGACGAAGTCGATCCTACCGTGCCAAAGTACTGATGCGGGACACGAATCGGCAAACAGGGAGCGAGAATGGCACCTACTAAGATTACAGTACGAAACGACGGGCCGCTGCGCATCGAAGGCGAAGTGGAACTGGTCGACATGGAAGGCCGTTCCTTTGGGCTCGGCGGGCGAACAGCCTTCGGGTTGTGCCGTTGCGGGCATTCCGCGAACAAACCCTTTTGCGATGGCGCGCACAAGACCGCCGGTTTTCAAGACAAGCAGGAAGCGCGCGAATTGCCCCCGCCGAAGGTGTAGCAAGTTCCAAACGAAAACATGGACCAGGATCATGTAGCGCCCGCCTTCAGGCGGGCACTTTGTGGTCATGCACAATGCCCGCCTGAAGGCGGGCGCTACATGCAGTTTCCATTCCTGCGATCTTGAGCCGAATTTTTTGTCCCTTTGCACACTCTGGCTCGACCGCTAGCTCCCAAGGGCCATTTTCGGGGCCATCTTTATAGATTTGCTACTCCCTAGTGTCAAACTTATTAACACCCAGTGCCGGAATGGGAAGCGCAGGGGTGTACCGGTAACATTCCTACCCAATTCTAAGGAACTCCTAATGCCTCATCGCCCTCCGTCCATCGGCCCCGCTGAATAAACCCTTGCCAATCAGTGAATTATAAAATTGCTCTCACCTTGGACCAAAAGGTTCTGAACTTGCACTCTTGGTTGTGCTGTTCGAACACAGGCCAAATCGACTGCTCAACTGGGGGAGCGGTGGGTGTGCTGAGTCAAATTCGAAGCTGGTGCTATCACCTCCGATGGTTCCTCGGAATCCTCGGTGTGACCGCAGCGATCGCCGGAGCCTCCTGGCTTCGCCAGCAGCCGTTTTCCTCCGAGCCCATTCTTTATTCCTACCTCCAGATTGTGGGGAGCCTGCTGTGCTTTACGTACGCGGCAAATGCCATGGTGCGATTCCGCGGCACGCATGACCGGCTCACGCTGATTCTGGCTTTTGGATTCGTTCTTTCCGGCGTGATCGAGACCGCCGCGACGTTCAATTTCTACGACACGCTGGCCGCGGGCTCCGCCATGCAGACGCATGTGCCGCTTTCCTGGATGGTCAGCCGGACGCTGCTCGCGCTGGTGTTGATTGCGGCGCTGGTGGTCGAGCGCAGGGTTCCAAATTCGCGTGAGCCCGGACGGGAAATCGCCGTCGCGCTTTTTGTCGTCGTGGTGGTTGCCTACCTGACCAGCGCGGCCTATCTGGGATCTCCATTGGAACCGGCCATGCATCCCGGCGACCTGTTTTCGCGGACCGGGGATTTGCTGCCCGCCATTTTGTTCGCTCTTGCCGCGCTTGGATTCGGACGCAGGGTCCGGCACGGAACGTCCTCGGTGGACCGCACGTTTTGCGCGGCGCTGTGGATGAACGCGCTGTGCCATCTGGTGGCCACGCAGTCCGAGCGCCTGCTGGACGCGCCATTTACCGTGGCCCAGCTGCTGAAGGTCACCAGCTACGCGGTCGTGCTGGGCGGAGCGCTGCTGGATAACGCGCGGCTGTTCGACCAGGTCCGCCAGCTCGCCGTCACCGATCCTCTGACCGGGCTCTCGAATTACCGCACCCTGATCAACGTAATGGATTCGGAAATCCAGCGATCGCGCAGGACCGGGCGGCCCTTTTCCGTTCTCCTGCTGGACCTCGACAAGCTGAAGGCCATCAACGACGAGCACGGGCATCTGGTGGGCAGCCGAGCCATTTGCCGGCTGGCGAGCGTGTTGCGCGTGCATTCCCGCGCGATGGATACCGCCGCGCGTTACGGCGGCGACGAATTTGCCGTGGTGCTACCGGAAGCGGGCGAAGAGGCGGCCAGCGCGGTTGGGCGGCGCATCTGCGAGCGGCTGTCCAAGGACGGCGAATTTCCGCAAATTTCGGTAAGTGTAGGAGCCGCTGTGTTTCCGCGCGACGGCGAAACCATTGACGCGCTGTTCAACGCGGCCGACCGCGCCCTGTACAGCATGAAGGGCCGCACCAGCGGCATGCAAACGCTGGCGCGGATTGCGGCCTGTTTATAACCGGGTGCGGGCTCTACTTGGAGCCCGCCGTGAATAAGCAACACTGAGGGAATTCATGCCCAACGAATTCGATGTCGAGCGTCTTGAGAAAAGAATTCCGATGACGGTGGCGGTCCACATTTACGGGCGCGAGCGCGTGGCCGGAGTGGAGACCTCGTTCACCGAGAACGTAAGCTCGCGCGGCGCGCGCGTATCCAGCATTCGACGCTGGCGGCGCAACGAAAAAGTGGAAATCGAATCGTTGCCCGGCGATTTCCGCGCCCTGGCCCGCGTGGCCTACTGCCGCCCGCAGAGCTCGGGCTTTGTCATCGGACTTGAGTTCCTAGAACCCACCGGCAGGTGGGTAGTCAACACCCCAGTTGGTTCAGGGAAACCGCTGCAAGGATAGGAGGAACACGCGAAGGCAAAAAACTGGCGTAATAAATCTGTATCCAAAAGCGCTTGGCATTCCGCGGGAACGGGATGTCCGGCGCTTTTGGCGTTTTGAGGGTGGTGCCATTTGGATTTTCCACCGGTTACCAGTCACTAGTCACCGTTCACCAGTCCCCATCACTTCCCCATACAACTTCAACGTCGCGTCCACCATGTGATCCGCGGAAAAGCGGGCGGCGACTGCCTTCCGCGCGGCGATACCGATTTCCCGCGCGTATTCCAGATCGGTCTGCAGGCGCGACAGGCCGGCGGCGAATGCGGCGGGGTCAAGGCTATGGACCAGCAAACCCGTCTCTGAGTCTTCGATGATTTCTGGAACACCGCCGCTGGCCAGCGCCACGCATGGAACGCCATGCGCCATGGCCGCAAGCAGCGCGCTGCCCAGCGGTTCGGCGTGCGACGGAAATGCGAACAGATCCATGGCGGAGAACATGTTTGCGAGATCCGTGTCCGGCGGCACGAAGTGGACGTCCTTTTGAATTTGCAGTTCGCGAGCCAGCTTTTGCACGGGCGATTTTTCCGGGCCTTCGCCGCGAAGAATCAGGGCGCATGCGGGAGTTTTTTCCTGCGATCGTTCCTGCGAATGGGCCTGCGAACGTTCGTGCAACGGGGCCTGCCGCGCCCGCCGCAATCTTTTTTGCAATTCGGCAAAGGCGTGAAGGAGCAGGGCATGGCCTTTTTCCGGCACCAAGGCGGCGACGTTTCCGATGCAGAAACTGTCCTGTGGAATCCCGAAGCGGGTCCGCGCGACTTCGCGGTCCGCGCGAAATGTTTCCGGCGGAATTTCCACGCCGTCGTAAATCACCTCGATTTTTTCGGATGGGATACCGCTGTCGGTCAGGGATTTCGCCACGAACCGGGACACGGCGACGATGCGCGCCGCCGCCCTGTACCGCGCGCGGGAAATGGAACTCGCGCCGAGGGGGAGCGCGATGCGACGCGAGACAATCAAGGGAACCGAGCGATAAGATCGCGCGAGCCACGCGGCGCTCAGCGCATGGGGTTCGTTGGCATGGATCAGTTCCACGCGTTTGCCGCCCACCATGCCCCGGATATTCAACGCCGCGGAAAGCCGCCGGAATCCGGGAGCAATTTCATTCACCGAAATGCCGGCGGCCTTTGCGCGCCGCGCCAGCTGGGAATCGCGGAGCGCGATCAACACGGGAGAATGCCCGCACCTGGACAGGCCCCGCAGCAGGAGCAATGCCTGGTGCTGCCCGCCGCGAAATTCCTTGCCGAGATCGACGATGAGTGGACGCACGATCAGGCCTCACCGGGATTAGGCCAGGAGCGGCGCGTGAGCGTTTCTCCTGCACGCAGACGGCCCAGCTTGCGGTACTTGAGATAAATATAAATTCCGGAGAGCCAGGCGATCATCCAGCCGCGCCACCCGTCCAGCACGCCCAGCTGAAAAATCAGGCGCTGAAAAAATGTCCATGGCGGAGCGAAAATCATGGCCGCGCGCCACTGTTTGCGGCCGCGCGAGAACATGTCCTGGGCCGCCATGGTCGTAAGAAATTCCATTTTCGCGCGATGCTCCGCATACGAACGGATCGTGTAGTGGAGCAGATGGCCGTCGAGGCGTCCGGCCGGGCCGTCCAGTTGCACGGACTCATGCAGAATATTCACGAAGCGGCCCAGATCGCGCCTGTAAAGCTTCACTTTGTAATCCGGGTGCCAGCCGGAGTGGCGAATCCATCCGCCGATATAATTTGTCAGCAGTGAAATTTCGTAGCCAGCTTTCTCGGGGGCTTTCTCGTGGGCTTTGTCGGGAGTTGTTTCCTTCCAGGCCAGGATGGAGGCGCGCAAACGGGAATCGAGTTCCTCGTCGCAATCGATGCACAGCACCCAGTCGTTGGACGAGAAGGATGCCGCGTAATTTTTCTGTTCGGCGAGGCTGTCCAGTTGACGCGCGTAAACGCGTGCGCCGTGCGCGCGGGCGATTTCGCGGGTGCGATCCGTGGATCCGGAATCAACGAGGATGATTTCGTCGGCGATTCCCTCAAGTGAAGCGAGCGCGCGAGGCAAGTCGCGTTCCTCGTTGTAGGCGATCAGAGTTGCGGTCAGGGCGGGCATCGGAAATCCAAGCGTGTACGGTAACACGAAATGCGCCGGGGTTATGCGGGTTGTAGGCATTTCGGCGAAGCGGTTGGTTTTGTGGCGCCGGCATCTTGCCGGCGGTTTTCGTTCGAGGTTCGAGTCAAAACGCCGACATAGTTTTCGTGGCGCCGGCGTCTCGCCGGCAGATTGGAGCGCAGCGGAGGCTGCACAGTGCCGGCGGGACGCCGGCGCTACAAAAGCAAGTTGACGCGCCGTTCGACAGTGCGGGGCTAGCCGACTGCAGGGTCTCAATTCCAAAAAGTATTGCGAAAGCCAGTTGTTTTGTTTCCAGCGCGATCAGCGGACAGTGGCGAGTTTTGGCGTAACGCTCAGCAGGAAGACGGTGGAACCGATGCGGAATTCGGAGAGATGCTTGAGTTCGGCGACGCGCACGCGTTCGTCCGCGAAAAAAGTGCCATTGGTGGATTCCAGATCGCGCAGACGGATGACGTCTTCGTTGATCTCGATCGAGCAATGCCAGCGCGAAATTTCCTTGTCGTTGATGGTGATGTCGGCGTCCGCGCGGCCCAGGACGATGCGCGGTTTTTCCACGTTGTAGACAAGACCTCGGGCCGGGCCGGCGATCACCGAAAGCGCGATGGATTTTCCAACGGGCAGATGCAGCAGGCTAGCCGCGTCGGCAGAGCCGGCAAGCCGCGGCGCTCCCGCGCTGCGCGCAAATCCGGGGAGTGGAGAAAGGATTTGCGTCGCGTCGGGATTCTGCGCGATATCCACCACGGAGCTCTTTCCGCATTTGCCGCAGCGGAATTGCACACGGGCGTGCCCCACCAGCCGCGCGTCGGGAAGCTGATGCTGGGCGCCACAACTTGAACAAGCTACTTTCATCGGATCCTGCGGTTCCTCAATTAATCTAGCACGCCCGATTCAAGCGGAGACGGGGCCTTGCAAGCGATGTTCCCTCAAAAAGACTGTCCTTTGGTACAGGCCCCCGCAGTGGGCTATTGCCGCGGGGCTGGCCTCCGCTTAAGTTGGGGCGAACCGTTTTGCGAATTCGGCTCCGGCGATGCGGGCCGGGGACGACTGTTGAATTCCTGTTGCGCGGCGCGCACGGCCGCGACGCTCACGTAGGCCGGCTCATCGAGAATTACCGCGAAGCGCATGCCTTGTTCGAGATAGACGTCCTGCCCGCGCGGCGACTTCAGGATCAGCACGGCCAATGCTGCGCCGGTTCCCGCGCCGATCCCCGCGCCGCTTGCGCCGGCGCTGGCTGCCCCAAGCACCGCGCCTCCGGCGGACTGGATGACCACAGGGTGCAGATCGGCCGGGTGAGGATTGTCGTTCGTGAAGCGGCCCTCACCCTTCATTTCATCCGAGTCCAGGTGCGCGGCGATGGTTGCGCGGCCGTCCGGGTGCAGATGAATCTCATCCACAGCCAGCCGCAGCTCACCTTCCCGGCTGAAATGCGCTGGGCGCTGTACGTCCACCACGTGGCCGAGGATCTGGGTTTGCGGCGGTATTTCCAGCCCATCGCCCAATGGCATCGAGTACAGCATGCGAAACGTCACGATCTGTCCCCGTTTCGAGTTGACCGTGGAAATCGTGCTGTCGAGTGCAACGGGAATTGGCTGGCCCGCGGGAATCGCAATCCGCGCGGGCAAATCCGGAGCGGAAGGTTGAGTCTGCCCATCCGCAGGCGCGGCGATGAAAATCAGGGAGAAGAAAGCGAGCGCGGCGGAACCGCTCCAGCGCATGGCTTGGGAAGGGCACTTTCGTGCCCGGCGCAAAACGCGGCGGGGAATTGCATTCGCAAAATCTTGCATGTGCATCGCGCCACTTTCCTGAAGACGCATTTTAGCAGAGCCGTGACGATCCGGCGCAAAGGTCCGCAAGCCGCAGTTCCATAGTGGGGCATGGTGCGGTGGGAGTTGCCGGGTCGCGGGCCGCGATGCGAGTTGAATCTTGCCCGTTCTGCGTAGATCATAGCGGGGCACCGCCAGCGGGGGTCTCGAAGTGAAGCTTAAGGAATTGCCGTATTTGCTCGGGTGGCAGCCCGGTCCGAAAACGTATGGATTCAAGGTCATGAGCTTTGACCTGCCGAAGGACGGAAAAATCGAATACGCGCAGTGGCTTCACCCGAAGGACCGTGGCACGGAAATCAAGCAGTCCGCAGTGGACGCGCTGCGCAAATTTCTCTCGCCGGGCGACGTGGCGATTGACATCGGTGCGCACTCGGGCGATTCGACCATACCCATTGCGCTCGCCGTGGGAAAATCGGGATGCGTCCTGGCCCTGGAACCCAACCGCTATGTATTTCCCGTACTGAAAAAGAATTCCGAATTGAATGCGGCGAAGACGCACATCGTGCCACTCATGTTCGCGGCCACGCCGGAAGACGCGGACATGGAATTTCAGTACTCCGATTCCGGATTTTGCAACGGCGGGCGGTTTCAAGGAATGAGCCGGTGGATTCACGGCCATGCGTTCCGGCTGAAAGTGCAGGGAAGAAACCTGCACGCGCTGCTGCGGAGGGAATTTCCGGAACTGCTTCCGCGGATTCGATTCATCAAAATGGATACGGAGGGGTACGAATCCGAGGTTCTGCGAAGCCTCGACAGCTTGCTGACCGAATGCAAACCGTTTCTGAAGGTGGAGGTGTATCGAAAGCTGGACGACGCGCAGCGCCGCGAGTTATTCCGCCTGATTGCCGCGCACGGCTACGAAATTCATCGAATCGCGGACAATGGGTACGAGGTGGGAGAAGCGCTGGCCGAGCAGGAACTGAGCAAGTGGCGGCATTTCGATATTTTTTGCGTGCCAGGATAGAACCACCGCATAGTTCCTTTAACATTTCAGAAATAAAATCATTCAAAGGATTGGTTTTTCGGGGCACGGGCGTGCATTCATCTTCCGGCGCTGAAAGCGCCGACGGTGACCAGCCCAGGGCAACGCCCTGGGTCTTGGGTGCAAGGAGAAGTGTGCGCCCTGAAGGGGCGCAGGCGGCCTCCGCCCTTAGAGGGCGGACATTGCGGGGATCGATCGCCCAGGGCGTTGCCCTGGGCTAGTCACCTCCGCGCCCTTGGCGCGGCAACATGGCCATGCCCTAAGCGGCGAAAAATTGCCATGGAGTTGCTGCCGTTTGGCTACTGCACGAACCCCACATTAGGCACGGGCGTGGCCTCGGACACTTCGCGGATGGGCCCAAATTGCGCTTCGTACCGGCTGATATTCTCGCCAAGGGCGCGCAGGATGCGCTTTGCGTGCGCCGGGGCCACGATCACGCTGGAAGCCAGTTTGCCCTGCGGCACGTTCGGGAAAACGTAGATGAAGTGCAGGGTGAATTCCTCCGCGTTGTGGTGGAACATCACCAGATTGCAGAACTGCCCGACCAATTCCTTTTCGTCCGCCTTGATCTGAACCTGCACCTGCTCGCCGACCGGTTGCGCCATGACCCCCTCCGTTCACGGAGAATTCTCTCGGTGACCTGTTCCGTTTTTGACACTACCACAATCCTCGCGAGGCCGTCAGCGGCAATGCGCGCCTGGTTTCCGATAATTTTTATCGGGGCCTCATGTGCCGTTTGCGCGCAATTCCGCAACGCACTCATTGACTCGCCCAGGCATTAATGCTAGTTTAGATGTGGTCTTTATCTAAGTTAACCATGGACTTGCCCACGAATCCCGCCGCCTCGCGTGCCCTGATTTCAACCGGCGAAATCGGCCTCGGCGGAAATTCTCCGTCGCTTCCCGAGTCTTACCGCAGCATTCCCATCGTGCATGGCGCATCTTTCTTCCGGAAAATGATTGCGTTTGCCGGGCCGGGCTACCTGGTAGCCGTCGGCTACATGGATCCGGGCAACTGGGCGACTGATCTGGGCGGAGGCTCCCGTTTTGGTTACACACTGCTGAGCGCTGTCCTCATCTCCAGCCTGATGGCGATTTTTTTGCAGGCCTTGTCCGCCAAGCTGGGCATCGCCACGGGCCGCGACCTGGCGCAGGCCTGCCGCGAACATTATTCGCGCCGCGCCACGGCGTTCCTGTGGGTGATTTGCGAGATTGCAATCGCGGCGTGCGACCTGGCGGAGGTCCTGGGGTCGGCCATCGCGCTGAAGCTTTTGTTCGGATTGCCGCTGCTCGCCGGCGTGCTGCTCACCGGCCTGGACGTCTTGCTGGTCCTGGCCTTGCAGGGGCGCGGCTTCCGCGTGCTGGAGACGCTGGTGATCACGCTGATCGCGACGATCGCCGCGTGCTTCGCATACGAAATATTTTTTGCTCGGCCATTGTGGCTCGAGGCAGCGCGCGGCTTCATGCCGACGATGGAGATCCTGCGCAATCGCGAAATGCTCTATCTAGCCATCGGCATCCTCGGCGCCACCGTGATGCCGCATAACTTGTACCTGCATTCCAGCATCGTGCAGACGCGAGCGTTCAGCCAGACCGACGGCGGAAAGCGGGAAGCGATCCGTTTCGCGACGCTCGATTCCACGCTCGCGCTCGGCTTTTCCCTGTTCATCAACGCGGCAATTCTGGTGCTGGGCGCCGCGGCGTTTCACCAGCGCGGCATGACGGGCGTGGCCGACATCAGCCAGGCATACCAGTTGCTCACCCCGGTGCTGGGCGTGAGCCTGGCAAGCGTCCTGTTTGCCGCCGCGCTGCTGTGCTCCGGGCAGAATTCGACGCTCACCGGAACGCTGGCCGGTCAGATTGTGATGGAAGGATTTCTGCACTGGCGGATGAAGCCCTGGCTGCGGCGGCTGATCACGCGGTCGCTGGCCATCATTCCCGCGGCCATCGTGATCGGAGTCATGGGAGAGGGCCACGTCACCGCGCTGCTCATCCTGAGCCAGGTGGTCCTCAGCTTCCAGCTGCCTTTTGCCGTGGTGCCCTTGATTCAATTTACCGGCGACCGCGCCAAGATGGGCGAATTCGTGAACAGCCGCCTGACCGCGGTTTTCGGCTGGGCCATGGCCGCCGCCATCATCGTTCTGAATGCAGCCCTGCTCTGGCTCACCTTTGGGGGGAAGATTTAGGCCGCAAATCGCCATCGGGCGCCCGAACCCGAATAGGAACCGCGCGTTCTCTGTGCCAGCGCCTTTTCTTCGTAGCGCCGGCACTACAAACCCTTGTGGCTCGGCGCGCATCCAAATACCAACTTGGATTTGCAGGTGAAAATCCAGCTTTCTTGTGGCAAAATTTGGTGCTTCTAAAAATTCTCAACCAATGGAGTCATTGGCATGATTGGACGAAACATGGGAACTTCGCTACGAATGATCCGCACTTTCGCAATGCTCGCGGTTTTTGCGGGACTGGCGCTGGCCGCAGGCCGCGTTGCCGCCGACGATGCCCCCAAGCCCTGGGTCGCCCCCGATGACGCGAAGAAGGTCAAGAACCCCATTCCCGCGACGCCCGAGAATCTGGCCGCGGCCGAGACCCTGTTCGTGGACAATTGCCAGCTTTGCCACGGCGAGAAGGGCATGGGCGACGGCCCCGGGGCCAAGACCATCAAGGTAAAGCCGGCGAACTTCACCGACAAGGCGCTGATGAGCCAGGAAACCGACGGCTCGCTCTTCTGGAAGATGTCCACCGGCCGCGGCCCTATGCCGCCCTGGAAGGACGACCTTACCGAGAAGGAACGCTGGCAGCTGGTCAACTACATTCGCAAGCTGGGCAAGGACGCCGCCAAGTAATTAAAGAAGCAAAGGGCGCGACGCCGGATCCCATTGGCGAGACCGGCCGCCGCGCCCGAATTTTCCTCTGCTTCCTTCACTTCCTGAACTTCCTCTACTTCACCCCAGCCAGCGCCTGCGCCACTTCATTCATGTCCGGCACCACGGGAATATCGTAATTCTTGAACCAGGCGATTTTTCCGGCCTTGTTGATGATGGCGATCGCGCGGCCGGTGATGCCTTTTTCGGAAAGGTACATGCCGAATTTATCGGCCACGGCACCCCTGGGATGGAAATCGGCCAGCAGCGGGTAGCTGATGCCCATTTTTTCGGCGAAGGCTTTGTGCGCCCACACGCTGTCCACGCTGAGGCCGAGGACCTGCGCGTCCAACTTCTCGAATTGCTTCAGGTCGTTCACGAAGCAGGCGTGTTCATTGGTGCAGATGGGGCTGAAATCGAGCGGATAAAAAATCAGGACCACGTTGCGCTTGCCGGCAAAATCCACAAGCTTGATTTCCTTCTGGGATTGATCCTTAAGCGTGAAATCCGGAGCAGTTTGTCCTACGGCAATGGGCATGGAGCCTCCTGGGATGATATCGATGATTGCGGAATCCAAGTGCGCGGGAAACCCGCGGAAATATATTAACGGATTTTAGGCCGCGGATTCCCGCTTTCTAAGCGCGCGTAGTGCCCGCGCCCGCAATCTGATACCATCCCCGCGACATGGCGCGCCTGGCACTGGAACAAGCGTATCCCGGGATTTCCTTCCGCCCGCGCTCGCTTAACTGGCTGGCGCGGCTGATGCGCTGGCCCGCCGAATGCATCCACCTGGAAGCGGGCCACTCCTGGATGGCCACGTTCATTCCCGACACGCTGTACCTGCGCGGCAAGCCTTCCGCGCGCCGCGATGACACGCGGCCGGAAGTGTCCATCTGCCTGCAATGCCTGACCGGCGTGCTTGAGCCGGAACTCGGGGCATATTCCGGCCGCGTCGTCGCCTTTGAGCCGGACGGCGAGAGTTTTACGCAATATTTTTTTGTGGGCGGGGACGATTTCGCCGCCGCGGGCCTGCGCCCCGAAGTGGCCGCGGCTATCGAAAAGCGCGCGGGCGAAATCGGCGGCGCGTGCAGCGAGTGCGGCGCTTCGGCCACGTGGCTGTGGATCTCGAGGCGCGAAGTTTCCAGCCTCGACCAGACCGAGCGCATCGAGAATTCTCCGGGAGCGCTTTTCTGCGCGCGGCACGGCGCCGCAAAATTGTGCGACGCGCTCGGCAAGGTGCCGGAAGCGAATTTGTTTTATGTCAACGCGCCGTACGGGGAGTCCGGCGCGTACCTGTGGATCTGACGCCATGAACTTGCGGCAAATTGTCGAGAAATATCTGGCCCTCGCCGGTGGCTTCGGTTACCTCGCGCCGCTTGCGGATTTCGGCCTGGGCAGGGGCGAAACCGAGCGCGTCTTCGGCGCATTCGACGAGGATTACCACATCAGCCGCTACCTTCATTTCTCGCAGGTATCGGGCGAAGCCTTCGGTATCAACGGGTTTGACCAGACGCACGTCACGATTGACGCGGAGATCGAGTCGATTCTCTAAGGCAGGGCGGGCGAGGCGCATTCCACGTGGAACATTTCTTCGATTGTCCGTACTGCGGGCAGCAGATTTCGATGATCCTGGATCTTTCGGTCCGGCGGCAAATCTACATCGAGGATTGCGAGGTTTGCTGCAAGCCCATCGAAGTGGATTGCAGCGTGGAAGACGGCGAAATAGCCGCCTTCCGCGCCAAGACGCTGGAATGAATCAAAACTAAATCGGCTTGACCGCCGGGCCGATCAGCATGGCCGGGTTCGCGCCCTTGCGGGGCATGAATTTCTGGGCGCGGCCGTTGTCCACCTCGGCCACGTACAGATTGCCGTCCTGGTCGACGTCCATTCCGTGCACGCCCCAGAATCCGCCCGGGAAATCTCCGAACGTTCCGAACGCGTACAGGAAGTTGCCCTCCAGGTCGTACTTGATCATCTTGTTGGTACCGCGATCGAAGAGCCAGAGGTGGCGGTCGGCGGCGGCCAGGTGCAGGCAGTGCACATCGGAAGGAGGATCGCCCACTTTCCACATGTTGACGAATTTTCCGCTGGTGTCGAACACCTGCACGCGGTGATTGTAGCGGTCGTTGACGAACACGCGGCCGCTGGGAACGTCCACGGCCACCCCGTGCACGCCGTTGATGTAGCCGGGGCGCGTCTCGTTCGGCGGCGTGCCCTTCTGGCCGAATTCGCCGATGAATTTTCCGTCCTTGTCGAACTTCGCCACGCGCGTGCCGGTGTACCCGTCGGCCACGAACATGGTGCTGTCAGGCAGCCAGGCAAGGTACGTCGGGCGCGAGAAGTGCGTGGCGTCGGCGCCGGAAACGTTCGGTGTGCCAAGCGTCTGCAGCAACTTCTTCATGTCGTGCGAGAATTTGAAAATGGAGTGGCGGTAGTCGTCCACCAGCCACACGTTTCTGTCCTTGTCGTAGGGGTTGATGTAGATCGCATGGGGCCGGCGCAACATGCTGTCCCACTCGGGCCAGGTTTCCTTGATTTCACCCTTGGCGTTCACCCCGACGATGCAGTGCTGCCAGCGCCAATCCACATTTTCGGTGCCGCGATTTGGCCCGTCGAGCTGTCCTGGGGGACTGGCCGAAGTGGCGTCGCGCCATGGCAAGCGGCCGATGGGAAATCCGAGGCTGGGCCCCAGTTGCGGCAGGTCGATTTCCTTGGGGCGTTTGATATTCGGCAGCTCGCCGCGCTGCAGGATGAAGACTCGGTCGGGGCTCTCGGCGAACACGCCTTCGCCCGAACCCCAGGTCCAGGCCTCATTCCCCGGCAAACCCGTCAAAGGCTGCGGCCAGTTCGGGTCCACTTCGTAGGCGCCGAAGACGTCCTGCACGCCTTTTTGTCCCGGGATTGCGGCGAAGGAAACCTCCGGTTTGGTCTGCGCCTGGGCGGTTGCGGGCGAACCGGCCAGGCCTGCAACGGCGGGAATCGCGGCCGAAGCCAAGCCGACCTTGATCAAATCTCGTCTGCTGACTTTTTCCGGTGAACTCATGGTCTTGAGCTCCTTCTTGAAAAACGTTGAAAAAAAAATCCAGCGGAATGGAACTCCCGATCGGGCCGCTCGTGCGCGCATCGTACGCCGGTCCTGCGCCGGACGCAACGACTTTGCCTATCAGGCAGACGCGCGGGGGGACTCGCAGGCTTCCGACGGGCAAATCCGGAAGCTGGATTGGCGGGCTGCGGAACAGCTTAAGGACAGTCGTTCCCAACCCGTTCCTGCGGAGGAGGAATCCCTCTTTGCTTGAGTCTAAACCGATGAGGGATTCCTCGCTCGGAATGACGATTTTTTATTTTTCTCGCGGCTGCTAACGGAACCAGGCCAATTCCATCCGGATGCGAAAGATCAAATGCAGATAATTTTTCGGAAGTATATACCTTACGCAACCCGCCTCTTGAGGCGATATTCTCCGCGACCAACGCGGACAAATAGCTCTGTCGTCTGTTTGTTTCCGACGGCATGTTTCCCGAGAAATGTGTGATACGTTCCTTCCGCCCACCCTGGGCAAGCCCGCTTTACCCTTGCTGCGTTGAACGGCTGCGCGAGCTTGCCGGTACGAACTGCGGCGTAAATCTCTGACCCGAATTCCTTCATCATACTCACCTCTATTTCGGCCAGCTGTCCTCTTTTTTTCTCTTCTTTCGTTCATCTTCTCTACCTTGCTCGCGAGCCGTCTCACGAACATGATAGACCAAAATCAACACCGCCATAGCTAACAACCAAACTAATGGCATAACATCCCCCTTGCTCACGACGGGGTCCAGGCCAGGAGCTTTGTTCTGACTATTACGACGGCAAAACGCTAGGAGGACGCCATTGTACATCAGAACCAAGTACGCGGTTTTCGTGAAGTACATACTTCTCTAATTTTTTTAGGGCCCGAGTGAAACGCAGCTCGATCCGGTCCTAGTTTGTGCCGCTCGCTGTGTCTTTAAGGACCAGGATGAGGATGCGCCCGTCGGAATGGAATTCTCCGCCGGTGGCGGTCTTGGCCGTGGTGAGAGCGCCGGGCGGGGCGAGGTGGGTTCGCTGCACGACCAGGCCCGTGCCAGAAAGAGTTTCGTTCACGTATTCGCGCTCGCCGTCGATGGCCGGATCGATTTTGTGCGTAAGGCCGTTGTTGCGCTGGTCGCGCTCGAAGCCGATGTCATGCGTGGCGGCGATGCACCAGACCGGACGCCCTCCCGCTTCGTACGGAGATTTCCATGCGCGGAGATGATTGCGCGATTCGACCACTTTCACAGGCTCGGCATGCGCGAAGCCGTAATCCTGCCCGCGGTTGAAGAGAAACAACTCGCTCATTGGCATGGTCAGGTAGGCTTCCTTGGAAAGCGTGGCCAGGGCGCCGGTCAGGATGGTGCCGGAAACCGAGCGGTCCACCTGCACCCAGCCTGCGGCCTTGAACACGGCGGTCACCTCGTCCTGCGATCCGACGATCAGGACGTTGACCATATCGCCGGGATTGCCCGAGGGATCGGAAACGCGCCGCGGAATTTTTCCGAGCAGGTCCGTGGTGACGCTGCCAACCGGAGTGTCGGGCAAAAACGGCGCGCCGGCCGAGCCGGTCCCGGCGCTCAGCACCGCGATGGTGACGTGGAACGACCCCTGCGCCGTTGCGGCTTCCTTCATGCCCTGATTGATGCCCAGAAAGAGCCGGCCGGGAACAGGAATGTCCGTGTTCTGGCTCTGGCCGATCGCGAAAGGCTGGGAGCCGTCGCCCGAACCAATGCGCCCGATCAGCGCGCCGTGCCCGGAATTCGCGACCGGATATTGATGGATCAGGTCGCGCCACCCGCGCGCAAGACCGCCGGCGCCGAAGGTTTGCGTCTTTGACTGTCCCTGGGAATCGACGGAGGGATAGGTGCCCGTGCCGCTGGCCGTGAATTGCATCTGCGCGCCGCCGAGCAGGTCGATTTTCGTGTCGAGCCACAGGGTCGTGGCGGGAACATCAAATTCGTACGTTTTTCCGGCGGCCGCGGTGGCGCCGGGCATGGGCGAGGTTGCCGTGGCCGAAGCGCTCGCGGCCGGAGCCGCCTGGCTTGCGGTTGGAGCTGCGGGGTTCGCCCCCCAGTTCGTCTGCGCGAGCATGGGCTGGGAGAAAATCAAAAGGCAAAAGACGGCGGTTGCGGGGAGAAAGATTCGGCGAGACATGTTCACGGTGCACCTCAAACAAGCAAAATATAATTCAGAGAAGGCCGTTGTTCAACCGTGCGCTTGGCCATTCTATTGGAGCAAGTCTTTCCTCCCATCCCGCATTAGCGACACCGCGCGAAATCCCAAAAGCACGATATTGCAGGGTCACGGACGGTGTCTGGACCTGTACCACAATGGGACTTCAGGCCAGTAGGTTCCCTCCCACTTAGCAAATAATCTCTCAGCATATCGAGTCATCCAACCGATGAATTGAATGTCGGTCTTTATAAAAGGGCAAGTCCTCGTAGCCAGCTATTTTCGCGCGTGACGAGCTTGCGAGCGATGCATGCCGCTCACCGCAAAGTGATGGAGGGGTGATGAATCTCAAAAAACGTACTTTTCTTGCGGCTGTAAGCACGGCAACCCTGGCGCTGCTGGCGATGGGCATGGTCATCACGGCCGATACCATTCCGGAAGCTCCCGCGGGCTTTGACGGATTGACCAACGGCTTTTCCGATCAGAATGTGATGAACGACGCCATCGACGCCTTTTCGGAAACGGAAACCGCCGATACCGGGATCGGGCCCACTTACAACGACGTGTCTTGCGTCAACTGCCATCAGAACCAGGCCGTAGGCGGCGCCGCGCAGGTGTTGGAATTGCGCGCGGGTCACTACGAGGGCACCCGTCAGCACTGGACGCGCGATGCGCGCCACCGCTTTGACACCAACGGTTCGAGCGGCACGTTTGTCGCGGCCACGGCCATTCTGGCCAACGGCACGCCGGTTCCCAATCGTTCGCTGATCAATCAACGCGCCACGTGCCGCGATGCGCAGGAACGTTTAACCGACGTGGATAACATCCGCGCCACGCGGCTCGCGCTTCCATTGTTCGGCGACGGATTCGTGGAAGCCGTGCCGGACGCCACGCTGCTGGCCCTGGCCAAGCAGAATGGCGGCGAGGCCATCGAGGTTCCCGTGGTGGAGTTGAACGGCGTGACCGCGATCGGGCGATTCGGCTGGAAAGACCAGCACGCCTCGCTGCTTTCGTTCTCGGGCGACGCGTACATCAATGAGATGGGCTTCACCAACGCCCTGTTCCCGGACGAGGCAGTGACCGGGGTTTGCCCGAACGCCAATGCTCCCGCACCCAACGACAATCAGGACGACCTCCACCAATTCGCCGTGTTCATGAGGTCGCTGAAGGTTCCGCCGCGCGGAGCGATCACCCCGCAGGTGACCTCCGGGCAGGCAATTTTTGAATCGCTCGGCTGCGCTTCCTGCCACGTCGAGACGATGGTCACCGCTCCCTCCGGAACGGCCATTCTGGGCGGCTCGCTGGTGATCGGCGACGCCATCGGCGGCAAGCAGTTCCATCCCTTCGGCGATTTCCTGCTGCACAACGTCGGCACGGGCGACGGCATCGTCCAGAACGGGCCGGACGACACGGCGCAGAAAGTCCGCACCATGCCGCTCTGGGGGCTCGGCACGCGAACTCAGTTAATGCACGACGCACAGTCGACGACTTACACAGAGGCGATTGAGAGGCATCGCGGGGAAGCCACCGACGAAGAACGCAGATACGAGCGGTTAACTCCCGCTCAGAAGAGCCTGCTGTATCAGTTCCTGGGCTCGCTGTAGATTCACGCAGTAGTTCATCGGTCGAAGAATGGAGCAGGCGCCAGAGGTGAGGACGCGCCCGTATCGGAAGCCTGCTCCATCCACTCCCTGACCGTCGATCTTGCCGGAATTTTCCCCACCAGCTGTTTTGAGACCCGGTAGGAATCCGCAGCGGATGCTGTTACCATCGAGTCCCGCCAAGACGCGCCGAGAATTCGAGCAAAATCATGGTTCTGCGCCTGGGATACGACATCCGCTTTGATATTCCCGCTCCTGTCGCGATGGTGGCGCTGCTTCACGTCCGTCCTTCCCGAGCCGCGGATCTGCGCGCGCCGGACGAAATTTGCATCGAGCCATGGACTCCGGTGGAAACGTTCATTGACACTTTTGGGAATCGCTGCACGCGATTTGTCGCGCAGCCGGGCGCCCTCCGTTTGAGCAATTCGACGCTGCTCGAGGATGCGGGCTTCGCCGACGCGGTGAATTACAGCGCGCGCGAAGTTCCCGTGCATCAATTGCCTCATCAAGTTCTGGGTTACCTGTTGAACAGCCGCTATTGCGAGGTGGACCGCTTCGCGACGATTGCAACGGAACTCTTCGGAGGGATCCCGCCGGGATGGGGAAGGGTGCAGGCGATCTGCGACTGGGTGCACTCGAAAGTCAGTTTCGGATATCAATATGCCCGCCCCACGAAGACCGCGCTGGACGTTTATGCCGAGCGATTTGGCGTCTGCCGGGATTTTCAGCATCTCGCCGTCACCCTTTGTCGGGCCCTGAACATTCCCGCGCGCTATGCTTCGGGTTATTTGGGCGACATCCGTGTTTCCCCCGCGCCCTCGCCCATGGACTTCAGCGCCTGGTTTGAAGCGTACCTGGAAGACCGCTGGTGGACGTTCGATGCGCGGCATAACCAGCCCCGCTTTGGCCGCATCCTGATGGCCGTGGGGCGCGATGCCTCCGACGTGGCCATGACAACGTCATTCGGGACGGCGAACCTGACCCAATTCACCGTGGTCAGCGAAGAAATTGCGCCGCAAAATGCGCGTTACCTTTGAGAGTCCGCTGTTTTCCGCCGAAACCTGGCCGACGCTCCCGCAGCCACGTGGGCAATCCCAATCCTCCTGCGCGGCGCGAGAGATTCAAGAACACGCATGTGAGCCGTATTGAACAGACGGCTTAAGGCTGCGGCCCCATACTCCCTTCGCGCCGGGAATTCACAATCGGAATCCCGGTTCGAGGGAGACACCATGCTACGCAAAAGACTGTTCCTGAGTTCTGTTTTTCTGACCGCCGCCATGATCGCGCCGATGGCCATCAGCGCCAATGCCGCGCCACAATCGGTCAGCGTCCGGGTCTACGATCGCAACCACAAGGATTACCATAATTGGGACGACCGCGAGGATCGCTCTTACACGTTATTCCGCGGCGAGCACCCCAAGTACGGGGTGACCTACCGCAAGGCGAAGCACAAACAGCAGAGGGAATATTGGGCCTGGCGCCACGAACACCCCGACCACGACTAGGGGGATTTCTCACCAGCTCGCGGCGAATCATTCTCGAATTCATTAATTTTCCGCGAGGTCTTGTGATGTTGCAGCTGTGGGGGGCACGGCGATGCCTTGCCCTCACGGTCAACTTTAGATGTTGGGGGCTTGTGGGCAAGCACACACTCTGTAATCGATGTGCGCGCTGCTCGGGAAAAAAGACCGGTTAAGACTGCTTTCGCCAGAACCAATACCCCAGGCCCCCGACCAGAATTAGCGGCAAGGCGCTCAGGATGAGCGTCATTCCCAGGTAGGTGCTGGCTGTCTTGGGGTCGTTGACCATGCACGCCGGGCAGGACCAGCCCGCGGCAGGGATCAGGGAAAGCGCGGCGACAGCGGAAATTCTTCGCAATTTCATAGGTACACCCGCAGATAAATCACGGGCCACACAACCACCACAAAATACCAAAAGACTTGCGTGGCGGCAAACCTGGACGGCACGAATTTTCCCGCGCGCATCAGTAGGTAAACCCATGTCAGCGCGATAATCGCGGCGACCGCGTGCAGGGCGTGCGCTCCCACGATCAGATAGAAGAACGCGCCGTGGCTGCTCGACGTCATCGTTAGGCCTTCGCGCAATAGCCCGAACCATTCCACGCCCTGCAGCCCGACGAATGCGATGCCGCAAGCAATCGCGGCGGCGACGTACCGCAGCGCGCTTTCGCGCTGGGTGCTCATACGGCGATTGCCGATCAAAAGCAGGATCCCGCTCAACAGCAGAATCGCCGTGTTGATCGCGGTGCGCTCCACGGGCAGGCGCGGCTGACCCGCCGGAGGCCACACGCCTCCGAGCACGGTGGCTTTGGCGATGGTGTGCGCGCTCATCAGGCCCGCGAAAAACATGATTTCGGTGGCCACAAAAATAATCATGCCCAGGACGGAATTGGGCACGCGCTTCGCGGAGGCCTGGGCGGCGGCCGCCATTCGCGAATCCGGGATGGCCGTCCGGCTACTCATGTTTTGTCGCCGCTTTCATTCCCGTTTCCACCGCTTGTTTTGCCGCGTCGTTGCTCCAGTGCAAGCCGCTGTGCCTCATCACGTCGGGCGCGACTCCCGCAAACAAGATGACCACGAACGCGATCATCGCCACCAGCAGATACGGAACCCAGCGCTTTTCCACCGTCACGTGCATGAAATTTTTCGCCACCAAATACGCTTTCACAATCGCGACGCCAAAGGCCGCGACCAGCACCACGGCGCGCATGCTGGAAAGCGAGCCCGCCACGCTGATAACGAGCAGCGCGACCAGGACGGCCCAGATCTTCACGTAATTGGGATGGTGGACGTGGGATTCGTTAGTCATAATCTCTCTCGACGGGCTCTTTCAATAGCTTCTCTCACAGCGTCCTGCTCATCGCGCAATGTACAGCAGCGGGAACAGAAAAATCCAAACGATGTCCACGAAGTGCCAGTATAGCCCGATGCATTCCACTCGCTGCAGCTCCCGGTTTTTCGCCGCGTCCGCGGCCACGATCAGCATGATCACGGCCCCGGCCAGCACGTGCAGGCCGTGCAGCCCGGCCAGCGTGTAGTAGTAAGACCAGAAGCCGCCGGAGGAGATCACGAATCCCTCGCGAATATCCGTGGTCCATTCAAATCCCTTGATCGCAAGGAAGATCACGCCGCCCAGGGCGGTCAGGCGCAGCAGGCGCGCGGCGCGCGGCCCGTCCTGCGCGTCCGCGGCCTTGTGCGCCAGCACCGCGCACAGGCTCGAGGTGAGCAGCACGAACGTATTGATTGCGCCGGCCCAGGTGTTGGTATGCGCGGCGGACGCCGCCCATTCCGGATGTCCCAGGCGGTGCATGATGTAAGCGGTCAGCAAGCCGCCGAAAATCACGATTTCCGAAGCGATCACCCACCAGGTAATCAGGCGCGCGGTGGGAATGCCCGTGACGCTGCGTGTATTGGCAATGGGTTTGGCGGTGGCGCTCATCGTCGTCGGTTTCTCCGCGGTCCTAATTGGGCGCGTTCTGCGGCCAGTAATCGTCGGCGCGGCCCGGCAATCCGTATTCGTAGGGGCCGCGATACACGGTGGGCAGCTCCGCAAAATTTCCGTGCGGCGGCGGCGAAGGCACGGTCCATTCCAGCGTGGTGGACCGCCAGGGATTGTCTCCGGCGCGCTTGCCGTTCCACATGCTCCAGAAGAAGTTGAAAATAAAAATCAGCTGGAACGCCAGCATCACCAGCAGGGCGATGGTGGAGGTCGTGCGCAAATGCTGCAGCGCGGGCCGCGACTGCTCGGCAAACTGCGCGTAGCTGTAAATGCGGCGCTGGTCGCCCGCCGCTCCGGTGATAAATAACGGAATGAAAATCACGTTGAACGGAATCACCGTGCCCCAGAAGTGAATTTTCCCCAGCGTTTCGTTCATCATCCGGCCGAACATTTTCGGGAACCAGAAGGTGATGCCGGCAAATACCGAAATGATGGCGATGGGCACGAACGTGTAATGAAAATGGGCGACCAGAAAATACGTGTCGTGCAGGTAGATGTCCGTGCCAGAGGAGCCCAGGAAAATTCCGGTCACGCCGCCGATCAGGAATTCGGCCATGAACCCGAGCGCCCAGAGCATGGGCGTATCGAGTCGAATCGATCCGCCGTACAGCGTGGCGATATATAGAAAAACCAGTTCGGCGACCGGAATGGAGATGAGCAGCGTGGTGACCGTGAACACGTTGGCCATTCGCGGATCGATTCCGGCGACAAATTGATGGTGCGCCCAGACCACGAAGCTCAGGATGCCCACGCCCCAGGTCGAGTACAGCATGGATTTGTAACCGAACAGTTTCTTGCGCGCGAACACCGCGATGATTTCGGCCACGATGCCCATGGCCGGCAGAAGCACCACGTATACTTCCGGATGTCCGAAGAACCAGAACAGGTGCTGCCACAGCAGCGGATCGCCGCCGCGCTGGGGATCGTAAAATCCGGTCGCCAGGGTCTGGTCAAACAGCAGCATGACCGCGCCGGCAATCAGTGGCCCGGCCGAAGCCATGAATATCACCGTGGCCAGCACGATCATCCAGATCAGGATGGGAATGTCGAACATTTTCATGCCGGGGGCGCGGCTGTTCATCACCGTCACGGTGAAGTTGATGCCGCCCAGCAGAAACGCCACGAATTCCAGCGCCACCGCCAGCAGCCACAGCACCGCCCCGAGCGGGGTCAGGTTGTAGGCGCCGTTGGAAGAGAGTGGAGGATATGCCGTCCAGGCGCCGCCGAACGCGCCGCCCTTCACCGCGAACGAAACCAGCAGCACGATGGCGCTCAGCAGGAAAATTTGATACGACAGGCGATTGATCCGCGGGAACGCCATGTCGTCGCAGCCGATCATCAGCGGGATCAGGAAATTTCCGAACGCCGCGATGAGCACCGGCATGGCCACCCAGAAAATCATGATGGTGCCGTGCATGGTGACCACCGCGTTGTACCGGCCCGGCGTGACCAGCCCAAAACCCGGCACGCTGTGGTTCGGAAATCCTAGCTGCATGCGGAAGACGTACGCCAGAAACCCGCCGATCACGGCCATGAGCATGCCCGTGAACAGATATTGCATGGCGATGATCTTGTGGTCGGTGGACCAGCAATACTTCAGAAAAAATCCCGGCTCCGCGTGATCCTGTCCAGCCTGTTCGTGACCGGCGTGCTGCATCTGCTCGCTCATCGCCGCGCCTCCGCCATCGTGGTGTTTTCGGGCACGGGCGCCGGAGCGGCCGGAAGGCTCGCCAGCGATGGATTTGCATTGCGTATCAGCCACGCGGCGTGATCCTGCTGGGTTTCGACGATCACTCGCCCGGCCATCAGCGCGTGGCCCAGCCCGCACATCTGCGTGCATTGAATGTCGTAGGTGCCCACGCGGTTCGGGCGGAACCAGCCCGTGATGGTGCGGCCGGGCAGGGCGTCCTGCTTCAGGCGGAAGGATGGAATGGCAAAGCTATGCACCACGTCGCGCGACATCAGCTCAAAATGATACGTCGCGTTCACGGTCACGTGCAGCTCGCCCACCGTGCGGATGTCGTCCTCGGTGTCCAGTTTTCCGTCCGGGCCGGGCTCCTGAAAACTCCACGCCCACTGCTGCGCGTATACGCGGACGGTCTGCTCGGCCGGCGGCTGCGCCTGCTTGATGTTGTACCAGACCAGGATGGCCGGAACGACAATGACGATATCGCATAGGATCACCAGCACGTGCGGGATCGTGATCCACCGGTGCAGCTCTTTTTCTTCTCCCGTAATGTGCCGCGTCGGACGGCCTTCCTTTTCGCGATACTTGATGACCAGCGCGAACAGCACCACTTCCGCGAGGATCAGCCAGAATCCGACCAGCGCGGCGATCAGCAGAAATAAATGATCGATGCTGTGCGCGTACGTGGAAGCTGCCGTGATATAGCGCTCGTACATGATGGCTTCGGTTACCTCACCAGAATCCAGGCCGCTGCGGCAAATGCCACGGTGGCGAATATCACAATCCAAAAAACCGTCTTGGCCATCTGGTCCGCGGGCGAATTGGCTTGTTCCATAGGCTTGAAATGTCTCCGGGCGCGCCAGTCTAGGGGTTGAGCGTATCGAGGTACGCCATCACATTCCGAATCGCGTCCTCATCGGTCAGAACCCGCGACATGGGGCGCATTAACCGGCCTTCCATATCCTTGGAATTATTGCCGCGAATCCCCGCCTTGAATTTTCTCAACTGCGTGGCCAGATACCAGTCGTCTACTCCCGCAAGACGAGGCGCCTTAAGATCGGGATTGCCTTCGCCGTTTATACCGTGGCACGAGGCGCATACCAGATGGAACTGATTGTCCCCCGCATGAGCGTCGCCGGTAAGCGTGGGAGCATGTTTTACAGTCGGCAGCGATTCCACATATTGCGCCACGGCCTTTACGTCGTCATCACTTGCCAGACTGACCGCCATCGGCCTCATGCGCATGCCTTCCACGTCGCTAAAGTGCATGCCGCGCGTCCCGGCCCGGAATTTTTGGAGCTGCGCTTGCACGTACCAGGCTTTCATTCCGGCGATGTTCGGCGCACCGACCTGGGGATTGCCCGATCCATCCGCCTGGTGGCACGGCGCGCAATTTTGAAACAGTTCCTGGCCGCGCATCGCGGCGTTTGTGGAGCCCAGGCCGCATCCCGCCACACTAAATCCAAAAACCAGAAGCAGGGATATCCCAAACATGATTTGCCGCGGGGCGAGTTTTTTGTTTTCGCGCATGATCGATGGTGAATGGAGTGCGAAGTTGCGGATGTTATCAGCGCGGAAAAACGAACACAAGCTGAAGTTGCGGTTATTTGGAATTTGACCCGAATCTAACCGCGCGAGTAAATGTACTGAATCCCAAATTGGAACTTATCGTGACAGCGCTCTGGGGATGCGCAGGAGTGTTAAAGCGAGAATATACCGATGCGCCGCCGCAAATCGGCTCTTTGAAGAATTGCAAAGGTCTTTTGGCGCCGGCGCCACCAAAAGCAACTCGCGCCGCCTCGGGATTTATTTGGAGCCGGCCGGGACGCTCTGCAGCCGTTCGCCGAGCCGGCGGTGCTCATCGCGGAGTTCGTCCGGAAGGCGATCGCCGAATTCCTGGAAGAACCGTCCCACGTCCTCATGCTCCTTGATCCAGGCAGCGGGATCGACGCTCAGCAATTCCAGCATGGTCTTGCGCGTGACGTCGAGCCCGTCCAGAGTCAAGGCGTCGGGCGTGGGCACAACGCCGATAGGGGTCTCGGTGGCCGCGGCCTTCCCTTCGATTCTCTCGAGCATCCATTTCAGCACGCGGACGTTTTCGCCATAGCCGGGCCAGAGAAATTTTCCGTCGTCGCCCTTGCGGAACCAGTTTACGTGGAAAATTTTTGGCGGGTGGGGAATGTTGCGTCCCATTTCCAGCCAGTGTCCGAAATAATCGGCCATGTTGTAGCCGCAGAAGGGAAGCATGGCCATGGGGTCGCGCCGCGTGACTCCCACGGCTCCGGTGATGGCCGCGGTGGTTTCCGAAGCCATGGTCGCGGCCACGTACACGCCGTGCTGCCAGTTGTTTGCTTCATAAACCAGCGGAGCCAAGCGCGCGCGGCGGCCTCCGAAAATAAACGCGGAAATCGGAACGCCTCCGGGATCCTCCCAGCGGGGAGAGATGGAGGACGATTGAACGGCCGGCACCGTGTACCGGGAATTGGCCTGAGCCGCCGGGCCCTTCGAGGAATCCCATTGGCGCCCCTGCCAGTCGAGCATATCGGTGGGGGGAATGCTGTCCATGCCTTCCCACCAGGGTTCCTGCCGCGAGGTCATGGCCGTATTCGTGAAAATGGAATTCCTGCGGATCGCGGACATGACGTTCGGATTTGTTTTTTCGTTCGTGCCCGGCGCCACGCCGAAGAATCCGGCTTCCGGGTTAATGGCGTGCAGGTATCCGTCCGCGCCCACTTGCAGCCAGGCGATGTCGTCGCCAATCGTCCACACGCGGTAGCCCTCGTTTTCCAGCGCCGAAACCATCATGGCCAGGTTGGTTTTCCCGCAGGCGCTGGGAAACGCCGCCGCCATGTAGGTCACTTTTCCGCCGGGCGATTCCAGCCCCAGGATCAGCATGTGCTCGGCCATCCAGCCCTGCTCACGCGCCATCCAGCTGGCAATTCTCAGCGCGAAACATTTCTTTCCCAGCAGCGCGTTTCCGCCGTATCCCGAGCCGATGCTCCAGATCAATTTTTCCTCGGGGAAGTGCGCGATGTACCGGCGGTCCGGATTCAGATCGCCCAGCGAATGCATTCCCGGAACGAAATCCGACGAACTCCCCAGGCGGTCCAGCGCCACTTTGCCCATGCGGGACATGATCTTCATGCTGGCGACCACGTACGCGCTGTCGGTCACTTCCACGCCGATGCGGCTTTGCGGTGAAGCCGCCGGCCCCAGGATGTAGGGCACCACGTACATGGTGCGGTCTTTCATCGACCCATCGAACAATCGGCTCAGCGTCTGCCTGGCCTCGGCCGGAGCCATCCAGTTATTGGTCGGGCCTGCGTTTTCCCGTTCGCGCGTGCAAATGAATGTCACTTTTTCCGTGCGCGCTACGTCGGTGGGATCGCTGCGATGCAGGTAGCAATTCGGGTAGGTCTTATCGTTGAGGCGAACCGTCTGGCCTTCGCGAATCAATTGTTCCTGCATGCGCGCCGCTTCGTCTTCCGAGCCGTCGCACCACGTAATTTTTGCGGGACGCGTCAAGCGGGCTACCGATTCCACCCATTGTTCCAGGGGCGTGGACACGAAACCTCCTCCAGTGATTTTTTACTATGCCGGCGGGGACTCAGGGATGGGAAGACCCTGCGAAACGCGTCTGGCACCAAATAAGATCTTAAGTTTGAAGTTTAGGGCAGGCCTGAGTCAAACGCAAGATGCCGAAAGGAAATATTGCCTCAAGATATCCCCCCTAGTGCGGTTTTCGTCACAGGGGCCGCCAGGGGTAAACTATTCGGGGCGAAATTCCGATAAGTAGTGATAGAGGCGGGGTCCATCAAGCTGCGTCCGCCGTTTCTTGTGAATGGCGGGTGCAAGCGTTCGGGGCCGCGGGGCTTTGCTGGCAGGGAATTCGCACGCGATAAGATGCGGTGGGAATTCATTCGGGATCTGGAGGCGCTACGTCCTGGCATTCATTGTGACGCCCATCACAGACGCCTGTGCGTGTCGTCACAGATCATGGGTTGGTCGTTGTGGCACAGTTTGTTTGAAACTAATGTGATCTGCAGTTTCCATAATCTTTCGGAGGCAAGATGCTAGCGAGAATTATGAGGAAATACAAAATCGGGGCCATGGCCATTGTTCCGCTGTTTATGTTTGCCTTTGCCCATACTGCCGCGGCACAGGGCAAGGCCGAGGAAGGGCAAAAAATATTTGACGTCAACTGCGCGAAATGCCACGGGCCCGATGGAAGCGGAGACACACCCATCGGCAAGGCCGTGGGCGCAAAAGATCTGCGCGCGCCCGAAGCTCTGAAGCTTACCGACGCCCAAATCTTCACGCAGATCGATCAGGGAAAAAACAACATGCCTCCGTTTGGCGGCACGCTGGACAAGGCCAAGATCGAAGATCTGGTCGCCTATGTCCGCGTGTTGGGGAAGAAAAAAGCCCCGGCCAAAAAAGCAGGTTGACAAGCTCGCTGCTGCCTCGCTTGTAGAAGTCTTCACCGGGGTAGGGGATCCATAGCCAGGATGTAAGCAAGGACAGGACGTCGTGGGGCGCCCGGAAAAACGCTCGCCGCGTTTCTATGCTAGGGGTGTTTCTGAACGAGAATTTCAGCGCGTTTGAAAGAAAGGGGAAAAGCATGAGCATTCACAAATTCCGTTTGCATGGGGCCATAATTTTCTGCGCACTCTTCACGCTCTTCATGAGTTTGTTCTTCCAGGTGTCGACTGCCTCCGCGGTCCCCAGTTTCGCGCGGCAGACCGGCTTTCCTTGCAAATCCTGCCACATGATGCCGCCTGAACTTACAGCGCTGGGCCGCGCGTTCAAGCTGAACGGTTACACCATGGCGGGGAAGTCAACCGTCACGTCAAAAGGGACTAATCGAGAGGGCGGACTTGAGATCCTGGAATCTTTCCCGCTTTCGGTTCTATTTGATACTTCCTTCTCCGCTACCAAATCTCCACAACCGGGCACTCAGAATGGCAACTTCCAATTTCCGCAGGACGCCTCACTCTTTCTTGCCGGAGCATGGGCGCCGCACGTCGGAAGCTTCATACAGGTGACCTATGATACCCAGGCGGATAATTTCAGCTGGGACAACACCGACATCCGGTACGCCAATACCACGAAGCTTTTTCAAAAGGATCTTGCCTTTGGAATCACCCTTAACAACAATCCAACCGTGGAAGATCTCTGGAACAGCACTCCGGCCTGGGGCTTTCCTCCGATTACCAGCAGTTCAGCGCCGTCGCCCAACGCGGCCGCACTAATCAACGGAACACTGGGAATGGACGTTGCCGGGATCGGCGGATATGCCATGTGGAACAACCACCTGTATCTTGCGGGCACGATCTACCGCTCGGAGCATATTGGAGTTGCGCAGCCAATTAACGGAATAGGCTTCCCGATTAACATTCGCGGGGTTGCTCCGTACTGGCGCGTTGCCTGGCAGCAAACTTCCAAGAACAACAGCCTGATGGTGGGCAGCTACGGGATGCACGTGAAGTCGTCTCCGGACAGCATCACCGGCTTGGAAGATAGTTTCACCGATTGGGCGTTTGATTTCCAGTACGATCGGACTATTCCTCAATTCGGAGGCGATGTACTTTCGTTCCGTGGGACGTATATCCGCGAAAATTCTTCGCTTCACGCGTCCTTCGACAATGATTTCGCGTCGTCTGTGCGGCATCACCTCAATACCGTGCAGGCGAATGCCGAGTATCACTTCGGCAATAAATTATCCGGAACATTTGGATTTTTCAACGTCGATGGGACGTCCGATTCTTTGCTTTATCCATCGGGCGACGTGACCGGCAACGCGAACGGCGACCCGAAAAGCACCGGCTACATCGGGAACGTCTCCTGGTGGCCCGTCCAGAACATCGGCCTCACGCTTCAGTACACTGGTTATACTCGCTTCAACGGCGGCCGCACGAATTACGATGGAGCGGGGCGCAATGCCGGTTCCAACAACACCCTCTTCTTACTCGCTCGATTCGTCTTCTGATCGGGCGGGAAGATTCCGTGCAGTATTCGCGGGTGATTTCAAAATCAAACGGCGACGGGATCCGGTAAATCTAAGCCCGGATCCCGCCGCCATTTTTCATTTTATCGCGTGAGGCCATCCGGTTTTGGTAGCACAGCCACTCCTGGCCGTGTGATTTTGCAGGCCCCCGCCCGCGCCGCCAATTCCCAGTGATATGCGAAAACCACACAGCCAGGAGTGGCTGTGCTGCTCACGCGCCGGCCCTGCGGAACATGTTATTTCTTGATTCTGCTCCTCTGGGGCAGCGATTCGATTGTCGGTTCCGGATTCTGCCGCGCTTCGATCGCCAGGCGGATGTTCGGCAGCGCGGCACGCGCGGCCGCTTCTCCCGCGGCCATCAACTCCGGCGTTTTTTCAAAATCGTCCCATAGAAAATCCTTCACCACCGGCTCGATGATAATATCCGCGTCGCGCCGCCATTCCAGGTCCGCGTGCCGCTGCAGGATCGCGAACGACAGGCTGATCACGTCGACGATGCTGGAGGGTTTGCGTCCGGACGCCGCTTCCAGGAACACGGCGATCACGATGTCCGCGCCCATCACGCGCAGGGCATTCACCGGGACCGGCGCGGCCAGAAATCCGTCCACCAGCATGCGGCCCTCGATTTCCACGGGCACGAACATTCCGGGATACGCGCAGGAGGCGCGCAGCGCGGGCCCCAGCGGGCCGCGCCGGAAATACACCGCCTCGCCGGTTCCCAGATCGCTCGCCGCGATCGCCAGCGGGATTTTCAATTCTTCAAACGTGCTGACGCCGAGATATTTCCGCGGGTAGTGCTCCAGCCTTTGGTTTGAGGCCAGACCCATCCAGGAAAGTTTCCAGTTGCCGAAATCGCGGAATCGCGTGTTTTTTGCCTGACGCGTAATTTCCGGGATGGTGTGGCCGCTGGCATAGGCGATCGCAAGCATGGACCCGGCGCTGGTCCCGGCCAGAAAATCGACGGGAATTTTTTCCTGCTGCAGCACACGCAGCACGCCAAGGTGCGCAATCCCGCGCGCGAATCCTCCGCCGAGCGCCACACCGATGCGCGGGCGTCCAGGGGGCTCCTCGGCGGGCTGCGCGTAGGCGAACTGGCGCACGCGTTCGACGGCTTTTTGCAGCCGGTCCAGAACTTTCTTTTTATTTTTGGGCAGCTTCATCGGTGCATTCTAATTAAGGTAACTGGAAATCGCCATCCTGCGTTTCTCGTTGACCCGGCATTGTCGCTTCTGTAACCTGCACTGGCGCCTGAAATCCATTCCGATCGAATATCGAAAGGCATAACCATGCCGCCGAAAGCTGCCTTATGAAACGATCCATCGAAAAAGTCGTCGTGCTCGGCGCCGGCACCATGGGCGCGCGCATTGCCGCGCACGTGGCCAACGCCGGAATCTGGTGCGCCTTGCTCGACATCGTTCCCGCCGTCCTGCCCCTGACAGCGTTCGCACCGCCGGGCGCAGATGCAGTGGAAACGAAAAAGGCGACGACCATCGACGAGCTGGCAAAGATGTACGATTCATCGGGTTGCAAAGAATGTCACGAAGATGTTTACAAAGAATGGGAGCAATCGATTCACTCGCGGTCCATCTTCGGCACCGGCAGGACCGCGGCAACCATCAAGACTACTGTTGCCGTCGGGCTCATGAGCTGGCAGTACTCGGGGGTCAAAAAGCCGGAAGATGTCCAGGTTAAGCATCTCATGATTTGCGCCAAGTGTCATCTGCCGCAGCTTGTGGAGGCCACCGACGACGTTGCCAAGGAGATCGTGAAAAACGCTTACATCTACACGGATCCCAAGGCAAGCGATGAGGCGCGCGACAAGGCCGTTGCTCAGCTCTCGAAAGTGAACATCAACTGTCTCATCTGTCATCAGCGGAACGCTGTCACCCACAAGTGGGTCGACGGGTTCCCGGAAAAGGACACGGTCTACGGATTCAAAGACGGCGACCATGCCGATCCCGGACATCCGAAGATGAAAAAGAGCCAAATCATGGACGAGTCCATCCTCTGCGGCCAGTGCCACGGTCTGGGTCCGAACTTCGAGCTTGAGAATCCCTCGCAGTGCGCCACGCTCTACGCAAGCTACAATATGGCCTACCGCGCGGAAGGCGGGCAGGAAAAGTGCCAGGAATGCCATATGAAGAAGAGCAAGCTCGGCCACAACATGCAGAGCTACCGCGACCCGGGAATGGCCAAGGCGGCGGTGGACTTCAAGGTCGAGACCCTGGGCTATCAGTGGCGCGACGGATCGAAGGTGGTGCCCCAGGCGCTGGTCAAGGTCGAGATGATAAACCGCGCCGGCCACGCGATCCCCGACGGCTGACCAACCCCCAACCGGCTGGTCCTGGAAGTGACCGCGAAAGACAGTAAAGGTAAAGAGTTGTTCAAGCAGTCGAAGATCTACATGCCCATTCCCCAGCAGCTCGGCCGCGGCGACAAGATGGGCCGCGGACCCTATGAAAAGAGCGGCATCATCC
>JAIQFG010000030.1 GCA_020073375.1 Terriglobia bacterium | reverse complement strand
AGCCGATTCCACTTCAATAGCAGTTGCACATACTGCTTCACCTGCGCGCTCTGATTCTCGGAAAGGCGGGCACCGAATGGCGCAAGAGCGCCAGAAATCTGCGGGTTAGTAAGATTAGCGGAATTTTGGTTCGGCACGGCCTTTAAGCCTTCCTGAGCAGTCTTGGGACATAGAGCCCCACGAGCAAATCCACCCCTGCATGAGCAACAATGGCAGGAAGCAATGTGCCGGCCCAGAGGCGCAAGCCGGCAAAGATCATTCCTACTACAAACATAGTTATTAGCCCTCTCCGCCCCTGATACAAATGCGCCGCAGCAAACCAGACGGACGACAAACAACTCGCCACCCACCACGCGCTAGCGGCATTGGCCAACAACCTCGCGAACAAGGCCAGGACGAATCCGCGATACAAAAATTCCTCGGAAAGGCCCGCCGTGCAGGCGAGCGCAGCGAACAATGCGGCCTCGGGCCAGGCACGCGGCATAATCTTCTCCGTGATGTGAAACAACGATCCACGTTTTTCTGGTGGGAGCTGAACCATTTTTCGCAGTCCGGCGATCTGGCCGGCGCACAACACCAGGGTCGCGCCGCACGTCAGCCATGCCGCCAGCCGCGGGTCCGCGATGGTCAGGCCAAGCTCGGCGCGGCTCATCCCCCGTGCCAGCGCCCTCCACAAGACCAGTCCCGCAATCACCCACTGAAAGAAAATGGTGGACCCGTAAAGCGAAAGCCGGCCGGAGGTGCCCAGATCCTCTTTGTTCATCAGCCGACCCACGCGGACCGAGCCACGCCAGGGAATCAGAACAGCAAGAGCCGCAAGGATCAGGGCGAAGTCCCAAGGAATTGTCGCGAGGGTCACAGCCGGAAATAGAACCACGTTTCGATGTGCGGACGCAAGGCAAGCGGCAATCAGGCGGCAGTGCGTGAGGCGCGGCGCGGAGGAGGATTCTGATCCAACGCCAACCGCAGAATGCGTTCGGCCTCGACCGGCTCGGGCGGGCACGCGATGTAGTCGAAGGCCCCCGCGCTGAGGGCGCGAATATAGGCGTCCCAGTCGGCGAGGTGGGAAAGCACGATCACCGGAATGCCTCCGGTTGCGGCCGACAGGACACGGATTGCCGTGCGAAGATTGCAATCCGGAAGTTCGTCGGCGCAAAGCACGAATTGAAATGCGTGGTGTTCGACCAATGACCGCGCATCGGTCAGCGAAGTAGACAAGAAAGAGGGCAGGCCAACGCGCCGTACAATTTCGATTGCTTTGTCGCTTTGCGCGGGTTCCGAGGAAACGATCAATACGGGAGCCATGTTCAGCATCGCTCACCTCCTGAGCGTGCAATTACCCAAGTCCAGCAAGAGGGAACTCCCTACGACCCGGATTATACGCCCTGGCGCCGGTGCCGCAAGAACTTCCCGTAACTCTCTCTTGCAGCGAATGCGTTTGCCGATTTTTTGGTCAACCTGAGATTGTCCGCCGCGAGCCCGACTTGTTGAAAGCGCTGTACTGGAAAGACGGCTTCGCTCCGTGGCAGTATCTGCTTGCCGCGCGAAGGACTCCGGCGGGAAAAGAAATGAGAAATCCAAAAGATGCGAGAAAAATCGGGCTGGCCCGGGCCTTGTCCAAGCTGGGATATTGTTCCCGCTCGCATGCAGCCAAACTGATTCGCGCCGGGCGCGTCCAGCTTAACGGCGCTGCGAGCAGGGACCCGGAAACTCCGGTGCGCTTGCATTCCGATCGCATTTTCGTCGATGGCCACGCCGTACCGGCTGCGCAGAAAATATATTTGTTGTTGAACAAGCCGCGCGGGGTGGTGACAACGGCTTCGGACGAAAAAGGCCGCGACACTGTCTACTCCTGCCTGCAGGAATCCTTGCCATGGGTCGGGCCGGTGGGCCGGCTGGACAAGGCCAGCGAAGGATTGTTGCTCCTCACGAACGATTCCGAGTGGGCCGCCCGCCTGTCCGATCCGGCAACCCATCTGGACAAGACGTATCACGTACAGGTGGGAGCGCTCGTGGATGAAGACTTGGCGGCCGCGCTAGTTCAGGGCGTGCGAGTCGACACGCGTGAGGTAATGCGCGCAAAGCGCGCGCATGTTTTGCGGACAGGCGAGCGCAACGCGTGGCTGGAGATCGTGCTCGATGAAGGAAAAAACCGCCAGGTCCGGCGGATGCTCGAAGCCCTGCGGATCGAAGTTCTGCGGCTGGTGCGCGTGGCCTTTGGCCCGTTGCAACTGGGGGAACTCGCCAAGGGAAAATTCCGCGAGCTCACGGCGGATGAGAAGCGCGCGCTCGATCGCGCCGTGGCCATTTCCGGTATTGCGCGTGTAACCCGCGCGGGCCGATAATGGTCAGCTGGAAACTTCGACCTCGGACGCGTCCAACGCCTGGCGTACGTATTTAATCAGCGCCACATGGCTAAACGGTTTTGTCAGGGGCTCGATGCTTGCCGGCAGATCTGTCTCCAGGGCAGAGTCGCGACCCGCGTTGCCGGTCATGAACAGAACACGGATTCCGGGTCGCAAATCAGCCATGTGTCGCGCCAGCGCAGGGCCGCCCATTCTTGGCATGGCCACGTCGGTCAGCAGGAGATGAATGGGTTGGTGGAAAGTGCGCGCCACTTCCAGCGCTTGAATGCCGTCGCGAGCCGTAAGCAGTGTGTAGCCGCTCTCGGTCAACACGGCCGCGGTCAGACTTAAGAGTGCTTCTTCATCCTCAACCAGCAAAATTGTATCGTTTCCCCCGGAAGTTTCCGCACGCACATGATCGGAAGCCGGCGTAGCGACGGAGCTCTCCGCCTGAGGCAAATAAATCTTGAATCGGGAGCCTTTTCCAGGCTTCGAATCAACGCCCACAACGCCGCCGCTTTGTTTCACGACGCCATACACGGTCGCCAAACCAAGGCCTGTGCCTTTTCCGGGAGATTTCGTCGTGAAGAAAGGTTCAAAAATATGGCGCTGCGTTGCCAGGTCCATCCCCGTTCCCGTATCGCTCACGGTCAGCAGAATGTGCGGGCCCGGGCGGAGAAACGGCAAGCCGCGCGCCAGTGTTTCGTCCACGTACGTGTTGGACGTTTCGATCACCAGGCTCCCGCCCTCCGCCATGGCATCGCGCGCATTCACCGCCAGATTTACGATCACTTGTTCAATCTGGCTCTGATCGGCTTTCACGCGTCCCAGTTGCGAATCCAGGCGAGTGGTCAGCTCAATATCGACGCCGATCAGGCGGCGCAGCATTACACCCATGTCGACGACCACCGCATTGAGATCCAGGATCTTGGGCTGCAATACCTGCTGACGGCTGAAGGCCAGCAACTGATGCGTCAGGGCGGCGGCGCGTTCTCCAGCCTTGCGAATTTGTTCGGCGCTTTTGCGCAGTGGATCGTCCGCCGACAACTGGTGCTCAAGCGATTCGCTGTAACCGATAATGACGCCGAGAAGATTGTTGAAATCATGCGCGATGCCGCCCGACAATCTTCCCACTGCTTCCATTTTCTGGGCTTGGCGAAGCTGGTCATCGCGCTGGCGGAGCATTTGTTCGGCCAGCTTGCGATCGGTAATGTCGCGGCTCACCACCACAATTTTTTCGATTTCACCCTTTTGATTTCGCACCGGGCTGGCATTCGATTCCAGGGTATGCCACTCGCCGTCCTTCTGGCGGAAGCGATACTCTTGGCGGGGCGCCGAGCCTTTTTCAAACGTTTCCAAGCGCACGGTGTGGATGGCTTCGCGGTCGTCCGGGTGAATTTGTTCATCAATCGGAGTACCCACGAGTTCGTCGGCGGAATATCCGAAAATTTTGCTGTACCCGGGACTGGTATACAAGCGGCGGCCATCGAGGTCGATCACTGTAATCAGGTCGTCGGCGTTTTCCGTGATCAGCCGGAACATTTCTTCCTGCTCGGTCAATTGCCGGCGTATGCGGTGGATCTGCAGCTGCTGGTAGATCGTATAGAGGTCAAACAGGAAGACCAGGCCAAATAATCCCCGAAGTGAGTCGCGGAAAGCAAAGGAAACCTGCGGGTCCGATTCCGCAAATATATATGAGAACGAAGCCATTCCGACCGTCAACAGGATAGTGACCGCGATGGCCGAGGCCCACAGCCACCACTGCCGCCTTTCGGCATGGCGAATCCGCGCCCAGACAGACATCTCATGGGGCGCCCGCAGGGAGCCCACAATTCCGGCAGTGGCCATGACGCTATGGCATCATGTGCATGCGGCTCGGGGCAATAGTACTAGCAGTGGAATTGGCAACATCCAGTATCATGTTCTGGAAACAATCGGACTTGCGCCGGCGGGATTGCAGCGAGGCAAGGCAACTTGTCCAAGCTGGAAACTATGTTTGTAGGGGTCGAAGGATCGCTTTGGAATCTAAACCCACTCCCCGGCGCGCAGAACCGGCTCGGATTTCCCGGACGCGGTAATGCCGTCCACGTCGATGCGATTCGACCCAATCATCCAATCGACGTGAATCAGGCTATCGTTTGCGCCGCGTGCCGCCAGTTGTTCGGGAGTAAGGCTGTCGCCATCCTTCAAGCAGGTGCTGTAGGCCTGCCCCAGGGCAATGTGGCAGGCGGCGTTCTCGTCGAACAGGGTGTTCATGAACAGCAAGCCGCTCGAGGCAATCGGCGAGGAATGCGGCACCAGGGAGACTTCACCCAGCCGCCGCGCTCCCTCGTCGGTCTCGATCATCCGCTGCAGCACTTGCTCGCCTCGGGAGGCATGGGCTTCCACGATTTTTCCGGCCTGAAATCGCACGGAAATTCCCTCAATCAGCGTGCCTTGATACGACAGCGGCTTGGTGCTGGTCACCTGTCCATCCACGCGGTCCTTGTGAGGAGTGGTGAAGACTTCCTCGGTCGGCATATTGGGAATGCAGTACAGGCCGTTGCCCGCGGTCGTGCCTCCGCCCAGCCACAGGTGATCGTCGGCCAGGCCCACGCGGAGATCCGTGCCGGGCCCGCGGAAATGCAGCGCCGAGTAGCGCTTTTCATTCATCCTTGTCGCGCTGGAATGCAGATTTGCGTCGTGCGTTTTCCATGCGGCCACCGGATCGGCCTGGTCCGCGCGCGAAGCCGCGAAAATGGCGTCCCAGAGCCGCGCCAGCGCCTGCTCCTGCGGCAGATCGGGGAACACAGCGGCGGCCCAGGCGGGAGTGGCGCAGGCGACAATCGTCCAGTTGATTTCGTGACGGGTAATCAGTTCCAGGGCCGGACGGTAGGCCTTTGACATCGCGCGATTTGCCCGGCTCACTTTTTCCGGGTCTTCCTTTGAGAGCAACGAAGGATTGTTTCCGGTAATCGCCAGTCGCGCCGCCCCGCCGCGAAAGGCCTGGGCCATGCCTTCGTAGAGCCACGAGGCAGCTTTGTCGAAACTCTCTTGCGAACCGTAGCGAAAGCGCAACAGCGCGGATTCTTCGTCCGTGAACAGCGTGGTGACCAGGCTCGCGCCGGCCTTGTAGGCGTGCTCGGTGATGCGCTGCGCCAGAGTGACCGCGTCCAACGTGCAGGTCATCACCAATTCCTGGCCCGGAGCCAGTCCTAGTCCAGCGCGCACGGCAACTTCGGCGAGACGGTCAAGATTCTGCGAAAACTTAGATGCCGATGAAGATGGTTCCTTGGAAATCGATGTGGACGGATTCATGGGTCCGATTATCACGCGCGGCCCGGTGCATTGGCAATGCGGAGAATTCCCAGATTATGACTCATTGTAAACGCGAACTCGTCTTTTTCCCCCGCATGGCCCGCCGGTGCCACTGAACCGATTCTGTACTCCCGACCAGTGGGATTTGAGCCCCCCCGAATTTACTCTTCTTCCCAAGGTTCTCTTGGGATGTTGCGAGGGACGTCGCGCAATTTGGACCGAAGATTGCACATCTTGCAGCCGATACAATCTTGCAGGTAGTCGCGGAGGGTAGTGCCATGATCCAAATTGAAGCATTTCAGGAATTTCGGGCAGGGCTCACTTTCTTGCGCGGAGGCGATGCAAGCAGGGCATTGCCGCACCTGCGTTCCGCTTTGGATCAGGAGCCCGACAACCCTTACTATATTTCCTATATGGGCGTAGCCGTCGCCGCCGCCGAGCAGAAGTGGGCGGAAGCCGAAAAGCTTTGCCACTCTGCCATGCGCATGAATCGACGCCAGGCTCAGCTATACTTGAACCTCGCGGAAGTCTACGTAGCCGCCGACCGCAAGCAGGACGCGGCTGATATTCTCGCCCGTGGCCTGCACTATGCCCCGCACGATTTGCGCCTGAAAATGGCGCTGGACCGGCTGGCCATGCGCCGCCCTCCCGTCTTCCGATTTCTTCCCCGGACGCATGTGCTAAACCGGAACCTGGGGAAGATCCGCCACCAAGCGCTGCAAGTCCTGGCATCTTTATAAACCCGGAATGGTACCGCTTCAGTTACTAAAATGAGCCCGGTGATTGCGCGCGGGTCCGCTCGGCGGTATTATCCCTCCCCAATGAAACGCGCCCTTGGGTTGTTCGCATATACGACGGACCGGAATTGTCCGCTCTGCGGCAGCGACCACGTGCACCGCACCAAACGCGGCCGCATGCTGGAATTCTGGGTCCTCCTCATTTTCCCCTATCGCCCCTATCGCTGCGGCAAGTGCCGCCAGCGCTTCTACGGCCCCAAGCACATGCCCAAGAAAGAAGATTTGGACGAATTGGAATAATTCGCTATTTCCGCAAGACCAAATAAATTCCAGAAGTTAGGCGAAACGCATCAGCGTAGTGTTGCCGGTCTTGTGGCGCCGGCGGTTGCTCCGGTCGCCGCAGCGCGCAAAACCGCCGGCGAGACGCCGGCGCCAGCAAAGACTTGCGTTCGCCGCGCCTGTATACTGGCCGGCAATGGATATCGATTTCAGGACGATTCCCGCGCGCCTATTCGGCCCGGATTTCACGCCTCCAGGGTTCCTGGCCGCGCGCTGGCTGTTTCTGCGCGCTCTGGGCCTAATCTTTCTTTCGGTTTTCTATTCGCTCGCATTTCAAATTCGCGGGCTGATCGGCCCGCACGGTATTCTTCCCGCGCAGGAGTATCTCGCGCAAGTAGCGCGCGTCATGGGAAGCGGGCGCTTCTGGTACGCGCCCACCGTGTTCTGGTGGTCGGCGAGCGATCGGACACTGCTTGCGGTCTGCCTCATCGGGATGGCCGCTTCTGTCCTGCTTACGCTGAATTTCTTTCCGCGGGACGCTCTCGTCGTCTGCCTGATCGCCTTTCTTTCCTTCATCGGCGCCGCGCAGGAGTTCTCAAGTTACCAGTCCGACGGCATGTTGCTCGAGGCGGGCTTTCTCAGCCTGTTTTTTGCGCCTTCCGGAGGCCGCCCGCGCTGGGCAAGTTCCGAACCGCCGTCGCGCGCCAGCCGTTTTCTGCTGGTTTGGCTGATGTTCCGCATTTATTTCGAGTCGGGCATCGCGAAAATGTTGAGCCACGATCCCGAATGGCGCAATTTCACGGCGATGGACGACTACTACCAGAACGGGCCGCTGCCCACCTGGATGGCCTGGTACGCGCATCACCTGCCGCACGGCTTCCATGCGGCCACGGCATTTCTGACGCTGGCCCTGGAGCTGGTGTTCATCTTCGCCGCATTCCGGCCGCGGCGTTCGCGCATCGCTCTGTTTTGTCTGATCACGCCGTGGCAGATCGCCATCATTCTCACCAGCAATTACGCGTTCCTGAATTATCTGGTTTTGGTTCTGGGGTTCTTGTTGCTGGACGACGAATTCCTCGCGCGGCTGCTTCCGCGCCGATTGCATTTTCGCGCGTCTCCCGACCCATCCGCGGTTGTCCCCCACGGCGGGCCCTCCTGGCACTCGAACATTCGCTTAGGGGTGCAAGCCTTCTTCTTAACTTGGATTTTCTATGCCACCTCGGCACTCCTGATCTTTATGCTCTCTCCCGAGGCGCCGCTCCCCCATGCTCCCATCGTCAAGCTCGAACCTTTTCGCATCGCCAACGAATTCGGACTGTTCGCGGTCATGACGCGCGGCCGCTACGAAATCGAATTCCAGGGTTCCAACGATGGCAAAACCTGGACGCCCTACCCTTTCCGCTACAAGCCTCAGGATCTGCAAGCCTCTCCCCGCGTTTATGCGCCCTACCAGCCACGGTTTGATTGGAATCTCTGGTTTGCCTCCCTGGGAAGTTGGCGCAGGAATCCGTTTGTGCTGCAAGTTGAGCAGCGTCTATTAGATGGACAGCCTGAGGTGCTGGCCTTATTCGCCGGGAACCCCTTCCCGGCAAGGCCCCCGGCTCAGATCCGCGCAATTCTATGGCAATACTGGTTCTCGGATTGGCAGGAGAGGCGCGAGCAAGGGGTCTGGTGGCGCAGGGAACAGATCGGCCTGTACGCGCCCACGTTGCAACGCAACGCGGACGGCAAGATCGAAATCCTGGAGTGGCCGGATACCCCCGACGCGAATCCATAAAGTCAGTTTTATCTATTACATACACCGCGCGCGAAGGTCCGCTGGCAGGCCGCTCTTCCCATTTTCTTCACCCCCAAAAAGTCCTAGGACTATCGTTCCAATCCCCCATGAACCTTCGTTCCAAGGTTTCGGGACTACCGAGCCATAGCCCCGCCCGCCCCTCAATCCTAACCTTGGTTTCACGTTACAGGATTTCAGCCCAGCCGAAATCCTGTGACGTACTGAGGTGAGTGAAATGTTCCTGGCTTTTGCCGTTCTCATGATTCACCCGCAGCTTGCACCAAAGCTTTCCCTCTCCGCAGAGAGGGCCGCTTTGATACAGCCGTCCAATTCCGAAACTGCCGCAAGCATATCGAGCACTGAGAGTTCCTTGCCCGGCGCCCCGGCAACTGTTGCCGCTCCGGAGCAGCCTGCTGCTGAACTCAGTTCCGCCGCGCTGCCGGATGCTCCCGTCCCGGCTCCGTCCGTCAGTGCCCCTGCGCCCCTGGCGTATCTGAAGAAGAGCAAGCCGATGACTGTCTCGGTCGGCGAATTGCGCGAGGAGAATCGGCAGAACCAGATCCTTTGGCGCGGCCTGGCTCTGATGTCGCACGGCGCGGCCACCTTTGACGCCTGGTCCACGCGGCGCGCGATTACCCGCACGGGCGCCCAGGAAATGAACCCCATGCTTCGGCCCTTTGCCGGAAACGCTTCCTTGTACGCCGCCATCCAGGTCGCCCCCCTGTTGATGGACTACGCCGGCAAGAAGATGATGTACAGCCGCCACGGTTTTCTGCGCCGCACCTGGTGGATTCCGCAGAGCGCGAGCTTCGTCAGCTCCATCTTCTGCGGCGCGCACAACGTCGCCTTTCACTAGACGCGGGCTGGGCAGCACAAAAAGTTTCTTCCCTCTAAGAAAAGAGTGGCCGGGATCCCCCTCCCGGCCGTTTTTTTTTCCCGATCCCGTCACAACCCCGACGTTGCGGCAAATCCCCTGCTGCTGTACTATCCCCGCCAGCGGAGGAACCTCGTCATCGCCACCGCCCAGACCATCGCGGCGCCCGCATCCGGCGCGCCGACGGCTACCCAAACAGCACGGCCTGCGCGCCTGGTTTCGCTCGACGTTTTTCGCGGAATCACCATCGCCGCCATGATCCTGGTCAACGACCCCGGCTCCTGGAGCCATATCTATCCCCCGCTGGAGCACGCGGATTGGAACGGCTGGACGCCCACCGACCTGATTTTTCCCGCATTTCTGTTCATGGTCGGCGTATCCATGACGCTGTCGTTTGCCTCGCGCGTGTCGCGCGGCGTGTCGCGCGGCGCGCTGGCGATTCACGTCCTGCGGCGCAGCGCGCTGATTTTCGGGATTGGGTTGTTCCTGAACGGATTTCCTTCCTTTGATTTCTCGTCAATCCGGATCATGGGCGTTTTGCAGCGCATCGCCGTGTGTTACCTGGTCGCGGGACTCCTGTATCTGTTGCTCTCGCGCGGCAAAGAGGGCGCGGATGAGAACGCGCGCGCGCGTTCCAAATCCGCAATGATCGCGGGCATCGCCGTGATCCTGCTCGTAGGTTACTGGGCGCTGTTGAAATTCGTACCGGTGCCCGGCTATGGCGCGGGACACCTGGGCAAGGACGACAATCTTGGCGCGTACATCGACCGCACGCTCATGGGCGGACACTTGTGGTCCGAATCGATGACGTGGGATCCGGAGGGACTGCTTTCCACGCTTCCCGCCATCGCCACGCTTCTGATCGGAATTTTGGCGGGCGAGTGGCTGCGTTCGGATCGCGAGGGCAAACGCAAGGCCGCGGGCCTGGTGGCAGTGGGATTGGTCTTGATGGCCGTGGGACAACTGCTTCATCCGTATTTCCCGATCAACAAGAATTTGTGGACCAGCACGTTTGTGCTGTTCACCGGCGGCTTCGCAATGCTCGCGCTGGCCGCGTGCTATTGGGCGGTGGATTTACGCGGCTGGCGGCGGTGGGCCGCGCCGTGGCTGGTGTTCGGGATGAACGCGATCCTGGCGTACGCGCTTGCGGCAATCGTTTCGGAAATCAGCACCGACTTTGAGTTCAGCGGCGCGCAAGGCCGCGACACTACCCTGCACGGCTGGGTATATCAACGATTTTTCACGCCGCACTTCAGCCCAGTGAACGCTTCGCTGGCATTCGGAATTTTCTTTGTATTCTTGATCTTTTTGCTTCTCTGGCCGCTATACCGATGGAAGATTTTCGTGCGTATCTGAGGGAGGAAAAAACGCCGGCAGGCGGCCCACATCAGAAAGAAGCGATTGCGTTTCCGGCCGTTTTCCGAAGGCCGTTCCGAGAGCCGGGCATTGGGTGGAAACCTGCGGCCTTCGGCTTTGAAAAACTTTTTAACCTGTTCGTAACATTGGGTTCGGTTGCAACGATGTAAACTACGGCGCTTGGGGTTGCGAAGGCCTGGTCCGATAGCCACACGAAAGAGTTGCAATGAAACGAGTTCTGCTGATCGAAGACGACCGCGACATTGTCGAGTTGGTCCGTTACAACCTCGAACGCGAAGGCTTCCAGGTCGCCGCCGCCAGCGACGGCGCGACGGGCCTGGCGCAAATTCGCAAAACGCCTCCTGACATTCTGCTTCTCGACCTCATGCTGCCGAAATTATCCGGCCTCGACATCTGCAAGGAAATTCGCCGCGATCAATCGCTCAATCGCCTGCCCATTCTCATGCTGACCGCGCGAGGCGAGGAAGCCGACCGCGTCGTGGGACTGGAAATGGGCGCCGACGATTACGTGACCAAGCCGTTCAGCCCGCGCGAACTGGGCGCGCGCGTAAAAGCCCTGCTGCGCCGCACCGAGCCCGCCGGGGAAGCCACCCGGGTGATTGAGTCGCGCGGCCTCACCATCGATCCCTCCTCTTATCGCGTCACGCACGATGGCAAGCCCGTCACGCTCTCGACCCTCGAGTTCCGCTTGCTCTATTATTTGGCGACGCGCCCGAACCGCGTGTTCACCCGTGACCAGTTGCTGGACGCTGTCTGGGGCACCGAGCGATTCGTCACGCCGCGCAGCGTGGACGTCTACATCCGCCGGCTGCGCGAAAAAGTGGAAACCGATGCGGACCATCCTTCCTTTTTGAAAACGGTCCGAGGCGCCGGCTACATGTTTGAAAGCGCGGCGCAAATGGTGAGACAGGAGTGAACACTTCGTGCCTGTAAGCCCTTTCCGGCGGCTGGGGATCTTGTACCTGGCGCTGGTGGCGGCCATCCTGATCGCCGTGGAAGTGGCCGCGCCGGGTACCCTCGCCCGGATTTTTCCGGCCCTGTTGATCATTCTCCTGATTGCGGGATTTCTCTCCATCCTGTTCCTTCGCTCGGTCGCCGCGCGCATTCGCCGCCTGAAACAATTCGCGGACCGCGCCGCCGCGGGCGATTTCACCCCGCTTGAAAAAGATCATGGCCGAGATGAACTCGCCGACTTGGCGCAGGCGCTGGGCGGCACCGTCGCGCAACTCGGCCAATCGATTCACACGCTCACCGAGGAGCGCAATCGCTCCGCGGCGATTCTGGCCAGCATGGTCGAGGGCGTGGCCGTCGTGGCCGGCGACGAACGAGTCCTGTACTGCAATCAGGCCTTCGAGCAAATCCTGGAACTGCCGGAAGGAAGCTCGCAGGGAAAAAAACTCATTGAGGCTTTGCGGCAAGTGGAGTTGGTGGCCGCAGTGCGCCAGGTTTTGCCCGGAGGCGAGGAAGTTACAGGCGAAGTCGAGGTCGGCACGGTGCGCCCGCGCAGCTTCGCCGTCACCGCCGCGCCGGTGCACGCCGCCGGAGCCAACAGCGCCGTGCTCGTTCTCCATGACATCACCGAACTGCGCCGCCTGGAACGTGTGCGCCGCGATTTCGTGGCCAACGTCTCCCACGAATTCAAGACGCCATTGACGGCCATTCAGGGATTCGCCGAAACCCTGCTTGGCGGCGCGCTGGAGGACACCGTCAATCGCGCCCATTTCGTGGAAATTATCCGCGATCACGCCCGCCGCCTGGCGCGCCTCACCGACGACCTGCTGAAACTTTCGCGTATCGAAGCCGGCCGCCTGGAACTGGAACTGCGCCCGGTGCGTGTCGCCGCGCTGGTCAACGGCTGCGTGGAAACCGCGCGCCTCAAGGCCGAGGCCAAGGGTTTGCGCATCCACGTGCTCTTGCCCGACGGCCTTCCGCCGGTGCGTGCCGATGGCGCGCAACTGGGCGAGGTCCTGCAGAATCTGCTCGACAACGCCACGCAGTACACGCCCCCGGGCGGACAAATCGACGTGACCGCCACTTCAAATGCGGACGGAGTCACGTTCACGGTCGCCGACACGGGAATCGGCATCCCGGAATCCGACCTGGAACGCATTTTCGAGCGCTTCTATCGCGTCGACGCCGCCCGCTCGCGCGAAGCCGGCGGCACCGGACTCGGCCTGGCCATCGCCCGCCACATCGTGGACGCCCACGGCGGCCGGATCTGGGTGGAAAGCGCCGTCGGCCAGGGTTCCCGGTTCCATTTCCGCATTGCCGCCGCGTCGTAAGGTATTCCCCGGAACGAGCCCGGCCCTCGATCGTTGCGATTTCCCACCGTAAGATATACAATTAGGATGTATATCAAGGAGGGCGAAGTGCGAGTATCCAAGTGGGGAAACAGTCTGGCGGTTCGCCTGCCCTCGGCCGTGGTCGAGGCGCTTGGCCTCAAGGAAGGCGACCAGATTGAGATTCGCATCGCGGGCTCCAGGACTTTTGAACTACGCCGCGACCCAGGCAAGCATCGAGCCCTCGCCAGCCTGCGAAAACTCCGGCGCCCGTTGCCTCCCGGATTTGTCTTCGACCGGGAGGAGGCCAATGCCGGGTAAGGCTTTCTTCGACACGAATGTCCTGGTCTACGCCCTGGCGCAGGACGATCCCCGCAGCGCGCAAGCCGAGGAAGTCCTCGCATCGGGAGGTGTCCTCAGTGTGCAAGTTTTGAACGAATTTGCGTCCGTCGCCCGGCGAAAAATCCACATGCCATGGAGCGACGTGAAGGAGGCGCTGGACGCGTTCCGCGTGCTCTGTTCCGCGCCGCTTCCCATCACAATCGAATTGCACGTGGCCGCCCTAAAAATTGCCGAAAAATACGGCTACAACATCTACGACGCGCTGGTCGTAGCCGCCGCGCTCGAAGCAGGATGCGCGACTCTTTATTCCGAGGATTTTCAGGATGGCAGGACAATCGAAGGGCAACTCACGATTCGGAATCCATTCGCCGCATGATCCGGTGCTTGTGTGTGAATTGTCGAGGATTGAATAGCAAAACCCGCCAGACATCCTCGTGAGAAAACTTGACAACAGGTCGCGCCTTCATAAATTCGGCAGCTCTTTCCCGTCCGCCTTCACGATTTTTTGCAGGCGCAGGAAGAACGTTCCGTTCTTGGTTCGATGGCCATAGCACGTGATCACGTCGCCGACCTTGATCGTGTTCCTGTTCCAATCGCCGTATCGGGACAGCATGGCCGGGCTCCGGGCCTCGCTTGTCCACGTTTCGGTTTCGCCCTTCTCGTTTTTCACGGCCATCGTGATTTGTACGTGGGGGTTCACGAACTCGAATTGCGTCACGGTTCCCTTGACCGACACGGTTTTCTCCGTATCGTAGTTGGCCTCTCCATGATGCGCCCACAGCGGGGTGGACATCAGAACAAGGCAAAACATGGTGGCCGGAAAAAGCGCAAACTTTTTCATTCCGATCCTCCTGAAAGCACCGATCAGAACCAAGGAGCTTGACGATTCTAATGCCGGGCCGGGAAAGCGAGTTACTCGAAATATCCACCGCGGCTCGAACGATGTCAACGCCGAATTCGGCGCCAACGCGCGGCCCGCGCGATCGCTTCTGCTTCTACTTTTCCGGCGACGCTTCCTTCTTTTCAAGCCCCACGAAGTTCTCACCATCCTCGCAAAACTGTTCGGTCAGCTTCCAGGGCTGCAGCTTGAATTCCAGGCGCGCCGTCCACGGTTTTGTGTAGGCCTTGGGATCGTCGATGGTAATGTCGTCCACCAGGTGATCGTGTGCCGTCCGCTGGAAGCGCTCGATCACGTGCAACTGGTCGCTGTGCGGGTGGCCGACCCGGTCCAGCCAGGTCTTGTCATTGAAATTCACGGTGTCCACGACCAGCGTTTCTCCCTCCCAATGCCCGATGGAATCTCCCATCCACAACGGAAGCAGGCTTTCGTCATGCGGTTTCCCATCGGTATAAATTTCGCGCCGCAGGGAATCGACCTCGAAGAGCATCACGACTTCGTTGCGCGTTTGAATAAATTGAAAGGGGAAGGGATGCATGTAAACGCGCGGCACGCCAGGGGGAAAACAGCCCCGCAACACCGGATCGTTGGTTTCCTCCAGCGGATACATGTGCGCGCCAAAGGAAGATTTGGCCGCCTTGAATTGCGCCTCGCCCCAGGCCGTCATGGGTGGCTCCTCCCGATTCAGCTCGTAGATCCAGTATTGCAGCGCGTTCGCCGGAGGAGCGTCCCGCATCCACACACCCGACAAATCGCCCGTCTTGCTGGAACTTGCGGGCTTTGCCGGCGCCGCCGGCTTTGCGGTTTGCGCGAAGGCACTTGAGCAACAACACCCGGCGAGTACGAGCCCAAGAAGAACACACCGCGAAGGATTTTGCATTTCCCACCCTCCATCATTCGGCTTTGTCCGTGAAGTCGGCTTTGGCGGGGAGTATACACCTCCGGTCGCGCGGAAAACCTACCGGAAAATCTCAAGTAATAGCTCAAGTCTCGTTCGAAATCGGTTTTGGTAGGCCAGGCATCCGCCACAGGCGGATGCCTGGCCTACGAAAGTCAGCCAAAACTTGCATCCTGCGAGTCTCTGGATATTCACCCCTGCTTCACATCATTTTCACATAGCCCAAATAACATCCGTCGGGCAAGGGAGTCCCGGCCCAAGGCGGAGACATGGCGAGTCCGGCTTCAAGCGTACAAACGATTTACCAGGATGTGCTGGCCAACTACCTGATTTCCATGGCCCGCACGGTCGAGAGCAGCGTGGAAATCGCGCTCGATGCGCTGTTGCGGCCCAACCTGGAAGCGGCCAATGCCCTTTCCAGCAAGGTGTTCCTGGTGGAGCCGCGCGTCAACGAGATGGAAATATTGATCGACGACCACGCGGTGCGCATGTTGCGCACCGGCCTGCTCGACGACGAGGAAATCCGCCGCGTCGTTGCGACGCAGAAAATCGCCAACGACCTGGAGCGGATCGGCGACCTGGCCGTGAATATCTCCGAACGCGTGATTTCCCTGGCGGGAATGAAAGTGGCCGAAATGCCGCGAGACCTGGAACCCATGGCCGGCGCGGTTCGCGGAATGCTCGGCCGCAGCCTCGGCGCGCTGATTTTCCGCAACGTGGTGCTGGCCAGCGAAGTCCTCGAATCCGATGATGTCGTGGACCGTTACCGCGACCAGATCTTTGAACACTTGCTCGCGGGAATGACCGCGGAGCCGTCGCAGGTGGCGCCGCACATGCAATTTGTGCTGGCCACGCGCTACCTGGAGCGCATCGCGGATCACGCGACCAATATTGCCGAAGACATTATTTTCTGGGTGCGTGGTTTGGACGTGCGGCACGGGCGCGCGCGGCTCAACGTGGATGAAGTCAATTATCCGGAAAAAAGAGCCTGAGCGGCGCGGTGAATTCTGCCTGCCCGACGACGACCTTCGTGTTGCAACCCCACCCCGGGCCGGCGCTCCCCTGGTGCCGGCCCTTCCTCCTTTTTATGTCAACGAACAGAAAATGAAGTGGTTAAAGAGTTTTCCGGGGTTTTATGCCCGAATCACTGCCTTGTAACACGGCTGTAACAATTAAGAGTCAGAATCCACATCGAAACTTCAGGAGAGACAATGCGAATCGCAAAAGTATTTGCCGTTCTTGTTATTTTGCTTGCGCTGGGAACGGTGGCTGTCGCTGAAGGCGGACAAGTTCTGCTGAATGCGGCGGGCGCGACCTTCCCGTACCCGATTTACTCGAAATGGTTCGATCAATATCATCAAGCCCACCCCAATGTTCAGATTAATTATCAATCCATTGGATCCGGCGGCGGCATCCGCCAATTGCTCGACAAAACCGTTGATTTCGGCGCCTCCGATGGGCCGATGAATGACGACCAGTTGAAGCAAGCCAGTGTGCCGATCCTCCACTTCCCCACGGTTTTGGGCGCGGCCATCCCCAGCTACAATGTCCAGGGCGTTGGCGGCGATTTGAATTTCACGCCGGAAGCCTTGTCCGGCATTTTCCTCGGCAAGATCACGAAATGGAACGATCCGGCCATCGCTTCGGTCAACCCGGGCGTAAAATTGCCGGGCGATGACATCGTCGTGGTGCACCGCTCCGACGGCAGCGGCACAACCTACATCTGGACCGACTATCTTTCCAAGGTGAGTCCTGAATGGCAGACCAAGGTCGGCAAGGCAACCTCGGTGAACTGGCCGGTCGGACTGGGCGGGAAAGGCAATGAAGGCGTGTCCGCCCTGGTTCAGCAAACTCCAGGTGCGATCGGCTACATCGAGCTGATTTACGCGATTCAAAACCACATGCCCTACGGAAAAGTAAAGAATGCGGCTGGTATGTTCGTGAAGGCCGATCTCGCCGGCGTCTCGGCTGCCGCTGCGGCCGCTGCAAAGGCCATGCCGGACGATTTCCGCGTTTCTATCACCAATCCCCCGGACAATAAGGCGGCTTACCCGATCGCCAGCTTTACTTGGCTGCTGATTCCGGAGAAGTTTTCGGACGCGACCAAGCGCGATGTGGTGAAGGACTTCCTGAAGTGGATGATGACGGACGGGCAGGCGTCCTGCGAAGCTCTGGCGTATGCCAAGCTCCCGAAGGAAGTCGTAGCCAAGGAAATGAAGGCGATCGCGAAGATTCAGTAAGTCTTCGCAATCGTCAGGACCGTCTGCTTTATTGAACCGCGCGGACTGTAAGGTCCGACCACAAACAATGGCCACTACACCAAATGCGGCGACGCCTGCGGAACTCGGTTGGAGTCCGCAGGCGTTGCTGCGCCGCTTGCGCGGCGCGGATGAAATCGCGCACCTGATCACGTTCATCGCGGCGGCCACCCTGCTGTTGATCACCGTGCTGCTGGTGTTTCAGCTCTGGACCCATTCAGCCGAGTCGCGAGCAAAATTCGGCTGGAGCTTTTTTGTCACCAAGACATGGGATCCCGTTGCCGGCGATTTTGGGGCGCTCCCCTTTATTTACGGCACGCTGGTGACGTCCGCGGTGGCGCTGGTCATTGCAGTGCCGCTGGGCGTGGGGGCCGCCATTTTTCTGGCGGAGCTTGCGCCGCCGAAGCTTTCCTCCTCGCTCACCTTTGTCAGCGACTTGCTGGCCGCTGTGCCCAGCGTGATTTACGGATTGCTGGGCGTGTTTTTGCTGGTGCCGGTGATGCGAACAACAATCCAGCCGGCGCTGAAAAGCACCCTGGGGTTCCTACCGTTGTTTAAGGGCCCCGCATACGGCATCGGATTTCTTACGGCGGGCATCGTCCTGGCCATCATGGTTGTGCCGTTCGTGCTTTCGGTGTCGCGCGAGGTTTTGCTGGCCGTGCCGCGCGACCAGCGCGAGGCCGCACTGGCGCTGGGCGCAACCAAGTGGGAATCCACCTGGAAGGTGGTGGTGCCCGCGGCGCGCATCGGCATTTTCGGGTCCGTGTTTCTCGCGCTCGCCCGGGCGCTCGGCGAGACCATGGCCGTCACCATGGTCGTGGGCAATAACCCCATCATTTCCGGGTCCCTGTTTTCTCCCGGATATTCCATCGCGGCCGTCCTGGCCAACGAATTTTCCGAGGCCACCGGAAATTTGTATCTGAGCGCGCTGATCGAACTGGGCCTGGTCCTGTTTCTGCTGACGTTTGTGCTCAACGGCCTGGCGCGCCTGCTGATTCTGGTGACCACGGCGCGCGGCAGCGGGGTGCTCCCCTCATGAGCGTGCGGCTGATGTGGAGGAAATCCCTGAACGCGTTCATGCTTTCGCTGACGGGATTGTGCGCGCTGCTTACGGTTTCGGCCCTGTTCTTCATTCTTGGGTATCTGGTGTGGAACGGCGGAAAGGATCTTTCCTGGAGCTTCTTCACGCATCTTCCCGCTCCGGTGGGCGAGCCCGGCGGCGGCATGGCCAACGCCATCCTGGGCACGTTAAAACTCCTGCTGCTCGCGGCTTTGATCGGGGTTCCGATCGGATTGCTGGGCGGTGTGTACCTGGCCGAGTTTGGCGGCCGCACCGTGCCGTTTCTGGTGCGCTACACGGCCGATTTGCTGAACGGCGTGCCGTCGATCGTCATCGGAATCTTTGCGTACGCGCTGGTGGTGATGCCCATGCATCACTTTTCGACTCTGGCCGGTGGGTTTGCGCTGGGGATCATGGTTATCCCCACGGTGCTGCGAAATACGGAAAGTTTTCTGCGGGACGTTCCTCGCGCCTTGCGCGAGGGCGCGTTCGCCCTGGGCGCAAACAAATGGAAAATGATCGCGACCGTGGTGCTTCCGGCCGCTTCGCGCGGGATCCTGACTGGCGTTCTGTTGGCCCTGGCCCGCGTCGCGGGCGAGACCGCCCCGCTGCTGTTCACCGCGTTTGGCAATCGCTACTGGAGTCCCGGCTGGAACCAGCCGACATCGTCGCTTCCGGTGGTGATTTACACTTACGCAACGGGCCCTTACGAGGACTGGCATCAGCAGGCCTGGGCTGCGGGGCTTGTGCTGCTGGGATTAGTTTTGTTGACGAATATCATGGTTCGCGCGTTTTTGACGCGCGGGTCAGCGTATGAGAGGACCTGACGATGGACTTCGCATTTCCACTCATGGCGAATTCTGGGGCCGCGGCGGCCTCTTCTTCAGCTAAGATTACGGCGCATACCCCAGCCATGACCACACCCGGCGCCAACACGCTGCGCATGAAAGTCACCAAGCTGAATTTCTACTACGGCAAGAACCATGCCCTGCACAACGTCTCCATGGACGTGGCCACCAATCGCGTGACGGCCATGATCGGCCCCTCTGGTTGCGGCAAATCCACGCTGTTGCGGACGCTGAACCGCATGCACGAGACATTGCGTCACACGCGCCTGGAAGGGGAAATCACGCTGGACGGCGTGAATATCCTTACGCTTGATGTGACCAAGTTGCGCCGCATGGTGGGCATGGTCTTTCAGAAGCCCAATCCGTTTCCCAAGTCCATCTACGAAAACGTGGCCTACGGTTTGCGGATTAACGGTCATAAGGGTCGGCTCGATGACGCCGTGGAAAAAAGCCTGCGCCGCGCGGCGCTTTGGGATGAAGTGAAGGACAAGCTGCAAAAATCCGCCTACGCGCTTTCCGGCGGCCAGCAGCAGAGGCTGTGTATCGCCCGTGCGCTCGCGGTCGATCCCGAAGTGCTGCTGCTGGATGAGCCGTGCTCGGCGCTGGACCCGGTGAATACGGCAAAAATCGAGGAGTTGCTGTTCGAGCTGAAACCCTCGTGCACCCTGGTGATTGTTACGCACAACATGCAGCAGGCGGCGCGCGTCAGCGACTCCACCGCGTTTATGCTCAATGGGGACCTGATCGAGTTCTCCCCGACCGGAACGATGTTCACAACGCCCAGCGATCCGCGCACCGAGGCGTACATCACCGGCAGGTTCGGATGATTTTCCGGGGCAGCCGCGCCCCTGGCGGAAGCTGCTCATAGATTTTTTGCATCGCTTTTTTTGCGGGAAGCGCGTCATACTGAATAGAAACGCGGCCTGGACGATTTCATTTTTCAGCGTGGGCAGGCCAGCAACGGTTCGCGGAGAGGGTTGAACGAAATGGAACGCCATTTTGAACGGTCCCTGGAGGAATTGAAGGAGCGGCTGCTCTGGATGGGCAGCTTGGCCGAGCGCGCCGTACATCAGGCCGTTCATTCCGTGCTGGACGCGGATGAAACGCTTGCCCAAACTGTCCTGCGGGAAGAAAACACGATTAACGAGCTGCAGATCGAAATCGACGACCGCGTGGTTCAGCTGCTGGCCCTGCAACAATTGATGGCCGCCGATCTTCGCTTCGTGCTGGCCATCGCGCGCATCAATAACGATCTGGAACGCATCGGTGACCAGGCCGTGAACATCGCGCATTCGGCCACGCGCATCGTGCGCCACCCGCGCGTCAAGCCTTACGTCGATCTACCGCGCATGGGCGAACTGGCCGAAAAAATGATGCGAGACAGCCTCGATTCCCTTGTTCGCCGCGACATTGAACTCGCCCGCTCCGTGCTTTCCCGCGACGATCAGGTCGACCAGCTGCGCGACCAGATTTTCCGCGAGCTTCTCAGCTACATGATGGGCGATTCCTCGGTCGTGTTTCCCGCGTTCGAGTTGATCCTGGTCGCCAAGAATCTTGAGCGCATCGCCGATCACGCCACCAACGTCGCCGAAGACGTCATCTACATGGTGGCCGGGAGCGATGTCCGGCATCCGGCCGTCGACCGCAATACCGCGTAGTTCACCCGCGCGGCCAATTCCAAATCATCATGCCGAATGTGTTGAGATGATCTCTCTGTGCCCCCGGTGTTCTCTGTGTTAAAGGGGTTTCGGAAAAGGCTTTAACACAGAGGTCACGGAGTGAGGACACAGAGGGCACAGAGAGATATTGCTTGGACTTGAATTTCCGTTTACGGCAGATCGAGCAGCAGAAAATCCGCCGGAGCCGCGGCCGCGCCTGGCGCCGCGGAGAGTTTCAATTCTTGCTCCCCGGTCACGCGCGCCTGATCTCCCGGCTCCAACACTATTCCGTTAAGCTCTAAATTTCCACCGATCACGAAAATGTAGGCGCGGCGGCCCTGCGCGAGCTTGTGCGTGGCCGACTGTCCCGGCGCGAGCAACGAAGTGTAGATTGAAGCGTCTTGATGAATTTGCACGGCGCTCGCGGGGCTCCCTCCGTTCGTGCTTGCGGGCACGGCGATCGGCAGCAGCTTGCCCGAGCGATCCGCGAGCGAAAAGCTTTTCTGCTCCCACGAAGGCTCCAGGCGATTCACCTCCGGCGTAATCCAGAGCTGCACCAGGTGTACGGGATCCTTCTTGGAATGGTTGAATTCGGAGTGGCGCACGCCGGTTCCGGCGCTCATGCGCTGAATTTCACCGGGGCGGATGATGCCGGTGTTGCCCAAATCGTCGTGATGCTCGAGCGCGCCGTCGATCAGGTACGTCACGATTTCCATTTCGCGATGTCCGTGCAGGGGAAAACCGCTGCCCGGGGCAAACGTGTCGTCATTGAACACACGCAAGGGCCCGAAATTCATATTGGCCGGATCATGGTAGGTATCGAATGAGAAATGCCAGTAAGTGTTAAGCCATCCTGAATCAAGGTGATAGCGGTCTTTCGAGCGGATGGTCTGGATCATGGGTGTGCCTCCGGAACGGGCCGGGTTACGCCCTTCGTTATCTCTTCGTGCAATACTTTAGATGCAATAAGGTGGGAAAAGACGCAAGGGCGGGAGGGCCGCGCGCACCTGCCCGTCTGAAGGCGGCGCTACATACCCCCGCTTCGCTCGCGCTTGTTAGGAACGTGCGTGATCGGGGGCTGTAATCCGTGACGGTTTGCCCCTGCGCTACCTCCCGAAGGTGTAACCAATCGAAATGGTGTACTGCGGCACGAAGTTGCTGCCGTACTGCTGGTTTAGATTGGGCACGTAGTGGAAATCCACTTGAGGCTTAATGAACATGCTCGTCCGGACGTACAATTTCACGCCCACCGCTCCGTGGACTTGAAAGTGATTGGTGCTGAAAAGGAATTGACTCTGATTCAGCAGGGAACCCAGTTGCTGGGACGCATAAAACGATAATTTGGCGCCGCCAATTCCTCCTTCCAGCACGGGGACGATGCGACTGTCGCCGGAGATCGGCTGATATATGGCGTTAAAATCGTAAAATGCGGGGCGGACTTTGAGTCCTTCGCTTGGCAAAAAATCAGCTTGAGCAAAGCGGAACGAATACTCGCCGTTGACTCCCAGATGCGGGTTGAGCATGAAATCGGCGCCAAAGACGCCAAAAGTCCCGCCCATCGTGGGCGCAGGCACGCAGGAAGTCGGCGGGCCGGATGGGTCGAACGGATCGTCGATTTGTTTTGCCGAACACCCCGAGCTTGTGGTTGCCCCGTCGGTTGCGCTCCCGATGCCGAAATAAGCGCTAAGCTGTTGCGCGCTAGCTGTGTGGACGCCGGCCACGAAGAGGAGCAAGAAGAGCGGGAATATGCGGAATATGAGTTTTGACAATGATTATCTCCTTTGCGCAAGGATCGCGTCCCAGCGCGCCTTCACCATTTAGTATAGATGATGGGAGGCAGCCGTTGGTTGTTCCCGAGGGGGGTCGGCCGGGATGCGCGGGAACCGCGCGAACAAATGCCTAAAATCGGCGCGATACCTCTCCCGCAAAATCGAAACTTGGTGTAAATTCCTATACGCCCGCTGGGTGCAGACGCGGACGTACTCATAAATCCAATCCAACCTGAACTGCAGGTTGCCACTGAAGGGAACACCCGCATGAGCCGGGATACTTTATCTGTCACTGATAACCGCACGGGGAAGTCCTACGAACTTCCCATTAAAGATGACACCATCCGTGCCATCGACCTGCGCCAGATCAAGGTCAAGGCCGACGATTTCGGGATGATGAGTTATGACCCGGCCTTCAGCAACACGGCGCTGTGTCACAGCAAGATTACCTATATCGACGGCGACAAAGGAATCCTGCGATACCGCGGCTATTCGATCGAGGAACTGGCCGAAAAGAGCACCTATCTGGAAACCGCGTACCTGATTCTGCACGGCGAGCTGCCAACTCGCGCGCAACTGGAAGATTGGACCTACAACATCACGCACCACACGTTCATCCATGAATCGGTGAAGAAATTTCTGGACGGCTTCCACTACGACGCGCACCCGATGGGTATGATGATCTCGGCCATCGCCGCGCTTTCCACGTTTTATCCTGAGGCCAAGGACATCTTCAACAAGGACTCGCGCCGCAAGCAGACCTACCGGCTAATCGGTAAGATGCCGACGCTGGCCGCGTTTTCCTACCGCCACAGCCTGGGCATGCCCTTCGCGTATCCGGACAATGAACTGACCTACCCCGGAAATTTTCTGAACATGCTGTTCAAGACCTCCGAGCTGAAGTACCGGCCCAACTCGACGCTCGAGCGCGCCCTGGATATCCTGTTCATACTGCACGCGGACCACGAGCAAAATTGTTCGGCCAATGCCATGCGCTGCGTCGGCAGCTCGCACGTCGATCCGTTCTCGGCGACGGCCGCCGCAACCGCCGCGCTCTATGGCCCGCTGCACGGCGGCGCCAACGAAGAAGTGCTGCGCATGTTGCTGGAAATCGGCTCGCTTGCCAACGTGCCCTCGTACATCAAGCGCGTGAAGGCCGGCGAAGTGAAACTGATGGGATTCGGGCACCGCGTATACAAGAATTACGATCCGCGCGCGCGCATCATCAAGCACGTCGCCGACGGCGTCTTCGAGATCATGGGAAAAAATCCGCTGCTGAACATTGCCCTGGAAGTCGAACGCATCGCTCTCGAGGACGATTACTTCGTTTCCCGCAAGCTCTACCCCAACGTGGATTTTTATACGGGCCTGATCTACCAGTCGATGGGCTTCCCGGTGACCATGTTCCCGGTCCTGTTCGCGATTCCGCGCACCAGCGGGTGGATCGCGCAGTGGGAAGAAATGCTGAACGATCCGGAACAGAAAATTGCGCGGCCGCGGCAGGTGTTCCTGGGCCACGATTTGCGCCCGTACGTTTCAATGGATCAGCGAAGTTAAGGGAACGAAGATTAGCCGCCCGCAGATTGGCCACTGCCCTGCGGGTGACCGCAAGTCCCAGTTTTCAGACAGCGAATACCGGTGCGCCAGCAGGCGGCTCCGCCCGGGATGAAATCACCGCGCCATTTTCAGCCGCCGAAGATTTTCTGCATCGCGGACGCAAGATCGAAGTCGTTTTTCGTCAACCCGCCGGCGCTGTGCGTGCACAGATCCACGGTGACTTTGTTCCAGGAATTCGACCAGTCCGGGTGGTGATCCATTTTTTCGGCGGCGATGGCCACGCGCGTCATGAATCCGAAGGCCGCGGAAAAATCCTTAAATTCAAACACGCGGTGCAGGTTGCCGCCCGCCACGCTCCACCCGTGCAGAGTCCGCAATCCCGCGGTGATTTCCTGTTCCGTCAGTTTTGCCGTTGCCATGAAAACCTCCGGCGGGCTCCTGGCCCCCGCACATTATCTGCCCGTCGTGCGAGAGGGACAAGGGCCGCCGTTGTTCCGGAATGTAGCGCCCGCCTTCAGGCGGGCAAGTGTGCCCGGCGCCAACGCGCCCGCCTGAAGGCAGGCGCTACAAATACGAGCCGCCGGTTGATTCCTTTTGCGGCGCGCATATCGGCGGCGCAATACCCGCCGAATCCTGTTGAACGCGGCACTCGATTGCTTTATCGTACTCGCTCCAAAATCGGCAATCGCGGAAGTGGCCGCCCGAGACGCCGGCATCTCCAGTAAACACGCCGCGACGGAGTCCAATGTGAAAAAGAAAATTCGTGCCATCCAGTACGGCGTCGGCCCGATCGGCGCGGCGATCGTGCGCCTGATGCGGGAAAAGCAGTCCATCGAAATCATCGGCGCAATCGATTCCGATCCGGCCAAGGCGGGGCAGGACCTGGGCGACCTGCTCGGTGCGAGCGACGCGCCCTGGGGCGTGCCGGTCACGAATGACGCCGCGTCAATGCTGGGCGAGTCCGCCGATGTGGTGATCCACTCGACGTCCACGCTGCTGCCGAATGTGATGGATCAACTGATGGCGTGCCTGGCGGCCGAGGCCTGCGTGGTCTCCACATGCGAGGAGCTTTCTTATCCGTGGCGAAAATATCCGGAGCTTGCGGCGAAGCTTGATGCCGAGGCCAAGACGTGGGGCGTGGCGCTGATCGGGACGGGGATCAATCCCGGTTTCGTGATGGATAAGCTGCTGATCACGCTCAGCGCTGCATCGCAAAATATCGAGTCCGCGCGCGCCGTGCGCATCGTGGACGCCTCCAAGCGCCGCCTGCCGTTGCAGAAAAAAGTGGGCGCGGGAATGAGCGTCGAAGAATTTCGCGCGCAAGTGGCTGCGGGCGCGATCAAGCATCACGGCCTCCCGGAATCGGTGGCCATGGTTTCCGACGCGCTGGGTCTGGCCGTGGATGAAATTACGGAAACGATCGAGCCGGTGGTCGCGCGGGAGCGCGTGCAGACGCCGTACCTGGAAGTCGCCGCAGGGCAAGTTGCCGGAGTGCACCAGATCGCGCACGGGTATGCGGGCAGCAAGGAAAAAATCTACATGGAATTGCAGATGTTTGTGGGCGCGACCGAGCCCGCTGACACGGTGGAGATCACCGGGAATCCCAACCTCTCGCTCACCATCCCGGGTGGCACGCATGGCGATATTGCCACGGCGTCCGTGGTGGTGAATTGCATTCCGGCGATTCTCGATGCGCCGGCGGGACTGCGGACTTCGCGGGATCTGCCGATGTGTTTCTTGCCGCCGGATGCGAATCCGTAAGACAGGTTTAGCCTGTCGGGTGTTCCGCGCATTCACAAAATCAAAAGCGACAGGCTGAAGCCCGTCCTACTTTTTCTTCCAGAAACTCGCTAACGCGGAAAAATCCACGTCTTCGGTTGCGGCTCCCTTGACGGCGCTCAGAACTTCGCGCGCGGCGGCTGCCGCGGGGAGCGGCACGCCTAGTTGATTGGCAAGGTCGAGCGCCAGGCCAACGTCCTTGTGCATCAGGCGCAGGGGAAAGCTCGGTTTGTATTCGCCCTTGAGCATGTTGGGCGCTTTGATGTCGAGGACGCCGGAGCGGCCCATGCTCGACTGCATCACTTCCACGAGCTTCTCGCCGGCCACGCCCGCGCGCGTAACCAGCGCCAGGGCTTCGGCCAGGGCCTCGACTTCCAGGTCCAGCAGCAGGTTCATCGCGAGTTTTACGGTCTGCCCCGCGCCGACCGGACCCAGGTGGAACCAGCGCTTGCCCATCACGCCCAGCACCGGCTCGAGGCGCTTCAGCGTGGCTTCTTCGCCGCCCACCATAAAAACGAGTTCGCCCTTTTCCGCGCCCCAGGTTCCGCCGGTTACGGGCGCTTCCAGAAAATCGGCGCCCACCGCGGCTGCGGCGGCCGCGGCGCGTTTTTCCAGGCCCGGGCTCACCGTGCTCGATTCGATCAGCGCGCTGCCCTTGCGTATTCCCGAGAACACGCCCTCGTCTCCCCACAAGACCGACTCCAGCGCCGGCGGATCGCTTACGATCGTCAGCGTCACGTCCGATGCGGCGGCTAGGGCGCGTGGCGTTGCGGCGCGCTTGGCTCCTTGCGATACCAGTTCATCGGCGCGCGAGGCCGTGCGGTTCCACACGGTCACCTCGTGTCCCGCCTTCAGCAGATTCGTCGCCATGGGGCGGCCCATCAGGCCCAATCCAATCAGTCCGACAGACGGTTTCATTCGCAAACTCCTTTTGGGGAAATAAGCACCGCAAAAATCGCAAGACGCAAAGTTTACAGGAGTTGGCGGGAAATCTGGCTGAAAATCTCTTTAGAAAAAGATGCTGAGGAACGGGGACATTTTCACTTCCGGGTTTGCAGGTGGAGAAGAAGAAAACGAGAAAAACGATCAGGCGAGATTCTTCTTAAATTCCAGAGTCGCAGCGCTTGGGGCGGGCTGCGCGCCTTGTTCCCGCGGCTCGTTCAAGGAAGCGGTGGGCCGGGGAATTTCGGGGCACTCACTCAACTGCACGATGCACGGATAGGGGATCTCCCAGCGGAAGGTCTTCACGCCGGTCTTCTGCTTGTAACTTTCTTCCAGGAAGATGGATTTGCCCGAGTCGGCAGCCAGGTTTCCGGTCGCGGGCAGGATAATATCGCCCGCGCGATAGGTCACCTCAATCCTCCGTCCGAGCAAAGCTGAATACCGTGCCATGAAAGGAGTATCGCAGTGAGGGTTGCTTGCGGGCAATAGTACGATGGTGTCAGTCGGGTTAGTACTAAAGTGTCGTATCTGTTGCAAATGCATGAGTTAGCAGGATGGCAACTATAGCGTCCGCCTCCGGTGGAAATGGTACCGTCGGCAAAATTCCAAAGCTCCAAGAACCGCGGCGTGAACTAAACGGACCCAGCCTCAGTGATGCGGCCCGTGGTCTCCGCCATCATGGCCGCCGGCCCCATGCCCGCTGCCGGCGTGAGCCGGCTCGGGACCGGGGAGGGCGGGGGCGTTGCGCAAGTTTGCCGTCCACATCATGACCAGCGGCGAAACAATCCCAAAGGCCAGAAAAGCGTACAGCGTTGGGAGCACCTCGCCGAGGTCGCTCGTCGCGCCGCTCGCCAGGCGCCAGGCGAGCGCTCCGGCAACCAGTCCGGCCACGGTCGAAACCTCTCGCGAGCCGGAAGCAACTTCGAGTCTCATGCCACACTTGGGGCAGTCGACGCCGTTGGTGTAGGCCACGACATTTGCAGCGGTTAGTTCGGACTTGCAGTGCGGGCAGATGCGTGCAGACACGGATTGCCTCCGGGTTCGATCGATGATTTGAATTGCAGACTGCTCTAATTTCCCGACTTTGGTTTGTCAGCTTCGACAAAGTTGACCACGAAAGGACCCAGGCCATGAACCTGGACGACCGAATCTCCTTTGCACGTCGCAAAATGGCGCATGCGAGCAGGAGCGGAAGCGAACCCGCCTGCGGGCAATTCCTTCAATGCCGCGTTATCCCACTTGGATCCCATGCCGATCGCGAAAGTGCCCTTCACGACGGTCACGTTTTCCGTCGTGGGGTGCCAGTGCGGGGCGATCTTTGTGCCGTCCGTGCAGGAAAGGCGCAGCGTGTACGGCTGCCCAGGGGCCATGGGATTTCCCTGGACCACGGCGAGTTGCAACTTTCCGCCCATTTCCACCGACGGTGTCCCGACCAAAGCCGCCGCCGGAATGTCTCCCCATTTTTCCGAACCCATTGCAACGACCGTGGCCATCGCCGGGGCCGCCTTTTTCTCCGGGACCTTGGTTTGCGCGAGCCCTGAAGCAGCCAGGAATAGACAGATGGAAACTAGAATTGTACGTTGCATTGCCCGCCTCCGATCTGCGAATTTGAGTTTCCGATCGAGCCTTCGGGAGACGATAGGGCAAATGCAAATTCGAGTCAAGGAGAGTTACCGCTTGAGAATCCTCATACCTTGAGGACTTCGATGCCTGCGGCTCGGGCAGCTTTCTGTAAATCGGTATCCAGGGTTACGAGTGGGACGGCATGACGGACGCAAACGTCCAGGTAAGCTGTGTTGTAAGCGGAAAGATTGTGTTCTCGCGCCAGGGGGAGAATATGGCTCACGGTTTCAGCAAAGGGTTGACGGTCTTCCACAATTCTCAAGCCCCTCAATAGCTCCACAAATTGCCGAATCTCCGGCTGACGGATGCGCTTACGGTGTTCCCCAACACGCAGGGCATATGTGATTTCCACGGACCAAATGGCAGGCACCAGAATTTCTTTGTCGCGCAGCGCCACCAGTACGGCATCGGCGTAGTCGCTCGTCTTGTCGGGAAAGCACCAGGCGAGCGCCACGGAAGCGTCGATCACGATCCCGACGACGTTCTCCGTCAAGAGCGTCGCCCCTCGTTGATCATTTCACGGACGCTCATTTTGCCGCGTTTAACGCGCTTGCGAAGCGCGCGCATTCCCTCGACGATATCCGGATGGGTGAGTTTGGGCGTGGTCTCCGCAACGGGGATCAGCAGAGCCGTGGGAATCCCGTGCCGGGTGATCGTGATTCTCTCGCCCCGGCTGACCCGCTCCAGCAGTTCGGACAAGCGCGTTTTGGCCTCGAATGCGCCGACGGATTTCATGCGGCCTCGAATGAAACTAGTTCAATCTAGTCTCTGGCGAGGAGCAATCTGGTTCCGTTAGTGTCGTTTCTCGGCAAAGCGCAGAAGGCAAAGGGGGGACACGGCCCAGTAGGACAGGCTGAAGCCTGTCCTACTCAGGCAAAGGCGAAAACTCGACGCGGCGGCGGATGGGGTCGACGCGCTCGGCGCGGACGCGGATGCGGTCGCCGAGTTTCCAGATTTGATTGCTTGGCGGGGTTCCCCGGCCGGATTTTTTCTTCTGGTTTTTTCCCGCACTGCCTTGTTGGGAAGCGCCCCGGTGGCCCTGAGCGTCGCGGCCGCCGCCACCGCTGCCGCTGATGATGGCGTGGTCCTGTTCGCGGTAGAAGACGTGCTGGCCGGTGAGCTCTTCGATGCGGTCGATCGGGACGATTCCCTCGACAAAAAGTTCGGTCAACTCCACAAAGAAGCCGAATTTCTGCACGGAAATGATCAGCGCGTCGTACTCCTCGCCCAGATGCTGCTCCATGAATTGCGCCGTCTTCCAGGCCATGAGCTCGCGCTCGGCGGTTTCGGCGCGGCGCTCGGTCTCGGACGTTTCCAGCGCAATGGAGTCGAGTTCGGCGCGGCGGTAGGGGCCGAACGTGGACTCGTCTTTTTTGTGCGGCGGGCCCTGAGGCGCGGCGGGCTTCGATTCCGGATGGTCGAGCGCCCACTTGAGAACGCGGTGCACGATCAGGTCGGGATACCGGCGAATCGGCGAGGTGAAATGCGTGTACTGGTCAAAGGCCAGCGCGAAGTGGCCAAGCGCTTCGGCTGAATACCGCGCCTGCTTCAGCGAGCGCAGCATCAGGAAGGACATGATGCGCTCCTCGGGTTTGCCCGCGATTTTTTCGGCCAGGCGCTGGTAGTGCTCCGGGCGGATGGCAATGTCGAGCGCTCCCGGCAGCGAAACGGTCATGGGTTTCTCGCGGCCTCGCCCGGCGCGCCCGTGCCGCGCCCCGCGGTCGAATCCATGCGATTGCGAGCCGCCGTGCTTCACGGCCACGCGCCGCACGGCCAGGTTTTCCACGCCCAGCGAGTAGCCGAAGGTTTGCGCCATGGCCTCGAATTCCAGAATTTTCTTGGGATCCGGTTTTTCATGCACGCGGTGCAGAGAGCCGATGCCGCGGCCTTCCAGATACCGCGCGACTCCCTGGTTTGCCGTGAGCATGAACTCCTCGATCAGGCGGTGCGCGATGTTGCGCTCGCTGCGCACCACGCCGATCATTTGCCCGTTGGGATCGAATTCAATCACCGGCTCGGGCAAATCGAAGTCGATCGAGCCGAGGCGCGCGCGGCGCGCGTTCAGAATCAGCGCCAGATCCCGCATGTCGCGGAAATGCTGGGCCAGGTGCGCGTAGTCGGATGTCGCGATCGGCTCGCCCTGCAGGACGGCGTTGACCGCGGTGTAGGTCATGCGTTCGGCGGAGCGGATCACGCCGCGCGCAAATTCCGACGTGACGATTTCGCCGCGCTCGTCCAGCTCCAAAATTGCGCTTATCACCAGGCGGTCTTCCCGCGGATTTAGCGAGCAAATTCCGTTCGATAATTCCTCGGGCAGCATGGGCACGGCGCGGTTCGGGAAATAGACGGATGTGCCGCGCAGCCGCGCCTCGCGGTCAAGAGCCGATCCGCGCCGCACGTAGTGCGAAACGTCCGCGATGTGCACATGCAATTCCCAGTGGCCGTTTTCCATGCGGCGGACGTACACCGCGTCGTCAAAGTCCCGCGCCGTTCCCCCATCGATGGTGACGATCGGCAGATGGCGGAAGTCGCGCCGCCCCTCGCGGTCCGCGCCGCTTACCGGATGCGCCGCGGCGCCTGCCTCGGTCAAAACTTCAGCCGAAAATTCATGCGGCAGGTGATGCTTGCGAATCAGAATTTCGACGTCCACGCCAAAATCGCCCGGACGCCCGAGAATCTCAATGACGCGCCCGGCCGCAGGCACCCCGCCTCGCGGAAACCGCGTCAGTTCTACGTTCACGACGGCGCCGTCAAGCTCCGGCAGGCGAACTCCGCGCCTGGGCGGGTGCTGGCCCACCTTGCCTTGCAGCTGCGGAGTGAGTTCCTCGCCCGGCGGAATAATGATTTCCTGCAGCAGTCGCGATTCGTAGGGGGCAACCGTATTGCCGCGAGAGCCGTAGCGAAACAGGCCAACGACCGTGTCATGCGCGCGGTTTATCACGCGGAGAATGCGCCCTTCGGCGCGCCCCGCCCCGTCGCCGAAGCGGCTGCGGCGTTCGATGCTCGCCAGGACGTGGTCGCCGTGCATGGCGTCGCCAATCGAGTCGCGCCCGATAAACAGGTCGCCCTCCAGGTCCTTGCGCGGCGTATCCGGCACCACGAACCCGTAGCCGTCGCGATGCGCCACCAGCCGTCCGGTGAGTTGATTCGCCTCGGCGCGCACCGCCGGGCGGGATTCCTGGCGCGGCAGCGATCCGTGGCGCTCTTGCGTATTTTTTTGTCGCGGCGGTTGCGCGAATTCCGCGGCCTGTTTTTCCTTGGGGAGGGCAACGCGCCCGTTGGGATATTCGTGAATTTCGCCGCGCTTTTTCATTTTACGGGCGAGTTTGATCAGCGCGCGGCGTCCGGAATGGCGCAGGTCCAGCGCGGCGGCGATTTCGCGCAAGCTCTGCGGTCTGCGCGACCGCGAAAGATGCGCCAGAACGTCGGCCTCGGTAACGGGTGTGCGCGGGTCTTGCTGATGAGACATGGGAACGGCCATTGTATGCGCTCTGCCTAAAAAAGGCGAAGAAAAGCCGGAAGTCCGGGTGATTTTTTTTCAGAGGGGATGCCTACCCGGGTCTTGGGGGGATGGCAAATCGAATAAATTTCTCAATCTTGCAACTTTTTGATGAAACCCGGGCTTAGTTTCACACATCAAGAGAAGAAAGCCCAGCCTACCTCCGACAGGCTGGGCCAGATGGGAGGGACGAATCCATATGGACCGTCCCTCTCATTCAACCCTGGTGGCTGCAAATCCACTAAAGCGCGTTACTTATCCTAATGGCTGGATGGAGTGGTGACATCCTGGGGCGCGGCCACAGCGCCATTGGCGTCCGGCGGCACAGTGAACTTGACCCCGCTTTTGGCATTTTCATCGAGGGTGCGCTGCAGATCGAGTTGGTCCGCATCAAAAGCACCGGTGCGGCCGTTGGTGAGGACGTAATGAATCTGGTCACCTGAGTAAAAATAGTCGCGCGCCGAAAAAACGGAACCGTTCTTCAGATAGATCAGAACCGGCACGGCGCCGCCGGCAACGCTGTAGGTTTGCGTCGAGCTCTCGTCGTCCGGCGAAACTGGCGCAGCCGATTGCGCAGGAACGTAGTTGTCGTCCGGAGTCACGTACGAGGAATCGTTACTCGAATCGTTGTAATCGTAGCTGTACGGAAACCCCGCGGGATACCCGTAATAGCCATACCCGTAGCCGGGCCAGCCCCAATCCAAACCCAAATAAAATGGGTTCCAATACGAGTATCCGAACCCCGGCCAGCCGAACCCCCATCCGGGCCCCCAGCCGAAACCAAAGCCACGTCCGAATCCGCAATTCCAGCAACCCCAGCGGATGCCGCCACGGAATCTAAATCGCGAGTCGCCGAACCCAAGGCGATTGCCGAAGACCGCCGTCCGGCTCATTCCGCCACTGTCGGCGAAGACGCGGTTGCCAAATGCGGAACCGCCTGCGAGTCGAGCGCCGCCCGAAAACGACGATCCCGAACGCAGCCCTGAGGGGCCTACACGGGAATTTCCAAATGAGGCGCGAACGTTGGACAGCGCGCGAGACTGTGAAACGGCGTTCCTGGAGATCGACGCGTTTTCCCAAACCTGATTCCCCTGGCCGGAGAAGCTTCTGACAGAACTGGCTCCCTCAATGGGCTTGTTCCCGGGGGAGACGCGGAAGCCGCTTCCCGCGCCGCTGGATAACCGCGCTTGCGGAGCCTGGCCGGCATTCGGTCCGGGCGCTGCGGCATTGCCAAATGCATGCCACCTGCCATCCGCGACCGCTGCGGGTGCGGAAATGGCGTTGCCGTTGCGCGGGCTTACATTCCCGGGGCTCGAAAAAGTGCGGACGGAATTTCCGCTGCCGGACCTTGCAGAATTCGCGCCGCCCGAGCGCATCGGCGCGCTTTGCGCCGGACGTGAAGAACCGGCGCCCATGCGCGGCGCGGAAGATGAGCCGCCGCGGAATCCTCCCCCTCGGAACCCACCGCCGCCGGACCGGGAGACCCCGCCCCCGCCGTGAAACCCACCGCCGCCACCATGGAAGCCGCCACCGCCTCCATGCGACCCCCCGCCGCCGCGTTGGGCAAACGCAGGTACAGCCGAAAAGACAAACAAAATGGCAATGATGGGAAGTGAATTCTTAAGCGTTGGATGTTTCATTTCAGGGCCTCCGCGACAACTGCGCAAGACCGCCGGACGGATTCCCGGGGAGGGAAGCCGTTCATGCCTTACAAGTATTGGATTCTACACCTGAACGTTTGGTTGCGCCGGCCCATTTCAATAATTTTGTATCTGAAAGGTGTGAGCGGGTTCAATAGCTGCGGGTCATCGGATCCGGATCATGCCATTCTCGTCATAGCCGATGACCACTTGACCGCCAGCAACGATAACCGGGCGCCGAATCAGGTCCGGGTTCATGGCCATCATGCCCACGGCTTCGCGCCGAGAAGGAGGATGGTCCTTCATTTTTTTTGCGGTAAATCCCGCTGCGGGGGTTCAGGAAATCCTGGTGGTCGTGATTTCCGATCAATTTCTGAAGTTCCGCGGGGGTCAGGCGGTTCTTGGTCAGGTCGCGAACGTTCAGCCGGACGCCGCGCTTTTCGAGAAACCGACGAGCTTTGCGGCACGTGGAGCAGGTTGGCTTTTGAAGAAACTCCACCGGCTTCCGCGGTCTTCTTGCGCGCGGTTCGAGTTTGCGCACTGAAGTTTTCATGGCGGTCCCGTCCTGAAAATCGAATCTCCAAGCATGATCTGCGCCCGCCCGGACATCGAATGGTGATCGGATTCCGGGCCTGAGAAGTGTATTTCGCGAGAAACGCGAAGATACGCCACGATTGTTACGCCAAGATTACGAATCAGCGGAGCGGGAAAACGGAAGGTATGATTTAAGCTAAATCCTTATTCATATGTGAGTTAGGAGAACGGAAGGCCTCCGCCCGGGATGCCATCACCATGAAATGTGACCGCCGTCACCTGTTCAAGAATTGAACAAGCGTAACATTCTTGTCGAAGGGGAGCCGTTGCCTTGCTTCCATAAGCAGAACTTTTTTCCTGCACTGACGATTGAGAATTCTTCTTTAGGGGGGCTCCATGATCGAGAAACTGGAAGAGCATGTGACCGGAGTTGTATGTTTGCGCTGCGGGATGATTACTCCACTGCACGTTTCGGGCGCTTGGGGATCGTTGGAGGGAGCCCGAGAAGAATTCCATTTCCCCATTCTCATCGTGCGGTGCCACGAATGCGGCAAGGAGGCGTCGTATCTTGCCGACGAGATTGTCCCGTTCAAGTCAATGGCGAACACATTGCACGCCGCGGCATGAGCATTGTTTGAGGACGAAGACGCGCGCTTATTTCGGGTAAGGATGTCCGGAGAGAATAGCGAAGGCGCGGTAGAGTTGCTCGGCAAGCATCACCCGTGCCAGTTCGTGCGAGAACGTGAAGGAAGAAAGCGAAAGCGACTGCGTGGCTCGACGGCGCAGCGATTCCGGGAAACCCTCAGCCCCGCCGCAAAGAAACACGATTTCACGCGCGCCTCGATCGCGCGTTTCCGCCAGCCATTTCGCGAAATGCGCCGAGGTTTGGTTTTTTCCGGCGTCATCCAGCAACACGACCGTTGCCGCGGAGTCGAGAGTCAATTTGCGCATCGACGCCGGTGAATCCTCGCGCAGTTCGGTGAAACGCACTTCCGCGAACCGGCCGATGCGCGCCGCGTAGTCGTCCAGCAGCGCCCGGATTTCGGGGCGGCGCGTTTTTCCGAGCATGATGATGTGGATTTTCATTGCGGAGAAAGTAGCACATCCACTTTTGGCTGTTTGGGTTTTGCGATCGATGGGCGTTTTGCGCCAGGCCTGCAATCCAGAAACTCACACAGCCAGGAGTGGCTGTGCCACTAGTTCAACCCGTACTTCTTGCGCTTATCGAGCAGGGTCTTGCGGCTGATGCCCAGGATCGCGGCGCTTTTCCCGATCTTGTAGTGCGTGGCCTCGAGCGTGGCGCGGATCGCGTCGCGTTCCATTTCCTCCAGCGACCGCAGCGCGACACCCAGGCCGGTATCGGCGAATTGCACGGATTCCGGAAAATCCCGCGGCACAAGCTGCGGCCCGGTGGAAAATACCAGGGCGCGCTCGATGGAATTTTTCAGTTCGCGGACGTTGCCGGGCCACGGGTAGGCGGCCAGCATGTGCCGCACGGGTTCGGAGAACGCCGCGCCGCCGCGCCCGTGCACGCGCGCCGCGCGTTGCAGCAGAGCGTCGGCCAGCGGAAGAATGTCGGCGGGGCGCGCGCGCAGGGCCGGCACGGCGATGGTCAGCACGCTCAAACGAAAAAATAAATCCTCGCGAAATTGTCCCGCGGCCACCAGGCGCTGCAGGTCGGAATTGGTCAGCGCGATCAGGCGCGCCTGGATGGTGATCGTTTCCGTGCCGCCCAGGCGCTCGAATTGCCGCTCCTCGAGCACGCGCAACAGTTTTGACTGGGTCGCCGGGGAAAGCGCCGCGACTTCGTCCAGCACGATCGTGCCCCCCTGCGCCATTTCCAGGCGGCCAAGCTTGCGTTCGACGGCTCCGGTGAATGCGCCGCGCTCGTGGCCGAACAGTTCGGATTCGACAAGTTCCTGAGGCAGGCTCGCGCAATCGATCTTCAGAAAGGGCGCGTCGCGCCGGGGGCCCAGTTCGTGGATCAGCCGCGCCAGATGGTCCTTGCCCGTGCCGCTTTCTCCGGTGATCAGCAGCGTCGTGGACGTGTCCGCGACCTTGCGCGCCAGTTCCACCACGGCCTTGGACGCGGGATCTACCGCGATCCAGGCCATTCGCGGCTCGCTCATCCTTCGGCCTCGGCGGCATCGGGGTAGCGTCTGGTCTCGGTGGAATCGTCAAATTCGACGCGTCGCGCGGCGCGCCACAGCCGCTCCAGGTCGTAGAAACGCCGGGCGTGTTCGGTAAATACGTGCACGATCAAGCCGCCAAAATCCAGCAGCATCCAATCGCCGCCCGATTTGCCTTCGCGATGCAGCAGGCGCGTGCCGAGTTCCTCGAGCTTGCGTTCGATTTCATCGCAGATCGCCTCGACTTGCCTGGCGCTGAAACCCGTGCACAGAAGGAAGTAATTGGTGAACGCGGAGAGGCCTCGCAGATCGAGCAGCGTCACTTCCGCCGCCTGCTTTTCCTGAGCGGCGTCGATGGCCGCGCGAAGCTCGGTTTGGAGCGAATCTTTTTTTGACGTCACCGGTAAAGAGCCTGCTTCTTAATGTATTCCTCGACGCGCGGTGGCACAAGCCCATGAATTGACTCATTGGTGTCAAGGCGGTGGCGCACATCGGTGGCGGAAACGTGGCTGGAAACCGTGTCCAGGACATAGATGGCCGTGCGGCGCAGCGCGATGGCGCGCGGATCGAGCGGAGCATGGGTCGCGCCGCGGCGCGCGAACAGTTCCGGGGGAATCACCAGCCGCAGCGTGTCGGACTTGAAACCGGGGCGGCTGGCCACGATAAAATCGCACAGCCCCAGCAGCGTTTCGTAATCCTTCCAGGTGGGAATATCCAGAAACGAATCCGCGCCCAGCAGGAAATATAAATGTACCCCGGGGAATTTCTGCTTGAAGTGCCGGACCGTGTCCACCGAATAGAACGTTTCTTTCCCGGAATGTCCGGCGCCGGATTCGGCAAGCGAAGCGATGAAGCGCGGGTGATCGGCGCAGGCCAGCGCCACCATGGCGTAGCGGTCGGCGTAAGCAGCCATGTCACGGCGATGCTTATGCGGAGGGCGGCCCGTGGGAATGAAATGAATTTCGTCGAGATGAAAGCGGCGTTCCGCGGCGCGCGCCACGGCCAGGTGACCGATGTGAATGGGATCGAAGGTGCCGCCGAAGAGCGCAATGCGGCGCTCGCGCGGCGGCTCGCTTGGCGGGCCGTGCTTTTGCGGCGGAGCGATGCTCAACGCTCCTCCGTTCGTGGAGCGGCCGCTTGGGGAGCGGCGTCTTCGGACTCGTTGCCGCCGGTTGTCGATTCATTGGCGGCGTGTTCGGAATCTTCCTGCGGCGGCTCTTCCGCCGGGCCCAGGCGATCGAGCGCGTCGGCCATGCCGCGTACCAGTTGCGGAATGCCTTCGCCCGATGCGGACGAGATGGCGTAAAACTCCAGCCCGCGCGCGGCGCAGAATTCGCGCAATTTTTCCAGGCGCGCGCGATCCGTGGTGGCGTCCAGTTTCGTGGCCACCACGATCATCGGTTTTGCGGACAGCTTTTCGCTGAACGCCGCCAGCTCTCCGGTAATGATCTCGAAATCGTGCACGGGGTCGCGGTCGGAAAAATCGCTGGTGTCAATCAGGTGCGCGATCAGGCGCGTGCGTTCGACGTGCTTTAGAAATCGGATGCCGAGACCCACTCCGGTATGCGCGCCCTCGATCAAGCCTGGCAAATCAGTGACCACAAACGTGCGCCCGCCGTTTCTCTCCGAGGGTTTTCCCGGATTGCCGTCCGCGGAAACCACGCCCAGGCTGGGTTCCAGCGTCGTGAACGGATAGTCGGCAATTTTCGGATGCGCGGCGGAAATTCGCGAAATCAACGTGGACTTTCCGGCGTTCGGAAATCCCACCAGGCCGACGTCGGCAAGCAATTTCAATTCAAATCGCAGATTGCGTTCCTGTCCGGTTTGTCCGTCTTCGGATTCGCGGGGCGCCTGATGCCAGGGCTTGGCGAAATGCTGATTGCCGCGCCCGCCGCGCCCGCCCTGTGCGAGCAGCACGCGCTGGCCCGGCTTGGTCAGATCGGCGATCAAATCGCCCGTATTCTGGTCGGTAATCACGGTGCCCACGGGAACCAGCAGGGTCATATCCGCGCCGGCGTGTCCCGTGCAATTCGAGCCCTCGCCGTGGCGGCCGCGGTCCGCTTTGAATTCGCGGTTGTATCGGTAGCGCAGCAGCGTGTTGTCATGCGGATTCGCCTCGGCGTAGATAGTGCCGCCGTTTCCGCCGTCGCCGCCCGATGGCCCGCCGCGCGGCACGAACTTCTCCCGGCGAAACGCAACGCAGCCGTTTCCGCCGTCGCCCGCCTTCACATAGATTTTCGCTTCGTCAACAAACACGTGAGTTCCATTTCCGCAAACACTGCATTTCGGGTGTGGGCTCTACTTTTACACTGAACGTCCCGACTTCGTCGGGACGAGGAGCCCGCTGCAATCAAGAATACGCCAGCGCCGGGCGCAAAAACAAAAAGGCGCCCCGACGCGGTCGGGACGCCTTCGATTTCCGGCGGGCCCCACGCTTCTGTTGCACGCTCAGCGTGAGAGCAGGCCGCGCACCCGTTCAAGATCCAGCTAATTTGCCGGCGCGGACTCGGCTTTCGCCGCAGCCGCTTGTTCGGCCGGGATCACGCTGATGAAGCGCCCGTCCTGGCCCTTGTCCTGAAACACCACGACGCCGTTAATGAGCGCGAAGAGCGTATCGTCCTTGGCGCGAGCCACGTTCACGCCGGGCTTGTGGCGCGTGCCGCGCTGGCGGATCAAAATCGTTCCCGCGTGCACCACTTCGCCGCCAAAACGCTTGACGCCCAGCCGCTGTCCCTGAGAATTGCGGCCGTTTACGGACGAGCCGCCGCCCTTTTTATGTGCCATGGGAATTCCCTCTCGAGCTCTTAGAGCTCAATGCCGCTGACTTCCACGGCCGTATAGTTTTGCCGGTGTCCGCGGGTAATCTTGTACTGGCCACCCGTCTTAAACTTGAGGACCGTGATCTTCGGATGGCGGCCCTGCGCCACGATCTTGCCCACAACTTTCGCCTTGGCGGCGTCCGTCCCGGTCAAAAGTTTCTTTTCGTCGGTGCCCACGGCAAGCACGTCTTCAAACGTGACTTTCCCGCCCACCTTGCCCGGCAAGGTTTCCACCTTGACCGTTTCCCCGGGCGCTACCCGGTACTGCTTCGCACCACTTCGAATGACGGCGTACATCGCCCCTCCACATGCAAATCGGAAACGTTGATTATATGTGGGGTTAGGGCTGGAGTCAATGCGGAGTTGAAGGCTTTTTGATGACTGTCGGTTTGGTAGGAAAGGCGCTCTTGCTTGTCTCTTGTCACACGGGCGAGAATGGGGCACTAAACCCGGACCCTTAAGAACCAAAGTGTCCGCCACCCGGAAAATCAAACCTATCTTAAAGGCTGGCCCAGCCGCCTTCAATTCTTTGCCTTTCACACGTGCCAGCACTATCACACGTCGCAATTCGCTCCGGCTCATCCCGATTCTCCCCATCCGGCCTGCTTCCGAGGCTGTTCATCAGGGGACATTATCACCGAGGTAGAACACGGTGCCTCACAAGCAGTTGACCAAAGCCGTGCGTTGGAGTACAAGATTTGGCATGGATGTTGGGTCATCCAGGGGTGATTGGCCCAACGACGTGTCGGACGGAATGTCTACTTTCTTAAAGGGTCCTCCTTCTTAAGGGTTCTCCTGGTGATGGCATTTTTGATTGCCGCACGTGCAATTTCACCCTGCAATCTAGGAAGGCTGAGACGGCAAGGAACGGGAATCGGCCTTTATTTGTAGTGGGAAGAGAGTTTGCATAAGCAGCAGTCGGGTTAATTCCATTTGAGGAGAACATTCCAATGTTTAGTAGAAGTCTTTCCCAGAAGTTCGCTTGCAGCACGGCAATAGCGCTGGCTTTGGTGCTAACTCTTTTCGCATCAATCCGCGTTAATGCGCAGGCTGTCGGAGCGACGCTCTCTGGGTCGGTTACGGACCCCTCCGGAGCGGTCATCGTCGGGGCGCAGATCTCCATCAAGAACGCGGGGACTGGCGTAACCAGAACCTTGACCACCGATACCGCCGGCTTTTACTCAGCCCCCAATCTCTTGCCGGGCGTCTATGAGGTCACCGCCGCGGCCGCGGGTTTTTCGACCAGCGTGCAATCAAACGTCACGCTATCCGTTGGCGCTCAACAACTCCTGAACATAGCTTTGAAGGTTGGCGAAGCCAGCCAGACCGTCCAAGTGACTGAATCCGCGCCGACGGTGGAGCTTACCTCGGCGACGATCAGCGCTCAGGTCAACGCCGCCACGGTGCGCGAATTGCCCTTGAATGGCCGCGACTGGACCCAGCTTGCCACGCTGCAACCGGGCGTCGCCACGGTGAAAATGCAGGCGAGCACCAGCTCCGCCACCACCAATCGCGCCAATCGCGGCTTCGGAAATCAATTGACCGACTCCGGCCACAGCCCGTATGAGAATAACTACCGCGTCAACGGGATCAGCATCAATGACTACACCAACGGCTCGCCCGGCAGCGTGATCGGGGCGAACCTGGGCACGGACGCGATCCAGGAGTTTTCCGTCGTCACCACGAACTATACGGCGGAATATGGGCGGACTTCCGGCGCGATTATTAACTCCATCACCCGATCGGGAACCAACGATTTCCACGGGACTGTCTTCGGCTTCCTGCGCGATGCGTCTCTCGATGCCAAGAATTATTTCGATAGTCCTACGAAGCCCATCCCGTCTTTCCATCGCTACCAGTTTGGAGGCGCAGCTGGGGGTCCGATCATCAAGGATAAGACCTTCGTTTTCGGGGCTTATGAAGGAGTTCTTCAGGCCAAGAGCAATACGAACCAGGTTGTAGTTCCCTCAGCGGCGGCCAGGGCTGGGAACATTTGCTCAATTCCGGTGGGCTGCACATCACATTCCGTTACCATAGCCCCGGGCGTATTGCCTTATCTGGCTTTTTGGCCCGTGGCTCCGGCAGGGGCAACCACCTCGGCAAACGGCGACACCCAGACGTTCACTACAAACGGATTGCTGCAACTTAAGGAACACTATGCAACTGTCCGTGTGGATCATCACATCTCGGATAACGATACGCTGTCGGGAAGCTGGATGTTTGATCGCGGGCCGTACACCCAGCCGGATGCGCTCTTGAACGTGATTTCCGGGCTGTTCAGTTTCCGCCAGATGTATGGCATCGAAGAGACCCATTCGTTCAGTTCGTCCCTAGTCAATACGGCGCGATTCGGCTATAACCGCTCGCACGGCATTAATGGGCAGGTAGTGTCGGCCCTTACTCCCGTGGCAGGCAATTTGACTCTTGGCGTTCGGCCAGGGATCGCCGCGCCAATCATTGCCGGGACAGGTCTCACGGCCACCAACTCTCTGGGCAGCGCTTCCCAGAATCTTCTGGTCTCTAACTCTTTCCAATTCTACGACGATGCTTTCTGGACCCATGGCAAGCACTCCGTGAAATTCGGATTTGCATTGGAACGCATTCAGTTCAACCTGGCCACACGACAGCGGCCAAATGGGCAATTCACGTTTGGCAACTTTGAGTCATTCCTCACAGCCGCCCCTACGAGCGTTCAGGAGTTGTCTGCAGGGAACGCCTTTGAGGTCTCTTCGAGGAATACTGCGCTTGGTTTTTACGCGCAGGATGATTGGCGGGCCCGTTCCAACCTGACCGTGACGCTGGGTTTGCGTTATGAGCCGGTCACACTCCCTACCGACGCTGCCGGCAGGTTCCAGGTGCTGGCCAAACTAACGGACGCTGCAGTGTCGGCGCCGACCTCGCATCTCTGGACGCATAACAACTCGCTCAAGAATCTCGAGCCGCGCGTCGGTTTCTCCTGGGATCCATTTGGCAGCGGCAAGACGGCCATTCGTGGCGGATTCGGTGTGTTTGACGTGCTGCCCATACCGTGGACCTATACACAGACTCTAGGTGGGAACTTTCCGTTTGCGCTCCAGGCGAGTGCGGGGGGACTATCTGGGATTACCGCCGCTTGCCCCAATGGCGATTTTCCGATTGTCTGTTCCAAGTCTATCAGCACGCCCACCGCTTTGGGTGTCGTTTACGCGCCTCAAGACCCCCCACGCACCTATGCACTGAACTGGAATCTGAACGTCCAGCGTGAAATTACTCCAAATCTATCGGTCACGCTGGGTTACGTCGGTTCGCGGAGCGTTCACCTGTTGGACCTAGTCGATAACGTGAACTGGCAACTTCCCACCCTGACTTCCGCCGGGTATCTGTTCCCGGTTTCGGGGGCCGATCCGAAGCTGAATGCCAATTTTGGCGGGATTCGCGGGCGCCTCTGGGACAACGATGGGTGGTACGATGGCCTTCAATTCGGAGTCACCAAGAAAGTGAGTCATGGATTACAGCTTCAGGGCAGCTATACCTGGAGCAAATGCTATGACACAGGCTCCAACATGGCGTTCAACGATCCGTTCCAAAATTCCCTTACCGACTATCAGTACTTTGACCATCGCCTAACAAAAGGACTTTGCGATTACAATGTCACGCAAAGCGGCGTGGTCAGCTTCATTTATTCGATTCCAACCATCGGAAGCAAGACAGGGTACCAGTCCCAGGTCCTGGGCGGGTGGCAATTGGGCGGCATCATCACGGCCCAAACCGGTTCGCCCTTTACCCCGGTGTTGAATGGGGAACCGTTTGGGAAGGCATCGGGCACTGCCAATGAGGGGTATGTAAATGTGTTGCCCGGATGCAATCCCGTCAACTCGAATTGGAAATCGCAGGGTCTCCAGTATCTCAATCTCAGTTGCTTCACACCTCCCACAGCGCCGTCTTCGATGGCGGCACAGTGTATATCCGGTTCGTTTAGCGCTGCCCCTGTGGCCGCGCCGTCCGGTCAGGTCTACTGCCAAAATCTATTCGGAAACGTTGGGAGAAATCAAATAGTGGGTCCCGGCCTTTTCGATTTCGACTTCTCGGTCTTCAAGAATTTCAAGATTACCGAGCGGGTCAGCACGCAGTTCCGGGTGGAGATGTTCAATGTTCTGAACCATCCCGGCTTCTTTGTGCCTTTTACCAACGAGGCGCTCTTTAACGCCATCCCTGTTGGCAACTCGAAGTTCAATACCAGTGGATCGCCAGTTCCCAATGCCGGCAAGATCGACACCACTTCAACCGATTCGCGCCAGATTCAGTTTGGGTTGAAGATCGCGTTCTAGTCATGCCAACCGCGTGGGAAGCCGGGTTACCGGCTTCCCATGCAATTTCATTCCAAGATGTTCGGAGTTTTGTGCAGGGTAAATGGCCAGGTCAGCTGAGTTGTGACTTGAGCCAGCTTACAATTAGCGGTCTCGAACCCGGATCTTCCAGAGCCATGTGGCGGCGATCCGGATAAATGCGAATTGATTTCGGGTCGCCGGTCTCGTACAAGATTTTGGTGTCTTCCACGCTTACCCAGCCATCCAGGGCGCCATTCACGGCCAACATGGGACAGCACGGCTTGTCGAGCAGGCCTTGCGTTTTTAGCGACATGGCTGGGGCTTTTCGCACCCATTCGTCCACATCCTTGGAATGGCTGGCATACACAAATGATTCGAGAATGGGCCAGAAATATAGATTATCCTTCAACATTTCTTGCGCCCACGCCTCCTGAAAGGAGTAATGCACGGGGCCGCCCCAATTGACCGCGGCTCGCAGCCGCTTCCTCTCGAGGTAGGCCATTTTTGAACCCCAATTGCCACCGGCGCTGTGCCCGATGAAACCCATGCGCTTCCCATCGAGATCCTTGCGAGCCAGAAGATAATCAATGATGGGCGTGTAAATCCGTTCGGCGTCGGGGGTATACCAGAAAGGGCATTCGCCGGACCCGGGCATGTCGGTTCGGAAAGTTGCAAGCCCCGCGTCGAGATAGTCCGCCAGATTCCAATCCTCGTTGTAGACGTCAATCCCGCCGGTATGAATCACGATGGGCGGCTTGGCGATACCCTTTGGTTTTCTCAGGTAGCCGATCAGTTCCTTCCCTTCAAACGGAATAGTGATGCGCTCGAGCGGCGGATCGAAATACTTCGCCGCTTTCAGGTAATTCTCGACGCACTTTCGATACGCCGCCTGCTTGGCCGGGTGGTTGAGAACGGGGAACTTCCCGATGCTGTAATACAGGGAAGCCATTTGATACGCCTTCATGGAGTCCTGGGTTTTCCCTTGCTTCTCGAACTGGACGCCCTTTGATTCCCAGGGTTGGGCCAATCGTGTCCACGCCGCTGCCCATGGAATCGCGTCCAGGTTCGGCAAGCTCCGGAACACGCCTTCCGCCTCCGCCGGATCGGCGCCTCGACCTATGAACCTCCCAAGGCGGTACTTCGCTCCCACCATGTAGCGGGGCTCGGTCAAGAGGTTTGCCGCCATCTCCTGCGATTCCTGGTTGAGGTTGGGCGTGCCGGCCCGTTCGCTTGCATCCGCGCGCTTGGCCCATCCACTAGCCGAGGAGCTCGCAAACGCTAGAAGCGCTCCGCCCCCAGCCATGTTGAAAAGTTCACGACGTGTCGATTTCTTGAGCTTATCCATTCCGTTCTCCACCTCCGTGGGTCATTCTAATATGGCGAACCTGAAAACTCGGCTCATGGGAAGAAAGACTAATTTGCAAGCATCGAGCAATGGCTCTGGGAATCCTTGGCTTACGCCAAACAATTGGCCGCCTTGATCCGAACCAGATAGTTCTGCCATCCGAAATTACGGAATCAGCAGCAGTGGCTTGTCGGTTGGACGCAAGTGCTGGTCAAAGGTACGCATCAATATGGCGGTTGCCGCATAATCTCGCAATAAAGAAACAGCATTGGCGAGTCTCTGCTTCCCAAACAGTTTCATGGCGCGGGCGGGCGGGGCTTTCGCATTCCATTAGATCGGCTCTGCTTCACGGTCCAATACTATTCCCGCACGTCGACTCGACGTTTAGCTTTTGAACTGGGGTGCCCTGAGGGCGAGGCGCCTGAAATCTTGAGCATTCATCGATCTCCCCCAATCCCAGGACTCAATTCCGAGGAGTCACCACAAGCAACCGAGTCTATCGCCGTTTGAGCGCCTCAAGTTCTTCCAGCGTGCGCGGCCAGTCCGATCCCAATAGCCGGGACAAGCCGCGATCGGCGAGGACTTTTCCGCCCGTCTGGCAACGGGCGCAGTAGTTGGTTTCGTTGTCCGCATAGCGGATCCGCTGAAGTTTTTCTCCGCACCTGGGGCAGGGCTGTCCGAACCGGCCGTGGACGGCCATGTCCTTGCGAAAGGCAGTCACCTTTTCGGGAAATTTGGCCGCCGCCTCGGCCCGCAAGCGGTCGATCCAGAGCGTGAGGGTTTCGCGAGTCGCGGCGTAGAGCCTTTCCCATTCCTCCGGCGCCAGCTTGCGTGTGAGCGTGACCGGCGAAAGTTGCGCGGCGTGCAGAATTTCATCCGAATACGCGTTGCCGATGCCGCTGACCAGGCGAGGATCGGTGAGCGCCCTTTTGAGCGTGCGGTTTTCGGCCGTGAGCGCGGCGCGGAACGTTTCCAGATCGCTTGCGAAAATTTCGATCCCTCCGGGGTCGACCGAGCGCAAGCCCTCCTCGCCCGCGAGCACATGCAACGACGCGCGGCGCTTGGAGCCGGCTTCGGTGAGCACGAGAGAGCCGCCGGGAAAGTCGAACGCCGCCAGATTGTTCCGGCCCGAAAGCTTCGCGCCCGCCGGTCGCCAGTGCAGACGGCCGGCAATCATCAGGTGCAACACCAGCCACACGCCGCCATCCACGCCGATAGCGATGCGTTTGCCGATCCGCCGCAGTTCGCGCACCGTGCGGCCCTCCGCCTCCGCAAGAGGCGGCTGAACCGTGCGAAGCAGAAAAGGGCTCGCGAGCCGCACGCGCTCCAGCGGCTGGCCCGCGATGCGCGGTTCGAGGGCAGTAATGTAGGCGGCAATATCCGGCAGCTCCGGCATGAGTAGCAGCTTGCAGGCTGCACTCGCCCTTTTGCAACATCGCTCTTGTGATAGGTGAGAATTTGAAAGACGCGCGCCAGGAAACCGTCTTGCTCCCAGGGTTCACTGCACCGGACCAAAATGCAAAGGAATCGATTCCGGCGAGCGGGAAAATGCTTTAGAATTAAGGGAGCCTCAATCGTGGGCGTGTAGCTCAGCTGGGAGAGCACCTGCTTTGCAAGCAGGGGGTCGCAGGTTCGAACCCTGTCACGTC
>JAIQFG010000029.1 GCA_020073375.1 Terriglobia bacterium | reverse complement strand
CTGGGACATGTCGCGCCGATACCTTGGAGTGCGACGGCAGCGGAAACGCTGATTGCCGGACACAGCCTGTCCGAGGATCTGTCCGAACAGGTTGGGGAGGCGGCAGTCCTGGGAGCCCAACCGCTCAGCCAGAACAAGTATAAAGTGCAGTTGGCGCGCGTGGCCGTCAAGCGCGCGCTGCTCGCGGCACGCAATCAAGGAGCCTAAGATGCCGAGACTGACCACGCTGATCGCTCGCGGCGAGATCTGTTCCTGCCTGCGGTCCAAGCAAATGTTTACGGAGTCACCGGACACCGAGCATTACCGCGCGCCGGGCGAGCCGGACGACGGCTTGCCGATTGGCCCGTTCTGGTGCGCCATCACGCAATCCCTGATAGGCGCCGATGGCGCATTGGTTAGTCCGAAAGCCTGCCGGTCCGATCGCAGCTGCTGCGAAATTTGCTGACGCCGGATTGACGGCCCGATATCCGAGTGAAACAATAATGGCAAGGCGGGAAGGGAGCGTCAGCATGAAACGAACAGGCCTTTTCCTTGGATTGCTTTTGGCTGTTCCGGCAATGGCGGGAACCAGCCCAAAGGCAGCGGAGGGCGCGGTGCCGCAAATTTCGGGCCAGTACGTTGAATCCCGGAATGCCGACGTGTACACGGGGCCGTGCATCGCCAGCTCGGAAGTGAACATTGTGGGACAGGAAGCGGTGCTGGCCTGGCACGTGGATCGCGGAAGCTGGGGCAACGTCACTCTGAACGGCCTGAGCATCGTTGCCGTTGTTCGCGCCAGCAGCACCATCGGGGATGAGTACGCAAATCCTCTGCCGGTGCGGGCCAAGCTCATCGTGGACTCGAATGCGGACGCCAAGCAGAGGGCAGCGCTGATCAATTTTGTGCAGGAGCAGGCCGGTGCGCTGCTCTCCAACATTATTGCCGTGGAGGCCCTTCCGATCCAGTTGGTGACAGGCCAAGCGCACGGCACGCTGGACTTGAAAGCAGGGGATGAAGTCCATCTTGCCACGAGGGCTATCGACGACGACGATATGTTCTGCCACAACGAATCCGTCTACTATCCACCCCTCGCTGCGAACTTGACGCATGCCATGCCCGCAATTTCGACTGAGAGCGCATACAGCGGCTCCGAACTCGGCATCAACTGGAGAGAGTCCGGTCGGCGCGGTTCTTTCGTGGGCACTTTTGCTTTATAGGTGACCCCGAATCGCATGCACGGGCGCAATTCGAGGGGGCTCACTGCAGGGAGGGCTCTCTTTTTGCTCGGCACCCTATGTACGCGGAAAACTTCTCAGTTCCCATGCCTGCCAAGAAAAACCTCGCGATGAAACTGTCGAGATTAATTAGCCTTCTCAGCGGCCTGGCGCTGGTTTTGTTTTGCAGCGCAGCGAGCCCGGCGGCCGCGCAGAGTTATAAAGCGGAGAAGGTGGTGCTTGCGCCGCCCCAGGAACTTTCCGCGGGCTTGCGCGACGCGCTGGCCGGCGATGCGTTCCGTGTCACCGGATCCAACGGCGTGCTATGCGAGGTCTGGGTGCGCAAATCCGTGCCCTCCTTGCCCGTAGCGAGCCAGGATAAATCCATCGCATTCGGAATGATCGCCGAAGGGACGCTGATGGGTGCAATTCGTTTTCCCTCCAGCGCAATCGATTATCGCGGCACAGGCATCAGACCCGGTGTTTACACATTGCGATATGCGCTGATACCTGAGGATGGGAATCACTCGGGCGTCGCTCCGCCGCAACGCGACTTCCTGCTGCTTGGCCCAGCCGCGGATGATACCGATCCGGCTACCGTCACACGTGACCAGGCTCTCGATCTCAGCCGCAAAGTGACGGGCATGCGCCATCCCACCGTCTGGAGCCTTTCGCCTTCGAACATCGCCGCGTCCCAATTGCCTGCCATGAGCCACCAGGATGACCCGGATTGTTGGATGTTGAACTGGCCGCTCGCGCTGGAAGGGGGCAAGACGGCCCCGGCGGCACTGGTCATTCACGGTCAGGCGCAGAGTTGAGCTGTTCTTACGAATTTCGATTCCGCTTCAGAATTGTCGGGCGCCCCTAAATATTCCTGCTACAGCAACAGGAACGTACTTGGGTATTCTGATCGCGTGAAGAACCGCGAAATAGCAAGGAAACTCAATGTTTCCGACAATTCCCACCGAAACTACCTGCACCGGATCTTCGATAAGCCGGGAGTCTCCAGCCGAGTCGAGCTGATCCTGTAGGCCTTCAACCATCGAGATCAAATCGATTGGGCCGGTTTGAATTTCTCGCTGAAACTGGCTCTATTTGAAACCTCACAAATAATTCACTCTTGAGCCAACGAGGAATGCATTCACCTTGACTCTAATCCTGCTATTCAAATGGTGCCTGGAGATTAGGCCTGAAATTGTTGCCCTGCAGGTGTCGCTCCGCGCACGCATGCAGTGCTTTGCTCCGCTTGTATCAACGCCGGCGAACAAACTCAGCCTCTTCGAACCTTGTTAGAAGAGTTCGAGCAAGTATCGCGTCAATTGATTGAGACTTGCCGTTAACGAATCGTCAAGAATGTTCAATCCGCTGCCCAAATTCGCGCCAGCGCTTGCGCCTGAGTCCGCATCGCGAACCCCGGCCAAGATCCCTCCATGCAGGCGGGAGAGGCGCTGGAAGTGGGTTGGCGAAGGCAATGAAGTGTCCGCGACAGCATGCCAGTCCACGACCCCTCCAAATATATTAAAGTTTACTATTCTGTGATATGTTCACCAATTACGAGACAGGACAAATATGCGCCTATATGTGTTACGCATTCCGATTGCGGAAATCCTCGACGATCACGCCCCGCGCAAGATGGTTGGTGCTCCTCTTCTCATTGTCAGGGGGCGTGTTTTCCCTGATCGTCACCGACAATCTCGCTGCGCAGACTCGCTCCGCGAGGATTCAGCAGGGCCCTGTCGACCTTGTGCGCGGCCCCAAGTTCAAAGAGGGCACACTCCTGGTTCGCTTCCGCCCGAACGTTCCCCAATGCGCGATGCGGGCCGCGCACAGCGCGTCGCGTGCGCGAGTCACCGGGGAATTTTCCGCCGTCGACCGCCTGCAGGTGGTGCAGCTTCCCGCCGGCGCTTCCGTTCCCGATGCCGTTCGACAATATCGCTCCGATTTCAACGTGCTGTATACCGAGCCGGATTACCTCGTGCAGGCGTTTGACGTCACGGCTAACGACCCGCAATTCCGCAAAACGCAAACTATTATTTGCGGCTGGATGTATCTTCGTAGAAGCCCGGGAAGGCAAAATGAAAATACTGGCTGGGGGCTATCTTGTTAGGATAGAACTCTCTTGTTTGCCAGTTGGGAGGTGAACCATTGAAGCTTCTATTGAGGATTGGTGGATCAATATTTGTTTGCTTGGTCTTGCTACTGCTCGCGTCGCGCGTCTTCGGTTTCGAACCTAAGGACTGCTCGCCATTCAATCGATCTTTGTCATGCAAGCTGCCAGGGCTTTGGCTTAAGGGGGAATTTGTCACTACCCCAGTCACCGACTGGTCGTTCACAGACAAGATTCAACAGATCAAGATTCAGACCCGGACCCCGTATCTGCTGCCTCTCTCGGTAACGATTTGGTGCGCCGTTTATAATAACAATCTTTACGTGACCTCGAATCCCGGCAAATTGTGGAATGAAGATATAATGCGTGATCCTCACGTGCGACTGAAGATAGGAAACCAGGTGTTTGATCGCACCCTGGCAATTGTTAACGATCCAGCTGAAAAAGCATCTGTGCTCGAGGTTAAAGGAAAAAAATATCCCGAATGGAAGGTGCCGCCGGTCTCGAACGCTACTGTCTTTCGGGTGATGCCCGAGTAGCCCGTCCGAGCTGAATAACACTTTGGACTATGTTGGCGCAATTTGACTGGTCAGTTGGGTTGCGCGCCACGATGGACAGATCATGACCATCCGGGACCCACAAATGCCGTATTCCGAGAAGACGGGTTTTATTGGAATATGGAAATTGATTCCAAATCAGCAGTCCACAAGAATCTTCATTCTTGACGCAAAGTCCGTGGGGATGTGTACCTAAGAGAATGTGGTCGGGAGGTGTCGCAACCGCCGCGGATCGTCCGGGACGGAGTATTATATTCTCCCGCGCTGAACCTGGGTCGCGGACTACTTTAGCGCATAGATGTCGTATGCGAGATTAGTGCCGACGCGCTCACCCACAGCGACCGCCTGCAGTCGGGTGAGCCAGGCGTAGCGCGAGTCGCCGGTCTCAAAGAGGGGTGCAGCACGCAGGGATGCGCCCGCATTTGTTGTCTGGCCGACGCCGTTGTAGGTCACCAGAATTAGCGCCCCGTCATCCGTTTTGAGTGTGAGGCGAACATCGAGCCGGTAGCTGCCGTCGGCCCGGTTAGTGATCCAGTCCCCGGACGGCGTCTGTACCGACGCCCTGACACGCGGGCCTTCGAAACGGCCGCTGACGATCTGGACTATTGTGCGTGTCCCCTGTGGGCCGTTTTCGACAACGGTGCGGGTGCCCGTTTCGGCCCGGAGCGTGCCAAGGTACTCGAAAACCGGAGAGCGTGGAGTCCCGATGGCTGTTTCGGCGTTCGGAGCGGGCACGCTGGGCGCGCTCGTGGAGGTCTGAGCGAACGAGGATAGGCCACAGTTGGTCATTGCAAGGCAGATCAACAACGAAGTTACGAAACGCATCATCCCTCCCGAATTAAACGGCTGATTATGACTCTGGACGGGTACCCCGCCTTCTGGTTAGTTGTTTGGGTAACGCATCACGGACGCGTGGCTGCGGGCACACTCAGAGCCAATTCGCGTCAGGTTGCAGAACTTACGACGGATGAAGGTAAACAGGACAGACTACTGTAGGGAGAAGGCGGGCTTCGTTACCCGCCCCAGGGTTTACCCAAAAGATTGCAGACGCCTTTCCCATCTCGATCGAGCGTTTATTGTTTGCCTGCGACAATAAAGTTGTTGACAATCTGTCCTTGTGCGTTCTTGTCGGTTTGAGTCGCGGTCAGCGTCTTGCCGTCGGCTGAAATCGCCACTCTCGTCGTGACAGTCACCTTGCCATCTACCTCACCGACGACTTCGCAGGTGAGGTAGATGGCGCGCTTATATCTGTCAGTACTGCTCGCCGCTACACATTTCTCCAGCCCATTAATTCGCCAATGGATTGGGGCGGATCTGCATATGATTAATGGAGCCTTTGCGCGTTTCCGTGAATTTAGGCATGTAAGAGCTGTAGGTCATCCAAAGGCCCCGGCCCTTCCAACCCGCGTTGGGGTCGTCAATTCGACCATCCAAACCGCGAGTATAGAACGGCAACGGATAAGGAACACGGAACACACTGAACTTTTCCGTCTTCGGATCGAATATGAACATTGCGTCCGAAGCGGTTCCAGTGACGATCACGGTGTCCTTGCCGAGACCCGACGCGTTGAATTGATCTACCCACAGGAAGTAGGGGAAATCGGTGGTGCCGGTTTCGTTGCCGGTGCCCTTAAATTTTACTCCCGGGTTTTCCCAGAATTTCCACTGGCCGGTCTTGACGTCCAGGCGGGCGAGATGGCCGCTGCCGAGGGAAACCCAAACATTCCCGTCGGTGCTGAAGTCAATGCCGTGCGGGAAACGTCCCGGAGCAGGCAGCGGGTAATCCTTGAATTTCCCCGTCTTTGGATCGAGCATGTACACCTTGTTCGCTGGGGCAAGGGCTTGCGGAGAGGTTTCCCAAACGGTGCCGTCGACGGGGCTGATCGCCACACCGTAGCCCGTTCCAGGAATCATCTTCTTGGTGTCCATGTCGATTCGCATCCAGGTCTTCTGAGCAGCTTGCTCAGTTCCCTGAATGTTGTTCAAATCCAGCTTTTTGGTGTCCATTTCACCCATCGCGGAACCACCGCCGTCGGTCCAGATGCGGTCTTGCCAATCGAACTGCAAGTGGTGGGTGTTATAGGCAGTGTCAACGGTGACAAATTTATTGGTTTTCGTATCGTAGTAGCCGAGTTCCATGTTGTTACCGTTTTTAGACAGAAGATTGTAGGCGATATCGATCTCCTCGGGGTTATTGGTCTCCGTGGCGATCGTGCTCTTTGCCCATGCTGGATAGTATTGCTTGCCGCCGGCGCGAATCTGCTCGGTCATCCAGACTCTGCCGTTCTCATCCATCATGGGATTGTGGGGACTGTCCATCCACTCCTTGTCCTCTCCGGTGTACGCCTGCTCTTCTTCCGCGCCGTGGTAGTAGTCCTTTGTCAGGGAGAAGCCGTGGCTCTTGTCTCGCGGTTCGAGATTGAGGCCCTGGACCGTGTTCTTCACCGGGTCCAAAATCCACAATCTGCCACCGCCGGTGCGATCACCGCCGTAAACTTTCCCGTATGCGTACATCGTCGGATTCCGTTTGTCCGTCGAAACCATATCGTGAATGAAGGACTCCGGGGCTCCCCAATCCCATTGGGAGACGACGACATTGCGTTCGATGCCGGTTGGCCGCGGCGGAGCAGGAGGAACTTCTCCCGCCGCTATGCGAGCGCCCCAATCGGCAAGAACCTTCTCTACGGTATTTTTGCCTAGAAAATTGAGTTCTTGATGCATCGCCTTAGCGCGGCCGAAGACAGCGTCCCAATCTTCAACCGTGGTATAGCGGCGCGTGGCGACCATGCCCAATTCATGGCAGTGGTTGCAGCCGTTCCTCTGGTCCCCAAGCCATTCTTCCGTGGTCTTGTACCTGGCGGGGAGATCGCTACCCGTAGGAGGCTGAATCAGCGACGTCCAATAACTGGCAGGATAGATCTTGGCCGCTTCTTGCGGGGTTGCGGCGTTGGCAATCTGCAGCTTCACCGTCCCGCCGCGCGCCGCTTTGACGGGCTCCGAGTCCTTCAGCCCGTAGCCGCGCACCCATAGCTCGTAGGCTCCATCCGGCAGATCCGGAACCAGGAAGCGTCCCTGATCGTCGGTGACGACAATCTTGCGGAACGGTACCGGCAAGGATTTTGTCTCAGCGATCACCCAGACGCCAGCTTCAGGCTTCCCGCCGTTGGTGTTCGCAACGGTGCCGCCGATGCTGGTCTTATCAACTTTCAATCCAGGCACATTCTGCGGGCCGCCTACAGCCGGTCGAGCAGCCACACACAATGCTGCCAGAAGAACCCAGGTCAACTTGCGCGTTACGGTTCGCATCCGAAGCCCTCCATTTGGATATTTCCCGTGGTCCCGTACAGGTATTCAGTGGAAATTAGGCCAGTATCAAAAGGATGTCAAGGCAAATACGATTGCCGCGGTCGTGATACAGGTTCCTCTTGAGAAACGGTGCCGCCTGTACTTCAGGGGCTCCCCTGGCGGCGTTTTGGCGGATCCCCTCCCGAAATCAGTATTTCCAGTGCCTGCGTTCGATTCCGAGAAAGAATATTTCGCGAAGCCGGCAAAACGGAAAAGGAAAAGGGATGGCCGGTTCGCAGCCATCCCTTTTTTTGGCTCTTCGAGCTATTGTTCCCGGTTAGAAAACAACCTTCAGCGCCAGTTGAATCTGGCGGGATGAGGTTGACGTGGTCGTGATCTGACCGACGTTTCCAAGCGGGTTGTTTGCGGAAGCGCCGTTTGGAGCCTGGATGTTACCGCCCGCGGATGAATTCAGGGTATTCACCGGTAAATTGTTGACCGCCGTTGTGCCCGAAAATGCAACGTTAGTGGGCGGTCCAAAATTCGCGCGGTTCAACAGGTTGAAGATCTCCATGCGGAACTCCAGGCTCCCTTGTTCACCGAGGAATCCAAGCTTGGTGTCCTTGTTTATCGAGAAGTTCCAAGTTCCGACTCCCGGCCCGCGGAGGATATCGCGCGGCGAGTTGCCGATATTTCCGAGCTGTGCTTCCCCAAACATTAAGGGATTGAACCAGTGGTTGGGGTCTCCGGTAACCACTTTGCTCGGGTCGTAGGGGATGAAATTGTACGTGCACGTGGTGGTTGTGCACCCAGCGGCTGGGGACGAGTTGGTGGTGACCGCATAAGTTACGGTGCTGCTAGCACTGTTCAAGGACACGGGCGTCTGATTACTCTGGGTAATTACACCGCTGAAGGACCGGTCCTGCCCAACCAGCGGCGTAAACGGGAATCCCTGCACTGCGGTCACGATGTTGCCTACCCACCAGCCGTTGACCATCTTCGAGACAACCCCTTCCGACTTGAAGTCCGGCAAGTGATACAGAACGCTCAGGTGCATTGAATGGGGCACGTCAGCGCACGAGGGCCCTTTGTCGAGTTTCAAGTTGAACGGAACAGGACCGACTGCCGTCCCGAACGCGCCATTGCCGCAATCGGTGTTGTACATTTGGCCCGCGGTCGTGTCCAGGGACCGGCTATACGTGTAGGCGCCCTGGAAATCCAAACCGTGGCTGAGGTGCTTGGTCACTACGACCTGGAGAGAGTTGTACCAGGAATTCGAGGGCGACGTGATGAACAGCGTGCTGGTGAAATAGGGATTGATTCTGCAGGGATAGTTCGGTGCCCCAGGTGTGAACGCCTGTGTTGCGGCGCCAAAAGTAAGGGCATTGTTCTGACAGTTGTTTGGTGCCGCGCCATTAGTCACGTTGTAGGTCGGCATGGTATTGGAGGGCAGTTTGCCACCCACCAGATTAGTGGGCACCACGGGGTTCCCCTCGACCAGCGCGAACAAGTTAATGCCGCGGTTGCCGACGTACGAGACGGAAAGGCCAAGCCCGAATGGAAGCTGCTGCTCCACGGTAAGGTTATATTGCAGCGAATGCGGGTTCTTGATATTCGGGTCATTCATCTGCAGGGCATGCCCGAACTGTGCGGACGTGAAGTTGCCGGTCAGGCCCCCGTTTACGTCAACAAAGGGAATCGTGTAGGCTGCGGCCGTTTGGGCCACTTGCGTCTGAGCGGCAAAGGGCGGAACGCCATTGGCGGCCTGGGTCAACAAGGAGCCGATATTGGCGATATCCCAATAAATTCCGAAGCCGCCGCGGACAGCCGTCTTCCCGGTACCGAAGGCATCCCAGGCAAAGCCGACGCGCGGGCTGAAATTTCTGTGCGTCCAGTTGTGGTTAAAGATGGACCCGACGGTGTAGGTCTGGGACCCGCCCTGCAGGTCGGCAATCGTGGAACTGCGGTGGTAAAGTTCGTGCGGAATGGTATTGAACTCGTACCGCAAACCGAGGTTTAGCGTCAGCCTCGATGTAACGCGATAGTCGTCTCCGGCATAGAAACCGAAAGTCTTGAACATGTAGTCCTTGTCCAGGTAATTGCCCTGGAAGGGCGAGTTCAGCACGCCGTTGGTGGCAAACCCCGGAACCGGCGTCACGGTCAGGTAACTCGTCGTGAATCCCTTCATCCAGTTCAAAATAGTGCCGCCTGAATTGGTGCTTCCATAGGCGCCCTTCTGCATGATCGAAGGTTCCTGGAAATTGTTCATCAGGATTCCGAATTTGAACCCGTGCTTTCCGTGGTTCATGTACACGTCATCGGCAAGAGTCCAGACATTTTGCGGATGGTAAGTGGGAAAAGTGGTGTTGAACGAAAGCGTGGTCACGCCGCCGCCGGGCGCGAGCCCTCCATTGAATCTTCCCGGAAGATACGACCAGATGCAAACCGGATTGGTCGCAGATGAGCAGGTGCTGCCCGGGGTGCTCGCGGTATCGATCATGTCGAAATCAGGATTGAGGCCGGGAACGCGATTGATTCCCGGATATCCGGCGAAATTGGTCCGGCTAAAGGAGAGCCGGAACTGATTGAGGACGTCGGCCGAAAAAACATGATTTTCGCCAACGGTGAAATACTGATTCCTGCTTCTGCCAATGGAGTAGAACTGCGGATAAGCGGCTCCAGTGTCGGAAGCGGAAAGGGAAGCGTAAGGCGTCGTCAGGAGGTTGTCATCCAGCGTGTACCGCGCGAACAGTGTGTCACTGTCCGAAATATTCTGGTCCACGCGAAGCTGGCCATAGTCCTCCCGGACATGGGAGTGGCCGGGAAACGTGTAATTGGAATTCGATCCTGGTTCGTTGGGGAAAGGGAATTGCCCAATCCATGGCGTGACCATTGGATTCACCACTTGGCCAGCCGCCGCGGTCCCGCAACCCGTTGTATCAAGTGTGACCGGTCCGGTTAACCGGGTCCGCAGTATGGTGGGGCTCACGCCTGCGAAACTAGCTGGGACCGTGACAACCGGAGTAATCGCGCCGCCTCCGGCGATGACCGGACCGCTCGGGGTATCCAAGAAATGGCACGCGGCGGGAAGCGTGGTCGTTTGAATCGCGTCCTGCTGGGCCTGACGGAGACCCTCATACACCAGAAAGAAGAACGTCTTGTCTTTGCGGATGGGCCCGCCGGCGGCGGCGCCAAAGTTGTTGCGTTGGAAGGGCGAGATGCGGTGGCCTCCCAAATTCGCGGGCTGCGGTTCAAAGAAATTTCGGGCATCCAGGTGATTGTTCCGCAAGTACTCGAACACGTCGCCGTGCCACTGGTTGGTGCCGCCCTTGCTGACGATGACCATTTGGCTGCCCATGGTCATTCCGTATTCGGCGCCAAACATGCTCGTGACGATCTTGTACTCCTTGATTCCGTCCACGCCGAGTGTGCTGCCGGAAATGGAGTTCGGCCCCGTACCGTACTGGTTCCCAATCTGCGCGCCATCAATCGTGAAATTGTTCGAGCGGGGCGGCATTCCGTTGCTGCTGAACCAGGTTCCGGAGGAACCGGATCCTCCACCCGAGGGGCTGGTATTGATTTGGATACCCGGCTGGATGAGCGTCAAGTCAATGTAGTTTCTGCCGTTCAGCGGAAGCTCCGCGACCTTGCGGTCGTCCACCAGGCTGCCCAGCGTGCTGGTGGTTGTATTCACGACGGGGGCTTCTCCGGTGACGGTCACCTCCTGGGACGATGCGCCGACCTCCAACACGGGGTTGACGACCAGTTGGGCGGCTATGTCCAAAGTCAAGCCCGGCTGGGTTGAGGTCTTGAAGCCATCCTTTTCAATCCTGACTGAGTAGTGTCCCGGGCGAAGACCCGAAACGCGAAACGCGCCATCGTCACCCGTGGTGACCAGGCGTGAATCGTTCGTGTCCGTGTTCGTGACCGTGACTTTTGCGCTTGCCACGACTCCGCCGGAGAAATCCTTTACTATTCCGAGGATCGTTCCCGCTTCTTGCGCATGACTTGATACGACCGCCAGGGTCGTCAAGATGGTTGCCACAAATACTGCGTATATCACCCAGGACTTTCTCACCTTCATCACACCCTCCCGTCGTGGTCCATGATCTGGAATTCAGGAAGTATCCCCGACCAACCTAGTACGGTGCGAATACACCCGATTTATTGCTAAGTCAACAGAAATCATTTTTCGCCCGCTTCTGGCCGGGAGCGAAACCCAAAAAAATCTTGAGCATTGCTTTCATGGTATGATTTTTCTCGCGGCTCGATTTCATTCCCGCGCCCGGTAGGGACGAACCTGATAGCAAGTGCCGGCGAGCCGGGGAGCGGCGGAAGCGAATCATGAAGATCAGTTCACGCAAGCTCCTTCCAATCCTGATCGGGTGGCTCGCGGTTTGCAGCCCGATCTTCGCGCACCACGGAAATGCCGAGTACGACGAATCTCATCCGCTCACGCTCAAGGGGAAAGTCACGCAATTCAAGTGGGCCAACCCTCACACCCTGATTTATTTCGATACCAGCGGCGAAAAGGGCGGCGTCGCTCATTGGGCGGTGGAAACGCTAAGCCCCACGAAGTTAGCCCGTGCGGGCTGGACGCAAGACGCCCTGAAGGCGGGAGATCAAGTCACGATCGTTTTGAGTCCGGCCAAGAATGGGCAGCCGGTTGGTTTCCTGCAGAGGATCACGTTTGCCGATGGCAGACAACTGGGAATGCTGGAGCATCCCCAATAGGAAATCGGATGTGCCGCCGCGAACGGCGTTGGCCGCATGAATCGCACCAAACGGCGTGGCTCCGCGTTCAAGGCTTTTTTGCGGGGGCATTCCCGGGAACGCCGGCCGGGGAAACGGCATGTGGAAGCAGAAATCCGTGGAGCACCGCGTTGGCCGCGAAGTAATGACCCGTAACATCCCCGCTGTTATTGATGCTATCCGAAAATGTTCCCAGGTTTCCGTTTCTTGCCGCGCCTGGGGCGTCGAACGTGCTGTAGGAGCCGTCGCGGCGGCGGACGAAGCCGTGAACCACTCCCGCCGAATCGCCAAAATATCCCGCGATGTCACCGGCTTCGTTAATGCTCAGGGCTGCGGCCACAGGCCGCACAATATATCCTTCGTCATCGACGTGCGGAGCGTTGTCGGTAATGCTGCCGGGTGGATCGAATTTGAGGATGCTTCCGTCCTTGGTTCTGAGAAACGCAAATGTTCCGTCTTTCGGGCCAAAATGATAGTAGCCAACGACGTCTCCCTTTGAATTGATCCCCATGGGAACCGTGCCTTTGCCTTCGGTTGCGCTGGCGCCGGGGACATTGAACGTCGAGAACGTGCCGTCGGCGCGGCGGACGAAGCCATGCAGCGCGTTGTTGTCATCCGCGTAATATCCCGTAATTTCACCACTGCTGTTGATGCCCTCCGGAGCCGTATTCGCGCTGCCCGGAGGGTCGAAGGTGACAAAACGTCTGTCCTTTTGGGCGAGAAAACCGTGCACCATGTCATAAGAGACGTAATTTCCCGTGAATTCGCCTGCGCTGTTATTCTGCCGCACCACCGTTCCCTTGCTGTTCCCAGGATCGAAACGGAGGATCGTGCCATCCACGCTACGGACAAATCCATGGCGGACGCCGTTGGGATCCGTAAAGTAGTACCCGACAACGCCGCCTTGGTCGTTAATGCTTTGCGGAAATGTGCCCAGCGTGGCCTTCTTGCTTGCGCCGGGCGCTTCAAACGTCGTGAATGCGCCGTTCTTGTGACGCACAAAGCCATGGAGAACGCTGGTGGAGTCCTTGAAATAACCCGTAATTTCACCGGCGTCATTGATGCTTTGCGGAGTGGTGCCTTGTCCCGCGCTCGCGCCCGCCCCGGGCGCATCAAACGTGACTATGGATTTCGATGCCGAGGATCCACCTCGTGTTTGGCTCCACACGAGGGCGGAAAGACAGAATTGAAGAGCCAGCCCGAGCATCCAGCGACGGTTTCTGGTCATGGTTATTCCGGTATGTCTTTGACCTGTCCGCCCGGAACAATGAACGACGCGGCCGTGAATCCAATTAATCGGTGACTTCAAATATGTCGTGCGTTCCGGTTTCGAGTTTTGTGTCCGGCGCGCCGGAAGAAGTCACCTTGCCGCTCACTAGATGGAGGCGATTGCCTATGAATGCACCGGCCACGCCATGGCGCGGAACCGGCATCGACGGAAGCACGCTCCAGGTATCGGTGGCCGGCTCGTAGGCTTCGAGTGCCCGGAACGCCGGGGTCATCTGCGGAGTTTGCGCCTCGCCGCCAGCAACATAGATTCGCCCTCCGTACGCCCCCCAGCCTCCTCCGCTGCGTGGAGTAGGCATGGGTCTTTTTGGCGGGCCCCACTGGTCTGTCGCAGGATCGTACTCCTCCACAACGCCAACGTTGGTCGCGACCGTAATAAAGGGACTGCCGATGCGCCCTCCGATCGCGTAGATCTTGCCGTTCACTGTGCCCGAGAACATGTGATTTCTCGCGGTGGGCATCGGGCTGCGGGCTTCCCAAGTATTGGTTGCCGGATCGTACATATCGTTTGTACCTACCGAGCGCGCCGGCCGATTCGGAAATACAGCCGGCTCACCCGATCGAGGATTCATTGTTGCGCCGCCGATCACATACATCTTGCCGGCTACCTGTTCGGCAATTGCCGAGCCACGTTTATCCGGCATGGGCGCTAATTCTTTCCAGGTATCGGTCGCCGGATCGAATTCCCACGAATTGTCAACCGGCTGCCAGCCCTGTCCCTGCTGGCCGGCCGGGGGATAATACAAATAGCCGCCGAACATATAAATCTTGCCGTTGTACTCGGCCATTGCCTGGTGGTGAACAGGCAGGGGCATATTCTTCTTCTTCGCCCATTTGTCGGTGGCGGGGTCGTATTCAAACACCAATCCGGGCGGCTTTCCGAACGGATTAAGGCCGAATCCACCAAGGACATACATCTTGCCTTTGACCGTGATGCCGTAGAGCTCTTCCTCAGGTTCCGGGAAGCTTGCACCCTTCAACCACCGCCCTCGAGGTGTTACACCCTGGCCGTCCCCTTGAAATTGCGCCCAGGCACCTGCGGTGAAAAAGACTGCAAGCGAGGCAATGGCAACGGCCCCGATGATCCATCTCTTGCTTTTAATTGCAATGAGCGACATAGCGACCCTCTTTCCCGTGTAGTGGCGGCCACAATCCTACAATTGCGCGGCCGCCATTGGCAAGGCGTCGTGATTCACAGTTGCAGAACGAGAAATATTGGCGGCAGGCTCGCGCGTCAATGAACTTCGTTAAACAATCCCACCTGAGAAAAGGGGTTGTCGGAAAGCCGCCCATGCTTTCGAGGAGGACTCCGCATCGTCGTTGAGGCTTTGCAGGCCGGGGATCAGTAGCCTGTTGCAGTCACCGGCGCGTGATTTGCGGCAGGGGCCAGCACCGGCATCGGTTCCAGCGGCAGGCGCTCCTCGGCATCCGGATGCTCAAACATTTTGCGAATTCCATAAGTCGTGGAGCGTTCGGCGGGGATCCGTCCAATGGTTCGGATCAAGGCGCGAAATTCGCCGGGAGCGACGTACTCGCCGAACTTCGCTCCGGCCATCTTCGAGATGCTTTCTTCCATCAGAGTGCCGCCGAAATCGTTTGCCCCCGCTTCGAGGCAAGCCAGGGATTGCTCAAAACCAAGCTTGACCCAGGAGACTTGAATATTGGGGATGTATCCGTGGAGAAGCACGCGGCCGAGCGCGTGAACGATTAAATCTTCGTGGTCCGAACGTCCCGCGCGGGCGGTTCCGCTCTGGAAAAGTTTGGTTTGGGAATGGATAAATCCCAGCGGAACAAATTCGGTGAACCCGCGAGTTTCCTTTTGAATTTCGCGAAGCAGAAGCAGATGCCTTACCCAATGCTCGGGCAGTTCGGTGTGGCCGTACATCATTGTGGAGGTCGAGGGAATGCCGAGGCTGTGAGCGGTGCGAATCACGTCGATCCACTGCCGAACTTTCAATTTATTGGGACTCAGGGATCTGCGTACATCGTCGTCGAGAATTTCCGCGGCCGTGCCCGGAATGCTGCCCAAGCCGGCTTCTTTCAGCATGAGCAGGTACTCGCGCAGCGGCATGTGCGTCTTTTCAATGCCATACATGATTTCCATGGGCGAATAGGCGTGCACATGAAGCTGGGGCAATCGCGCCTTGATGGCGCGAAGAAGTTCCACGTAGTAAAAACCGTCAAGGTCTTTCGGCAGGCCGCCTTGAATGCACACTTCGGTGGCGCCACGCTCGACCGCCTCGAGCGACTTGGCAATCAGCTTGTCGGTGGATTGAAAATACGCGTCCGGCGATTCGGGTCCCCGGCTGAACCCGCAAAAGGCGCAGCCGACGATGCAAACGTTGGTGAAATTTAAGTTGCGGTTCACCACGTAGGTGATGCGATCGCCCACGGTTTGCCGGCGCAGTTCGTCCGCGACTTTCACCAATGCGAGAAGGTCATTTCCCTCGACCGTGGCCAGGGCCATACCCTCGTCGAAGCTCAAGTCGTTTCCTGCGAGGACTTTTTCCAGCGCGCCGGCGACGCTTCGGCTGGCTGCTGCCAGCGCTCGATCCAGGGGAATTTCTTTCCATTTGGATGTCACAGATTTCAACATGGGTCACTCTCCCCGCGGGCATAGCCGTCCCCGCCCTGGAGCTTTCGGACATAGGGCCGGAGGCGTTCGTGTATGAAATCCGGGCGTGAAGAAGACTCAGGCGCCGGAGTAAATTCAGGTCCTGGCATGAATTCAGGATAGATTGCCAGGCGTTCGCGCAGGACGAACCCGGCCTTGGCGGTTCTCTCCGCCAGCGAAGAAATCTGCGGCCACACCGCTTCCGGGTTGATGAAATCCTTGGTCACGGGAGAAATCCCGCCCCAGTCATTGATACCGGCTTTCAGCAGATCGGGATAATCCTGCGAGAGCAGATTGGGCGGGGATTGAAGATTCATCTCACCGCCGAGAATCAGGCGCGCGACTGCAATCGTGCGCAGCAAATCCTCGTTGGAAGGTTCCGGCGCAAGAGCCATGCGAATGTCCGGCTTGGCGCGAAACGGTTGCACGATCACTTCCTGAATGTGACCGTGCTTCCGATAGGCTGCGCCAATCGCCAGCAGCGCATCCACCCGTTCCTCGGCGGTCTCGCCGATCCCGATCAGGATGCCTGTGGTGAAGGCCATGGACAATTGCCCCGCGGTCTCGATGGTTCGGAGGCGAAGCGCAGGAACTTTGTCCGGCGCTTTCCAGTGCGCTTCGCCGGGGCGACCCAGCCTTGGACTCGCGCTCTCCAGCATCAGGCCCACGCTAACATTGGTTTCGCGCAGGCGGCGAAGGTCCTTCTCGCCCATCAGGCCGGGATTGGAATGAGGGAGTAAACCGGTTTTCGTTAGTACCAGCTCGCTCATGGCCGCAAGGTATTCGAGAGTTGTATCGAAGCCAAGCGTTTGCAGGAACTCTTTTGCTTCCGGAAATATCCGCTCGGGTTGATCGCCAAGGCTGAACAAGGCTTCTTTGCATCCCGCGCGGCGGCCTGCCTCGGCCACCGCCAGCACTTCGTCGGGAGTCATGTAGGGCCGCACGCCGACCTGGGGATCGGCCCGAAACGTGCAATAGCCGCAATAGTCGCGGCACAGGTGGGTGAGCGGAATGAAAACTTTTCTGGAGTAGCTGACCGAACGGCCCTTGAAGCGATCTCGAACCGCGGCGGCCGTATGGAGCAAGGCCCCTAACGGTGCGTCGCGCATAAACGAAAGCGCATCTTCGCGGGAGACACCCCGACCGTCTAATCCGCGCTCAAGCGCGGCATCCACATGGCCGGGATTCGCTACAATGGGCATGATCACGCCTCTGGTAAGCACTTCCCATTAGGACCTGTATTCATGGAAAGCATATGCGCCCACCTCGTTAGAGTCAACGGATGCAAGCGGATGACCGAAAATCACTTCTGCGCCGTACTGACGGCTGCGGAAAGAACGGTGAGTGCTGGGCCGGTTTCTCAGATGAAAACTTATCGGGACCTGGGGCTGGGTGTCTGGACGATGAAGCCCAACAGGCGCCAGAGCCTATCGCCCCGCGCGCGAGAGCGATTGCCCGCGCTGGCCTTCCGTGTTACCGTGCTGTCGATTTTCTGCGGGTGCGGCCTGTACTTGCAGCCCGCTCTAATACGGGTGCGGGCTGTACTTGCAGCCCGCTCTAATACGGGTGCGGGCTGTACTTACAGCCCGCCCTAATAAGGGACACTATGCCCAAAATCAAATCTTCAGCGGTGGTGTTATTTTGCGTCGTTTTGCTGTCGTCCTGTCTGTTGCTGGCGCAGGTCCAAAGGCCGGGGGAGTATCCGCGGGGCGAGAAGCCTTCTGCGATGATGAATTTTTTCGTGACGAGCGAACCCATCGGCGACGGCGGCAATCTCGGCGGGCTAGCCGGCGCCGATGCACATTGCCAGGCGCTCGCGACGGCCACAGGAGCCGGAAATCGCACCTGGCACGCTTACTTGAGCACGCAGGCGCGGCCCGGCCAGCCGGCAGTGAACGCGCGCGACCGCATCGGCAAAGGCCCCTGGTACAACTTCAGAGGCGAAATGATCGCGCAGGATCTCGCGCACCTGCACGGCGATACGATGGAACTGGCGCATCAGGGAAATAATCTGAATAAGCTCACCGGGTTGACCGAAAAAGGCCAGATCGTGCCGGGTCTGTATGACTATTCCGATCCGCGCGACACCGACTGGGATTACGCCAAAACCACCCGGTTTTCGACTCGGCACGAAATGCTCACCGGTACTCAGACCGATGGCACCGCGTTCACCGATGGCCTCGATCACACCTGCGATAACTGGACCAGCAACAAGAGCCCGGCACCTGGAGCGTCGAACGGAAACCTGAATGCCGCCGATGGAAGACCCAACGCCCAGATCGGTTTTCCCGACCGCAATGGCGGCGGCAGCGGTTCCTGGAACTCCGCTCACGGAACGCGCGGCTGTGCCCAGACGGATTTGCCGAAAACCCACGGCCAAGGCCTGTTCTACTGCTTCGCGATTAACTAGAATGGCGGACAAGCTCATGACCAGGCCACATGCTTACGTTGTCGTCTTGTGTACTTTGATGCTGTCCGCTTGCCTGACGCTGGCGCAACAGAACGCGCCGAATACTCAGGGTATCGCTCCGCCCCCCGGCAGCCCGACGCCGACTCCGGCTCGCATGACCTTTTTCGTGACCAGCGTTGGTCTCGGTAAAGGCGGAGACCTTGGCGGACTTGCGGGTGCCGACGCGCATTGCCAGGCGCTGGCCGCGGCGGTTGGCTCGGGGGGTCACACCTGGCATGCCTATCTCAGCACCCAGGCTCATCCCGGACAGCCCGCCGTCAACGCGCGTGACCGTATCGGCACCGGGCCTTGGTTCAACTGGTCGTTCGCGCAACTGGGGCCGCCGCAAAACGCCATCATTTCGGCGGATCTTGGCGAACTTCACGGAGACACGCTTGTGCAGGCGCAGCGCGGCAGCAATCTATTCAAGCAGTCCACACGCAACGAGCATGGACAGGTCATTCACGGCATGGGCGACACGCCGCCGATTCAGCACGAAATTCTAACGGGATCGAAGTGGGACGGCCGCGCTTACACGGATAACGCCGACCATACTTGCAACAACTGGTCCAGCAGCTCAACGGGATCCGCGCAGGTGGGCCATTCCGATCGAATCGGCAATGGCTCCTCCTGGAATTCGTCGAACGCCACAAAAGGATGCAGCCAGACCGATCTGGAAAGCACCGGGGGCGCCGGGCTTTTCTACTGCTTCGCAATTAACTAACATTCATTGGAGGACCGACGCGTTTTGAGAGCTGTCTGCATCGAGTCGGCGTTCGCCATTTGCTGCCGCTTTTGGATCACAAATCTGCGATCCGCAACATAAGTCGGCCAATGCACACAATAAGGGTAGCCGGGTTTTCCATTACTGGCCGTTCTGAGCAATCAGAGGCGACCCGCCGCCCTCGCATGCGAGCCATTGGAATCCAGCGGGACATGAAATCCGTCATGAACCGGGTAAAGACCAACACCTCGCCGATCTCCATCATCGCCATCAAAGATCCAGTATGCAACTAGCTCGGCATCACGTGATATACGGTAAAGGTTTGATTCACCGGCGGGTACTTCTGAGAATATTTTTTCGCTCTGGCCTGAAGCACGCCTTCTTTTTCGGCGGAATCAGTGACCACCGACAAAGTACGATCGTACAAATCATTGCCAACTTTCAGACGAACATGCGGGTCGCGGGCCACATTGCGAGGCCACGATCTGGTTGCAGCGCCGGAAGTAGCCACATAAAGCTGGCCATTGTAGGCGATGCACCAGATGGTTACGGAGTGGGGAATCATATACCAGGAGTTGGTCTGAAGTTTTACGGTTTGAACGTGGTCCGTGAACGACCAGTCGGCAACCGGAGTTGTCACCACATTCCCGCTGAGCCATAAACCGGGATAACTGCCGGGGCCGGGCGTATCGCCATGAGGATTCAAGCCGGTGAAGCGCAGCGTCACCAGCAGCAAGACCATGCAAATCACTATGGTTCCTACAACATTTAATAGCGTTTTCATAGCTGGCTCCTTAAAGTTGCACGTGAGATGCCGGGATTTCTTTCCCGCCAACTATACGACTAAATTGGGAACTCTGGCGCGGAAGTTCTTGCTCCCCGGGCCGGCCGGGAATCGGCGCTTTCAGAAACCGGCCCGCCGGCGAATGGCGTGATGGACATCGCCACGCGCCAACTATATGCGACAATGAAAAAGATGGCCTGCAAACTTATTTCGGACCAAGTGCACCATCCGCTGGACCGCTGATGGCTAACGCGCTGACGGCGATTCGTTTCCTTCTTGTTGTTCCATTTGCATTCTTCATGGCCAGCGGAGACGTGCGCTCCGCGGTTTTCGCTCTGATTATTTGGGTGGTGGCGCTGCTTACGGATTTCCTGGACGGGCCCGTTGCACGCCGCAGAAATTCGGTCACCGCGCTCAGCGGGACGTTCGATCACACGGCCGATTTTCTCTTCGTCACCAGCGGCCTGTTTGCTGGCGCGGTTCGCGGAGTGTTTCCGTGGATTCTGCCCGTCGTGATTGTCGCGGCATTTTCGCAATACGTCATCGATTCGTATTGGATTCACCGCCACTCCAGGCTGCGCGGGAGCAAGTTGGGGCGCTATAACGGGATGCTGTACTTCGTTCCGACATGCATGGAAATTATCATTCGCCTGGGCGCGCGGTTTCTCCAGCCCTTGCTTACGGTGTTGGTCTGGGCGCTGGTGGGGAGCACGCTGGTATCGATGGGCCAGCGGCTGAGGCACAGCAGACTAACCGAACATCTCCCGGCTGGCCCGCCGGAGAAATAGCAGGCCGACTCCGGCATTAAAGAAGATAAAGAAATTGTGCATGACGAACCCGAATGCCGTCATTTGTCCGGGCCTGTCCGGATAGAGCAGAACCCAAAACAGGATCGCGACCGAATGCATCGGTCCCGGCATGGCCGCTCCAAAGAAAATTACCGGCAAATATCCCAGCATTTCGCCAAAGCCGACGGTGCCACCAAACAGCCTGAGCGCCAGTGTGTATACAATCACGCCGGCGATCACCAGCGGCGCGCGCATGACGATCACCGCTGCGTAGTGCCAAACTTTAGCCAGCCGAAACGCGCGGAAAATCTGGCGCTCGCGCAAAGCTGTTCCCGAACCGATTTTTCCGCTGAAAAACAGATGAAAAAACACAAAGAAGACCAGGGAGCCCAAGGCGATCCAGGGGATTACATGAAATACTTCCTGAATTTGGCTCCACCGCAGGATCACGCCGATGGACGCCCACAACATCAGGCTGTAATACTCGCAAAACATCAGAAAGAGCATGCTGGAGCCGATCTCCCAGCCGGGCACGCCGTCGCGACGGTTCAGATAGAGCGCGATGGCGCCTTTGCTGACTTGCTCATTCACCAAAGAGAGAATGTAGGCGCTGGCCCGAATGGGCAGGATATCCGCGTAGCGGATTTTTGCGTTGAACCAGTTAATCACGGCCCAAACCACCAGGCTGTCGATCAGCAGGTAAAGGAAACAGTACGGAATCATCAGGGCAAGCCAATGAGTCCAGCTGACGTTCTCGAAGCTTTTTGCGAGATAGGCGACCAGCCCGCTGCCTTCCCGCGTGGCGGCACTGTTGAGGCGGCTGTAAAGATAGGCGAAGCAGGCTGCCGTAATGAGAAACGGCAGGAGCCGCTGCCACGGCTTGGCCTTTTTGCCGGCCGGGGCAGAGGGTGTGGTCGTGGAGGGGACGCTCTCGCTCATTTTTTCATCCTTGGCCTACGCTGTCTTTAATCATTTCGTCGATTCCGGTGAGTTCGATTCCGAGCGCGGACGCGGCCGGTTGCGGATCGAGGCGGGTGTCCGCGGTGATTACTTCGAGTGCGTCCAGCGAAAATCCAGGTTTGCCGACGCACTGACGGATGCCCAGCACCAGGGAAAGCCACAACTTTGGAAGCGCGCTGATCTGGACCTCGCGACCCATCAGGCGAGCGGCACGTTCGACGAGTTCGCGCTCGGGCAGGGACACAGGGCCGACCAGATCCAAAATGAGGTTGCTTGCGACCGATAGTTGTGCGGCGGACACCGCTCCCCGCGCCAGGTCATCCACATAGAGAGGCTGCTGCAAATTGCGACCGCCGCCGATCAGCTTGGCGCGCTTCCCGCTGATATGCCGCTTGAGCGCTGCCGCGCCCGCGGTGCCGCGGCCAAGCAGTAGCGGCGCCCGCAGTACGGTAAAGCTTAATCCCGATGCGAGCACCAGCGTCTCCGCCTGCCCCTTGGTGCGATAGTAGCCGTTGGCAGAAGTTTCATCGGCTCCCGTTGCGCTGACCAAAACAATTTTCCGCACCGCGTTTCGTTTGGCCGCTTCCACGATGGCGCGGGCCGGCGCGACGTTTGCCTGGTCATAGGTCGAGCCCGGGCTTTCCACCAGGATTCCGGCGAGGTGGATAATCGCGGAAGCGCCATGGAATGCGGCGTCGAGACTGCCGGGGTCATCGTAGGAAATTTTCTGCACGCCGCCGGCATCGCTTATTTGCGCGCGGATTTGTTCGGCGGCGCGGTCGGAACGGACCGCGGCGACATATGTGTTTGCCGCGCCTTCGTTTTTCGATCCCAACCGCAGGATCGCTTGACCGACCGCGCTATTGGCGCCGGTGATGACTATCTTCATCCGGGATCCCAATCAGCCGGCCACGCGAAATACGTGGATGGTCGAATTCGGCGGAACTTTCAGCGCCGGGTATTTTTTCTCCCTGACCTGTAGCACGGCGTCCACCTCGGCCGGATCGGTGACCAGAACCATCGTGCGGTCGTACACTTTATCTCCAATTTTTATGCGCACGCGAGGGTCGCGCATTACGTTGTCGTTCCAGGCTCTCGGAGTTCCCGCGGGATAAACGGAAGAAACGTACAGCTGGCCATGATAATCGAGACAATTAATGGTTACCGAGTGGGGAAGCAGAAACCGGGTCTGCGTCTGCAGCTTGATGTTTGGGACGTCTTCCGTGAACGACCAATCCGTGACGGGATCGGTAACGAGTTCGCCATGTAGCCATAACCCCGGAATTCTGTCGTGAGGGTCAAGTCCGGTGATGCGTAGAACGACCAACGCCAGAGCCAGGCAAATGAGTATGGCCGCAACAATCTTCCCCAGTGTTTTCATGACTCCCCAATGTAGACGAGCATTGCCAATTCTAATTTCTACCTCGCGCATCCTAACGCTTCTCCCGGCGCGGAACAATGCATTTGGCGCGCCACTAATTCGGCCGGGATCGCTGGGCGCATTGGAACATGGTCCCCGAACACTCCGCGCCTTCCTCACAAGGAATTTTTACCGGTCCGCTGGCCGGTGGTGTAGCATCGCAGCGAATGACCGCGACTTCACAGGAAGCGAAAAAATGAAGATAGCGAAGATGGTTTTGTTGCTGATCATAGGTATTCTGGTGATGGGGCTCCTGGTGCTCCGCGTGACAGGTCTGGAACCTGAATACCTCGACCTGGACCAACTCCGCGCGCACCACATGATCGCCCGCCCCGGCCTGTGGCTAAAGGGCGAAGTGGTCAAGACGCCTGTCACGGACTGGTCGTTTGTCGAAAAAGTGGAGCACCCGGGGCGCAGCCTCAACACCGTGCTGGTGGAAACTCGAACGTGGTATTTTATTCCGCACTCGGTCCGGACGATACCCACCGTCCGCAACGGCCAACTCTACATCCGGTCGCACCAGGATCGCATGGACGTGGATTTTCCGAATGACAAGTCCTGGACAGCCAGCGTGGCCCGCGATCCCCGCGTGCGCATAAAAATCGGGGATAAACTTTATGAAGCGACGATGGTGCTGGTTACGGATCGCTCCCAAGCCATTGCCTTTCTGGGAAGAAACCCCGAAACCCTGCAGAAAGGCGCCGACGGGCAAGAACACGTCGAGGGGTATGACCATGTATTTCGTGTTTTCCAAAGAAATATTCCGGAGTACGGCGGGAATGATGCGGCGCCGAGTTCAGCGGGCCTGGTGCCCGAAAATTCATTTCTAAAATGAGGCCGGACTTCCAATTTGAATTTTCCCTGCGAAATTTCGGATCCGCGGCGGGGCCATTACTCTCATAGCCGCCGATGCCTCCACAATTTCATCGAGCTTGCGTACGATGCGCCAAATATGCCTTGTGATGCTGGGAGACGCTGAATGAAGAAGCTGGTCGCGGCACTTGCCTTGTGTGTGTTTCCCATTCCAGGTGTTGTGGCTGAGCCTCTTCAATCAAGTCAGGAGACGGACATTTCCTGGGCGTTTCCCGCCCCGGACAAAGCACTCCCGCCGGGATTCGATGGGGCCATACTAAAACAAGTTCCGGGCAGCAAGGAAACTTACACGGAGGAGAAAATCGATCCGTTCAATCCTCCGGACTGGTTTCCGGAAGAGCATCCCGCGGAGCCCGCAGTTGTCCGGCATGGGGACGGCAAGACGGTTCAGGCATGCTCTTACTGCCATCTATCCAATGGAATGGGTCATCCCCAATCGGCAAACCTCACGGGCCAGTCGGTTGAGTATCTGATGAGGCAGCTGGTTGATTTCAAGAGCGGGGCAAGAACAGCTCCGCCCATGGACGGCTTCGCGAAGGCCCTGACGGAAGAAGAGGCGAAGCAGGCCAGCGAGTGGTTCGCCGCATTGAAACCGAGCGTTTGGGTGAAAGTGGTCGAAACTGGTAGTGCTCCGAAAACCTTCGTGCTTAATACACGCCTGCGTCTTCCCTGGCCGACAAATGAAATGGAACCATTGGGGCATCGAATCATTGAAGTGCCGCAGGACTCGTCAAGGGTTGAAAGCTATGACCCGCACTCCGGGTTTGTCGCCTACGTGCCGGTGGGCAGCATTGCAAAAGGAGAAGAGTTGGCAACGACCGGAGCAGGGAAGACCATTGCCTGCGTGACCTGCCATGGCGACGATTTGAGAGGCACGGGAGAAGTGCCCAGGATCGCCGGAAGCTCGGCAATATATATTTTCCGTCAACTCTACAACATGCAGAACCTCACTAGGCGGGGAAGCGCCGCGGGGCTGATGAAACCGGTGGTCAAGGGGTTGACAATCGACGATATGATATCGATCGCCGCGTATGTGGCCTCACGCAATCCGTAGGGGATCGCCGCGACTAAATTATTTTTTCCCTCGGGAGCCAGGGCTCGGCGCTGACCTAATCGTCAAAGCGCGAGGTTTCGCATGGACACCACCAATTCAGCCGCATACATTCCACTGTTCCACGGGAGACTGCCGAGCATGCCGCCTCTATTTCTCCGGGATGACGGGTAACAAGAGATAGCTGTCGTGCTGCCCTCCGGTGATGATGCGATTGGTGCCGCCGAATTCCACAGGGTCGCGGCCGGTATGCAGAAACGCTCCCGACCCACGATACGCCACCGGCGAATTCATTCCCATATAGGCTCCGGAAGCGTCGATCGGACGCTCGAAATCCTTGCCCTGCAGCACAAGGCTGAGGTGGTATCCCTTCGGGAACACCATGCTGGTGGGCCAGATCTCGACCTCGACGGGGTAGAGCTCGCCGGGCGTGAGTTTTTGTATTTCATCATGGGGATGCCAGGGGCGATAGGGCCGCGACCGCTGCGGATCGAGCTTGCGATGGGAAACGCGCAACCAACCTTGAGTCACCGGGACGGCGGGATCGTTGGCCCCGCGGAATGTCACTTCCTTCCCGTCAGGCCCGAACGCTTGGAGCGTTGCGAAGATGTCCATGTCGGCGGTCGAGGAAGAAACCCACAAATGCGCGGCAATGGGGCCGGTGATTTCGGTGTCCTTGTCAAAGGGAGCGGTTGAGAACGTCACGCCATCGGTCAAGGCTTGATAGCTGGCGGTGTTCTCGGCTGCCGGGTTCTGTGTGGCAAGGGTCTTGTCCTGTGCGTTCAAGTAGAACTTGGTCCACTGGGTGCGCGCAATCGGCCATTCGTTTTCCTTGCGCAAGGTCTCGCCGCCGGGTCGCCGAATCGCGATTTGTATGCGCGGCTCTTTATCCCAGCCGTTGTTGAGGCCTTTCAGGTAGTGATCGAAAAACCGCATTTGCAGCGCGAGCGACTCCGGCATGTAGTACTTCTCAAAGTGCGCGCCGGTATGCATGATCAGCCACTTTTCCCTGGAAGAGGCGAGCATAAATCCTTCGGTATTGCCTCGCAGGTGCTGGGCCAGTCCGCCCCAGTTTCCTGCCGACAACAGCGGCACCGTGATGCGGCTAACGTCCGGCCGCCGCGCCCGCATCCATTCGTCATCCAGGAAATGCTTGGCGGCCTCGCCGGGCAGATCGATGCGGTTCCCCTCGAGCAATTCCCGGCTCAGCGTGATCGGGCCGCTGCCACGTTCCCCGGTGTCGGGATCGGTGTAACCATCGGGGTTGCCGTGCTGCGTCCGCACGATGGCGGGGCCCCAGACTATTTTCTCCAGCATGATGTTCGTGAAAATGCCGCCGTGGAACATCCACTCGCGATAAAAATCCTCGCTTCCTTCCCACGGAAGCATGGCCGCCAGATGCGGCGGCTGCAGCGCCGCGACCATCCACTGCGTCATGGCGTAATAGGAGATGCCCAGAAGCCCCACTTTTCCGCTGGACCAGGGCTGCGCGCCGGCCCATTCGATCGTATCGTAATAATCCCGCGCCTCCTGCGGCGACCAGGGATCGAGATAGCCGGGCGATTTTCCGGCGCCTCGCGTGTCCACGTGGATGATAATGTAACCCTTCGGCACCCAGCGCTCGGGATCGGCCGCTTCATGCCGCAAGTATTTGCAACTCGATCCGTTGCGGCACAAATCCGGGTAGTAAGAGAGTTCTTCCTTGAAGGCTTGAGGGAAATAGCCTGCCGCGGGGTTATCCTTGCCGTATGCGCTGAGGGCCAAAATAACCGGATACTTGCCCGGGGCGGATGGACGATACACATTCGCCTTCAGGGCCAGGCCGTCTCGCATCGGCACGTCAACGTCCTTATCGATGCGCATGTACGCTGGCGGCGAATTTTTTTCCTGGGCCCTTGCGTTAACGGCCAGCAGAAGAGTTACAACCGTGAACGCACTGATGCCGCGTCCAAAACGGCTAATGCTCGCTATGTGTGACACCTTTGTTCCTCCGCACGTGCTTCGCGACTTAATTTGGGGAGAGTGATCGCGACTCTTGCTCAATCTTATGGCCGGCGCACTGCGCTACACAAGCGCGAAGGCCGCCATTCCCGCGAACCTCGACATGCTGAAATACTCAAACAAAAAGTCCGACTCGGTTGCGGTTGGGGCGAACTCCGTGGGGCGTTGGCATGCGCCGGATTCAACCCTCGGCTGGCATCTCAGTGAGGCAAGTGACCTCACGCTTGTCGCCCAGCATGTGGCCGAGTGGTCTGATCTTTTGGTTATCGAAATCTATCCAGTGATTGAAGATGCCGAGGCGGGAGCCGCCGCGAAAATAGCATTTGGGAAATTGTCGATAAGAAGGGAGGCCGGCAGGCTTCCCACATTCCTTCCGTTCAGCTTTGTCTGGCCAGTTGCGCTAGCCTCACGGGTCCGCTACGCGCTGTTGCCTCGATATGGCTTAACGCGAGTTGTGAATCTTGGTTGCTTGAAAGGCTTGTTCTCCCGACGGCAATCCCGTCAATATGTGGCCGCCAATGTCGTGATTTTGCTTTTGTCCGGATACAACACGCCAAGCGCCATTTCTTTCGCATCCGCCGCGCGCGTGGTGTACCAGATGGAATTCTGGCGGGACACTTCGATCTTCGGCATGTCCGTTCTCTGCACGCCGGGGTAATAGGTAAACTTCCTGGTTCGGGGTTCAAACTTGATCAGTCCTCCGCCTTGCCCGGAGTCGGCGATCCAGAAGTTATAATCGTGGTCCTCCTGAATGTCGTAAGGGAAACCAAACTTCACGGGCTCGGCGTACTCCACAACCTGGCCGGTACTTGGGTTGAGCATGCCGATTTTTCCAACGCTATCGAGGGCGAACCAGACCATGCCATTGTGGTCCACTGAGAGGCGCCGCATCGTGCACGGTTTGGATAGCGGAGTGAACTCCGTGAAATTCTCCGTGTTCGTGTTGAACCGCGCCATCTTGCAGGCGAACCATTCCGCTACCCACACATTGTCATTCTTATCCATCACGCCGCCATATGGGCCCGAATGCGGCGTGGGCACGGTGAATCGCGAAACTTTTCCCGTCTCGCGGTCCCACTTGGCAACTTCGTCCGTATACATCAGCGTGGTCCAGACATTTTGCTTCGAGTCGATCATCGGAGTATTGCCGTGGGGAGGCCGGACCGGTTTTTCTTCGTAGTAGGGATAGAATTTCATGGACCCGGTCTTGCTGTCCACGCGCCCAAAGGCCGTGTGACCGGAATACCAGATGTCGCCATTTGCATCCTGAAGGAGTCCGTGCCCTCGCGCATCCGGATTCGTCACTGCGTAATCGGTCCAGGTGGCGGTGCGCGGATCCATTTTTCCGATCTGCATGCCGGAGGTATCGACGTACCAGACGTCCCCGTTTTGGCTCAGATGGGCATCATGGAATCTGCGCTCGGTTCCGCTCGGAAGCGCCGGGATATGGTATTCCACGTACATGGCCTTGCCGAGCGCCTCCTCATCCTCCGGCACATCGGCAATCGCGAGCCCGCGCGGTTCGCTATTCGGACCGAAATTCTTTACCAGATAATCCACCAGGGTCTGGCGTTCCGAGGAGCTGATGCCATCCGGAACGCTCGTGGCGCTAATCCTGCCCGGCGGGTTCGAGTTCGGCGCCGTTGACTGCATCAAGTCGATGGCGGCGTTCCATTGATCCTCATCCCATTGCTTGTTCGGCAGAAAATCCGGGCCGTGGCAGCGCATGCACGTCCGCTCGATGATCGCCCGGCCCTTGCCCGGCGGATAGAGCTCGTCATAGGCCAGCAGAGGCTCATTGGCGGGCAGGCCGCTGCGCATTTGCTGATTTGCCCGGGAGGTTCCTTCTCTTAGCGTGAAATCGACCGCGGCATTCGGACCGGCTGCGATTTTGACCTTCTGAACATTTCCTCCGGTGAACCCGTTCTTCGTTACGTGCACTTCATAGCTTCCGGGGAATAGGCCGACAAACTGATACTTTCCGCCGACCGTATACACCATGTAGACCACGTTTTTGTCCACGTTCCTGGCGTAGACTTTTGCGGCCTTGAATTCCTTTGGCGCCGCCACCGATCCGGAAAGCGAACCCATATCCGTAATAACATTTACGCCTGCGATGGCGCTCTTATTCGCTTTGGTCTGGCCATTCACCGTTGGTTGGATACCGAACAGGATAAGCACCGTACCAACAGTGGCCGCCAAGCGTAAGAGCCAAAATATTCGGTTCATCGAGCGCCTCCCGACAAGATTGATCGACATGGATCCGGCTGCCCCGGAAGATAACAGGCAATATACACCCTGATTTCTTCCGGCATCAATGGGTCCGCAGCCTGAATAGCAAGCCCTTTGAAAGCACGGAAAAGGGATTGACCGGGGCGCAATCATGCCATAGCCGCACGAAGAGCGGCACCGCGCGCAACGCACCCACATGAGCCCAACATTCAGTGGGCCAGCAGATCCTTGAAGAAGCGCGTCATCGCCACTTTGTACTCGTCATCGGCGCGCATTTCGGATGGGTTCTGCGGCTTGGTGAACCCATGAGCGGCGCCGCTATAGAGGTTGACCTCGAAGTCCACCTTGGCGGCGCGGAATTGTGAAATCACGGCGTTGAGCTCATCCATCGGCGCGACCGGGTCTTCCGCGCCGTGCAGGATCAGGACGCGCGCCTTAATGTTTTTGGCGGCTTCCGGGGTGAAATTGCGGAACGCCCCATGCACGGCGATGAATCCGAGAAGGGGGGCGCCGGTTTCGACCAGTTCGATCCCGACAGTGCCTCCAAAGCAGTAGCCGACCGAAGCAAGCTTCGCCGGATCGACCATGGGCTGCGCCTTGAGGACATCGAACCCGGCCAGAGCGCGCGCACGCATCAGCGCGCGGTCTTTGTCATAGATGGTGATCAGGTCCGTCATCTCCGGAACGGTCTTTGGGACCACGCCCTTGCCGAAAATGTCCTCGGCAAACACCACGTAGCCGAGCTTGGCGATCATTTCTGCATCCGCGAGGGTGCCGGTCGAGAAGCCGGACCGGTCATGGATCATCAACACGCCGGGTTGCCGGCCATGTACGGCATCGTTGTAGACGAGATAGCCCGATAGCGGGGTGGCGCCCTGCTTGTAGTCGATCCATTGGGTCTTCATGGCAGCCTGCGCCGCGCTGGCGAGCAGGATGATGACAGCCGCGGCCAGGGCGCAATTCACAAGACGTGCGATTTTCATGGGCTCCTCCGGATTGTGCTTGCACAACCGCTGCATTGTCGCATTTTGGCGGCGCGGTGCAAGGCCTGCTTGTGAACAGTAGGCTGATTTGAATGTAACGGGCTGCACCACCGCGCGCGAATTATCCGCTTGCTACCATTGCCTACAGGCATGGATTGGGAGTACTTTATCGGAAGGCTGGAACCTCAAGAATAAAATTCCGGTGTCCATGTGTGATTGCAACAGTGCAAAAGCGGTGCGTCCGTTTCACCTGGAATCGGGAACGAAGGCGAGCATCCGGTGAAGCAAACCAGAGGAGGAATTCCAATGAAAACGGCTTTACGAACCATTGCAATACTCGCGATCGTGGCGATGTTCTGCGCGACGATCGGTTTCATCGTGCTGTTGAAACGCCCGGTGAAAGCGGCGGGGGATCAATACGTGCAGTGGTCCGATCCGGAAAACCCCAGCGATCAATTGGTGACCGGCCCCTATCGAGTGGACCCGGATTGGCCCAAGTTTCCGGGGCCCAAGGGATGGACATTTGGTTCGACCCAGGCCGTCTTCGTGCAGAATCCGGATCGCATCTTTGTGGGCATGCGGGGAGAGCTGCCCGATATCACGCACCTCAAGCCCGGCGTTGCGGACCTCGAGACCGACGAGGGGATGCCCGTGCACATGGCTGTGCCCGGCCCGCTGTTCGCGCGAGACGCTTCCGTGGGCGAATGGATCAGCCCCGGCGAAGCCACCGATAAATACAAGGGCGTCGCGGACAAGGATTTCAAGTGGGAGCACGTGATTACGGTGTACGACAGCCAGGGAAACGTGAAAGAAGCGTGGACGCAGTGGGATTCGCTGTTCGGCCGCCCCGACCCAAGGGTTCTATCCCAGGGCCGCGTTCACAAAATTCTGATCAGCCCGTACGATCCGGAAAAGCGCGTGTGGGCCATCGACGACGGCCACCACGTCATCCGAATTTTCAGCAACGACGGCAAGAAACTGCTGCAGACGATCGGCACTTATGACACCACGACCGAAAGGAATGCGATCAAGACCGGCCTCACCGGCCTTCCGTCACTTACCAGGAAAACCGGTCCATCCGACAAAACTTTCGGCCGCCAGACCGATATCGCGTGGCTGCCGGACGGCACATTCTTTGTCTCTGACGGTTATGAGGAAACACGCGTGGTGAAATTTGACAAAAATGGCAACTTCCTGAAGGCGTGGGGCGAGCTGGGCGACTGCCAGGGTACTCCGGTTCACTGCAATGAAAAGCGGCCGGGCTACTTCAACACCGTGCACGGCATCGTCATCGACAACCAGCGCCGCATCTACGTCGACGACCGTGCCAACCGGCGCGTGCAGATCTTCGATGAGAACGGGAAGTTTCTCAACCAGTGGTATCTCGGCGACGGGCCGACGCTTGTGTACCACTTTTTTATGTCCGCCGATCAGCACCTCTGGATGTCCGACGGTTATGGGAATTTCAAATTCTACAAGTACGACCTGAACGGGAAGATGCTGTATTCCTGGGGTTCGACGTTCAACGGTCCCGGCGGATTGTACGGAGTGCACCAGTTCAGCGTCGACCAGAACGGCAACCTGTATACGGCAGAGGTGCACCACGGCCGGCCGCAGAAATTCGTTCCGCGGAAGAACGCGCCGCAGGAATTGCTGGTGGGCCAGCCGGTTCGTTCAGCCTGGCAGAATTAAAACGCGAGCAAGTACGAGGAAGCATGGGTGGAGAATTTCCACCCATGCTTCTTTCACAAACATGCACCGGTGCGGCACCGCACGTCATCGCCGCCCGCGATTTCCATGAATGGATGGACTTTCAAAAGCGTATTGGCGTATCCTCGCTCAATCAGCCCAATCGCCCTCCCTGAGAGGCAAGCCATGAACCGATTGTCTTCTGGTTGTTACGCGGCGGCTTTACTTGTTGTCATGGTGTCCTCGCCGTCGTGGGGGCAGAAGTCCGGAACATCGGGGTCCACTGGATCAGGATCGCCGGGGGGAGGGGGGCCCACGCCATCTCAACCTGGAGGGTCCGTTTCCGGCACACGCGGACAACCTCCTGGTCTCAATCAACCGCAGTTTCAGACTCCTTTTTACGTCAACGGACGAATTGTAATGGACACCGGCCAGCCTGTTCCGGAATCCGTTTCTGTTGTGCTTGGGTGCGGCGGAAGATCGCTGCAGGTGATCCACACTGATCTGAAGGGATATTTCCAATTCACACTGGGAGCCGGCGCTCAAAGCAATGCGGTCTATAGCGCCGACAGCAATGTTTCCATGTCAACGGCAGGCAACGGCATGCAAATGCCCGACATGGGGGCTCGCGGATTGGGGACTTCCCAAAACGTATTGGCGGGTTGCGAGGTGCGTGTCAGTATTCCCGGCTACCAGCCGCTGAGCAAGCTCATCGTGGACCATCCCGACATAACCGGAATTGACGTAGGGACTCTGCATCTCGCGCGTGTTGCAGGAGTGATGGGCTCATCTATCAGCGTTACTTCCTTGCAGGTCCCCGGCGGCGCGCGCAAGGAATTTGAAAAAGGCGACAATGACGCCCGGCACAACCACCTCGATTCAGCCACTCAACATCTGGAGAAAGCCGTCGCCCAATACGACAAATACGCGGCTGCCTGGAACGCATTAGGGAATGTTTATTCCGCCAACCACCAGGTTGAAAAGTCCCAGCAGGCATTTGAAAAAGCAATCACTGCCGATCCGCATTACATCCCTCCTTATCTGAGCCTCGCCAATCAGGAACTCCAGGATCACGACTATTTACTGGCAGTGGAAACGGCGGGAAAGGCTCTGGAGCTGGACCCCAGTATCGGCCCGGCTAATTTCATCCAGGCCATCGGGAATTTCAATTTGCACCGGCTGGATGCAGCGGACAAGAGCGCACAGACGACCGAGAAAGGCCCTCACACGGATATGGAAGATTTGCATGCGCTGCACGCGGAAATCCTCATGCAGAAGCAGGACTATCCGGATGCGGCGGCACAGATGCGCGCCTACTTAAAAGAATTCCCCAAGGGGCGATTCGCCGATCAAATGAAGGATGAGTTGCGCCAGATTGAAGCATCCGCGGCAAATTCGGACAGCAAGCCCGATCCGGCGCAGCTGCCGATTGCCCCATGATTCAGAAAATGGCCATCCTGAAGTGGCCACGCACAGATAAGCCAATTAGCGAGGCAATCGAAAAGATGCCAGTCATCCGGAGCGTGGAGTCCCTCCGTCCCTCAACGGAAACTGGTAGTGCCCGGACTTCCAGCAAGCGAAAATGCCGTTCCCTTACGTAGACCCCGGGTTAGCAGCGATAGGCGCCGGGGTGCCATAAATCCTCCGGAGTTTGTGAGGCAGCGCACATCTCTGTGTGACCAATTTCACAGCGCGCGTGTGCAGCGTAGTTCATTTTCTAGCGGTGATTTGTTATCGGGTGGGGTTGCACTTTACCCGGACATAAAGGGGGGCAAGGTGTTGGTTATCGGGTTTCAATTCCTGGCCGCTTGGGCCAGCGTAGCCGTGATTCTCGGCCTTGCGCTTGGAGCGTCGATTCGCTCAGCCGAAAGACTCCGAACTGAAGAGTTGCTGACCGATCTGTTTTCATATCTAGCCAGGACACATTCCACGAGGTAAGGCCAAGTTCGTGTTTATCCTCTCATGCATCCTGGCCTTGAGGCATCCGAGTTATTGCCGACCGTGGGGCTGAAATCTCATGGTATTCGCGATTCCCTTGGTCTTCAGCCATCCTTGTGGCCATCCACCGTCTGCCCGGAAGCTGTTCCCGAAAGTAGTGCAAGGAGTCCCGCGAGTACCCAAAGTCTGCGGATCATAGGTCTCCCCTTATTCCTAGAAGATCAATTTCAGGGCCAACTGAATCTGCCTGGAGGCATTGAAGGTGGACGTGATTTGTCCTGTGGTCCCGTTTGGATGTGTTGCATCGAACCCGATCGGGGTTTCCGAGTAGGGCCCCTTATCTTTTGTTGCACCGGTAAAAAGCGCGCCTGAGGGTACACCCAAATTGGCATGGTTCAGGATGTTAAAAAATTCGGCGCGAAGCTGGATACTCGCATTTTCGCCCAGATGCGGGACCGGAGTGTCCTTGGCGATCGAAAAGTCCCAATTGTTGAACGGCGAGCTACGCAGGAAGTCACGCGGTGCGTTACCCAGAGTGCCCACCGGTCCCAAGGAGAACATCGCCGTATTAATGTCGTTCTGGGGATTTCCGGTAATCACTTTGCTGCGGTCATAGGGAATTGGAGTGTATTGGCATGGATTAGCGCCAGCTGCAGGTGCGCCGGGCAACGAGGTACATGTGTTCGGAAACCCAGAGGCGGCGATGCTTGCGGCAGTGTTGATATTCACGCGATCCGCCCCGTTGGTGGAAGTCGCGGACAGTGACCGATTGGTGCTGAGCAGTGGCGTAAGCGGATAGCCGGACTGAGCGGAAACGATACTGGAAACCCACCAACCGTTGACGAATTTTGATCCGAACCCGCCGCTCTTCATATTTGGCAAGTGATACAGTACATTGACGCGCAGGTTTATGGGGATGTTGAAACATGAAGGGCCTTTATCGAAGGACCTGTCCAACGGAGATGTGGGATTCCCGCAGCCTGCAAAGGAACTGCTGTCACCGCTCATATTTTCCGTGTAGTCCAGCGATTGGCTCCATGTAAACGCCGTCTGGAACTGGAGTCCGTGCGAAATCCGTTTTTGCACGACCACCTGTAATGCGTTGTAATAGGACTGCCCGCGCGATTGCAGATCGTTATAGCTTGCCAAATTCGGGTTGAGACGGCAATAACCTGTCAAGGGCGCTACGATCGCATTACCACAATTTGCGGGTTGTGCTGCCGTCGGAGTCCAAAAAGGATACCCGTTTGCATCAAACGAAGTAGGAAGCGTCGGGTTTATATCCGCCTTTTCAAACAGGTGTATGCCGCGCATCCCTACATAGCTTACAGATACCCCAATGCTGGATGGAAGCTGCTGCTCAACCGTAATGTTATACTGCATGTTATATGGCTGTTTGGAATCATAGTCGAGTCCCTGTCCAGTCACGCCGATGGGTTTCCCCGCGAATACGAAAGGAAGCGGCCCGAGGGCAACCGGGGCGGTGGTCGAGTTGGAAACGCTAATGGCCTTGCGCAGCGGAGGCATCCCCGAGGCGGTTTCTCGCACCGCACTTCCCAGGTTAGCGATATCGTAATAAACACCGAAAGCGCCGCGGATCGAAGTTCTGCCCCGTCCAGTGAGGTCATAGGCGAAACCAACCCGCGGACTAAAATTCTTGTAGCTTGGGTTATTCATGATAGGACCTGGAGTTAAAGTGGCGGGCTTTAAACTCACAATGCCGCGCCATGCGTACTGCTTGCCATTGAGCTCATTCAGTCCAAAATCCGGCTCATAGCGGAATCCCAGGTTCAATGTAAGACGCGGGCTCACTCTCCAATCATCCTGAATATAGAGCCCCATGGTATTCATGGCGTAATACCGATTCGTGTCAGAGTCAGGCAACAGCATTGAGTATGTTTGATAGTTAGCCGTCAGGAAGTTTGCGAGGCTCGTGAAGCTAAGTGCTCCATTCGTTCCGCTCCCCGAAATTAAGGAAAAATACACCCGGTTGAGGAGCGTTCCGAATTTGATAGAGTGGCCTCCCCTGGTGTAATACCAATCGTTAGCTATTGAAAAAGTAGCCGTGCTATTATCCGCGGGCTTGGAACCAAGAGGGCCAATGGTCGACAAACCACCTACCGTAATCGGACCCACCGGCAAGCCTGCCACAAACGAATATTGAGGGCCAGTAAGCGCCGCGTCCCCTTGAGGGAAAAGGTTATAAGAAATCTGGGTGAGGCGGCTATAGGATAGCCTCGCCGTAGTCAGCAAGGATGAAGAGAAGACGTGATTTTCTCCAACCGTAATAAATTGATCGAAGCCGTAATTAGCAAGCACGAACTGCGGAAAAGCAGGATTCGCGGATCCACTGTTCGTAACGGAATTGTTCAGAACGTCTCGGTCAAAATTGTAACGAACGAAACCCGTATCCGAGGCCGAAAAAAGTTGGTCGATGCGCAACTGCGCGAAGTCAACGCGGAGCGGATCCGATGTCGGGAAAGTCCACTGATTGGGCCCCAAGGAAGTCAAGGGAGTCGGAAACAATGCCAACAAGGGGGCAGTCGTTGAATTGAGAACTGCACAGTTCGACACTGCGGGACACGCCGCTGATGGGATCGCCGCCGAGGGGTTATTCCCAAGCTGAGTGCATGGTCCTGTTGAACCAGCCGGTTGCGTACCCTGGCCGTTCCAGATGACTGTCCCAGCGCCAAAATTATTTGCCGCGCTCGCACCCGTAGGGTGGCAACCCGCGCCGGGAACGACATCGACCACCGTTATACCCTGCTTCTGCCTGAGTCCCTCGTAAACGCCATAGAAAAACGTCTTATTTCTCCTGATTGGCCCGCCGAATGCCGCGCCGAAGTTGTTCCTCACCAGGTGGGGTAGACGCGGCTCGCCAGGCGTTAGATACGTGTAATCGAAGAAATTCCGCGCATCAAATATGCTGTTCCGCACATACTCAAAAACGTCCCCGTTAAATCTGTTCCCGCCTGATTTGCTCACGATCACCATCTGGCTGCCCATCGCCATTCCATACTCCGCACTAAACGAACCGGAGATAACCTTATATTCCTTGATCCCATCCACACCCAATGTTGTCCCAGCCGCCGAGCCGCTGCTTCCGCCAAGCCCATTGGCCATCGAAGCGCCATCGATCGTGTAGTAGTTGGACCACGGCCCGGAGCCGTTACTGCTGTAATAGACCCCGGCAACTCCGCCGTCACCCTTTTGCGCTCTATCCTCTGTTACTCCTGTTTGCATCAAGCTCAGGTCGATATAATTCCGCCCATTCAATGGCAGGTCGGCCATTTTTTCTTCGGTTACCAAACCGCCCAAAGTGCCATTTGTAGTGTTCACAATCGGAGCTTCGGCAGTAACCGTCACCTCCTGGGTCGCGGTCCCCACCTGCATGTCTGCGTTGACCACGAGTTCCTGCTGGACTTCTAATGTCAGTCCTTGCTGCGTCAGCGTCCGGAAGCCGTCCTTCTCAACTTTCACTGTGTAGTGGCCCACCTGCAAAGCAGGCGCTCGGTATTCTCCCGCCTCATTCGTCGTCAACGTACGCGTCTGATTCGTGTCCACGTTCTGCACCGTAACCGTTGCATTGGGCACGATTCCGCCGGATGAATCTCTCACCACTCCTTCAATTGTGCCGGTAGCAACTTGCGCGAAACTTCCAGGCACACTGATAGCGGCTAGACACAGAAGCGCAGCAGCACAGAATACTGTCCGCATTCCACACCTCCCGGACCGAATTTGAGACCGAATAATTCCCTGTGCTCCGACTATGAATGGGGGGGCCGAACACCGCTACGAATGCGGCCACTGTGCGTCCGGCTGTGGCCGTTTGTCAAGCACCTTCGGCGGGCATAGCCCGGCGGCATCATGCAGGCCGGATTTGTGTCCAGGTAAAAGGGCTCCTGCCAATGCCATTGTGCCTGCTACAGCGGCTTGTGTGTGTTAATGCTTCGATCCGATCGATTGGGAGGGCGCTGGAACGGGTTCGGCGCCAAAATCTTTCGGGCCTGTTTTTGCCTGGCTGACTACTGGCGTGCAGGTCGATTTTTGAAGAGAAGCATTTTCGGATTAACTGAATACATCCTGGAAGATGGAAATGTGTTCCCTTGGCGGGGCCCAAATCCCACTTTGCGAACTTTTCATGCAGCGGCTCTAAATCTTTTTTATTGGTTCGGTGGAGCGCGTGACACGCCCGCCGCGAGCACGGATGGAATTCAAGAGCGGCTCGAGGCGCTCGCGAAATTCCGCGCTTGCCAGCCACGCGGTGTCCATTAGATGGAGGTCGTCGACGACCCTCAGTTCGGATTCGAGCCGCTCAAAGAATTCCTGAGTGGTGTTGTCCAGCTGAGAGTCGCAGTAATTCATGTACAGCCGCTCGCAGGAGAGTTCCACGGAGCGAGTTCTGCGGTTGACTGCGAGCAAGAGCAATTCTCGACGATTCAAGGCCTGCACCGGGAAGAACAAAAAGTTGAATGCCCTTATGCGCGTGTGGCGAGCGCGAGCACCGTGCGCTTGACCAACGCTTTGGTCATGGGAAGTTTATAAGCGTTCCTGGAAAGCTTCTGGGCTCCCACGATCGCCTCTTCGCCGGCTTTTGCCGCCAGTTCCGGCGTGATGCGCTGCCCGGCGAGCATGGCTTCCACCTTCGGCAGGCGCCAGGGAATCGGCGCAACCCCGCCCAGGACGATGCGCGCTCGCTGGCAGACATCCTTGTCCATGTCGAGTACCACGGCCGCGCTGATCACCGCGTGCGTCCACGCTTCACGGTCCAGCACCTTGCTATAGGCGCTTCGCCGGCCGGGGTGCGCGGGGGCCAATTGCACGCCGGCGAGGATTTCGTCTTCGGCCAGGATATTTTCCTTGGTGGCATCCTGCTGAGGCAAGACGAAGAAATCGGCCGCCGGCACCATTCGTTCGCCGGAAGGCCCTGTGATCCGGAATTTCGCCTCGAGCGCGACCAGCGCCGGCGCGGTGTCCGATGGGTGGACGATGTAGCTGGGGCCGCCTCCAAATATCGCGTGGAACCGGTTATCGCCCACGATGGAAAAGCACTGGTCGCCGCCATTTTTCAGGCAGGGGAAACCGTTCCGGAAATACCAGCACCACGGGCGCTGGCAGACGTTGCCGGCAAGCGTGCCGACGTTGCGAATCTGCGGCGTTGCCACGGTCTCGGCCGCCTCGGCCAGAACCGTGTACTGGCTGCGTATTAAAGGATGGCTGCCGAGTGCGTTAAGCGTGATGAGGCCGCCGATTTTCATGCCGCCCGCGGCCTGCTCCACCTGATCGAGTCCTTTGATCGTTTTCAGGTTAACCAGCACGTCCGGCTTGACGATAAATTCCTTCACCATGCCCAGAAGATCGCTGCCGCCGCCGGCGATCGACGCCGCCTGTCCTTCTTTTCGCGCCTGTTGGGCGATGGAAACTGCCTGGTCCAGAGTTCGCGGGTTTTTGTTGGCGAAGGTCTTCATGCGAGCGCTCCCAGAATTTTGTCGCGCGTGATGGGCAGATCCTTCATGCGCCGGCCGATGGAATTGAAGACAGCGTTGCCTACGGCCGCCACCGCGTGAACGATTCCCGCCTCACCGATGCATTTGGCGCCAAACGGGCCGTATCCGTCGTCACTCTCGATGAAGATTACTTCGATGTCCGGTGCGTCGAGGTGGGTCATGATCCGCGCGCCGTAATAGCCGGCGTTGAGAGGTTGCCCGCTTCTGCGGTCGTAAAGCAAATCCTCGTGCAGCGCCATTCCGATGCCCTGCGTTGCGCCGCCTTTGATCTGGCTTTCTGCTGTCAGCGGATTCAGGATTCTGCCGGAGTCGTGCACGGCCACGTATTTGAGAACCTGCACCCTGCCCAGTTCCGTATCGACCTCCACTTCCACAAAGTGCGCGCCGAACGCCTTGCGCACTTTCCCCTCGGACGATGGATTCGGCGAGGCCGATGCAATCAGCGCGTTCTCGCCTTTCGGTAAGCCTTTTTCCGCAATCTGCCGCTTGATATCGCGCGCCGCTTCGATGACGGCGTACCCGGTCATGTCCGTGGTGCGGCTGCCTGACTCGCCCACCGAGAACGGGCAGCGGTCGGTGTCGCCCCATACAAGGTCGATATCCGACATCGGAACGTCGAGGGCCTCGGCCGCGATCATGGTCATCGTGGTCTTGGCGCCGGCTCCGATGTCGGTCACGCCGACGAACACGGTATACCGGCCATTGGAATCGAGGCGAATCACCGCGCTGCTCTGACCGAGGGGCGATCGGATGGTCATGAAAGCCATTCCAGCGCCGCGCTTGATGGGGCCGGGGTCCGATCCCGGCTCATGCCAGCGCTTTTTCCAATCGAAGGCCTCCGCCCCGCGGCGGATGCATTCCTCCAGCGTGTAGTTCGAGTAGGGCTCCTGGTCGTTCGATTTTCGCGTCATGTTTTTCAGGACGAATTCGACCGGATCCATTTTCATTTTGTAGGCGACGTCGTCCATCATCGACTGGATACCGAAAAATCCCTGGGGAAACTCGGGCGCGCGGTAATTTCCGGAAACGGCGCGGTTGGTATACACGGGATAGACCGTGCTCTGGACGTTGGGGCATTGATAGAGTTCCACGCCGCCGATGGCCCCGGAATTCTTGCGGTACGGGCCCATGCCGCTATAGGCGCGCAACTGCAGCGATTGCAGGACGCCGTCGCGGCTGACTCCAACCTTGTAGTATTGCGTCGTGGGCCAGCGGCCGTGCACGCCGATGAAATCTTCCTTGCGCGAGAGTTCCAGCTTCACCGGCGCGCCCACTTGTTTCGCTAGTAAGGCGGCGATCAAGTCGGCATCTTGATTCTGGTTTTTGTTGCCGAATCCTCCGCCCATGTATTTGCAGATGATTTGCACTTTTTCGTCCGGGATCCCCAAATCTCTCGCCGTGTCATGGCGGCAATTGCTGATCCCCTGGGTCGGGGTGTACAGAATCAGCTTGTCGCCTTCCCAGTTTGCGACACAGACGCGAGGCTCCATCTGCGCGTTGTGCACGTAGGTGGTGGTGTAGCGATCCTCGAACACGTGATCCGCCGTGCGGAAACCCTCTTCCACGTTTCCACGTTGATAGACTTCCGGCTTGGGTTCGTTCTTCGCGTTGAGAGAGATATTTCCGTCCGGCCAGATCTTGACGCTGTCCGGGCGAAGGGCTTCCTCCTGATCGAGCACGAATGGAAGGGGCTCATACTCCACGTTGATCAGGCGCAGGGCCTCTTCGGCGATATGCCGGTTGGTGGCGCACACGGCTGCCACGGGTTCGCCGAAAAAGCGCACCGGGTTGCTGAAGACATAGCGTTTCTGCCGGGTGATTTTCTTGATTTCGTCAACGTACTGCCGGCCGCCGGAGATCGAGCCCGCGCCCCAAACCACGGTGCAGTTTTCGTGGGTCAGGACGGCCTTCACGCCGGGAAGCTCCAGCGCTTTGGAAACGTCGATTTTGAGAATGTTGGCATGAGCATGAGGGCTGCGCAGTACGCGCGCATAGAGCATTCCCGGGAGATGGACGTCGCCGCTGTAGGTAGCCTTTCCCGTGGCGCGCTCCACTCCGTCAATGCGAGGGGTGGGATGACCGATTGTCTTGAGTCGAGTGAGCGGGCTCATCGCGCACCTCCCGCACCGGTGGTGGCAACTGTTTTGCTTCGCGAACTCTTGGCGGCCGTGACTCCTGTGATTGATTTTTTCGACGCGGCAGAACGGCCGGACCCATTTTTCGCGACCGACGCGGCCAGCACTGCTTCCACGTAATGGTTGTAGTTGGAGCAGCGGCAGATATTGCCCGTCATGGCCGCCCGCACCTCGTGCGCGGTGGGATGCGGATTGTTCGCGAGCAATCCCTTGGCGCTCATCAACTGGCCTGACGTGCAGAATCCGCATTGCGGGCCGTCATGTTCCACGAACGCCTGCTGAAGCGGATCGAGCTGATCGCCATGCGCGAGCCCTTCGACGGTTTGGACCTCCCGCCCGTCGGCCCAGACGGCCAGATTGCTGCAGGAGTAGACGGGTTTTCCGTCCAGAAGAACCGTGCACGCTCCGCATTCGCCGCGGTCGCAGCCGATCTTGGTGCCGGTCAGGCCAACGTGATCGCGCAGCAGTTCCGCAAGCGTCCAGCGATCCTCCACGTCCACTCGATGCTCCACGCCGTTGACGACGAGCCGAATGGAAGTGGTCGGCACTTCCGCCGCGACTTCATCGGCCACAGGCGGTGTCGCATTGGACGTGGCATTGAGTGCCGGCCCCGCCGTTGCCACGGCGAGAACGGCGCCGGTGCCTTCCAGAAACTGCCTGCGGGAAATTTCGCTCTTCCGTTTGCTCATAATTCCTTCCCAGGAACGCGCCGCTCAATCTATCCAAGAATATTCCTAATCTACTCCACAACCGGGAGAGAGGGAATAATAATTCCTCATCTGCAACGCAATCCCGCCAGAATCAATTTGGATTTCCTTTGGCGGGCAGCCCGAAAAAAGTGGGGCTGCGGCGCGCCCCCTGGTTTCCACAGATCGCTTGTGCCGATGCGGTGAGAAGCGTATTATGCGCCCAGCGCGGGGCCCTATTCGACGATTCCTGGAGCGATTTCATGCCAAATTCAGAGGCCAATTTGCAGGGTTCGTCCGCAAGCCGATCCGGCGGCGAGACCACGGCCACGGCCTTGTTCAGCTTGTTGGGCCGGGCTCTGGTCACTTTTGTGTTTTTCGTTTCCGTCCCGGCTCACTTCGGGCCCGTGGATCTTCGATACGCCATGGCCGCGGGTGTGCCCATGGCCAAGGTGGTGGTTCCCGCGACGGGCTTGCTGGCGCTGATCGGATCGATCAGCGTTCTGCTGGGCTATCGAGCCAGGCTGGGCGCCTGGCTCCTGGTGCTGTTCCTGGTGCCCGTCACCCTGACCATGCACCAATTCTGGAGTGCCAAGGACGCGATGATGGCGCAGCTTCAGTGGGGCATGTTCATCCGGAATCTTGCCATCATAGGCGCCGCGCTGATGATCACCCAGTTTGGCCCCGGGTCGTGGAGCCTGGACGCGCTGCGGAAATCCCGTCGCTGAAGAATTCTGCTTCGAGTTTGCGGCACCGTACTTGAAATTCTGAATTGCAATCCGAATAAGGAGCGTTCGCCATGCGCACCGCGATGATTTTCATTCTGGGGCTTGCCTTGGGAGTGGCCGTGAGCACGAAATCGCAAGGAAGCAAGGTCGCCGGCATCAACGGTGTGAATCACATCGGGATCAGCGTGGACAATTTCGATGAATCCGTCGCGTTCTATGAGCAGAAAATGGGTTTTCGCGAAGTCGACCGGCTGCGCAATGACAAGGGCGAGACCACCCTGGTTTTCGTCCAGGTGAGCCGCGACACGTTTCTGGAACTGGCGCCCTCCAATGCCAATCGCCCCGCCGGGTTCACGCATTTCGGCGTGAACGTGGATAGCGCGAGCGCCGCCGCGAGCGCATTGAAGGAGCGCGGCGTAACCGTCGCCGATCCACGCAACGTGGGCACGCAATGGACCATCGCAGGCGTCACCGCCCCCGGCGGGCGAATTGAGTTGAGCGAGCTGGGTCCGGAATCTTCACTGGGCAAGGCGGCCGTCAGCTGGAAATAGTGCGGACATGAATGCGATTTTTCCCGTGGCCGCCGCGGCTGCGTTCGTTGACTGAATTGCGGGCGGGATACTCCGCGGAGAATTGACGCGGGTTGGCGGCGGCTCCGTTTGTTTTGTCCTTGACGTGGCTTTGCGCTACAATGTGTGCAAGCTCTCAGGCCCAACGCCCAATCGGGAGGAAACCCATGCAGAGGGAGATGTTCAAAGGCATAGCCTTGGCTGCGGTCTTCTGTGTTTTGCTGTCGCAGCCCGTGTTCGCGCACCACGGCGCAGCCGGATACGATATGGATAAAGTAGTAACCCTCAAGGGCACGATCACCAGTTTTGAGTGGACCAATCCCCACAGTCAGATTTATTTCGACGTCAAGGACGACAAGGGGACTTTGGCGCATTGGGTTGCCGAAACCGAACCCCCCGCCGTCATGCTGGAGCATGGCTGGGTACGCAAGTCGCTGAATCCGGGCGATCAGGTCACGGTCTATTGCTTTGCCGCAAAGAACGGCGCGACCACTTCGATTTTGCAGAAGATCGTCATGGCCGACGGCAAGGAGCTCGTGGCGCGAGGCGGTCCCGCTCCGGCCCCTAAATAAGCCGGGCTTTCTTCTGCCGGGACATGTCTGGAACGATCTGACCGGAACATAGGCTCGAGTTGGCATGCTGAGAGCAGGGCGAAATCCACCAGGAGGACTCCCGAGAATGCGTACGAAGATGCGCACGAACATGCGTACTCGCTTCATGTTTACCGCGATTGCCTTGACGGCTGCCGCGCCCTTTGCGCCAAGTTTGCACGCGCAGGCGCCGCCGGCTCCGGGAAAGGTCATCACCCAGGACCAGATGAAGTCCGCCAAGATCCCGGACCTTTCCGGCGACTGGATTGCCGATCCCAAGAAGGGCGGAATCGGCCAGAGCCTCAGCGCCGCCGATCCCGGCGGGAAATTGAAAGGCAAAGAGCCGGACATCCCGTACCAGCCCTGGTCGCTCGCAAAGACCATGTCCGAGGTTTCCAGCACGGCCCCGGGAGGCGACTACAGCAAGACCACCGATCCCCAGGTGAAATTTTGCGATCCGCCCGGAGTGGGCAAGATTCTGATGTGGCCGGCCAAATCGTACATCCTGCAAACTCCCAATATTGTCTACATCCTGTATGAATTTGGCCCATTCTGGCGGCCGGTGTTCATGAACCGCAAGCATCCGGACGACGCCGACTCCACTTGGTGGGGCGATTCCGTTGGCTGGTATGAAGGGGACACGCTGGTAGTGGATACCAACGGGTTCAACGGGAAAACGTGGCTGGATCAGATGGGTCACCCCACGACCGAGAAGCTTCACACCATCGAACGCTACAAGCGCGTCGACGCCGACAGCATGGAACTGGAAATCACCATCGACGATCCCGGAGCGTACACCAAGCCCTGGACCACCCACAGGTATTACAAAATTTCCACGACGGGCTCTTTCTATGGCTGGGTCTGCACCATCCAGGATGAGCAGCATTTCTACGAGAACCTGGGCGCGCCCGCGTTCACCGACCCGACGAAGGTGCCCAAGCCGGCCGCGCCTCCCAGCCACTGAGCGGGACGCTGGCGCAACCGCTTCGCAGAGGAGAATGCGGCAATAGGTTGATGCAAGCTTCGTTGAAAGCGGAATGCGATTTCTCAACCAAGCTCGCTTGCCATTTTGCAATCTCGATCCGTCACGCGTAGTCCTTCAGGTGGTTTTTACTTCGTCACTTATTCGCTGCGAACCTCTGCTCCAGGTGTTCCGTAGTCTGCCGCCCACCCACACCTCGTCATTCCGAGGCATGTTTTTCGCCGAGGAATCTCTCATTCTTTTGGCGCTAAAACCAGGAGGGATTCCTCGGGCCGAAAACCGGCCTTCGGATTGACGGCGTTCCTCAGAAAAGGATTACTCCACGGAAGGACGAGTAGAACAAAACCAAAGGCCGCACCATTCCTCCCGTTGGGGAGGAATGGTGCGGCCGATTAACCTGCAGCGGGGTTAGAAAGCAAACCGGCCGCTGATCTGGAATTGGCGCGACGTGGTGACCGTCGCATAGGGGTTGTTGAAGTTGATCGCCCCGAAGTTTCCGACTTTCGAGCCCGTGGTTCCAAATACAGACAAGGAGGTCGGCACAGAGAAGTTAGCGCGGTTGAAGGCGTTAAACATGTCCGCCGAGAACGTCAGGGTCTTGCCTTCGGTAACAGGTATCGTCTTGCGCAGGCTCAGGTCCGTATTGATGGTGCTGGGTCCCCGAAACACGAGTGGGCCAACATTTCCGAGGTAACCTGGCACAGGAATCGCGAAGCAATTCACGTTGATGTCAACGAAGCTTCCGTTGAAGTTATGCAGCCCAACGGCCCCATGGGGGGATGGATCAGGGCAGGCGGCAGATGGCGCAGCCCAGTCGGGGCGATCTGCCCCGGGTGCTCCATTTGGCCCCGCGACGGCAACGTAACGCGCATTATCCGTGCCAGAGGCTACCGTGAACGGGATCCCCGAGGAAACCAGCGTCTGGCTGCTGAGCTGCCAACCAGTCACGGCGGTCCTGAGCGGACGAGAACTCAGGTTATTTCCCCAATGTGTTTCGTAGGTGAGGGTAAAGTTTGCCGATTGCGTGGAAAGGTAGGAGCAACGTCCACGGCCCGCGCCATGCTGGGTGATGAGTGGGAATGCGGCGGATCCGCCGTTCGTATACTGGCCGGGGAGGTTATCGCCCGAATCCGCTATACATTCCGCGAATGTGTAGTTGAATCGCGCAAACAGACCCGGTGAAACAGGCCGCTGCAGCACAACCTGTAAGGCATTGTAGTAGGAATTCCCATCCGTGATATTCCCGGAAATGGTATTGGCCCAATTGGGATTGTTATAGCACGGGCCGGTTTTCGGCGTAGGCACTCCCGGAAGGATGCAGTTTGTCGCGTATGGCGAGAGGTTAACAGGGCCCGAAGGAGTAGCAACAGCACTGGGATTCGCAAGCAAATTCACATTCTGGCCACCGATGTTTGGATTCGCCCCGTTAAGCGAGCCTGCCCAGTAGTAGCACGTGATCGCGCCAACCGAAGTGCAGTTTGGATTTATGACTGCACCTGGAATCGGAACTCCATTCACCATCGGCAACTGGCCTGGTGTTTCGATCGTGGTCTGGTTGAAATCCTGATAGGTGAACGCCCTGCCCTGATGACGCCCTTGCGATCCCACGTAAGCGACCAGGAACGTCAACTTTCCAGGCAATTCCTGTTGGATCGTCAGGTTGTAGGCATACTTGGTGGGAGTCTTGAAATACGGAAACTCCGCGCCGCCATACGTTTCATGAGAGAACAGACCACCCGTGGGGGCGGCGAGGAAATTGTTGAGAGCCGTGTTGGAACAATTCGCTGAGCACCCAGTGGCACTGAATGTGGTGCCCGGCTGATTGTTGAACGGGAAGTTAACTGCACCAGGCAGCGAAACTGCCACTGTGAACGGGGGCTGCGAGGCCAGGGACGGGTACCAATAGTCGTCTTCCATTTCAGCGAAGAAGACACCGCCTCCGGCGCGAACGCTCGTCTTGCCCTTCCCAAACGGATCCCAGTTGATGCCAACCCGTGGCGCAAAATTGTTCTTCGGAGGATGGTACCAAGGCGCACCCACTGTGGGCGTAGCGCAATTGTAAGCCGTGCAACCGGCGCCGTAGAGGTTCGAAATGCGGTTGGCCTCTTCGGAGGGTG
>JAIQFG010000117.1 GCA_020073375.1 Terriglobia bacterium | reverse complement strand
AGGTAGCGCGCGTCTTCGGTGCGGAATACAAACAGAGCGTCCAGATCGGAATTGTTCAGCGCATCCTTGGCCCGCTGCAAACGCTCCCGCAACATCCGCTGCGGGTCAAATCGCACTTCCCAATCGACTGGTATGAGTCCTATGTCCGACACAGTTTTCCTCCATGAATTAAATGCAGTGAACCAGCATCAATGATTTGTTGAAGCCTGTCAAATTCGTAAGGCTGTGGACAGTTTCAAGAGTCGTACACCGCTCAGGCGCGATAAATCCAGCGCGCGAGGTCGAGATTGTGCTGGAAGAAATCGGCGCGCGGCGCGCCCTTCGCGTTGTAGACAAACAGGGGAATGTCGAGTTCGTGCAGGGACCCGTGCGACCGGAGTCCTGTGGGATAATCCTCGCGCGCGGCCTCCATTTCGCCGAACGTGGTGTTTCTGTCGCCCCACACCACCAGATCGCCGATTCTGGATTTCATCAGCTTGTATTCGCGCGCGGCCTGTTCGCGCGGAATGATCTGCTCGACTCCCTGCAAGCTGGAAATAATTTCGCGCACGCGGCGCGCATCTTCCGGTTTCTTGAGATAGACGTAGGCGCCTCCGCTGCAGCCGCGGTGCTGTTTCACATACTGGTCGCGCCCCACGGAAAACGCTTTGCGCAGCGGTACTCCCTTGTCCGCGCATACTTTCTCCAGGTCCCAGCAGAGCGTTTTGGCGTTCATGCCGTGGTCAGCCGTCAGGAGAAACGCCGCGTCGGGAGCCAGTTTCATCGCCTGCCCAATAAGCTCATCCATGCGCGCCAGATGCTCCTTCGATTCGGGAGCGTCCGGAGCCCACGTGTGCATCGGATAATCCGTGGTGTGGATGTACACGACTCCGATATCGGGGCGATTTTTCAGCACATCCATGGCGGCGGCCATCAGCCAATAATTAATTTCACGGCTGTAGATCGATTGCGCCGGGCCGATCTTCTGAACCCATTCCGGCGTGGGTTTTTCCGCGGTAAGGACGATCTCCGCGCCGCGAAACATAAACGTGATTGTCTTTGCTTTGCTGGAAAGCAGCGCCGATTTCACGCCATAGCGCGCGGCGCGTTCAAACAGCGTGGGCGCCAGCAGCAAGTCGGGCGATTCCGTGTAATCCTCCACGCCGCGTTGCTCGTCGAAATACGTGTTTCCCGTGATGCCGTGCGTCTCGGGCCAGACGCCGCAGCAGATCGAGGCGTTGTTGATGTTCGTCACCGAGGGCATCAGCCCCTTTACGGGCTTGAAGAGCCCGTCGCGTTTCCATCGATCCAGGACGGGCATTTTGCTTGCGGAAAGATAGTCCAGGCCAAACCCGTCGAACATGATGACCACGGTCCGCTGCGGGGATTTTTTCGCGTCCTGGCCCAGCACAATATTGCCGAAACTTGCGGAAGCGGCGGCCGCCGCTCCGTACTTGAGTAACGTGCGCCGTGTAGGCTGATGGGTCACGGATTCCTTTCAATATTTCTGTTCCGAAGAATGCGCCGGCTCACAACGTACACCCGGCCCCCATCCTGCGCAATGGCAGTGGATTCTTGTGGCGTGGGCTTCAGCCTGCGCGGTTTAGATTGTGCATAGGCAACACCTAAACCCCACAGGCTGAAGCCTGTGCCACTGAAAAGCGCTAATCACAGCGCCATCCTTGCAGGCCGCAGCGTCAACGCGAGCACGCCCGCGATGGCGCAAAGCAGCGAAATTTGAATCTCGCCCGCGAGGGCCCATCCGGCATGGCCGGCGATTCCGCCCATCAGATAGCCCGCAGCGGCGGCTGCCGCGTACACGCTAGTCACGAACATGCCCGAAGCGCGGCTTGATAAATTGCTGCGCACGGCTTTCACATGGTAGGCGGCCAGGTTGACGTAGATCGTGCCGCTGCCGATCGCTCCGTACAAGAAAGTCAAGATGGCCCGCGGCATGATTGCCTCCGATCCGTGAAAGCACAGGTACCCGAGGCATGAGAGCCCAAAAAACGCGGAACTCAGTACAACCCGGGGTGAAAAACGATCGCCCAGCCACCCGCCGCCAATGGATAGCAGCGCCCCGGCCCCATAAAAACTGATGACGAACCCCGCCGCCTTTGGCGTGTAGTGCAGCCCCTCACGCAAATACGTGGGGTACATGCCCGTAAAGCCGAAAAACACGAGCCCGCCGATCACGCTCAGGATGGTCAAGATCACGGTGTTCCGGTTCAGCAGCGTGGGCGCGCCGAGTTGATCGGCGTGGGCATCGGCCGCGCGATGCGTCTCGCTGAACCAGGGCCGAACGGTCAAGGCAATCAACGCAATCATCCCGTACCCCAAAACCGCAAAAGCAATCATGGGGGCGTGCCAGGATTGGTACCGCGTAAGCAAGAAACCGCCTGCGATGGGTCCGGAAAAAGCGCCCAGTCCAAAGAACACGTTCATCGAGCCGATCGCGGCGGCGCGGTAACCAACAAAATAATTGGCCGCAATGGCGATCATTACCGTCAGCTGCATGGCCTCGCCGATGCCCGTCACCGCCAGGTAGACCAGCATGTCCGGGAAACCGGTCGCCAGTATGGTGAGCGCCGTTCCAGTGGAGAAGATGCCTATCCCCAGAAGGAGCACGGTCTTGCGGGAGAATCGCGTCAGTAGAAAACCGGTGGGCAATCCGGCAACCGCCAAGCCCAGCGTAAAAATGGTGGTGAGCAGTCCGGTGTCGGAAAGCGAAAAACCGTATTGCAGCCGTACGTCATGAGCGAGGAGCGGAAACAGCTGCCGGTCCGCGGCGTTCACCGCGTACGAAGCCAGCAGAACGCAATACATGGCAATGGCCACGGAGCGCGATCCGGATTCGCCGGCCGGCGCGATCCCCGAGCCAGGCCCCTGACCCGAAGCTGCCGGCTGGTCCCCTTGTTCTGTTTTCATCGCGTGCCCGCTAGGCCGTTGACCCGCCCAACCCAATTTGAAGTTAGCTGCCGACACACTCGCCAAAATTGGAACCGGTTCCAGGACAATTTTTTCAATTTGATTGGCCGGGCGGCGAGTATACGCCAGAACGCCGCATCCAAGAAGCTCCGTGAATAAACCGCCCTCATGGAGACTCTTTTGGGGGGTAGAGACGCGGCTAAATCGAGACAAAATTTCGTTCAGCCTTAAGCTATTCTTAAGGATACTGCCTGTAAAAATTTAGCAACCATATTAAAGAACACCACCTAATCGTGGTTCATGTCGGAGGAGCATCCTGTCGGAGGCCAGGATGTAGGGGTAGTGCGTTTATTCGAGACATGGATCTTGAGGAGGATGGGGATGAAAAACAGCAGTATTTTTGGGGTGAAAATTGTGGCGTTGTTGGGTGTGTTACTGGGGATCGTCTTCTGCTGCTTCACTGCAGTACCCGCGTATTCGCAGGTCACTGGCGCAACCTTGGCCGGGACGGTTACGGATGCTTCCGGCGCGGTAATCGCCGGGGCGGCAGTTTCCGTCAAAAACACCGCGACGGGAGTCTCTCGAGATACGACTTCGGATTCCGCTGGTCTCTATACCTTCCCGAACCTAACCGCAGGCGACTACGAAGTCAGAGTGGCGGCAAAGGGATTCTCGACGGCCCAGCAATCAAACGTTTCCCTTGCCGTCGGACAGCAACAGCAGCTTAACTTTTCGCTGAAGGTTGGCGAATCTGCAACAACAGTTGAAGTGACTGGGTCTGCGCCGCAAGTCGAACTCACTTCGTCGACGCTCAGCGATCAGGTGGAATCCCAGACCGTGCGCGAGTTGCCCTTGAACGGACGCGACTGGACGCAGCTCGCCACTCTTCAACCGGGCGTAAAAAGGATCGAAACGCAGATGCAGGCGGCCACATCGGCCCGCGGGAACCGCGGCTTCGGCGGCGAGCTCACCGTATCCGGACAGAGATCCACGTTTAACAACTACCGCATCGACGGGATCAGCGTGGTCGACTATGCCAACGCCGCGCCCGGAAGCGTCACCGGCGCCGTACTTGGCGTGGACGCCATTCAGGAGTTCTCGGTGCTGACCGGAGGCTTCCCGGCTGAGTATGGCCGAGCCACGGGCGGCGTCGTGAACGCCATCAGCAAATCCGGCACCAACTCCTTCCACGGCGACGCGTATGATTTCCTGAGGAACAGCGCCCTGGATTCGCGCGATTTCATTACGCGTTCCACGGGAGGCACTAACCCGAGTTTCAGACAAAATCAGTTTGGAGCTTCGGCCGGCGGCCCGATCATCAAGGACAAGACGTTCGTCTTTGGAGATTACGAAGGGCTGCGGGAGTCGAAAGGCATCGTAACGCCGACCTCCACTTTCTCCAATAACGCGCGAAAGGGTATCCTAGTCGATCCCAATAACGCGGGACAAAATCTGCCCGCGCACGTGGGCGCGTGCCCGGCGGACACAACGCTACTGGATCCGGCGGCGGCAGTTTGTGTCAACACCTACTCCCAGGCCCTGCTGGCCCTCTGGCCGGTATCGACCACCGGAGTGAGCGGAGACACCGCGCAATTTGTTCAGCCCGGCCTGCAAACTGTCCCCGAAAATTTCTTCACGTTTCGCGTGGACCACAAGCTCGGGAGTAACGACAGCCTGTTCGGAACGTACCTGTATGACGACACCGACTATACGCAGCCGGACGGATTCCTGACGGTCAATACGCAATCGCACACGCGGCGGCAAACGATTGCAATTGAGGAAAATCACACGTTTGGCTCCAGCTTCGTTAACACAGCCCGCGTTGGTTATAACCGGGACAACGTCCTCAACCTTTTTACGCCGTCGGCAATCGTCGCAGCAGCCGGTGACACAGCCTTAGGGGCCATTCCAGGCCAACACGCGCCCCGCCTGACAGTCCGCGGGGGGATCACCGACTTCTTTGGTGGCGTCAACTCGGGTTCCCACTACCTGCACACCTGGAATTCCTATCAGTTTTACGATGACATGTTCTGGACTCACGGCGCCCACACCTTCAAATTTGGCGGTGGCATCGAGCGCATTCAATACAACGAGCACACATTCCAGGAACCCGGAGGGCGATATCAGTTCGCGAGCCCTTCCAACTTCCTGCAGGGAATCCCTAAATCCTTCGAAGGAAGCCTGGTCAACCTGGTCGACAACCCGCGGGAATTCCGCCAGACCATACTTGGCTTTTACGCTCAGGATGACTGGAAAATGAAATCCAATCTGACCCTCAACTTGGGGATCCGGTACCAACCCTCCACCGTCCTGAAGGACGCGCAGGGCAGGATAACCAATCTGGCCAACATCACGGATCAATCCCCTGTTTGCGGCACGCAATTCTCGGCGCCGATTCCGGCCCAGCCGGGTTCTGCCTGCAGCAGCGTTGGTCCTTACTATTCCAACGCCACGCTCCGCAACTTTGAGCCTCGCTTGGGATTTGCCTGGGATCCGTTCAGGGACGGCAAGACTTCAGTCCGTGGCGGGTTCGGAATGTACGATGTGGACCCCATCCCCGGTTATTTCCTGCTGCAACAAAATCAGGCTGCTCCGTTCCTCATTTTCAAGAGCACACAGAACTTCTCACCCGCATCCATCCAGCCCGGATTCCTGTCGGCGTTTGCCGCTCAAGAGGGCGGAGCGCAACTGGTCAACTCAACATCGAGCAAGTTGGCGATGTCCACGGTCGAAGGTCGCCCTCACCGGAGTTATGTCCAGGAGTGGAATCTCAACGTCCAGCGTCAGTTGACCAACTCGATGACGCTGTCCTTAGGCTACGTCGGCACCCGGGGAGTTCACCTGATGACGCGCGGAGACGACGGCAACATGACCCAGCCAACTGTCGTCCCGGGGTTGGGTTACCAGTTCCCGGGAACCGCCGCCGCGCAAATCAATCCCAACCTAGGAACCATCCGGTACATCTACTGGAACGCAGGCGCAAACTACAACGCCCTGAACGTCAACCTGGAAAAGAAGTATGCCAGCGGCTTCCAGTTCCAGGTCGCTTATACCTACGCGAAGTCGCTCGATGACACTTCGCAAACCATCGCCGGCGATACATTTGCGAATGATATCAACTCGCCCTGGTGGTTCCTGCCGAGTGCGTTCTATGGTCCATCTTCCTTTAACGTTTCCCAAACGCTATCCATCAACGGCCTGTACGACATTCCCACACCAAAGGATTGGAACGGCGCACTCAAGGCCGTGCTAGGCGGATGGGAAGTGGGTGGAATCGTTACGATGAATAGCGGGACCCCCACCACTCCTGACGTTGCGGGTGATCCATTGGGTCTGGGAAATGGTGGTGCCGACCAATTCGGGCCGGTGGTCAAACTCGCGGGATGCAATCCCGTGAATGGGAGCACCCCAGGATTCGCGTCGTACATAAACCAGAGCTGCTACTCATTACCGTTCGTGCAGAACTCCGCGCTGGGGTCACTGCCATTTCCTTGCACTGCTTTCCCAGGGGATCCAGCGCATGGCATACCTGCTCCAATAGCTCCGGCTGGCGAAACGTATTGTGCCAATCTCTCGCCCTTCAACGTCGGCAGAAACAGCATTACCGGGCCGCGCTTTTTCAACCTGGATTTTTCGACCATGAAGAACTTTCCGATCACGAAGATCTCGGAAACTTTCAAGGTTCAGTTCCGAGCCGAAATGTTCAATCTCACTAATCACAGCAACTTTGTCCCACCACAACCGGGCAGCGGCGACGGACATTCGCAACTCTTCAACGAGAACGGATCTCCTGTGACCGGTCTTGGATCCGCGTTCAACCAACTCGCTTCTCAACCGCGGCAAATTCAGTTTGCCCTCAAAGTTATCTGGTAGGTTGAGGGTCACCGGCGTTTACGTCAGCCCGTCCGCTTCGGCGGACGGGCTGACGTGTTCTTAGGGAGTGCTGTTCTGCCTTTAATTGTCCCTCGTCCACCGCGGTAAAGCGCGGCAAGACCGAGTCCCTCCCATAAAATTTCGTCCCCCCCTTCTGGACGCATACTCGCCTCGAATCTTACCCATACCGATGAGCAAAACCACCAAAGGCCCGGGTATTTGCAGCTATCAAGGTGACGATCCTGAGGGAGCCTTTTCGAAGAGGGAAACCAGGGTGAACAAAATCCCCCAGCCTTAAGCTTCCCTTAATGTAATTGGTTATAAATCCAGACCATAGGCAGCACAGGTCTCTCTGTCGGGGATTCACAAAAGATAGGGTTGGGGAATCTGCGCAGATGGCTGTGTATTGAGTGGACTTTATTTAAGACTGGGTGTGAGGAGGATTGAATGGAGTGGAGCTTTGCTTTTCGCAAGAAAATGGTGGTTGTCTTGGGTGTGTTTCTGGCAATCGGACTTTGCAGTTTCACGGCTATACCCGCATATTCTCAGGTCACTGGCGCAACGCTTTCAGGAACCGTGACCGACGCTTCCGGCGCGGTGATCGCCGGCGCGACTGTTTCCGCCAAGAATACGGCGACGGGAATCTCCAAAGATTCGACGTCGGATTCCAGCGGCCTGTATTCCATCCCGAACATTACAGCGGGAGATTATGAGGTCAGAGTCACGGCGAAGGGATTCTCGACGGCCGTGCAATCGAACCTCAACCTCAATGTGGGCGCGCAACAACAACTCAACTTCAGTCTGAAGGTCGGCGAAACCAGCACGACCGTGCAGGTCACCGAAGCCGCGCCGCAAGTTGAGCTAACCTCTTCGGCGGTCAGCGGACAGGTCGAATCCGAGACCGTGCGTGAACTGCCCTTGAATGGCCGCGACTGGACTTCGTTGGCCACTCTCCAACCCGGCGTGAAGCAAATCCAGACCCAGATGGCCTTTGCGACTTCCGCCCGCGGTAACCGCGGATTCGGCGGCGAGATGACCATCTCCGGCCAGCGGTCCACGTTCAACAATTACAGAATTGACGGAATCGGCGTCACCGACTACGCCATGGCGGCGCCCGGAAACGTCATCGGGATCGTTTTGGGTGTTGACGCGATTCAGGAATTTTCAGTCTTGACCAGCGGATTCCCGGCCGAATACGGACGCGCGGTGGGCGGCGTGGTGAACGCCATCAGCCGCTCGGGCACCAACCAGTTCCACGGGGCCGTGTACGAATTCCTTCGGAATAACGCTTTGGACGCGAGGCCTTACTTTAACCGCGTCAACAATAGCCCGAATCCTCCGTTCAAACGCAATACGTTTGGCGCCTCCGCCGGCGGCCCGATCATCAAGGATCGGCTCTTTGTTTTCGGCGACTATGAAGGTCTGCGCCAGACCAAGGGCATTACCAGCAACTCCACCGTATTTTCCAATAACGCGAGACTGGGCATCGTGGCCGCAAACCCAGCGCCCGCGGCGGGCTTCGCAGCCGGGACGCCTTGCACCGCTGGCACCACTGGTGGGAACCCAGGGAGCCCGGGGCATTATCTCTCCCCCCTTGCAAACACTTGCGTAAACGATTACTCCGCGGCCCTGCTTGCATTGTGGCCGACCTCCACCGCAGTTCAATCGAACATCGACAGAGCGACCTTCATTTTCTCCGGCGTGCAGCGAGCGCCCGAAAATTTCGGGACCATGCGCGTGGATTACAAGATTAGTGACAAAGACAGCCTGTTCGGGAC
>JAIQFG010000116.1 GCA_020073375.1 Terriglobia bacterium | reverse complement strand
CTGGGCCAGCGCATATTGCGGGATCGTTAATACTACACTCAAGCACACCACGAACAGGAATTGGAGCCAGTGGGAAAGCGGTTTCATCACTCTTCCTCCAAGAAGGATTTCACACGGGCTGGATCTTTAGCTTACCGCTCCCATGGCCCCTAATCAAGCGGGTCAGCCAACGATCTGAGCGCGCGGAAGCATCCGCTGAATCGTCCGAACGACAGAAACGGGGTTGTCGGAAACTTGCAAGCCCCCCGAACCAGTCTTTGTGAACAAACACGCGGAGGGCTACAATAACCAGCGGTTTCAAGAACCGGATCACGGGCGCGGGAGCACACACGATCATGAGGGAAAGACGATGCGGGCGGTAGTCACGGGCGGCGCGGGATTTTTGGGGTCGCATCTTTGCGATTATCTGCTGGCGCGCGGCTGGGATGTGTTGTCAATCGACAACCTGGTCACGGGGACCGAGCGCAATGTGCACCACCTGCGGGACAACCCGCATTTCCGGATGATGCAGCACGACGTCACGAAATACATTGAGGTCCCGGGAGAGGTCGACTACGTCCTACACTTCGCTTCGCCGGCAAGCCCGGTGGATTACCTGAAGCTGCCGATCCAGACGCTGAAGGTCGGGTCGCTCGGCACGCACAACACGCTGGGGCTGGCGCTGGCAAAAAAAGCGAAATATTTTCTGGCTTCTACTTCCGAGTGCTACGGCGATCCGGCCATCAGCCCGCAGCCGGAAACCTACTGGGGCAACGTGAACACGGTCGGCCCGCGCGGCGTGTATGACGAAGCCAAGCGATTCGCCGAGGCGCTGGTGATGGCCTATCACCGGGCCAAGGGACTGGACACGCACATCGTCCGCATCTTCAATACCTACGGGCCGCGGATGCGCCTAAATGACGGCCGCGCGCTGCCCAACTTCGTGCATCAGGGACTTACTGGACAGCCCATCACCGTCTACGGCACGGGAAAGCAGACGCGCAGCTTCTGCTACGTTTCCGATCTGATCGAGGGAATCTACCGGCTGATGATGTCCGACGAACACCTGCCGACCAACATCGGCAATCCGCACGAAATCACGATTCTGGAATTTGCCGAGCGCGTGCGGACGCTGCTCGGCGTGACCACGCCCATCGTCTTCGAGCCGCTGCCGCAGGACGATCCCAAGCAGCGCTGCCCGGACATTTCCAAGGCGCGGCGCGTGCTGGCCTGGGAACCCAAGGTGAACCTTGAGGAAGGCCTGCGGATGACGCTGGAATCGTTCAAGAAGCAATTTTCCGAGGCGCAGCAGGCGTCCAAGTAGCACAGCCACTTTGGCTGTGCGGGGTTTGTGGAATAAAGATACGCCACCGATTCACCTGCGATTTTGAAAATCACACAGCCAGTAATGGCTGTGCTACCTGTTCCCATCCCAAATCAGCCTGATCCGTCATTCCGGCAATCGTTGTACGTGCGCACGCACCTGGTGTATCGTGCGCGAAGTGAAACTTCGGATCTGTGACATTGGTTCAAACGATTTGACTCCGCTTTCCGGCCGCCGTTAATTTGAGCCTGCGGGAGACCTCCCTATGACCACACGACGCCAGTTCCTCACGCAAGTCGGCCGCGCCGGCGGCTACGGCATGACTTACACGATGATGCAATCGCTGGGCCTGCTGGCGGTTCCCGCAAGCGAAGCGAGCGTGCCGCAACTGGCCAGCCCCGCAGGCGGAGCCAAGCGCGTGGTGATCCTGGGCGCGGGGATCGCCGGGATGGTCTCCGCCATGGAACTATCCAAGGCGGGCTACGACTGCGTGATCCTGGAAGCGCGCGGCCGCGCGGGCGGCCGCAACTGGACGATCCGCAACGGCACGCGCGTGGAGATGACCGACGGCTCGACACAAGTCTGCACCTTCGACGAAGGAAATTATTTCAACGCCGGGCCGGCGCGTTTCCCCTCGAATCACCGCACCATGCTGGGTTACTGCCATGAGTTTGGCATCCCTCTGGAAGTGGAAATAAACACCTCGCGCAGCGCGCGAATGCAAAGCGACCGCATGAATGGCGGCAAGCCCGTGGAGCAGCGCCAGATGGTGAACGACACGCGCGGGCACGTCTCCGAACTGCTGGCCAAATCCATCAATCGAAATGCCCTGGACCAGGAGCTGACGCCTCAGGACAGGGAGCGCATGATCGAATTCCTGCGCATCTACGGCGATCTCTCGCCGGATCTTTTTTACAAAGGCTCGGAGCGCGCGGGATACAAGTCGATGCCCGGAGCGGGCGAGGCGGACGGGGTGGCGCACGATCCGCTGGACATGAGCGTGCTGCTGGACGCACATCTTTGGAAAGAATTGATGTACGACGAATATTTTCCGTGGCAGCCCACAATGTTCCAGCCGATTGGCGGCATGGACCACGTAGCGGCAGCGTTTGAAAAGCGCGTGGGACACTTGATTCGCTTTCAGTCGCCGGTCACCCAGATTCGCAAGACACCCGCGGGGGTACGCGTGGCCTACCGCAACCAGAAAACGGGCGCGAACGAAACGATCGACGCCGACTATTGCATCTGCGCCATTCCCATGTCTGTGCTGAAATCGGTGGACACGGATTTTTCGCCCGACGTGAAGCAAATTATCGAGACATCGCCCTATGACGCGGCCTACAAAATCGCCTGGGAATCGCCGCGCTTCTGGGAGAAGGAAGATTCCATCTTCGGCGGAATTTCCTTTTTGAGCCGGCCGGTAAATCTGGTGTGGTATCCGAGCGCGCGGATCTTCTCGAAGGAGGGCGTGATTATTTCGGGCTACAACATGGAAAACGGAAGCGTGATCGAAAAAATGACCATAGCCGAGAAAATTGAATCCTCCAGGCACTCGGTGGAAGCGCTGCATCCCGGCCGCTCCGGGCAGCTCCGGAAACCGGTGTATGTCGGGTGGGGCCGCATTCCCTACAACCTCGGGTCGTGGGTGCACATCGATGAGCCTGCCATGTATCCGGGTTACGAGCGGATGATCCAGCCGGACGGACCGATTTATTTCGCGGGCGACCACATCAGCCATCTTGTCGGATGGCAGGAAGGCGCCGCGCTTTCGGCGCATCGCGCGGTCACGTTGATCAGCCAGGCGCAGGCATCGCAACGGCCCGCGGGCGCGGCGGCGCCGCGAATCTGAATGTTGCGAGGACATGAAATGGTTGGCCCACGGTGCGACCGTGGGGGCACGGCATTGCCGTGCCCCCTACACCGCGAAGTTTTTGAATGAATGCCGTTCTTCAAGGCGTTCTTGAAAGTTCCGTTCAGCCCTTTGTCAGCGAAAAGCTTTCGATTACCAGTGCGTCCACGCCGGAACAGAAGTAACTCCTCACCGCATCGCGAGGGGAAACCACCAGAGGTTCGCCGAACAGATTGAACGACGTGTTGACCAGCATGGGCGCGTCGGAAATGCGGCCCACCCGGCCGAGCAATTCCCACAGCAGCGGGTTCGCCGGGCGCTCCACCACATGCAAGCGTACGCGCGCGCCGGGCAATAAAAATCCCTCGAGCAGGCGCGCCGCCTCCGGCCTGGCAACCCCGAGCGTGGCCATGAACCGCGCCGCTGGCGTGTACTCGAAATATTCCGCGGCGCGTTCAGCGGGCACGGCGATGGCGAAGGGACGAAAGCTTTCCCGGTGTTTTACGAACTCATTCAGATTTTCCCTCACGTACGCCGCCCAGGGCGACGCCAGAAGGCTGCGGTTGCCCAGCGCGCGCGGGCCGAATTCAGCCGCGCCGTGAAACCATCCGACTATTTTCCCGGCGGCGAGCAATTGCGTGGCTTCTTCCAGGGTCTGCGCGTCGCTGTTGTGGTAGCGGTAGCGCGCCTTGCAATTTTCCAGCACCTGCTTGATTTCCTGGTTCGTGTAGCTCGGTCCCCAGGCGAGGCGCTGGACCGGTGCCTCGCGCGGTTTTCCCTGCATGTGGTGGCGCACGTACCAGGCCGCGCCCAGCGCCGTGCCTTCGTTTCCCGCGGCGGGCTGCACGAAGACGCTGTCAAACCCAGTGTTTTTTTCAACGTATGAAACCACCACGGGATTCAGGAATAGTCCCCCTGCCAGGCACAGCGATTTCGCTCCGGTTTCTTTTCTGTACTGCTCGGCGATTTCCGCGGCCACCATGCAGCAAGCTTGCTGCACGCTTGCGGCAAGCTGCCTGCGCAGCGCCTCGGGAATCGGAGGGCGCGGCGAACCCGTTTCAGCGGCTTTGCCGATGGCCGGATCGATTCCCACAGCGCGGTAGAATTTTTTGGAAAAGGCGATGTGCCCCGCAAGGCCCGCGTTGAAGTAGCTTGAGGAGAGTTGAGGAAGTTTGCCGGGCGACCGGCGGAACATTTCCAGGAAAAGCCGCTCGAACACCGGATCGCCTCCGAGGCCCAGCCACTGCGTCTTGTTTTCGTCGGCGTGCGGCGTGAAACCGATCAAGTCGGTGATCTGAGAAAAAATCCAGGCGGGAGAGTTCGGGAACGGAATCGATTCCAATGCGCGCAGGCGCGTGTCCTCTCCCAACACGACGCTGCCGGAGCGGCCGTCGCCTTGCTCGTCGAGCGTGAGCACCAGGGCGCGGTCGAATCCAGAGGGATAAAATGCGCTGGCGGCGTGGCAGAGATGATGTTCGAGGTGCAGGACGCGGAGATTCGGCGATTCGCCCAGCGTCTCGAGCAAACGCCCGTTGTTAAGCTCGCGGCCCAATTCGCCGAGCGCTTTGGTCTGATAGTAGCCGCTGGGCACGGGCGCGAACGGGGTGCGCTTGGCGCGCATCCAGGCCTGCCGGACCCACGCGCGCACCGGGCGGCTGGCCACCGCCACGCATTCCACGCCACCCCATCCGTTCCCGGCGCGCTCCAGGCAGAATCGGATCGCCTCGCGCGGAATTCCGGCGGCCGTGCGGCGGCGCACCAGCTTGCTTTCCTCCATGGCGGCGAGAATGCCGCCATCGGAGAGCAGCGCTGCGGCAGAATCGTGAGAGAGGCCGGAAAGCCCCAGGATGTTCACAGGCGTCCCCTGTACCTGCCCGGGCGTGGGCAGCATCGCGAAGTGTACTCGCGCAGTGCGCGCGCGTCCAACGGATTGGAAATTTGAAATGGAATCGGCGGCGCCGAATTTCAGCGGGATAAACAGGGCCGCACCGGTTGGTAAAGCCTTTGAAAACACGCGAGCGGGCTGCTAGTCTGCTCCTCGTTCGTTTCCACGTTGGCCGGAATCACGAGACCAAGGAGGATGCCTGGCGTGTCCGAGAAAGTAGATCTTTACGACAATGCGTACGGTCACTACGCGTCGGACGCATACCGCGAGGTGCGCATCGAGACCTACGGGCAGGACTTCGGACAAACCAGCTGGGTGACGACAGAGGAATCCAACGAAATTCCCCAACTGCTCGGCCTGTCACGCGATTCCTATGTCCTGGAAATCGGTTGCGGCTCGGGTGGATACGCGCTGCACGTTGCGGAAAAGATCGGCTGCCGCGTGGAAGGGCTGGACATTAACGCCGCAGGAGTTCGCAACGCTAACCGGCTCGCGGGAGAAAGAGGCCTGGCTTCACGGGCGCATTTCGAGCACTGTGACGTGTCGAAGAAGCTTCCCTTCGCAGACAAGACCTTCGACGCTGCCTTCTCGAACGACGTCCTGTGCCATGTTCCGGGCAGGGGCGCCGTCCTCGGCGAAATCTTTCGCGTCCTGAAACCGGGCGGGCGGATGCTCTTCAGCGACGCGCTGATCGTTGGCGGACTGCTTTCGCACGAAGAGATCGCCACGCGCAGCTCCATCGGCTATTACGTGTACAGCCCTCCGGGGGAAAATGAACGGCTGCTGGAGCAGGCGGGGTTCCGCCAAGTCCGTGTGCTGGAAACAACCGGCAGCGCGGCGCGGATCGCACTGCGCTGGCGAGATGCGCGCGAAAAAAGGAAAGAGGCGCTGGTGACGGCCGAAGGGAACACGAACTTCGAGGGCCTGCAGCGGTTCCTATCCTGCGTGCATCTTCTGACCAGCGAAAAGCGGTTGCTGAGACATCTGTACATCGCGAGCAAAGAGCGTGGATCAGCCTGATGCGGTTTTGCCCGCACCAGGCCGATCCGCGTGTCTACGCGGCTTGCACGAGTCCTGCCTGGTTTTGTCTGGCTTCTCCCCGAAGCAGCGCGTCGAGCGACCATTTTCCCGGGCCGTTGATCAGCAGGAAAGCCGTGGTCATGATCTGCGCATAGTCGGATCGGATCTCATGAAGCACTGCCCACATTCCCACCTGAGGCAGCGCCGGCGGCAACGGCAATGGGGACGTCCCGAGGTACAGCGCGATTTTCGTGGAAAGTATGGCCACAATCATTTCGATAATGAACGGGATGGCAATCAGGCGCGTCATCAAGCCGAAAAGCAGCAGCAACCCGCCCACGATTTCCAGCCCGCCGACGAAAGTGGCTGTGAAGTGGGGGAATGGCATTCCGAGTTTCGTGAAACGCCCGACTCCCTGGTTGGTGTAAACGAATTTCAGTATTCCTTCCCACAGAAAGACTCCTCCCGCCATCAAGCGCAATACCAGCGTGGATTTCGGGCCGTCGGCAGGTGAATTCACAAGCCAGTCGATCATTTTCTCGATGTTCATTTCTTTCCTTTCTCCTTTGATGAAAATTCCGCACACTTGCTATAACCGCTCCGGTTGCGATTTATTCCCCAAAAACGGCGAAAACATGCGCTTCCTAAAAAATGTGGGGAAAGGCGGGAATAAAACGGAATCCCCGCAGTTATACTTATGAGCCGTGTCAGAGCAAAACAGCATGCGCGGTTCCTTCGAAGAGCTGGCTATGCCGCTCTTTGATTCGCTCTACAACTTCGCGCGCTGGCTCACGCACGACCGCGAGGAAGCGGAAGACCTGGTGCAGGAGACTTTCACCAAGGCGCTCAAGGGATTCCCGTCGTTCCGGCAAGGAACAAATTTCCGCGCGTGGATGTTCCGAATCCTGCGGAATACTTTTCTCACCTCCCGGACGGGATTGAAAAGCGGCATGACCGTTTCGCTCGACTCCGAGGAGGGTGAATCCGCGGCCGCGGTGACGGCCGAGACTCCGGAATCGCTCCTGCTGGCGCACAGCAATCAGAAGATGGTGCAGGAAGCCATCGAGGAACTCCCGGTCATCTTCCGAGAAGTGATCTTGCTGTGCGACGTGGAAGAGATGTCTTACCAGGAAATATCGGAAACCATTGCGATTCCGATCGGAACGGTGATGTCACGCCTGGCTCGGGCCAGGAATGCGCTTCGCCAGTCCCTGACGAAAAAACTGCAAGGGGAATGAAGAATGGCTTGTGCGGCATGGCGGAATAAGATCGGCGCGTACGCGGACGGGGAACTCTCCGCAGAGGATATGCTCGACGTGGGCGAGCATCTGCGTGGCTGCGCTTCGTGCACCGCGGATTTGCTGAGCCGCGTGCAGATGAAGCGATCGATTCAGACCGCCGGGAAGCGCTTTTCACCGAGTCTCGCATTGCGCCAGCGGATCGAAAAGGGTCTGCCTCCCCAAAAGAAGCCCGCCCGCCTTTGGAACTGGATGGCAACGCTGGCCGCGACCTGCGCGCTCCTGCTGATTGTTTCTCTGACCTTCTATCGGTCGGGGGCCTCGCAGCAAGGCCGCACTTTCGCCGAACTGGCCGATCTCCATGTCACCACACTGGCCAGCGCCACGCCGGTGGACGTCGTTTCCACCGACCGGCACACCGTGAAACCCTGGTTCCAGGGAAAAATTCCGTTTGCCTTCAATCTCCCTGAACTCGGCGGCACACCATTCACGCTCGAAGGCGGCCGAATGGCATATCTTGAGCAAGCGCCGGGCGCCCAACTGATTTTCAAGATTGGAAATCACCGTATATCGGTCTTTATCTTCCAGGATCGGCGGGACAGGCGCTTTGCGCCCGGCGACACACTTTCCAGAAATGTGACATTCAATATGGAAACATGGGCGGGAGACAACCTGCGCTACTTCGTCATTGGCGACGCGGACCCGGGCGATATCCACAAATTAAGCGAGTTGTTGAAAAGTACAGCGGGATCATGACGCCGGCCGGCGTAAATATTTTCAACCGCGATTTTTGGGAAGGATCGAGCCGCCGGAGAGCAGCCCGCGAAGCCCGAGCAAAAGCAGGCGCGGCTGGCTGAGCGCGATGTGCCAGAGAATGCTGGCGGCTTCGTCGCGCGTGTATTGGCTGAGCGAGCGGCGCGTGGAAGCGTTCATCAGATCCACCAGGCGGCTGTAGTCGGCCTGCTTGAATTGATGAATGGTTTTGCGGATCAGCAGGTGCACATCAAGCTCGCGGCGCAGCTTGCGCAGTTCGCGGCTCTCCCCGCCGTTCAGGATCGCTTCGCTGACGCCGAGCGCCCCTCGAAATCCGGTGACGATTCCGCCGACGGTCGTAACCTTCACTTGCCCCGCGGCGTCGCCCACCAGGAACACTCTGCCCGCGCCCACGCGGCGCTCCACCGGCGTCCAGCGGTCATACACGGGAATCCGCGCACCCTGAAATCCCAACGGTGTGAATCCGCGCTTCTCCATGAAGCGCTCCAGGCACCGCCGCGTTTCCTGGCCGTCTTCGCCAATCAGGCCCAGCGCGGCGCGCTCGGGCGATTCCGGAATCAGCCAGTAGAAGTAGGG
>JAIQFG010000115.1 GCA_020073375.1 Terriglobia bacterium | reverse complement strand
GACATACTGTTTCTTCCATCGATAGAAGGTCTGTTCCGAAATGCCCACTCGCCGGATCAACTCCACGAGCGGCACTCCGGCTTCGGCCTGCTTTAAGACGGCAACAATCTGTTCGACGCTAAAACGCTTCTGCTTCACGGCAAATCCCCCTTTTCAGGAATAGATTTTGCCGGAAACTAACCCCAGGAGTGGATCAAAAATACCGGGGCCGCGCAAGGCCGCCTTCCTAATACTCGTCGGGTGGCCGCTTGGGTCTAACCTGTGACCTGCTCCCCAAAATCCGCACAAAACTGAGGATGATTTCGCAGTTTGAAGGTCAGCGCGAAGGTCAAACTTGGGAACGTTAAGGGAACAAAACCCATCAAAAACGGCTTGAAAATGCGGCTATGAAAATTTGTAAGGGCAAGACAAGTCACAGCTTACAAGATTGACTTCTCCAACTACGAACCAGAAGGCCGGGAGTTCGAATCTCTCCGGGCGCACCACTTTTCCCCATGTATTTCGTATACGTACTGCAGGGTGAAGCTACCGGCCGCCATTACGTGGGGCACACCTCGGATCTAACCCAGCGCCTCAGTCAACACAACAACGGGATTACGAAATCCACGAAGAATCGCGGGCCCTGGAAGCTGGTGCATTCGGAGGAATATCCAAGCAAAGCGGAAGCCATGCGCCGCGAGCGATATTTGAAGACGGGGCAAGGGCGGGAAGAACTCAAGCGTCTAATACTGGCCGAGATCTCAGCTGGATAGAGTCCGCCGGAGGCGGAAACCAGAAGGCCGGGAGTTCCCCGCCGGGGCGGGTCTCCGGGCGCACCACTTTCCTGTGCCGACCTGATTCATAAGAATCTCTCTTCACCCACACAAGACCTATATGTAATTCGGAAAGTAATTGACAAGTATGATGGATGCGAGGGAGAATCCCGCCTTGTCGCCGGGGCAATCTAGCCAGTTCCCCAATAGATTGCGCGATTCGACATCCGGTTTTGTTTGAGAGGCGATGATTTCAAGCTCGTTCAGACTGTCGTTGGTTCTAAGATAATTCATCCGAACGTTTCATCGAGATCGGTGGCGACGGTGGGGGTGTCTAGATGGTTGGCGCGGTCGGGAAATATCGGATTCTTCTTTTCCTCGCGGTTCTGGCAAATATTGCCTGCAATTTCCCAAGAAATGCCATTGCATCGCCCCACCATAAAGCCGGTGAACACGGCACCGCTCGTTTCCGTCCCTCTCATTTCGCGGCATGGGATCAGTTCCGGGGGCTCCCCGCGACATTCGAACCCAACCTTGGGCAAGTTCCCCCCGGGGTTCGGTTCTTATCCCGCACATCCGACTTTCGGCTCTCCTTTGAATCCCGGCAAATCCTCATAGGCGTCCCGGAGAGCAGCTCCAAAGGGCGGGATACAATCTCTTCCAATAAAAATTTGTTCCATGCGCCGGAATCATCTTCCGCGGTTAGCCCTATTTCGCTTACATTCCCGGGCGCGTCCCGAGACTCCCAAATCGATGGTCTCGATGTCCTGGAAACGAAAACTAATTATTATCTCGGGCAGGATCCATCAAAGTGGCTCAGGAATGTTCCGAACTTTGGAAGAATTCGCTATCGCAACTTATATGAGGACATCGATCTTGTTTTCCACGGTGAGCGTGGGGGAATGGAATATGATTTTCTCGTTGCGCCTGGCGCGGATCCCGGCAAGATCAGAATAAAAGTGCAGGGTGCTTCAAGGCCGATTCGGCTTGCTTCAGGAGCTGTCGAAATCGCGATGGGAAACGGGGAATTGCAATTTGCGCCTCCTGAAATCTTTCAGGTGCGGAATGGCAAACGCGAGAGCATTCGAGGCCGCATTGTCCGGACTGCACGGAACACTCTCGGATTTCACATCACTGCCTATGATCACGCTCTCCCGCTCATTATCGACCCAGTGCTTACCTATGCGACATTCCTTTCCGGAAGCCAGGACACGGAACCGGTGGGCATTGCGGTGGATTCGGCGGGTGAAATCTATGTTGCCGGGACTACGATGGCGACTGATTTTCCTACGTCCGCAGCGGTTCAGCCTGCAAACGGCGGATACGAGAACGCGTTCCTGAGCAAGATCAGCGCCAGCGGCACGTCCCTGGTTTTCTCCACCTACATTGGCGGAAACGCCTTCGATACCGGCGCGGCGCTCGCGCTCGACAGCCAAGGAAATGCCTTCTTATTGGGGAATACGACTTCAGACAACTTCGCGACTTCGACGGGCTCATTCCGCACGGCGTGCCCTCCTTCGCCTTCCTGCTCCGCTCCATTTCTTTCCAAGTTCGGCCCGACAGGCTCGCTGATTTTTTCTACGCTCTTGAGCGTCGGAGCCGTTGGAAAAGGGATCGCAGTGGACAAGCTGGGCAACGCATACATTACAGGAATTATAGACTTTCCCGGGTTGGATCTGGTGAATGCATTTGAACCTCAATACCAAGGCCAAGTCAGCTCTTCCACGGGAGGCGGATTCGTCCAAGAACTTAACGCTTCGGGCACCGCACTTGTTTACTCGACCTATCTGGCAGGCGTGCCCGGCACGGACGGTATCGTGAACACGATTGCAACGGGCATTGCCGTTGATGCCAACGGAAGCGCCTACGTAACGGGCACCTCCAATCCGGCGAATTTTCCAACGCGAAATACGTCACTGACGCTGAATGCAGGCCACGGAATCTTCGTGGTCAAATTCACTCCCGACGGTTCCGATCTGGTTTTCAGCGCATCCATATCGGGGAGCGATTCGGACACGGCGGCAGGAATCGCTTTAGATCCGCAGAACAACATCTATATTACCGGCAGCGCGGGATCCACCGACTTTCCGGTGACGCCGGGCGCATTTCAATCCGCATGCTCTCCCGTTGGGTCCGCCCTCTGCCAAAATTCACAGGTATTCGCTCTGGAAGTTTCGGCCGACGGTTCTTCTCTCTTGTATTCCACGCTTATCGCGTCTGGATATCCTGGAGGCATCGCCGTGGACTCGAACCGGCGGGCATACATTACGGGAACTACCGCGCAATCGAACTTCCCGACGGTGAACCCAATCCAGGCCACACTGCAGTCGGGCCAATCTATTTCACAGGATGCGTTCGTCACCGCTCTCGATCCGACCGGGATTCCGTTCTTTTCCACTTTTCTCGGCGGCGCGGCCACCGTCGATGCAGGGAGAGCGATCGCTGTCGACCCGGCTGGAACGAAGATTTACGTGGCTGGAACAACAGGGAACGGTGACTTTCCGCTGGTTCATCCGGGTCAGATCTCTTCCTGCTGCTCGAATGCGAGTTTCATTGCCGCAATCGATGTCGCCGCGTCTTTGCCGGCTCTCAGTGTCACTCCGCGGTGGGATCCTTTCTTGTATGTCAGAAACATCAGTTCGGTTCCGCTGAACATCACGGCAATCGCATCTTCCGACCCCACGCCGCTCGCGGGCGACTGCCTTCCGGCGCATTCGCTCGCACCGGGCGCGTCCTGCAATCTGGTGGCAGGGGGAGGGCAGAGCTACACGGTCGAGCCGTATTTTACTTTGACGGTCACAAGCGATGCTCCCGGAAGCCCAGAGGAATTCCGAATCTATGAAGATACGATATTCAGCCAGGTCCGGGACAATCCCGCGCTCGTTACGTCGCCGACTGCCCTTTATTTTGGTTACCAGTTGATTGGGACGGCCAGCGCGCCGCAGAACGTGACGCTAACGAATCTGGGCCAGGCCGCTTCCATCATAAATTCAATCTCATCGGATTCCAGCGCTGTCACCGTGACCAACAACTGCCCGCCAAACCTTGGAGCGAGCGAAAGTTGCACGATTCAAGTTGTGTTCGCTCCGACTACCCAGAACACGTTTGGGGGAACTGTTTCCATCTCGCACGACCGATCCAGGATCGATATCGGCGCCGGCGGATTGCCGATGACAAATGCAATCCAAGCCTCAACGCGGTCGATCCGGTTCGGCTCTCAGTTTGTCGGATTGACATACCAGCCGCGGACCGTCGTGTTGACAAACATAAGTTCCACGCCGGTTGTCCTGACCTCCTTCACTTCCTCCAGCGGCTATTCCCAGACGAATAATTGCCCCAACCCACTTCCCGGCGGGGGGAATTGCCGTGTATTTGTTTCCTTTGATCCAACTGCAAATGGCGAAAATCAAGGCACGCTAACGGTCACCCACAATTCAGCAGGGGGTGAGGCATCTGTGCAATTGGATGGCACGGGGTTGATTCGTTCCGACCTCTCTATTTCGCCGCTGCAGCTGATTTTCCCCGGCAACACCTTGATTGGAAGCACTTTCGGCCCGCAAACGGTTACTGTGCAGAATACGTCCACGATCACATTGACCCTAAGCAGTATTTCGATCTCCCCTTCCGTTTTCACGATCTCCCCGAACACGTGCCTGGGGCCACTGATTTCCGGCGCCACTTGCGCGCTGAATGTATCGTTCACCCCGGCAAGCGCAGGCCCTGTTTCGGGAACCCTGACAATCGTCCACAGCGGTCTTGGAAACCCTCAGATCATTTCCTTGGGCGGCACGGGTTCCACACAGCTCACGCTAAGCGGAGAGGTCAACTTTGGAGATCAGGAAGTTGGAACTACCGGCGGCTGGCACTATGTCTCAGCAACCAATTTGAGCTTTTCCACACCCGTGACCGTATCGAGCATCTCTGTCACCGGAGACTTCCAAATTGCACAAGGCGACCCCGGTATAATTCCTGCGGGCTATGGGACTGCCTATCAGCTTACTTTTACCCCCTCCGCTACCGGATTGCGGACCGGCACATTTACGTTGGTTGCATCGGATTCATCGACACCTCATCAGATCACGCTGACCGGAAACGGAGTATTAGGAGGAATTGGAGTCTCGCCCGAGTCGGTCGCGTTCGGAGATCTATTCGCCGGTTCAACCAGCGGAGCCCAAACTGTAACTGTCGTCAATGTCAGCGGCAGTCCCGTTCATTTCCAGTCTGTTTCCGCCTCGGGCCCTTATGCCCAGACCAACACTTGCGGATCCTCGCTGGCGGTCGGAGCCAGTTGCACGATCAGCGTGACGTTCTCACCGGTGATCGTCGGTGGCGCCGCCGGTCAGATTACGCTTCAGGACGATGCCGCAGGAAGCCCTCAAGTAATAAATCTCTCCGGCACAGGCACGGGAACAGTAATAAAGTTATCACCTCCCAATGTTTTCTTCGATAATCAGGTGGTCGGATCCGCGGGCGCCCCGGTCACCGTTTTGCTGACAAATCGGTATGCCGCGGCATTATCAATTTCAACGATCTCCACAAGCGGCGATTTTTCGGAATCCAATGATTGCGGTGTTGCGCTTCCCCCGGGGGGTTCTTGCAACATTGAAGTGATGTTCCTTCCGACCGCCACAGGACTGCGGTCCGGCACGCTTTCCATCGCCGATAACCTGCCCAATTCCCCGCAGACAGTGGGTTTAAGCGGAGTAGGAACGCTTCCACCCAGCGTCTCGCTTTCCTCCTCAAACCTGGATTTTGGCAGCGTCCTTTTGAACCAGACTTTGCCGTTGTCGATCACTCTTAGCGCGGTGAATGCTCCCGTAAAATTGCAAGGGTTCGACATGTCCTCTCCAATTTTCCGGGAACAGAATGAGTGCCCGGCCAGCATTGCGGTCGGTGTCCCTTGCACCATATCCGTCTCCTTTCAACCGACCTCTTTGAGCCACTTCATTGGAACGATGGTGATACACGACGACGCCACGAACGCGCCGCAAACAGTTCAACTCACCGGATCGGGAACGGATTTTACTTTGCGCCCCACCAACGGGAATGGGCAAGTCGCCCCTGCGGGTCAGCCGGTTCTTTTTGATTTCAGCCTGATTTCTGGTGCGGCGTCAAACGACACGGTTTCGTTTACCTGCTCCGGCCTGCCCGCGCAGACGACCTGCTCATTTTCACCGTCTGTCGCGACCGTGACCGGTGTTCCCCAATCGCTGCGCGTTAAGGTCCAGACGACGGCACGGTCCTCAATTCCGCCGGGCGTGCCGGGGCCGCATATGCTGATCAGGGCCACCTGGAATTACGGCTTCACATTGGTATTGATACTATTCAGTTTGCTGGTCTTGTTGCAGATATTCGGGCTGCCGGTGAAGCAGCGCCGGGTCCTCCCGTTTGTGGTTTTAGTGGGCGTCGCGATGGGCCTGCTATCCTGTGGCGGCGCGGGCTCCGGAACTACCCCGACGGGAACACCACCATCCCAATCGGGCACTCCTTCCGGCTCATACACAATCACAGTGACGGGAACTTCTTCCAATTCGGCCAACCCGGCTCAAACGATTCAGCTATCCTTCACGGTCGATTAGTCGAAATTTGCAAATCAAGATAACGATCCCATAACCAAGCGGAACGTCGCTCGTATTTTGTCGGCTGCTCGAACGGGGCCGAGATGGGGCTGGCGGAAATTTTACTCTTGGTCCCAGCTGAATATCATTGTGCGGGTCGGGAGGCGCTTCCGGCTTGATAAGGGACACCACAACCAGCAACTAAATTTTGGCTCTGGTCTGCCATGAAAAGTACGCCGGGTGTTCCCCGCCTAGACGGGTCTCCGGCGCACCACTCCTACCTATGTATTTTGTGTTCGCTCTGCAAAGCGAAGCCAACGGACGGCATTATACAAGTCACCCAGCGACTTTCGACCCACCTAACCAAACGGCCATTGCAACTCTCCGAAGGCGTATGGTAGGTTCTTTATGCCCACCTTCATATGCAGTGTTCTGTCTTTCAGGGACCTGCACACCTGCTAAGTCGAAAGCTGCATCAAGCTAGGCCGACAACGACCTTATTCGTGCGTGCCGTCGCACGTTTTTGGCGTGCTGATGCGGTGACGTTGTTTTTGTGTTCGGCCAGGAGGCTGAATCGGATGTAACCATCTTAATTTTGGGAAGGTAACCATGAAGGGATTCAAGACAGCACTGCGGAAATTCGTTTTTTGCCTCAGTTTGTTTCTAGTTGTCGCGGGCATTTTCCTGCGAAGCGCGTCCGCTCAAACCAAACCCAACATCATGACGTGGGGACAAAATGTCTCTTCCTGGAATACTTCGTTGGGCGTAACGGCTATGCGTGAAGGTTGCTCGATTTACCCGACGCAGTGCGAGCCGTGGCTTGATAATGTTGCCAATCTTTCCGGCGCCAAGACTTATTACGTCTCCTTTCCTTTTGACCCCAGCACTTCGGTGGCCTGGGCCAAGGAGTACAGCACGCTCAGCCTTTCCCACAAAATGATGGTCGAAATCGGCTTTGACGATTTCGTGAACAAGATTGAAAACGATCAGATTGCCGGCACCTTGCCGAACCCGGCGGCGTTCGTGAGCGACGTGATCGCCGCGGCGAAGTCCGCCAACCCGAATCTGGCGTTCGGCGTAACCATCTATGAAGATTCGCTGACCCACGCGGCACTCACCAACGCTGTGTTGCCGGCGGCGTTGCGCGCGGAAATCGGTTATGTGCATCTCTACGTTCATTACCGGGAGAATGCGCCGAACTACGCATCCTATGTGGCTACGGCGAAATCCATTTTTCCCAACGCCAGGATTATTGCCGGCGCATATCCGTACGACCGAATGGACTATCTGCCCTGCGCGTACCAAGGCACGGTGCACTGCACGTGGTCGCAGGAGCAGTCCCTGTACAAGGAATTGCTGCAAAGTCAGTCGAGCCTGCTGAAGCAAGGCACGATTTACGGACTGGAATTTTTCTTCGGTTATTTCGGTGACCCGCAGGACTGGCCGTCCTGGACCAGCAGCACGCGCATCTGCACACCCTCCAGGCTGCCGACGTGCTACGAAAACTCGGCCGTATTGCAGAACATTACGCTGGACGTCCTCCGAGCCACGTTCACAGGCACCGTTTCCTTGTCCCATACCGGCCTTGCCATGGGCAGCGAGGTGGTGAATCAATCGACGACCCCGACCACAGTGACCATGACAAACTCAGGTACCGGCGCTCTCGCGATCACCAATATCGGAGTCGGGGGACTCAACAGCGCGGATTTCCCGCTGACCAGGAACTGCCCCACAAGCCTTGCCGCCGGAGCAAGCTGCACAATGACCGTTTCGTTCAAGCCGCTGGCAACCGGCGCCCGCGACGCCCAAATCGTCATCACCGACGGTGCCGGAACTCAGTACGTAACCTTGACGGGCACCGGTCTAGCCGCCACATCCGGAACGCCGGCAGTTTCCTTGCCCCACACCTCCGTGTATATGGGAAGCGAATATGTCAATACCTTGAGCACGCCGTTCTTGCTCGTAATGACCAACAGCGGCACCGGTTCGCTATTGATAAACAGCATCTCGGTGACGGGAACGAACGGCAACAATTTTCCCTTAACCCAAAACTGTCCAGCGAGCCTGGCTGCCGGCGCAAAATGCACACTGACCATTTATTTCAAGCCGACCGCCACGGGCACGCGCACCGGCAGCATTGTGATCACGGACAACGCCGGAAGCGGCTCTCAGACCGTAACCTTGACGGGGACTGCGCTATCTGCCGGAACACCGGTAGTTTCCTTACCTTACACCTCCGTGTATATGGGAAGCGAATTCGTCAATACATTAAGCACGCCGTTCTTGCTCGTGATGACGAACAGCGGCACCGGTTCGCTCTCGATCAGCAGCATCACTGTGGGCGGAACGAATGGCAACAATTTCCCCTTAACCCAAAACTGTCCGGCGAGCCTTGCAGTCGGCGCAAAATGCACACTGACCATTTATTT
>JAIQFG010000028.1 GCA_020073375.1 Terriglobia bacterium | reverse complement strand
GGATTCCCTCATGGCCGCACCAGGCTTAGTTGAAAGGAGACAGGGGGAACTAGATTCTGGCTGGTAACAAAAACCGTTACGCGCCGGCTCCCGGTCAGCGTGATACTGTTCACCACAGGACCCGATTCAATGACCCAGCGGCGATGGAATCCAATCGTTCCGGATCCGCTTGGCGCGGAGGTATTGGACGACGGGATGACTTCGCCCGTGGACTTGTGGATCACGCTGGAATAGCCGCCGGCGGTCGCCACGGTTTCCGAAACCTGTCCGGTGGTATTGGAAAGGTCAATATCGTCGTAATACCGCACGGTGCCCACGGTGGTGTCCGTGGTCAGGCTTCCGCCGATGGCGACATGTCCGGTGGAATCGTCGGCCGGCCAGCGGTTCAGGTCCTCCAGCTTTTCGGAAGCCAGGGTCGTGGCCAAGGCCATGTACCGGGCCTTCTCCGTGCCGCCAAGGCTGGATGCGACCAGCGCGGCCATCGACGACAGGCCGACCGCCAGCACCGTGATGGCGATGAGCAGTTCCAGAATCGAGAAACCGGTTTCGCGGTTTCGCTTAGGGTGTAACCGTAACGTTTCCATAGTTTGACACCGTGATAGTTTTCGTAGTTCCTTGATAAGTGATGTTGAAGCTGAGTCCGCCGACTGGCGCGTTCACCGAGCCGTTAGGCAGGAACCGGAGCGTCGTATTCGCGCTCAGGGTCATCGGCCAGCTCGCCAGTGGCACCGTGCCGCCGACATTCGAGTACGTTGTGCCGCTGGGCAAATTCTGAATCTGATAATTGAAGTTCGTGGCGCTGAATGCCACCTGGTAGGGATAGCCTTTCATCAGCGCCTGAAACCGGGTGGACTGGATCGACCATTTGGCCATGGCCACCGCGCTGTTCAGCCTGTAGGTGTTCAAGCTGGATTTGACCTGCGGGATGGCCATTGCCGTCAGGATGCTTCCGACCAACAGCACGATAACGATCTCAATGAGCGAGAAGCCGCGCGCGTTCCCTGAAAGCCGGCGCCTGACCTGGCGATCCCCGTGTTGTTGTGCTTGGTTCATGTTGAGAATCCTTTCCTGCCTCGCCTTTCGAAATCTTTCCGTCAGGGAATGCACTGTGGATGTAGCAACTGCCCGGCCAGAGTGCGGACTACGCATAAGTGTTTTATTACATTATAGATAGATGAGTTTTACGAAGATGGGAAAGACTCTCCCAAAATCTAATTGGATAGAATCTGCCCAAAACGATTCCGGGCATCTCGATACGTTCTAACTGCTTGAGGGGGATGGTTTTAAGCCGCAGTTAGAAATTTCAGCGTGCAGACATGTCATTTGGTTTCATAGATATACTGGCGCGATACCCATGCGCTCGATTCCCAATCCGAATCACGCGCCGTTCCAACCTCGATTCGGATGCGAAGTTGATCTTCCCCGCACGCCGCCTCAGAAATCCCACGGCTGGGCACCATCTGCAGGACTGCCGCCGCCCCTGATGGAGATGTTCCGCCGAATTTCAAGAAGGTTTTCCGACGGACCGCTCGGAAAAGAGGCATGCGATTCGATCTAATTGCGGGACACACCGCGAGAAAGGGAGAGAAGTTCTTCCGCTTGACTCACGGTGGCTACCGGATGCTCCAGGGACTTGCAAACCCCGGCCAGCCGCTTCACAAGCGCGGAATTATCCGGCGCAAGCTCGCCCTTTCGCAGATAGAGTGTATCTTCAAGGCCCGTGCGGGCGTTGCCGCCCATGGCGATTGCGATTGCCGTCAGATTCAGGTTCCCTCTTCCGATGGCAATGGCCTGCCAGATCGCGCCGGGGGGCAATTTGCGCAGCGTATGCAACAGGTTTTCGGCAGTCGCGGCCATTCCTCCGCGCACGCCCATCACGATGGAAAATTGCAGCGGCTCGGCAAGCAGTCCTTCCTGCAGCAGAACGTTGCAGAAATCGGCGTGGCCGGAATCGTAAATCTCCAGCTCCGCTTTTACCCCGAGTTCCATCATGCGCCCCGCCAGCCGGCGGACTCCCTGAGGCGGATTCCGGAATTCGCCGGCGCTGAACGACATGGTGCACGGATTGAGCGTCGCCATGCGCGGGCGGAGCTCCACCAGTTTTTCGCGCTCCTCAAACGGAACGTCGAGGCCGACGCCGGTGGAAAGCTGAACCAGAATCGGCGACTGCTCGCGAATCAGGTCGAGAACGCGCCGCGCGATACTCAAATCGGCGGTCGGGCGCCCGTGCTCATCGCGCAAGTGAATGTGCGCGACGCTGGCGCCCGCCTGGCAGGCGGCCGCCGCGGCTGCGGCGATTTCCTCGGGCGTGACGGGCAGTCCGGGATTGTCCGCTTTGGTGGCAATAGGGCCGGTCAACGCCGCGGTGATAATGACGGGATTCATGTGGCCAGGTTGGTGCCGAAGCCGCATCAACCTACAACTTAGCATCTGCCCTGTCAATTGTTGGAGCGAATTGGGATGGATGCAATTTGCCGTTGGCCGGTTTGCGTAGGGCAGACACTCTTGTCTGTCCGGTTTAGATTCTCGTTGTCACGCCCAAAACCGGACAGACAAGAGTGTCTGCCCTAACAGAATCCACCACGAATTAATTTGCCATTTTTTAGTGAAAGGTAAAGGTGCGGCAGAGGCAGGCGCCCCAGGCTTCCGTCAATCCGCTAGGAAGTACAAGGCTGAGATTCGACCGAAGATTGGACGTACTCGCGGATCAGCCCGGCCTTAATTTTCCGGCGGGTGGTCCATTCCGCGCTCAAGCCCCTCTCAAAACCCTTGTATTCCTTGCCAAGGGTGAGATCCTGCGCCGATCCTTCGGGGCTGGCGCCGATAAATTGCTGTACGGTTTGGGCGTACAGATTCGCGCCGGTCTTGACGCACCGGGCAAAAATGGAGAACAGCGAATCCCCGGCTTCGACCGAGGCCCGGGCGGTCGCGAAGATCTTTCCTCCATCGACCAATGGGGTGCACTCGTGCACAGTCGCACCGAGCATGTGCAGTTCGCCGTTATGCACCGGCCAGAAGGTGCAATCGCATCCGCGATAAATGGGCGAAATGCCGGTGTGCATATTCAGGGCAATGCGGCTGGGAAGAGAAAGAACTTTCTTGCCGACAATCCCGGTGCCAAAGATGAGCAGAATATCCGGCTGCAGCGAAGTCACGACGCCGACGCCTTCCGGCGTGTTGATTCCATGGACGTGAGACACCAGATCGTCGCGCGAGAACTGCGAACAATTGGAGGCGCCGAAAACTTTCGTGACGTCCTCGATGGCCCGCGAGCTGTCCCGCCAGGCGGCCCTCAGCATGAGCAGGACGGCGCGGCTGAGCATTTGCGCAACGGTGTATCGCTTCCAGAGCTTGCGGGCGCGCTCGAGTTTGCCCTGCGGTTTCCCGTGATCCACCACGATGCCCGCCAGATTCAGCGAGGCCGACAGCGTGTTGGCCAGATAACGATGTTCCAGATCATCGCCCGTGATCAGGACGATTCTCGGTTTGTTCAGCCTGTCCTTGTCCATCGGCTTCTCCAAGATCGGCAAAACTCCGCGGTTGCGAACCGCAACATTCCAGTCTAGTCCGCAGCGACCCGAGCCTGCGTGGCCGCGGGGCTGGCGCTCGCCGGCCTGCGAAACAGCGCGTCGCGGATCGACCGCAGGCGCGGCATGATTTCCAGTTCCGAAAACAAATCCGCGTTGCTCGACACCTGCACGCTGACGCGCAGCAGGCGCATTGGATCCGTGCCCGGATTATTCACCGAGCTTTCCACCAGGAAGGCGGACTCATGCTTCAATTGCCGCAGGTATTCCACCAGCCGGCCGGGCAGGTCAATCGCGGCGCCATAGGGAGCGCTGAAAGTGCGAATCGGCTTTCCGGTCATCGATTCCAATGTGGATTTGTTGCGGCCGATCTCCTCCGCAAAATCATTGCCCGCGAGATTTCGCCCGTACACATGCGAATAGGTGTGGTTTCCAATCTCAAAATTGAAGGAGGCCAGCGAACGCAGCTGGTGGAGACTCATGTACAACCCGGCCTGCTCGGCCAATTCCTTTATGCTTTGCCCGGTGGCGTCCACCAGAGCCTGCCGGAACGTTTCCCGCTGCGCGCCCCATACCCGCGGCAGAAATTCGCCGCAGGCATCGTTGACGCTGTTCAAATTCACGGGGGACTTTTCCGCCTCGGACGCCGCTATGTTGACCGCGTCCATTCCCCGGGTGTTCGCGACGTGGCAGATCAGGTTGTCCAGGGCCAGGTCCTGATTGCCGACGAACCGCGAGTTGACAAAAAACACGGCCGGAACCCCGTATTTCTGGCAGAGGGGAGCCGCTTCCGTGGCGACAGATGCGTAGGCATCGTCAAAGGTCAGAAGGACCGGCCGGTAATTCCTCTTGGGAATTGCGGGAGGATGCAGGGCCTCATCCAGCGTCACGGGAGTGTAGTATTTCGCGAGAAAACGGATGTCGTCCTCGAACGATTTCCTGCTGACGGTCACGCCCAAGCCGTTGGTGAAGGTCGATGTCGTGTCCGAAATGTCATGGTACAGGACGCACCTCAGCGTGTAGCTGGGATTGATCGCGTTCGCGAGGCGGAACGGGAACGGCATGCGCCAGATCACGCGTCCCGGCAAGTATTTTAAGGAGCTCATGCTCAATGGATTGTCCCTAATCCCTGGCCGATGATTGGCTCCCTTTCCAAATCCTTGTTGCTTGGGAGCGGCCGAATAGGCTAACGCCGCTTATATCACTTGTGACGCTGATGATATAGCAATCGCCCTGCCAGACGGGAGGATTATTAGGGGCAAATTTCAGGACCAAAGGCTGCGCAAACTAATATATACAATAGGCTTAGTTACTAGTAACGGGCTACCCCGCCGTGGGGCCCGTTTCCCGAACCACCTGCGGGAAACCACATGAAAACAGTTTCCACATTCGGTCCCGGACTTCCTGGCTGCGGGGCGTCCAGGTAGACTCACCCCGGGGATTCGGAAATCCCCCGAATACATGCCCGGACGTGGATTTGGACCTTCAAAGTGGAGAAATCCCGTCGATGGCATTGCTCACGGGAGACAGCCGACTGCCTGCGAAAAACTGTGGTAGCGCTAGCGGGAATCGAACCCGCATTTTGGCCTTGAAAGGGCCACGTGCTAACCTTTGCACCATAGCGCCACAATCGTGAAATATGTGGAACGACTAGAGTAGAGGAAACCCGCGGAATTGACAAGCCGGACTAGAGCAGTTACAAGCCGAAAGTTGGAAGTTGAGATTCAAAGGACGATCCCTCACACGCTGTCGCCGGCCCGAACGATCCACGAATTACCAGTCACTAGTCACCAGTCACCAATCACGCCTTCCGATCGTTGTGCTCCTCCAGCCAGGCCATCTGGATCGCTTCGAGCTTGCCTTCATTGGATTGCTTGGGATCGCCGGTAAACCCTATCAGGCTGGTGACCCATTTGTGCAGGTCGGTGAAGCGCACCGTCAGCGGATCGGTATCCGGATGCGCGTCGGCGAGCTGAATTCCGATTTCCTCGGTGTCATCCCAGTCAAATGTGGCCGGCATTTCGGGTGTCTCCTTGAAGATTCAAAATCTTGAATTTTGTCCGCCGCAAGCGGCGGTGCGTGACGCCGGCCTGCCACGGCCAAGTAACCCAGCAGGGATTCCTTGGGCCAGGAGCTGGCCCTCGGAATGACGATGGGTTGGTTGTTGGCACAAACCCCCGTCAATTTATTTTAGTGCTCCGCTTCCTTGGCGTAGTTCTTGTTCCACTCGGGAATCTCGACGACCAGATCGCGCGAGCCGTCGGGGACGCACTGGCATCCCAGGCGCGACTTCACCGTCAGCCCGGGCGCGTCATCGAGTTGGTCGAGCTCAGCATCGGTGGGTTCGTTGCAGGACTCGAGGCCCTCATGCACGATCACATGGCACGTGGAGCAAGCGCAGACGCCGCCGCAGGCGTGGTCCAGGCCCATGTGAAAACCCGTGGCGATATCCAAAATGCTTCCCGGCAGACCTTCGCGCGCGTAGGGAACTTTTTCAGGGTCGACCTCGAAGGTTTTGCCCTCGCGGACAAACGTCACCTTGAATTTCTTCGTCGCGGGCGAATATTTGACTTGTTCGATGTACGGATTGCTGCCGCCCATGGTTGTCTCCTTCCGAATGCTCCGGCACTCGGTGGCTCAGGCTTCAGCCTGTGCTTTTCAGAACCTGAAAAAATAGAAACCGCACAGGCTGAAGCCTGTGCCACCTGACTTCAGACTTCGCCTAAATTCTTCCCTTCGAGGGCGGCGCCCAGGGCGCGATTCATCATGCGCTCGGCGAGCGGCATGGTGGCCTGGTTCAGCACGTCGACGAAGGCGCGGATTCGCTTGTAGTCCTTGCCGGCGACGGCTTCGCGCAATGATGTCACGGCGCCGTTGAGCGCGTGGCGCTCCTCGGCCGGCATATCGCCGGGGGCTTCCTCCTGTTCGCGCGCCAGTGCCTTTTCGGTGGCCTGGAGCACGGTTTCGGCTTCGTTGCGCGCCTCGATCAACTGACGCTCGGAAAAATCCTGCTCGGCGAATTCGATTGATTCTTCGAGCATGCGCTCGACCGCGGCGTCGTCCAGACCGTAGCTCGGCTGCACATCGATTTTGTGTTCTTCCCCGGTGCGCAAATCGCGCGCGGCCACCTGCAGGATGCCGCTGGCATCGATCAGGAATTTTACTTCGATGCGCGCGAGGCCCGCGGGGCCAGGAGGAACCTTCAACTGGAACCGCGCGAGAGACCGGCAATCCTTAGCCAGTTCGCGCTCGCCCTGGAGCACATGAATGTCGATTCCGGTCTGGTTCTCGACGCCCGTGGTGAACATTTCCTGGGCGCTGGCCGGAACGGTGGAGTTGCGCGGAATGATCTTAGCGACCACGCCGCCCATGGTCTCGATGCCCAACGAAAGCGGCGTCACATCCAGGAGCAACATATCGTTCACGCCACCTTCGAGAATATCGGCCTGCACGGCCGCGCCCAGCGCAACGACTTCGTCGGGATTAAGTTCGGCGTGCGGGCGGCGGCCGAAAAATTCCTCAACAGTGCTGCGCACCAGCGGCACACGCGTGGAGCCGCCGACCAGCACGACTTCCTCGATCTCGGCGGAGGTGAGCTTGGCGTCGGCCAGCGCCTGGCGCACGGGCCCCATGGTGCGGTCCACGATGGGGCGAATGATGCGGTCGTACTCGGCGCGCGTGATTTCGCGGAAATAGACAGTCTTTTGCCGGGCTCCAAGTAGAGCCGCGTCCCCGCCATCGGGCAGTGGAAATTTCACCGTGGTTTTGGCGGCATCGGATAGTTCATGCTTGGCCGCGATCAGCGCCTTGCGCAGTTCCTGCACGGTGTCGGGGTGCGCGGCCAGGTCCACGCCCTGCTTGCTGAGTTCCTCGCGCGCCAGCGCCTGCAGCGCGTTGTCAATGTCGTCGCCGCCCAGGTGCGTATCGCCGTTGGTCGAGAGCACCTGGTAAATGTCGCCTTCGGTGGTCGAAATCAATTTGAGAATGGAAATGTCAAACGTGCCGCCGCCGAAATCGTAGACGGCCACGCGCCCGCGCTTTTGTTCGTGCAGACCGTAGGCGAGGGCCGCGGCCGTCGGCTCGTTCACCAGGCGCAGGACTTCGAGTCCCGCGAGGCGCCCGGCATCTCGCGTGGCCTGGCGCTGCGCATCGTTGAAATACGCGGGTACGGTGATCACAGCGCGGTCCACCACGTCCTGAAAATATTCGTCGGCCCAGCTCTTCAGCTCGCGCAGGATGAACGCGGAAATTTCCGGCGGCGTGAACACCCGATCGCCCAGGCGCACGCGAATTACATTTTTGCTTGCCGGATCGATGCGGAAAGGAAAAATCTTGAGTTCGTCCTGCACGTCGGCCGGGCCGCGTCCCATCAGGCGCTTCACGGAATAAATCGTGCGCTCGGATTGCGTCAGCAGCCGCCGCCGCGCGGGCTCGCCGACGATGATCGAGCCGTCCGCGTCCACGCTTACCACCGAAGGGCACAGCGGCGTGCCGTACGGGCCCGGGATGCACTTCGGGCGGCCTTCGCGCTTATCCTGATACGCGATCAGGCTGTAGGTGGTGCCGAGATCGATGCCGACGGTTCTGGGCATTTCGTATTCGAGCTCCGGTTGCGAGTGATTTGTGATTCGTGATTCGTAATTCGTGAAAACAACAGCCGATTCGGACGTTTGTCACGATTTACGAATCACGAATCACAAATCACGATTCCGCCAGTTCCTGCCTCACGCCGTTCACCAGGTTCCGGATGTACGAACGGCGGTTCAATACTTCGTTCATTTTCTCCATCAATTTCCTGCTCGCAGTCTCGTCCGCTCCGGAATCGAGAGCGGCATCCCATTCGGCGGAGACGCGCGCCAGTTCCTGATCGACGGCGGCGAGCGATGCTTCAAATTTGTGCTGCGCGGCTTCAAGTTTGGCGCGCAGTCCGGCCATGGCGGCCGCGGTTCCGCCCGAGGCGCGCGCTTCGCGCAGCTCGTCGAGCGATTCGTTCAGCTCGAAAACTTCCTCGAGCAGTTCGGGCGGCGCCTGCTGCTTTTTCTGGCCTTCCTTGCGCATTCCGGCCAGGCCGAGCAGGTATTCGACGCGCGCGACCGGATCGCGCAGCGTGCGATAGGCGTCGTTCAACAGCGAGGAACGATCGAGCGAGAGCTGGCGTTCGTCGTCGGAAGCGCGCGCGAAATGGTCCGGGTGGAGCTTCCAGGAGAGCGAATGAAATCGCTGCTCGAGCTGCTCCAGGTCGACCGTGAGCTTTTGGGGCAGGCCGAAAAACGAGAAAAAATCCGTGCCACGCGGCAACGGCTGAATTTTGCCGCACGAGGGGCAGAAGTGCGCCCCGCCGGTGGGCGCGGAGCAATTCGCGCAGGTGGCGGACGTCGCGGCGGTTGTGGTTGGTGCGCTCATAAAATCAGATTCAAGCAGCGACGCCAGTAGCACAGGCTTCAGCCTGTGGGGTTTGGGCCTGCTCAAACTAAAATCCACAGGCTGATGCCTGTGCTACTAAAAAGCACAAAAAAAAATGGCTGGCGGGCTCACCTCCCGGCCAACCACGCGTTTCGCTCTCCTTGGTGGAACTATAAGCGGAAGCGCTTTCGATTACCCTGAGAGAGAAGCCGATATCCCCTGAAAAAACGCGCCAACAGCTCCGCGCGACAAAAAAAAACCTACGCGGTAAACGAAGTGCCACAACCGCAACTGCGCGACGCCTGCGGATTCTGAAAAACGAAACCGCGGCGCATCAGGTCTTCCTGATAATCGAGCGTGGTTTCGTGCAGGTAGAGATAGCTTTTCGGGTCGACGAAAAGCCTGGCGCCGTTTTCCTCGACAACCTTGTCGCGATCGCGCGCCTGCGTCTCCAGGCGCATCGCGTAGGTGAGCCCGGAGCAGCCGCCGCCCTGCACGCCCACGCGCAGGCCGCCGGTCTGGGCCGGAACGCCTTCCTTGGCGAGCAATTCCTGAATCTTGCTTGCCGCTTTTTCCGTTACGTGAATCATGACCGTTCCCCAAAGACCTCGTGCGCCGATGTTTTGGTGCAGCTCGGCGCGGTGTCAGGGGCTGAAGCCCCCCTTGCTCGTCTCTAAACGTCGCGGCTAAAGCCGCGACCCACAAGACGCGCTTACTTAGATGACTGTCAGTTTCCGGCGGTCGCGTTGGCGGCAGGCTCGGAAACTTCCTTCTTCTTTTTCCAGTCCTCGATGGCCGCCTTGATCGCGTCTTCGGCGAGCACCGAGCAGTGGATCTTCACCGGAGGCAGGCTCAGCTCGCGGACGATGTCCGTATTCGAGATGGCCAGGGCCTCGGCAACGGTCTTGCCCTTGACCCACTCGGTGGCGAGCGAGGAGCTGGCAATCGCCGAGCCGCAGCCGAAGGTCTTGAACTTGGCTTCTTCGATGACCTGCGTTTCGGGATTGATCTTCATCTGCAGCCGCATGACGTCGCCGCATTCGGGCGCGCCCACCAGGCCGGTCCCTACATTCGGATCGTCCTTGGGCAGGGTGCCGACGTTGCGCGGATGCTCGTAGTGATCGACTACCTTATCGGAATACGCCATTTTGTTTCTCCCTCCAATGGATACGGATGAATATCTTCACAAAACTCTTTAGTGCTCTGCCGCTGTCTTCCAGTTCAGCTTGCTCAGGTCAATGCCTTCCTTTGCCATTTCGTAGAGCGGAGACAACTCGCGCAGCCGCTCGACGACCTCAATCACGCGGCTGGAAACGTAATCCACTTCCTCCTGCGTATTGAACCTGCCCAGGCCGAAGCGGATCGAAGTGTGCGCAAGATCCTCCCCGACGCCCAGCGCCTTGAGCACGTAGCTGGGTTCCAGCGTAGCCGAGGTGCAGGCCGAGCCGCTGGATACGGCGATGTCGTTGATGCCCATGAGGAGCGATTCGCCTTCGACGAACGCGAAGCTGATATTGATGTTGTGCGGCAGGCGATGGGTCATCGAGCCGTTGATATAGACCTCGTCGAGTTTGCCGAAGATGGCGTCCTTCAGGCGGTCGCGCAGGCCGCCCAGGCGGGCGCTTTCCGCAGCCATTTCCTGCTGGCAAAGCTCGGCGGCCTTGCCGAAGCCGACGATTCCGGGAACGTTCAGCGTGCCCGAACGCATGCCGCGCTCGTGCCCGCCGCCGTCGATCTGCGCGGAAAGCTGCACGCGCGGGTTGCGCCGGCGCACGTAAAGCGCGCCGCAACCCTTCGGGCCATAGAGTTTGTGCGCGGTCAGGGAAATCATGTCGAGATTGTCTTTTTGCACGTCGATGGGAATTTTTCCCAGCGCCTGCACGGCGTCGCTGTGGAACAGGATGCCGTGTTCCTTGGCGATCTTGCCAATTTCCTGGACCGGCTGGATCACGCCAATTTCGTTATTGGCGTACATGATGGAGATGAGAATGGTTTTCTTGGTGATGGCCTTGCGCAGGTCGTCCAGATCGATGCGGCCGTCCTTGGCCACGGGCAGGTAGGTCACTTCGTAGCCGTATTTCTCCAGGCGCTTGCAGGTATCGAGCACGGCCTTGTGCTCGATCACTTGCGTGATGATGTGATTGCCCTTCTCGCGATACATTTCCGCGGCGCCCTTGATGGCCAGGTTGTTCGATTCGGTGGCGCCGCTGGTGAAGATGATCTCCTTGGGCGACGCGTTGATCAGGCTCGCGATCTGCGCGCGCGCGTTTTCCACCGCTTCCTCGGCCGTCCAGCCGAACGAGTGGTTGCGGCTGGCTGCGTTGCCGAACTTCTCATGAAAGTACGGCAGCATCGTATCGACCACGCGCGGGTCCACCGGAGTGGTGGCGTGGTAATCCATGTAAATCGGCAGTTTAATCGCCATGCTGGCTTCTCCCTCGGTTTCTACAATCCCCTGAACTCAGGTTCTTCATTGCCGCCGGGTGCGGGTGCAGCCCGCGTACGGCAAAACTTATGTCGACAGCCCGACCAGTTCGGCGTCAGGCGAGTCCTCGGTCATTTGCGAAATCGTGACCGCGCGCAATACCTGGGCGATGCTCTCATTCACCCGGCGCAGCGGTTCGCGGACCGTGCACGTGGAACTCTGCCCGCAGTTGCCGTGGCTGGTGACGCAAGACGTGATCACCAGCGGCCCATCGACCGCGCTGATCACTTCCAGGGCGGAAATATCCTTCGGAGCACGGGCCAGTTGGTAGCCGCCGCTCGATCCATGTCGCGCGGTGACCAGGCCGTGCTTGGCCAGCCTTTGCAGCACCTTTGCCAGAAGTGTGGCGGAAATTCCGTACGCCTCCGCAATATCGGATGCGCTCTGCGAGCGCTCCGCGCCATGCGTAGCCAGATGCCGTACGGCGATCAAGGCGTAATCCGCCTTCTTGGAAAGCTTCAACATTTGGATATGCGACCAAACTAGTCGCAAATGAATAATAAACCCTGGTCCTGCCGAATGTCAAGCGATGCCACTACGTTCAACCTCTCTGACATCAGCTTGTTACATTACGACCGGATTGGTCGCATAGGTCAAACCTGAAGCAATGAAGTGCTAAAAATCGGGGGCGAATGGGGAAGGCTCCGACTCGAACGGTGTATGGCAACCGGCGACTGCGGACTTCGGGAGATAGTTTCAGCCCCCGCGGTTGGGCTTCCATTTGTTCAGGAAATCGAGAACGTCCTGGGGGCCGATCCGCACGGTGGATTCAAACTCGCCATTTTTCATGCTGACCAGCAGCGTGCCATCCGGGTCCAGGACGGCCAGGCTGGGAACTCCTTTTTCCAAAGGGATTTCGTACTTTTTGGCAAGGTCCAGGTTGACGTCGTAATTCCCGATGTTGACGTGCACGACGTGGAAGTTGGCATTGACCAGCGGAGCGAATTCCTTGGTGTGAAACGTCGTGTCCAGGACATGGCAGTCATAGCACCAATTGCCGCCGAAGATCAGCAGGACTCTCTTGTGGTCCTTGGTAGCAGCGGCCAGCGCGGCGGAGATCTCGATCGGGCCCTCCGCGGGGTCGGCATAGAGCGCCGTATTGGGCTTTGCAGGTTCCGGCAATCGCCGGACCGGCTTGGGGGCAATGTCGCCTCTTTGCGTCCTGACGATCTTCCATTCTCCCAGCTTCTGCAGCCAAATCTGGCCAGCCGATATGATCCCCGTTTTTTCTCCGTCGCTGGTCTTAACCCCAGCTTCAAATCGCAGATACAGCGACATCATGCCGGGCTGCGGCGTCTTCACTTCGAGCACTTTCACGTCCAGGCGATCGAGGCCCTGCGGCTTAAGCGCGGACCAGAATGCGGGCTCCTCGGCGGGATCCTGGGTTTCACCTTGAGGAGTCTTCGCGGAGGCCGCAGGAGAGGTCGCGTAGAAATTCGTGAGCGCTGCTTTGTCGCCTGCAAGAACCGCGGCTTTCCACTGGTCCAGCGGCTCGAATGCAAAGGATGCCGCGCCCTCGGAAGCTTTGGTGGCGCGGGACTGCTGCGGCGCGGCCTGCATCACAGGAACCGCCGGCGCGCAAAGAAAAAAGGCGACGATCCAGATCAAATGTGGAGTCTTCATGGCGTTCGCCCCCTTATAAGATCGTGATTGTAACCCATCTTATGCCCATATCCCTGGATTTTCGAGTGCCGGACGATTTACCTCCATTGAAAAATGAGCCCTCGGGATTTTCATCCAAAGGATTGTTTGTTTGCATCCCGCCAGGAAGTTAAAGTCGATGTTGAAGATCGCCGATGTTAGACACGATTACGGACAACTACTGGAGCAAGCGTGAAACCCATCTCAAAACAGGAAGCGCTGGACTACCACTCCGAGGGGCGCCCCGGAAAAATCGAAATGAAACCGACGAAGGCGTGCGCCACGCAGCGCGACCTGAGCCTGGCCTACACGCCGGGTGTGGCCGAACCCTGCCTGCAGATTGAAAAAAATCCACGCGACGCCTTCAAATATACCGGGCGAGGCAACCTGGTGGCCGTGGTCACCAACGGCACGGCGGTGCTGGGACTGGGAGACATCGGAGCGGTTGCCGCAAAGCCCGTGATGGAAGGCAAGGGCGTGCTGTTCAAGCGGTTCGCGGACGTCGACGTATTTGACATTGAAATCGGCAGCCATGATCCCGACGACGTAATCAAGGTATGCCAGTTGATCGAGCCGGGATTCGGAGGCATCAATCTGGAAGACATCAAGGCGCCGGAATGCTTCTACATTGAAGAGACGCTGAAGAAGACAATGCGCATCCCCGTGTTCCATGACGACCAGCACGGCACGGCCATCATCTGCGGCGCGGCATTGATCAATGCCCTGGAAATCGCGGGCAAGGACATCGCCAAGGCGAAGATCGTCGTCAACGGTGCGGGCGCGGCGGGGATCGCGTGCGCGGAGCACTTCGTTTCGCTGGGCGCGCGAAGAGAGAACACGTTTCTGTGCGACACCAAAGGAGCCGTTTACAAGGGCCGGACCGAAGGCATGAACGCATACAAATCGCGCTTTGCGCAGGACACCGCGGCGCGCACGCTGGCTGACGTGGTGAGGGACTCGGACGTACTGGTGGGCGTGTCGGTGCGGGGAGCATTCACGCAACAGATGCTGAAATCCATGGCGGCGCGCCCGATTGTGTTCGCGCTGGCAAACCCGGATCCCGAGCTTGCGTATGCGGAAGGTTTGGCCGCGCGCAGCGACATCATCATGGCCAGCGGCCGTTCGGACGATCCCAATCAGGTGAATAACATTCTCGGCTTCCCATCGATCTTTCGCGGGGCCCTGGACACCCAGGCCACGGCCATCAACGAAGCCATGAAGCTGGCGGCTACGCGCGCCCTGGCGGCTCTGGCGAAGGAACCCGTGCCGGAATACCTCTGCCGCGTGTACGGAGTGGACCGGCTTGGCTTTGGCGCCGAGTACATCATCCCCAAACCGTTTGACACACGCGTGCTTCAATGGGTAGCGCCTGCGGTGGCGCAGGCGGCGGCCGAGAGCGGCGTCGCGCAGCAACCGGTGGACGCCGCGCGCTACCGCGAGCAATTGCAAAAACGCCTGGGATGATGCCAATAAATTGGCCGCCCCGCAATCCGCCTCGCGTTGTAATGAAAAGATCTACATTAGGGTCATTTCGTGAACGATGGAATTGCAAACGCGATGTCACAGGTCGCGATTGAACAGACTTTCCCGCGAAATCTTCCGTGGAAATTTCGGTTGCTTCAGGCAAGCGTGGAAACGGCGCGCAGGCGGGGGATCGGTTGGGTTAGTTCGCCTTATTAGTTTTTGGCCTCCGCCCCCGTCTGTCACCGAATAGCGAAAGATCGCTCATGATTTAAGGACATTCGCCAGCTAACATGAGTATGTTATGCACTTCGTTACGATTCTGCCGTGTTACGAATCACTGCCGAAAGTGATCCGCATCACAAACGATGGGCGCAAAGCCGTTGCGCAGAAGGCGGAAAAAATGTAGCCTCAGCCGATTGACCGGAGATGGCCCGAAAATGCCGTATCGCCTTAAGATCCTGCTGATTGCACTCGCGGCCGTCCCGGCGCTGGCGGCGCCGGGATTTTCCCAGGACGCACGGCCTCGCCAAGCAGCGCCCCACGAAAACGGCAACTCGGCCGCGGCGTCCGCTCCGGTCCATGACATTTCCGGAACCTGGGTGCCGGCCAACGGGCCTGCCGCTGGAATCCAGGCGTTCGGCGTGAGCGCCGTGCCGAACGATGGAAAGCCGGAGCATGAGCTTCCGTACACTCCCTACGGACTGGAAACCTACAAATCGCATAGACCCCTGACCGGGCATGAGGAAACCACACCCACGCTGACCAACGATCCGCGGAATAAGTGCGAGCCGCTAGGATTTCCCCGGGTCGATTTCTATAATCTCCGGCAGACGCAGATCCTGCAGAATCCCTACAAAGTGGCTGTCTTGTACGAGTATGCGCAGGCCTGGCGCGTGATCTGGACCGATGGACGGACGCTTCCCAAGCTGGTGGATGGAGGCGTGCTTATCGGAAAGGAAATTCGCGAGCCGCGATTTTACGGATATTCGGTAGGCAAATGGGTGGACGACACGACGCTGGTGGTCCAGACGGTGGGAACGATGCCGGAAGATAGAGTCTGGCTGGACCTCACCGGGCGGCCCATCAGCGACCAGGTGCGCGTCGAGGAGCGCTTCCATCGCGTCAATCGGGACCGCATGGAACTCACGGTGACTATTGACGACCCGAAAATGTATACCAAGCCATGGATCGCCATGAATAAGTTTCCATTAAACCTGGCGGACCCGCACATGGATGTCACGGAGATGTATTGCTCTCCGATGGAGATCGAGAAATACAATCAATTGTTTGGGGGCCCGGCGAGCGCAAACGACGGCAATGAACCCGCGAAATAGCGTGCGCAGAACCGTGCGAGAAAAGCAGAGAGTTGCTTGCCTACACGCTGAAACAATGGTTGGCTTCGGTTCTGGAAAAATATGTTTGCGACGGAGGCAATGATCATGAGCAAGAGAATCGTGGGGGTGATCGCGTTGGCCGTGGGCCTCCTGTGTGTTTCCTCGCCGGCGCTTGCGCACCATGGAACGTCGGTGTTTGACATGAAAAATCCGGTCACGATGAAGGCGAGCGTCACGGAATGGGACTGGTACAACCCTCATTGCCTGCTGCAATTTGACGCAAAAAATGAAGGCGGCCAGGTGGTGCATTGGATCGCGGAGACGCAAAATCCCGCGGAAATGCTGACTCTTGGGTGGGCGAAGGCGTCGTTCAAACCCGGGGACCAGGTGACCGTCACGCTGGTACCGGCCAAGAATGGCAAACCATTTGGGCGGATTACTCTCGTCGTGTTGTCCAACGGCAAAACATTTATCACCAGCAAGGAAGGCTTTTCGCTGAAGGAATCCGACGGCCCACAACCGGATAAATCCTCGAAGTACTGACGTGTCGTTTTGGTGGTGGAGGTCCGAGCTTCAGCTCGGACATTCACGTTCCAAATGAAGTGGGCTTTAGCCCCTGAAGCTTCAGGGGTTAAAACCCCTTCTCGATCGTCCCTTTCCGTCGGGGCTGAAGCCCCGACCTCCGAAATCGGGTCGTGTGCCAACATTTAGGACGGGGCTCCGCATCAATTCCCTTGCATATTCCGCGCTGATTTTCGCTACAATGTGCTTCCGGGCTCCTCGTAGAGCGCGGACCCGGGTTTGCAGGCAGGCAAAATCATGAAACAGGTCCTGGCAATTTATCCCGGGTCGTTCGATCCGGTGACCAACGGCCACCTCGACTTGATCGAGCGCGGCGCCAAGATTTTTGACCGGTTGATTGTCGGCCTGCTGCGTAATTTCGACAAGGAACCGCTATTTTCGCTGGATGAGCGCGTGGAAATGCTGCGCGAAGTGGTGCGGCCGTGGCCCAACGTGGAAGTCGAAGTATTCAGCGGGCTACTGGTGGAATACGCGAAGCTGCGCGAAGCGAACGTGATTTTGCGCGGCATCCGCGCGGTTTCCGATTACGAGTACGAGTTGCAGATGGCGCTGATGAACCGCAAGCTGCATCCGGGCCTGGAGACCGTGTTCATGATGCCGGCTCTGTCTTACAGCTATCTAAGTTCGCGGCTGGTGCGCGAGATTGCCCAGCTCGGCGGGTCGATCAAGGGATTGGTCCCGCCAGTGGTGGAAGACCGACTACGAGCGAAGGTGCTGTAGAACAGGCGACAGCCTGATTGGTGGCGCGGCACGATCATTGGAATAGAGTTTTCTTGACGTGGATTTAAACCCAAAGGAGTGTCAGACCGTGAAATTAGCTGCGCGCGTGAATCGCATTTCCATTTCTCCGACCGCTGCCGTGCTAGCCGCGGCGGAAAAATTGCGGGCACAGGGAGCCGACCTGGCCGACTTCGGTCCGGGCGAACCGGACTTTCCGACCCCCGAACACATCCGGAAGGCGGCCGTGCGTGCCCTGGAACAGGGCCGCACGAAGTACACGCCGACGCCGGGAGTGGGCCCGCTGCGCGAAGCGATCTGCAACTGGCACGCGGCGCAATTCGGATCGTCCTACACGGTTCCGGAATGCATCGTGACGGCCGGCGCAAAGCACGCGATTTTTAACGCGTTCTGCTGCCTGCTCGAAGCAGGCGACGAAGTCCTGATCCCCGCGCCGTTCTGGGTGAGCTATCCGGACATGGTTCAATACACCGGCGCGACACCCGTGCCCGTAATGACCGATGCGAAAGACGGCTTCCGCCTGCGCGCCGAGGACGTTTCGCGCGCGATTACACCCAAAACGAGGGTGCTGATCGTCAATTCGCCGAGCAATCCGAGCGGCGCGGTAGTGCCGGAGGACGAATTCGTAAAAATCTACGAACTCTGCCGCGCCAAGAATATCTGGCTGCTGACCGACGAGTGCTACTCCCATTTCGTGTACGGAAATGAGAAGCCGTATTCGTTGGCAGGCGTTCCGGGATCGAAACCATACATCCTGGTTGCCGGTTCGCTGTCAAAAACTTTCGCAATGACCGGCTGGCGCATCGGCTATCTGCTTGCCCCTCCGGAGTTGATCTCCGCGATGACGAAAGTGCAGAGCCAGTCCATTTCAAATCCCACTTCGATCGCTCAATATGCAGCGATCGAAGCGCTGACCGGGCCGATGGACACGGTCACCGCGATGCTGGCCGAATATTCGCGGCGGCGCGACCGCATCGTCTCCGGGTTGCGCGCCATTCCCGGCGTCACTTGCGTGGAACCGGGCGGCGCGTTTTACGCCTACCCGAATATTTCCGCGCACCTGGGCAACGGCATCGCGGACGCCACCGCGCTGGCGAAAGTGCTGCTCGAAAAGCAGCACCTGGTCGTGGTGCCCGGCGACGCTTTCGGCACGCCCGGCTACATGCGGCTTTCCTACGCCACCTCCATAGAGCGTATCGAGGAAGGCTTGCGGCGCCTGGAAAAATTCTTTGCCATGGCGGAAGCCGCCAGGTGAACCACGGCGCAAGCCGACCGGGGCGCGCGCCTGCGCGGCTCGCTCCCATTTTCGTTCCCCGCATCTGGGGCGCGCGCGGCCTTTCCCCTTTGTTTCCGGATCGCGGCCGTGAATCCGAACCCATCGGCGAAGCCTGGCTGACCGGCGACGCGTGCGCGTTTGCCGCCGGCGAATTCGCGGGGCGCACGCTGGGCGAGGTCTGGCCTACTCTTTCCCCCGAATGGACCGGGACGCGGCTGCGCAATCTCCCACGCATTCCACTGCTCGTAAAATTCATTTTCCCCGAAGAAAAACTTTCCGTGCAAGTGCATCCGGACGACGCCTACGCGGAGCGGCACGAATCGGCGGCGGGCGGCGTGGGCAAAACCGAAATGTGGTACGTGGTGAGCGCGCGCGAAGGCGCGGAATTGCGCGTGGGGCTGCGGCCCGGCGTCACGCGGGAATCGTTTCAGCGGGCCATTGCCGCGGGCAACGCGGAGGATTGCCTCGAGCGCGTGCCCGTCCAGAAGGGCGACGCCGTGTTCGTGCCCGCGGGAACCGCGCACACGATTTGCCCCGGCGTCACGCTGTGCGAAATCCAGCAGCACTCGGACGTCACCTATCGCGTCTTCGATTACAACCGCGTGGGCCCCGACGGCAAACCACGCGCCCTGCATGTGCGCCAGGCGCTGAACGTGATGACGTTCGGCGAACAGAGCGGCGGTCTGTGCAATCCCGTGCGGATCACGCATGGCGCGGCGACCGAAACGTTTTACGCGGCGTGCCGTTACTTCGCGACTGAGCGCTGGGACTTCCGCGAGCGCATCGCCGCGGTGACTTCGCCGGAAAATTTCGATTTGCTGATTTTTCTCGATGGCAGAGGCAGGATCGAGTTTGAGGGCGGCGTGGAACAGTACGCGCCCTCGCAGGTTTGGCTGGTTCCGGCGGCGCTCGGCGCCTATCACCTGGCGCCCGAAAGCCCGTCTACATTGTTGCGCACCTACGTGCCGGACTTGACCGGCATCGTGCAGCGGTTGAACGAAGAGCGCGTCGAGGAAGCCGCATGGTCGCGCGTGGTGCATCCATGAGCCGCGAATTATCCGCGCACGCCATCATCCTTGCCGGAGGACGCGGGACGCGTTTCTGGCCGCGAAGCCGCACGCGCACGCCCAAGCAGCTTCTCAACATCGTGGGCCGCGACACCATGCTCGAGCAGACGGCCGCGCGCCTCGCTCCCTTGTTCCCGCCATCGCGCCAGTGGGTGGTCACGAACTCCGAGCAGGCCGCCGCCGTTCGCAAACAACTGCCGCGAGTTTCCGCATCGCACATTCTTGCCGAGCCCGTGGGACGCAATACGGCCGCCGCGATCGGCTTGGCCGCGGCGCACCTGCTGCACGAGGGACTGGGCAAGGAAAACGACGCGATCATGGCGGTGCTGCCCGCCGATCACTATATCGGCAAGCCCGCGCGGTATCTGCGGATTATGCGCGCCGCGCTGCGTGTCGCGCACGCGGCGGGATCGCTGGTCGTTTTAGGGATTCCGCCTTCGCATCCTGAAATTGGTTACGGGTATATCGAGCGGGGCCGGGGAAAAGCAATCGATGCCGGAGGAGTTCCTGTATTTTCCGTGCGCCGGTTCACGGAAAAACCGAAGCTGGCCCTGGCCCGGAACTACGTTGCCTCGGGACGCTACTATTGGAATGCGGGTATGTTTTTCTGGCGGCTGTCCACCTTTCTGGGAAATCTGGAAAAATTCCTGCCGCAGACGCACGACGCGCTGATGCGCCTTGCGGGCGAAATCGGAACAGCGCGTTACGCGCCGACGCTCGCCCGCATTTACCCGAGACTCGAGAACATTTCCGTGGACTATGCCATCCTCGAACCGGCCACTAGCCGTGCGGCTGCTCCGAGCGTTTTTGTGCTGCCCGCGGAGGTCGGCTGGAGCGATATCGGCTCCTGGGCCGCGGTCTATGAACTGCTCGCGCGCAAGACCGGAGAAAATGTATCGGCCGGGCGGCATGTGGCGCTTGATGCACAGGGAAATTTTTTCTGGAGCCCGAAGAAATTTGTCGCTGCGGTTGGAGTTCGCGATTTGGTCGTGGTGGAAACCGAGGATGCTCTGCTGCTGTGCCCCCGCGAGCGCGCGCAGGACGTGGGCAAGGTGGTGAAGTGGCTCGAGGCCGAGAAACTCGGGCGGCTGCTCTAGTAGGGCAGGCTTCAGCCTGTCGCTTTTCTTTTTGCAAGTACGAAAGTCAAAACCTACAGGCTGAAGCCTGTCCTACTTAACCCCGCTTCGCATATACTTCTGAACCGTGAGCACAATCAAATTTGGGACGGACGGGTGGCGCGGCGTGATCGCGGATGATTTCACGTTCGCGAACGTGCGCACGGTGGCCTGCGCGATCGCGCGGTACGTGGTGCGCGCGGAAAACCCGAACGCCGGCGTGATCGTCGGGTACGACACGCGCTATGGCTCCGAATGGTTCGCGCGCGCGGCCGCCGAAGTGATCTCCATAACCGGCATGCCGGTGTGGATAGCGGAGAAGGCGTGCCCGTCTCCGGCGCTCTCGCTGCTGGTGCGGCAGCGCGCTGCGGCGGGCGGAATCATGATTACCGCGAGCCACAATCCCTACCGGTGGAACGGAGTGAAATTCAAGGCCAGCTACGGAAGTTCGGCTCTGCCATCGATTGTGGCGCAAGTGGAAAAAGAATTGACCACGGTGCTCGCGAACGGCGTACCGCCATTGCCTGCGCGCCCCGATTGCATTCAACCGCTCGATATCCTTTCACCGTACCTGGAAACCGTCGACAAGCTGGTCGACTGGGAGCGCATCCGCGCGGCAAAATTCCGGTTTGTGGTGGACCCCATGCACGGCGCGGCGCGCGGACTGCTGCGCGAACTGATGACGCGGCACGGCGTCGCCTGCGATGAAATTCGCGGCACGCGCGATCCGCTGTTTGGGGGCGTTAATCCCGAGCCTATCGAGCCGCACGTGGAGGCGCTGCGCCGCGCGGTCGTTTCCGGCGGCTACCACGCCGGGCTGTGTGCCGATGGCGACGGCGACCGCATCGGCGCGATGGACCGCGACGGCACGTTCATCACGCCTCACCAGATTTTTTCAATTTTGCTCTGGCACCTGGCGGGGACGCGCGGAATTCACGGCGACGTGGCGAAAACGTTTTCCTCGACGAAAATGCTCGACAAAATCGCCGCGAAATTCGGCCGAAAAGTTTTCGAGACGCCCATCGGCTTCAAATATATCTGCGAGCTGATGCTGGAGCGCGACATCCTGCTGGGCGGCGAGGAATCCGGCGGGATCGGCACGAAATTGTATTTGCCGGAACGCGACGCGACCGTCATGGCGCTGCTGCTGGTGGAAGTAATGACCTGGCACGGAAAATCGCTGGGCGAGCTGGTCGCGCGGCTGCACGCCGAATTCGGCGAGCATCATTACGGGCGCGTCGATCTGGAACTCAAGCCCGGGCAGAAGGAGCGCGCCATCGCGCACTTCAGCAATGCAAAACTCGCGCGACTCGCCGAATGGCCCGTGGCGCGCCGCGAGGATCTGGACGGGATCAAATTGTATCTGGGAGAAATCGGCTGGGTGATGCTGCGCGCGTCGGGAACCGAACCGATGCTGCGCGTGTATTCGGAAACAACAAGCCCCGCGGCCACACGGAAAATCCTCGATCAAACTTGCGCGATCGTGCGCGGGCTGTAGAGACGAACAAGACATTTCCGATTCGCGCCATTCCCAGGAGAGGGAAAGATCCCGCATGGCTTGGTAGCGCAGACTTTAGTCTGCGCAATTTAATATGTGCATGGGCAGCGATCAAACCGCGCAGACTAAAGTCTACGCTACTGCTCAACCGGCGGATTTTTCGGCGAACGATTTTACGGCGGCGTCGAGAATGCCGTTGATGAAGGGTGCGGCGTCCTCTGAGGAAAATTTCTTGGCCAGTTCGAGTGCTTCGTTGATGACCACTTTGGAGGGCGTGCCGGCGGTGCGCAATTCGGCGAGGGAGAGGCGCAGGATGGCGCGGTCGATGGCTGGCATGCGCTCGATGCGCCAGTTTTTCGCGTGCGTGGAGATGATCGGGTCGATCTCGTCCGCGCGGGCCGCGGCATTTTCAAAAAGCTGATTGGCGAAATCGCGCGTGGATTTCTGAGAGGAGACATTTTTCCAGAATCCCTCTTCGATCCGCGCGGGTTCCTGCTTGCCCATTTCCCACTGGAACAGCATCTGCAAGGCATACTCGCGGGATTTGTGCCGAAGGGACATTTAGCGGCGCTTCCCGCGCGCGGAAACCTTTTCGGCGCGCGCCGGCGCCGGCGCGCGGAGGCGTTTCGATAAATTGGCCATTTCGATCGCTGCCACCCCGGCGTCATAACCTTTGTTGCCGCCCTTGAGGCCGGCGCGGTCGATGGCCTGCTCGAGCGTGTCGCAGGTGAGAACGCAAAAAATCACGGGCACGCCGGTGTCCAGTTGCGCCAGTTGCACGCCGCGCGCGACTTCGCTGGCCACGTAATCGAAGTGCGCGGTTTCTCCGCGCAGTATGCAGCCGATGGCGATGATCGCGTCGGCCCTTCCAGCCTGCGCCAGTTTTTTGGCAGCGAGCGGAATCTCGAACGAACCCGGCACGTGAACGACTTCCACGTTTTCCGCCGCCACGCCCGCCGCCTGCAGCGCATCCAGCGCCCCGGCCTGCAGCCGGGCGGTAATGAAGCTATTGAATCTGCCGACGACCAGCGCAACGCGCAAGCCCGCCCCGGCCACTGCCGCGCGAGTATTTTTCGGATTGTAGGTTTCAGTCATGAAAATGAATTTCCGTCCTGATTGTACAAATTACTTTCCGCGAAATTGCGGCGGGCGCTTTTCCAGGAACGCGCGCGTCCCTTCTCGCATGTCCTCGGTCGAGGCGCACAGGCCGAACAGCGCCGTTTCCAGATACTGGCCTTCGGCGAGCGGCATTTCCGATCCGCGTTCGATCGCTTCCATCGTGTAGCGGATGGAGTGCGGCGGGTTGGCCATGATTTTTTTGGCGAGCGCCACGGCGGCGGGCATCAATTCGGCCGGCTCGTAGAGGTGGTTCACCAGGCCGATGCGAAGCGCCTCGTCCGCGGAAATCATTTCGCCGGTCAGGCACAATTCGAGCGCCACTCCCTTGCCGCACAGGCGCGTGAGGCGCTGCGAGCCGCCGTATCCGGTGATGATTCCGAGCTTCACTTCAGGCTGGCCGAGTCGCGCGGCCTTGCTTGCCAGGCGGATCGAACACGCCAGCGCCACTTCGCAGCCGCCGCCCAGCGCGAAGCCGTTGATGGCCGCGATGGACGGCTTTCCGAGCGATTCCAGGCGCTGCAGAACGCCCTGGCCGAACGCCGCGGTTTCTTTTCCGCCGTCCGGAGTCTGCACCGCGAGTTCCCCGATGTCCGCGCCGGCGACAAACGATTTTTCACCCGCGCCGGTCAGGATCAGCACGCGCACTTCGGCGTCGTTGCGCGCTTCGCCGAGAACGATGTTGAGTTCCTCCATCGTCTTCCGGTTGAGCGCGTTCAGCACTTTGGGCCGGTTGAACGTGAGGAAGCCGATGCCGTCCCGCTTTTCATACAGCAGGTTTTCAAAAAGCATTCCCAAGCCTCAGTTCTTCGCCATCTCGAAGGAAACGATTTCGTTGCCGCCGCGCTTTCGCGCTTCTTCCAGGCCCGACTCGGCTCGGTTGATCAGGTCGGTGACGATATCTTCGCTGTCAAATTCGTGCCGCGCAATGGCCTCGGCGACCGCAACGCTGGTGGTCAAATGCGCGCCCTCCCAGGGAGCCCGCAATCCGGCGGCGGCTTTTTTCAATTTCTCGGCCAGCGTGAGCGCTCCGGCCAGCGGAGTATCCGGCAGAATGACCGCGAGCGCCCAGGAAGTATATTTCACGGCGAGGTCGGTTTGCCGGACAATCGCGTGCACGGCCTTGCCCAACTGCTCCATGTAACGCTCAAAAGGCGCTTCGCCCTGCTGGCGGAGCAGGTCCGGCCCGCCGTCGATTTGCAGCAGCGCCAGGGCCAGCGGCACGTCCTGCGTGCGCGCGCGCTGCGACTCGTGCAGCAGGCAATCGATGTAAGAGCTGCGCGCGAGCAATCCGGTTTTTTCGTCGGCCACGGCGAGCGTGCGAACCAGCGAGCGCAGGCGTGTGTGGTGCACGCACAGCAGCATCTGATCGCCAATCGATTGCAGAAAATACGATTCGTTGGGCTTCCAGGTGTGCGTCCCGGAAAATCCGACGATCAGCATTCCCGCCGGCGACTGCGTTTCCGGATCGGTGAGCTGAACTCCCAGCACCGTTTCCAGTCCCATTTCCTGCAGCAACGGCGCCGCCGCCGCGTCCAGCGGCAATCCGCCCAGCGAGTCAGGAACCGCGCGCTCGATCTGCCCGATCAGCCGAACGATCTGGCTGCCCGGGGAAGGCTCAATGCCGGATCCGCAAAATTCCGAGGCCATTTGTGGCGGCTGGCCGGGCGCGCCGACTACGGCCAGGCAACGCGTGGCATGCAGATAGTTGCCAACCTCATTGACCGCGACCGAAAGCATGGCGCGCGGCGAAGGCTGGCGAAAAACGTTCTGATTAATTTCTGAAATTTTCGCGAGGTCGCGCAGCGTCTCGGGAGCGTAGACGGCGGGCCGGGGCGCGGACTCGTCCAGGATCGGTTGCGGGCGTTGTTCCACACGAGCGGGCGCCGCGCCCGCCTGCGGCCACCAGTGCGCCGCCTCGAACAGGCCCTGCAGGCGCTCGTTGCGCTCGTCTTCGCCGGGAAACAGCTCCATGATTTTTTGGAGGCGCTCGATGGCCTTGGATTGCAGCGAGTACTGCACGAAAATTTCCGCCTGCACCAGCAGATCCTCCAGCGACTGCGCGGAACGCACATCCTCCAGGATCGCGGGAGAAATTTCTCCCGGCGCTCCGTGCGACTGGGCCTGCGGCACCGGAGCCGGCGCATGAGTGGCGGCGTTGGATAGCCGCGTCCTCAACCGCGACAAAAAAGCGCCGTCCGCGCGGCCCTGGAGCCGATTCATGCGCTCCTGATTGCCGGAATCGTAGGGATCGATTTCGACCAGTCTTTCAAGGGACTCGCAGGCCTGCGGAATCCGGTCGCTCGTCAGGTCTAGGTCAAACAGGGACACCAGGGCCTCGAAATATTTCGTTTCGCGGTTCAGTTCGCCGTACAGCGCGGCGCGGAATTCGGCCAGCGGAATCGACCGGGGATAGGCCTGGGCGATTTGATCGACGGCCGCGCCAAATTCCGATTCCCGCCTCGCCGCGAGCATGCTTTTTTGCGTGACATGCAGAAGTTCCACGGCTTTTTCTTCCTGGCCGCTGCGCAGGTATTCGTTCACCAGGGAAAAAAACTTTTCCGCTGACCCGGCTCCCTGGCTGGTCATGCGCTCGAGCACGATGCGCGCGGTGTCCAGCTGGCCGGATTTCATCAGCGCTTCGGCGTAGAGTTCCAGGAACGTGGCGTCCTTTTCGGTCTCCACCATGGGCGCGAGAAGCGCGGCAGCGGCGGCCGCGTCGCCGTTGCGCAGTTGCGCCTGCGCGTAAAACAGCGCCGCGCTGCGGTCATTGGGCATCAGGCGATGCGCGCGCGCGAAAAACTCGAGCGATTCCCCGACGTTTTCCGTGGTGAGTTGCCCGGCGCGCAAATAGCCGCGCGCCGCAGCCGGAGCGTTTCCCATGCGCTCGGCGAATTCCGCGACGGCGATGTGGCGTTCGCGATTTTCGGGATCGAGCTGAGCCATCCGCACGAAGCACGTCAGCGCATCGTCGCCCTTGCCTGTCAGCTCAAACGCCAGCGCTGCGGACATGTACTGCTCGATGGCTTCCTCCGGGCGATTTTGCTTCTGCAGCAGCAGCGCGTAGCGCGCGACGCGCTCGGGCGGCTGCTGATGCGGCTTCAGGAAATGCGCGTATAGGGCCAGCGCTTTGGGCTCTTCGCGCGGGGCCGTGAAGCGGTCGAAGAGCATCCCGTAGTAAACGGCCGCGCGGTCCGGCCGGTTCTGCATCGTGTACAGGTCACCGAGCGACTGAATGGATTCGAGATGATTCGGGAAGGACGCAAGGACGGCCTGATAGGCTTCGATCGCGTCGTCGAGGCGGTTCTTCTCGACGAAACGTTTGGCGCGATCCAGCAGTTTGACGATGTCGACGCTCATGCGGGCTCGGTCAATTTCCTCGGTGAAATAGCGTCCACGGACACTTCGACGGGCCCCGTCCGGGGTAAAAAATACTATAACCTTTCGCGGCTTCGCGCGCCAAACCGGTTGCGGGGTGCTGCCCAATGCGGCAATTCCCCCGGTGGGTGCGACTCCCCTCTCCGTATCTTGGACGGTTTTTCGCGGGTGCCGCACCCTTGAAAACCACAAGGGTACGGAACCCGAAATTCTAAACCCTCGGAACTGCAACACTGCTTCTCGGCCCCCAAAGCGCCTGGATTCTTGGGTAAGATGGCTTTCGCCGACCCCGCTTCCTGACTGCCTTCACTTGTGGCACACTCAATAGTTCATAAGCGATTGGGATACGCCGCCGAGCGGAGAGTACTTGAAAACGCCGAGGCCCGTCCCAAGCTACAGGAGAATGTTCCGGTGCGGAATCCGGCGCGCCGGCAAGTTACCCGATGGATCCACGTTTCGTCCGCAATTTTTGCATCATCGCGCATATTGACCACGGGAAGTCCACGCTCGCGGACCGCCTGCTGGAGCTGACCGGCGCGCTCAGCCAGCGCGAAATGAGCGCGCAGGTCCTGGACTCGATGGACCTGGAGCGCGAGCGCGGCATTACGATCAAGGCCAAGAGTATCCGCCTCCATTACAAAGCGAACGACGGCAACGAATACCAGCTCAACCTGATCGATACGCCGGGCCACGTCGATTTTTCGTATGAAGTTTCCCGCGCGCTGTCCGCGTGCGAGGGCGCGCTCCTGGTGGTGGACGCCAGCCAGGGCGTCGAGGCGCAGACCGTGGCCAACACGTTTCTCGCGGCGCAGCACAATCTCACCATCATTCCGGTCATCAACAAGATCGATTTGCCGGCGGCGCAGCCCGACCAGGTGAAGGAACAAATCGAAAACGTACTGGCGATTCCGGCGTCCGACGCCCTGATGATCAGCGCGAAAAGCGGCCTGGGCGTGGAATCCGTGCTCGAAGCCGTGGTGGCGCGCGTTCCGCCGCCGACAGGCACGGCAGAAGCCCCGCTGCAGGCGCTGATTTTCGATTCCTGGTTCGATGCGTTTCGCGGCGCCGTGGTGCTGGTGCGCGTGATGAACGGGCGGATCACCAAGCACATGCAGATCCGCCTGTGCTTCAACGAGGAAGATTACGAAGTGGAGGCGCTGGGGGCGCTGACTCCAAAGCCCGTCGTGCTCGAGGAACTGGTGGCGGGCGACGTCGGCTTCATCGTCGCCAATATTAAACAGGTTGCCGACGCACGCGTGGGCGATACGGTGATTGATTCCGCAAACCCCGCGCCCGCGCTGCCCGGGTTTGAAGCCATCAAGCCCATGGTGTTCGCCGGATTGTTCCCCGTGCTCGCCAGCGACTACGAAAATTTGCGCGACGCGCTGGGAAAACTGCAGCTCAACGACGCGGCGTTTTTCTACGAGCCGGAGAATTCCGTGGCCCTGGGTTTCGGTTTCCGCTGCGGATTCCTGGGCCTGCTGCACATGGAAATCGCGCAGGAGCGCCTGGAGCGCGAATTCGGAATTAACCTGATCACCACCGCGCCCAGCGTGCGCTACCGCATCACCACCACTGCCGGGACGGTGATGGAAGTCGACAGCCCCACCAAATTCCCTCCACCCAACGAAATGGCCAAGATCGAGGAGCCGGTGATCACCGCGATGATCATCACCGCCGAGGATTCGGTGGGCGGGATCCTGCAACTGTGCGAGGAAAAACGCGGCGTGCAGAAGAATTTCGAGTACCTGTCTCCGCAGCGCGTGATGCTGACGTACGAGCTTCCGCTGAATGAAATCGTCCTCGATTTCTATGATCGCTTGAAGAGCGCCTCGCGCGGCTACGCGTCGCTGGATTATCACCTGGCGGGCTACAAGGAAGCCGATCTGGTGAAGATGGACGTCCTGGTAGCAGGCGAGCCTGTGGACGCTCTGGCGCTGGTGTGCCACCGGGAGTTTTCCTACGAGCGCGGCCAGGATCTGGTCCACCGCCTGCGAAAACTGATCCCCCGCCAGATGTTTGAAGTCCCCATCCAGGCTGCCATCGGCAGCCGCGTCATCGCGCGGGAAACGGTCTCCGCCATCCGCAAAAACGTGATCGCCAAGTGCTACGGCGGAGACATCTCCCGCAAACGCAAACTGCTGGAGAAACAAAAAGAAGGAAAAAAGCGCATGAAACGCGTGGGCCGGGTGGATATCCCGCAGGAAGCGTTCCTGGCGGTGCTGAAGGTGGCCAGCAGCACGGAAGATTAATTCATCAGGTTTTCCTCTTCCTCCAGTATTGGTTTTCTCTGTGCCCTCTGTGTTCTCGGTGTCCTCTGTGTTAAAGCCCTAAAATCTTTCAACACAGAGGACACAGAGTTCACAGAGAAAATCGCGGAGGAGAATTAATCCTTCGGGAGGTCGCGGCGCTTGACTTCAGCGCCCAATCGGCCGCGGGCGAGTTGGACGTTGATCTCGGCGCCGATCGCAACCTGCTCCGCGGCGCTCACCACGTTCCCATTCGCGTCCGTGCAGATCGCGTAGCCGCGCTGCAAGACTCGCAGAGGGCTGCGCTCCTCGAGTTGCAGCTGCAAGCGTTCGAGCTGCTGAATTTTTCCCACAAAAAACCGCTCCATGCGCACGCCGAGTTCAGTGGAGCGCTGCGCCAGACGCAAGCCCAGCGTGCGCAGCCTCATGCGAAGATCGAACGAAGCGATGCGCGTCCCCGCGATCGTGTAGCGATGCCGCAGGCGCTCCAGCCGTCCCTGCAGCGCGACGCCCAGCCGCGAAGTCAGCTCGTCGGTCTGCTGCCTGTGCCGCCGCAGCAATTCTTCCAGTCGCCGGAAACCGACGTGCGTCGCGAGTTCCTTCAAGTGGTGCCGGTATTCGAGCAGCAAGTACCGCGTGCGCTGGGAAATTTTGTGTTCCAGTTCCAAAAGGTGCCGCTGAAACTCCTGCCGCGATTGCACCACGATCTCGGCGGCCGCGGAGGGCGTCGATGCGCGCACGTCGGCCACAAAATCGGCGATCGTGAAATCGGTCTCGTGCCCCACGCCGCTCACCACTGGAATTGCGCTCGCGGCAATTGCGCGCGCCACGATTTCCTCGTTAAACGCCCACAAATCCTCGATCGATCCCCCGCCGCGCGCCACCAGAAGTACGTCCACAAGTTTCTTGCGATTGAAATATTCCAGCGCCGCGACAATTTCCCCCGCCGCGCCGTCGCCCTGCACGCGCACCGGGTACACAATCAGGTGCAGATTCGGAAAACGCCGCCGCAAAATCCGTACAATATCGCGCACGGCCGCGCCTGTGGGCGAAGTGACCACGCCGATGCGCCCCGGCAGCATCGGCAGCGGCTTCTTGCGCGCCTCGTCGAAAAGCCCCTCGGCTTCCAGCCGCTTTTTCAGCTGCTCAAACGCCAGTTGCAGCGCGCCCAGCCCCGCCGGCTCGATATGCTCCACGTAAATCTGATATTCGCCGCGCGGCTCATACACGCTGATCGATCCGCGCACGATCAGCTTCAACCCGTCCTCCGGCCGGAATTTCAGCCGCATGGCCTGCGAACGGAAGCAGACGCACTTCACCGCCGCTTTGGCGTCCTTGAGCGTGAAATAAAGATGGCCGGATTGAGCGGGGCGAAAATTGGAGACTTCGCCCTCCACCCAAAGATTCGTAAATTGCGCGGACAGAAGCGCGCTGATCCGAGCCGTCAGCTCCCCCACGCTCCAGACCTTCCGCTCCGGCGCCAGGTTCAATTGGAATTGTTTTATTTTTTCAGCCATTGCACCAGCCACAGCACCAGCGTCAGCACCACGCTCAAGAGAATACACGTCACCACGGGAAAATAGAACGAGCCATCCTTGCCCTGCACCGCGATGTCGCCCGGCAATCGCCCCAGGCGCAGCGGCAATCCGCCGGGCCGCGCTGCCAGCCACAATAGCGCGCCAATCGCCGCCAGCGCCGCGCCGGCGAAGACCATGGTGCGGCCGAGTTCGCGCATTGGATCCACAGATTTTGATTCTACCGAATTTGCCGAGGTATTAACCAGAAAGGTCATTTGAAGGGGCGAGGCACAAATCGGAACGCGGAACCCGTGTTGTACATTTGGGGGAAAGATGCCGCACGGCGCCAGGCCGCCCGCGAAAGCTGTGTTATTCTCCGAATCAGGCCCGAGATTCTGACGAAGGAGAGCCCAGCATGAAGACTCTAGCGATCATCGGCGCGCTGCTGTTCGCGGCGGCGTCCGCACCTGCTCAAATCAAGCCCTGTGAAGAATTGAAAACGGAAATCGCGGGCAAGCTGGACGCGAAAGGCGTGAAGACCTACACGCTGGAAATCCTGGCGAAGGATAAGGACTCAGACGGCAAGGTCGTTGGCACCTGCGAGGGCGGAGCGAAGAAGATCGTGTACAGCAAGACGGCCGCGGCAGCGCCGGAAGCGGACAAGCCCAAGTCGTAGCCGGATATTTCGCATCACCCATCAGAACAGTTGAAACTCGGCGCGTTCGGAGCAATTCGCTCCGAATGCGCCTGCCTCTTCACTGCTTGTGTATTTATCTCAACGAGTGGCTAGGCAATCCGCCAATGCGATGGATTTGGTTTTCAGTAGCACAGCCACTCCTGGCTGTGTGGGTTTTGATATTGCGGCCGTGTGAGAAATGGACGGATGTGCGCAAACTCACACAGCCAGGAGTGGCTGTGCTACCGCTCCGTCCCCAAGATTTTCGGTAAGTTCTAAAAATGTTTAGATGAGTTCGTAGCCCGCGAAAAAATATCCCAATTCAAACGCGGCCGTGTCCGGAGCGTCCGAGCCGTGCGTGCAATTATTTCCGATACTGGTGCCGAGGTCGCGGCGGATGGTGCCCGGCGCGGCTTTGGCCGGATCGGTGGCGCCCATCGTATCGCGCCACTTGAGAATCGCGCCTTCGGCTTGCAGCGCCAGCACGACGACCTTGCCGGAACTCATGAACTCGGTCAGTTCGCCGAAGAAGCCGCGCTCGCGGTGTACGGCGTAAAACCCTTCCGCCTCTTTGCGCGTAAGATGCATGGATTTGATCGCGACAATTTGAAATCCGGCTTTGTTTATCCGGGAAACGATTTCCCCGGCCAGTCCCCGCCCAAAGGCGTCCGGCTTGATGATTGCGAGTGTGCGTTCGATTGCCATTCGTTTGTTCTCCATTTGAGATCGAGGCGGGGGGCAAGGAGGCAGGGAGGCAAAGAGGCAGGAGGCAGGGAGACTACTTTACCGCTCCGCGCCATTGCTTCCACAGGCTGCTCAACATCGCGCCGATTCGATTATATCGTTCCTTAATTTCCTGGCAGTCCTTCTCGTTAATATAGCCTTCATCCTTGCTCATATCGAGCCACATCCGCGTTTCATCGCAAGAGCCGATAGATATCTGCAAGAATCGTTTAAACTCAGGAGTTGAAGCTCGTTTTCCCCATCCTTCGACAATATTTGCGGGAATCGAGCGTGCCGCCCGGCGAAGCTGACTTGCCAATTCATATTGCTCGAACGGAGGAAATCGCTTCACAAGCCGGGAAACATCCAGCGCGGCCGCATAAGACTCGCGGAATACATCCAGATCGCGACAAGTCCGGATGGCCATCCTTGCCTCCTGCTTCCCTGCCTCCTTGCCTCTTTGCTTCCCTGCCTCCCGTTACTTGATCACAGAGGCCAGCGTCACGCCAATATCCGCCGGGCTCTGAATCGTGTGAATTCCCGCCGCAGCCATGGCCTTGTATTTCTCGACGGCCGTGCCCGCTCCGCCGCTGATGATCGCTCCGGCGTGGCCCATGCGGCGTCCCGGAGGCGCGGTTTGCCCGGCAATCAAGCCCACGACGGGTTTTTTTACATTTTTCTTGATGTATTCGGCGGCCAGTTCTTCGGCGTTGCCGCCGATTTCACCAATCATCACGATGGCCTGCGTCTCGGGATCTTCGTTGAACAGCTTGATCGCGTCGGTGTGCGTGGTGCCGATAATCGGGTCGCCGCCGATCCCGATGCACGTGGACTGGCCGATTCCGAGCAGCGTCAGTTGATGCACGGCCTCATACGTCAGCGTGCCGCTGCGGCTCACGACGCCGATGTGGCCCTGCTTGTGAATTCGCCCGGGCATAATTCCCATCTTGCATTTTCCGGGAGAAATAATTCCTGGACAGTTCGGACCGATCAGCCGCGTCCTGGAATCCTTCAGCGCGGCCGCCACGCGGACCATGTCCAGCGTGGGAATGCCTTCGGTGATGCAGACGACCAGCGGGACGCCCGCATCGATCGCTTCCAGAACGGCGTCCGCAGCATACGGCGGCGGCACAAAAATGATGGAGGCGTCCGCGCCCGTCTCGCGCACCGCATCCGAAACAGTGTTAAATACCGGCACGCCCTCATGCTTGGTGCCGCCCTTGTTGGGCGTCACGCCCGCGACCACTTTGCTGCCGTACTCGATCATCTGCTGCGAGTGAAACGTGCCTTCACGCCCGGTAAAGCCCTGCACCACGACACGCGTGTTTTCGTTGATCAGAACGCTCATCGCGCACCCCCTGCGAGAGTGACCACCTTGTCGGCTCCGTCCTTCATGTCTTTCGCGATGGTGAAGTTGCAGCCCGATGTGCGCAATATTTCCTGTCCCTTCTCCACGTTGGTTCCTTCCATGCGGATGACCACCGGCAATTTCAGGTTCAATTCCTTGGCCGCGGCGACGACGCCGCTCGCGAGCACGTCGCACCGCAAAATGCCGCCGAAAATATTGATGAATACGCCCTTCACGTTTTTGTCGCTGATCAGAATCTTGAACGCGTTTTTCACCTGCTCGGCCGATGCGCCTCCGCCCACGTCCAGGAAATTCGCGGGAGAGCCGCCCGAGAGCTTGATGATGTCCATCGTGCTCATGGCCAGGCCCGCGCCATTGACCATGCAACCGACGTTGCCGTCGAGCTTGATGTAATTCAGTTTGTAATTGGAGGCTTCCACTTCGAGCGGATCTTCCTCGTTCAGGTCGCGCAGCTCGGCCAGGTCCTTGTGGCGGAAGAGCGCGTTGTCGTCAAACGTCATCTTCGCGTCGAGCGCCACCAGTTTTCCGTCGCCGGTCACGATCAATGGATTGATTTCCACCAGCGAAGCGTCGGTTTCCAGAAACGTGCGGTAAAGTCCCTGCAGGAACGGCCCCATCGCAGCGGCCGCGTCGCCGGTGAGTCCCAGGCCAAATGCCAGTTTTCTGGTGTGATAGGGTTGCAAACCGGTGGCAGGAGAAATTCTCTCGCGCAGAATCAATTCGGGATTGGTGTGTGCCACTTCCTCGATTTCCATGCCGCCCGCGGTGCTGGCCATGATCACGGGCGCGGCCACGGCGCGGTCCACCAGGATGCTCAGGTAAAGTTCGCGCTTGATGTCCAGGCCTTCCTCAACCAGCAGTCGCTTCACCACGCGCCCGCCCGGGCCCGTCTGCGGCGTCACCAGCGTCATGCCCATGATGGACTTCGCCAGCTCGGCTGCTTGCTCCGGCGATTTCGCAAGCTTCACGCCGCCTGCCTTGCCGCGCCCGCCGGCATGAATCTGCGCCTTCACGACCACGATTTTCGTGCCCAACCGCTCGGCCACGGCGCGCGCCTGGTCTGGCGTGGTCACCATTTCGCCGCGGGGCGTCGGCACGCCGAATCGCCGGAAGATTTCCTTTGCCTGATATTCGTGTATCTTCATCGTCCATCCAGTGAGGTGGCGGGTTGCAAGTACGGCCCGCACCCATCAGTGCTAGAATTTACGTGCAATCGAAACTACAGAGTTTATAGGGAACGCGCGACTCGGGCAAGCGAAAGGAAACGTGTGAATTCGCAACGGATGTCGTTTGGGAACAGCGCGGCGGCGGACTTTCAGCCGATGTCGGGGACGCGCCATCCCGCGGGGCCCGCGTGCCGGTAATGCAATCCTTCATCAAAAAAGTGGAAGCAGGCAGCGATCTTTCGCGCCAGGAATCGGAAGCGGCGATGGAGGAGATCCTTTCCGGCCGCGCCACGGAAGATTCCATCGTCGCGCTGCTGGCGGCGTTGCGCGCCAAGGGCGAAACGGTCGGGGAGCTCGTCGGCTTCGCGCGCGCCATGCGCAGCCACGCCACGCCGATTTTTGACGACGCGTCCCGCCCGGACGAATTGCTGGTGGACACGTGCGGCACCGGCGGCGACGCCTCGGGCACGTTCAATATCTCGACGGCTGCCGCATTCGTCGCGGCTGGCACGGGCGTGCACGTCGCCAAGCACGGCAACCGCTCGATCTCGTCCAAGTGCGGCTCGGCCGACGTCCTCGAAGCCCTGGGGATTTCGATCGACGTTCCCCCCGAACGCATCGGCGCCGCGATTCGCGAGATCGGCATCGGGTTTCTTTTCGCGCCGGCCATGCACACGGCCATGCGCCACGCGATGCCCGCGCGCCGCCGCTTGGGACGCACGGCTTTCAACTTGCTCGGTCCTCTGACGAATCCAGCCGGAGCGCGCGCGCAGGTTGTCGGCGTTTTCTCGGACAAAGTGGTGGAAAAAATCGCGCTTGTTCTCAGCGAACTCGGCGTCGAGCACGCCTTCGTCGTGCACGGCGCCGGCGGCCTCGATGAAATTTCCCTCGCGGGAGAAACGTCCGTCGGCGAAGTGCGCGGGGATACGGTGCGGCTCTACACAGTCACGCCGGAAGATTTTGGCCTGGAGCGCGCGCCCGTCGAGGCGATCTTCGGAGGCGACGCGGCACACAATGCGCAAATCATCCGCGCGGTCCTGGCCGGAGAAAAAGGCGCGCGCCGCGATATCGTCGTCGCCAACGCCGCCGCCGCAATTGTCGCCGCCGGACGCGCCGCCGATTTCCTGGAAGGCGCGCGCTTCGCCGCCGCATCCATCGATTCCGGAGAGGCCCGCACGAAACTGGAAGCACTGATCGCGTTTACTCCCAGAACATAAGGAAGACCGGAAAATCGTGCCCAGCTACTCACACAGCAAACTCCAGACCTACCAGCAGTGCCCGCAAAAATACAAATTCCGCTACATCGACGAAATCCCGCCGCCCATTCGCAGCATCGAGCTGCATCTGGGCACCACCGTGCATTTCGCTCTGGAAAAACTGTACGGCAGGGCCAGGCTGGGCCAGATTACATCGCTCGATGATCTGCTGAAATTCTTTCGGGACAAATGGGACGAGGGTTACTCGCCGCAAATGCGGATTGTGCGAGCGAAGACGACGGCGAGCACCTACTTCGATCTGGGCCGGCAAATGCTGAAGGACTATCACTGGACGTTTTATCCCTTCAAGCAATCAACGACGCTGGAGCTGGAAGAAAAATTCTTGTTTCCGATTTCCGAAGGCCAGGAGATTCGAGGCATCATCGACCGCCTCGCGAAAAACGCCGACGGCACGCTGGAAATTCACGATTACAAGACGTCGCGCCGATTGCCGGACTCCTCGCAAATCCACAATGACGCGCAGCTCGCCTTGTACGAGATCGCCATCCGGCACCGCTGGCCGGAGACCGGCGGCATTTCCCTGATCTGGCATTACCTGGCATTCGACAAGGAAATCAAAATCACCAAGACGGCGGCGCAACTGGAAACGGTGAAACGAAATACGCTGGGCTTAATCGCGCGGATTGAGGCGGCGACTTCTTTCCCCGTTCAGGTCACTCCGCTGTGCAACTGGTGCGAGTACAAGGAAATTTGCCCGGCGATGAAGAAATAGTAAGACAGGCTTCAGCCCGTCGGGTTGCTCGCGCGCGGGCAAAAGCAAAACCGACAGGCTGAAGCGTGTCCTACTCGAACCCGCCCCGTATCTTCGTCATTCCGAGCGAAGCGAGGGATCCCTCTTCCGCACTTTCGCGGCGAAACCCACGGAGGGATTCCTCGCTTCGCTCGGAATGAGGATGTTTTTTCGCAGAAGGTCTAAATCGACAGAAAATTCTTCAGCAGTTGCATGCCCACCTCGGTGAGCACCGATTCCGGGTGAAACTGCACGCCCTCGACCTGCAGCCGGCGGTGGCGCAGCCCCATGATGATGTCGCCGGTGCGCGCGGAAATTTCCAGATCGGCGGGAAACGATTTTTCCTCGACGATCAGCGAGTGGTAGCGCGTGGCCACGAAATCCTGCGGCAGATCCTTGAAAATGGTCTTGTTATCATGATGGATCCGGCTGGTTTTTCCATGCATGATTTCCGGCGCGCGGATTACCTTGCCGCCGAAGGCCTGGCCGATCGCCTGATGGCCCAGGCACACGCCAAGGATCGGAATTTTTCCCGCGAATTCGCGAATCACGTCGAGGCAGATGCCGGAATCGTCCGGCGTCCCAGGGCCGGGCGAAATCACGATTCGCTCGGGTTTCTTTTCGGCGATCTGCGCGAGGGTAATCTTGTCGTTGCGGTGCACTTCGAGCTTTTCGCCCAACTGCCCCAGAAACTGGGCAAGGTTGTAGGTAAACGAATCGTAGTTGTCCAGAAGCAGAATCATCGAATGGAGTTCCAGCCCGGGGGCGGAGCAAGACGCGCGCGCAGCGTGTCGGGGTCCTGATCGTCGTCCTCGTGCGCGCATTTTCTGCGGGTTTCGCCGATATAATCGTCCAACTGGCCCTGCTCGCGCTTCTGGACGATCTTATCCAGGTAGGGCCAGCGCGCGGTGGAATCCTGCTTGAGAATCGCCTCGTAGGCCTTGAGCGAACCCAGCAAGCCGGCGGTCGCGATGGACTGTTCGTCCTTCACCTTATCGGGATGCTCGACCATGTAGGCGGCGCTGGAAATAATCATCTGCATCACGATTTCCCGCGAATGGCCGCGCGGTGGGTCCGGCACTTTGCCGAAGAAATCGAAGCACACGTTCACGGTAATATCCGGAATTTTTTCGATCCAGTCGAGCACCCAGGCGCGCTGGTCCTTGGCATCCTTGGCCAGGGGATCGCTTTCGAGCTGGCGCGAGACTTTCACAGCGCGCGCGCGCTCCTCGGGAGTTGACGGCCCGCGCTCCTGCGCGCCCGCCGCCCGGGAGAAAATAAACCCTAGCAATAGCGCTGCAAAGGCAACGGCTCGAATGGAATGGGCCTTCATTTTCTGCTCCCGCGAACGGCGATCTCGCGATTCCCTCGATCTCCTAAATCTTATACTACACGAAATTCCTGGAGAGGCGAGGCCAGCCATGATTCTGCCTGATTGGATGCGGGGAGTCGCGCATTTCGTAGCGCCGGCATCTCGCCGGCAGTCTTGAATCAAGTCGCGGCCCCAAAAACTGCCGGCGAGACGCCGGCGCTACCACATCTTTGTCGCCGCGGCCGATCCGGATTGACACCCGCGCGGCCCCATCGTAGGCTCGCCACGCATCCATAATGGAGTTGAATCCTCAAATCCACCGGGAGATTCCCATGAAGAATATTCTTCTCGTCGTGTTTTTTGCGCTCGTCGCGTCGCCGCTGTTCGCGCAGCAGACCGCGCCCGAACTCGCCTTCGATTCGGTGCCCGATTTCCTGAAACTGCCGGCCGGAATGAATTTCGGCGAAGTTCCCGGCGTGGCCGTGAACTCCAAGGGCCACGTGTTCGTGTTCACGCGGTCCAACAGCGCCGGAGGCCCGGCCTACGCTCCGGCTGCCGCGCAGCTTCTGGAATTCGACGCAAAGGGAGTCTTCGTCCGCGAAATCGGCAAGGGCCTGTACGCCTGGGCCGAGGCCCACACCGTGCGCATCGATAAGGACGACAACATCTGGGCCATCGACAAAGGCTCTGACATGGTCATCAAGTTCAACCAGGCGGGACATGTGACGATGGTCTTCGGACGGCGCAAGGAAAGCGCCGATGAAGAATCGAAGCCCTGGGAGCATCCCAATCCTCCGCTCGCTCCGATCGACGGAATGTTTCGCCAGCCCACCGACGTGGCCTGGGACTCCGACGGCAACATCTACATCACCGACGGCTACGTCAATTCGCGCGTCGCCAAGTACGATAAGAACGGCGACTGGGTGAAATCCTGGGGTGAAAAAGGCACCGGTCCGGGCCAATTCCGCCTGCCGCACGCCATCGTCATCGACCGCAACAATAACGTCTATGTTGCCGACCGCTCCAACCGGCGCATTCAAGTCTTTGACACCGACGGAAAATTCCTGCGCATGTTCACGATTGACGTGCCGTCCGCTCCGGGGACAGTCGCGGTGTATGGCAACACACCCGCCGGCGCGGCCCTGGCCGCGGTGATCGGCTCGCCCAATTCACTGTGCATCACGTCCGGCGCGAAACAGGTGCTGTACGTGGGAGAGCTCACTTTTCCGGGGCGGCTTTTCAAGGTTGGCCTCGATGGAAAAGTTCTCGGCGTAATCGGCAAATCCGGCCGCCAGCTCAAACAATTTTCCGGCGTCCACCAACTCTCGTGCCCGTCGGAAACCGAAGTGTACGCCGCGGAAACCGCGAACTGGCGCGTGCAGAAATTGATCGTGCATTAGAAGAAAACTCACAAGTGCGGACACTGGGCGGACACGCTAACAGGTAGTCGATGAGTCTAGAACGGCTCGACTCGAACATCTCGACTTGAAGGGCTCGACCGGATCGCTATCTTCCGGCGCTGAAAGCGCCGGAGGTGACTAGCCCAGGGCAACGCCCTGGGTCTGGTACCCGATCCATGGGCCGCCCTGAAAGGGCGGAGGGCCCTTGCGCCCTTTCAGGGCGCTTTGAAATCGGATGCCAAACCCGGGGCGTTGCCCCGGGCTGCTCAACTTCGGCTCCTTCAGCGCCGAAAACTCTCGACTCGGAAGGCCCATCGTGAATGGATCGTAGCGCGATGGAATCTCGGCTACTTCCTCGAACGGCGTTTCGCTTTTGTGAATCCGCCGGGCGCGGGATCGAGGCCGCGATGCGCGATTTCCAGCGCCGTGAGCAGCGCGCGCGCCTTGTTCACGGTCTCGGTGTATTCCGTCTCGGGCACGGAATCGGCAACCAGGCCGGCTCCGGCCTGCACATACGCCACGCCTTTCTTCACGACCATGGTGCGGATTGCGATGCAGGAATCGAGATTTCCCGAAAAATCGAGATACAGGATTGCGCCCGCGTAAATGCCGCGGCGCGTGGGTTCGAGTTCGTCGATGATTTCCATGGCGCGGACTTTTGGCGCGCCGGAAAGCGTGCCGCCGGGAAAGCAGGCGGCGAGCGCGTCAAAGCAGTCCACGTCCTCGCGCAGGCGCCCGCGCAGGCTGGACACCAGGTGCATCACGTGCGAGTAGCGCTCGACGAACATCAGTTTTTCGACGGTCACGGAACCGTATTCGGAAACGCGGCCCAGGTCGTTGCGGCCCAAATCCACAAGCATGATGTGCTCGGCGCGCTCCTTGGGATCGGCGGCGAGTTCGGTTTCGAGGGCCAGGTCTTCCGCCTCATCGGCGCCGCGTTTGCGTGTTCCGGCGATGGGCCGGTACGTCGCTTCGCGGCCCTGCACCTTCACCAGCATTTCCGGCGAGCTGCCCACTACGGCCAGATCGTTGATCTTCAGGAAATACATGTAGGGCGAGGGATTCACCACGCGCAGCGCGCGGTAAATTTCAAACGGGTCGGCGTCGGTTTTCGCCGAGAACCGCTGGCTGATGGCCACCTGAAAAATATCTCCGGCGCGAATGTATTCCTTGGACTTGCGCACCGCATCGAGGAATTTCGCGCGCGTGAAGTTGGACGTCACCTTCAGCGGGCGGTCCTTGCGCGGCTTGGGATGTTCGGCAGCGACGGGAACGTCGAGGCGGCGGCGCGTGGCGCGAATTTCGCGCACCGCGCGGTTGTATTTGGCGCGCAATGATCCCGGCTCGTCGGTGAAAACGTTGCGCACGATCCAGACGCGGTGCCGCACGTGGTCGAACACCACCAGGCCCAGGAAGAACATCATGACGGCGTCGTCCATGCCCACGTCGTCGCGCCCGGTATCGGGAATTTTCTCGACCAGGCGCACCATGTCATATGCGAAATAGCCGATGGCGCCCGCCACCAGCGGCGGCAGACCCGGCACGCGCACCGGGCGATAGCGCTCCACGCGGTTGCGCAAATAATCCAGCGGGCTCGTCTGCGCCCAGGACGTGCGGCTCTCGCTTTCCAGCACGCATGCGCCGTTCACGTATCGGAACACTTCACTGGGGTTCGCGCCGAGGAAGGTATAGCGCGCGATCTTTTCGCCGCCCTCAACGCTTTCGAGCAGGCAGGCGTAGCGCGCATCGTGCGCGAGCCGCTGGTAGGCGGAAACCGGCGTGAGCGTGTCCGCCGTGAACGTGTCGTAGACGGGCACCAGGTTGCCCTGCTTGGCCAGCTTGCAAAACGTTTTGAAGTCCGGTTGGATCATTCTTAGTAAGGCCGCTTGCCGCGGCCTCTTCCTTTTTGCGGAGCCGCTTACCGCGGCCTCTTCCCTCGGGATTTTTCCTCTCGCGAAAGCACACCTTCAATCACGCGGCGCATGGCCGCTTCCGGCGCGCGCTCTCCGGTCCAGATTTCGTGCTGCGCGTAGCCTTGCGCCAGAAACATCTCCACTCCGGAAATTATCTCGATCCCTTTTTTCCGCGCGATCTCGAGCAATTCGGTTTCTCGCGGACGGTACACCATGTCCATGACGATCCGGCAGTTGAGTTCCGCGTTCGTCAGCGGCGTGCCGCCCCGCGGATGCATTCCGACGGGCGTGCAGTTCACGATGGCGTCGAAATATTCCCGCCGCAAGTCCACACGCGCGACCACTTGCACTCCCGCAGCGCGCGCCAGGCTGCGCGCGCGTTCCGCGCGCCGCGAGGCAATGCACACAATGGACCCGGCTTGCGCCAGCGCGAAGGCCGCCGCCCGCGCCGCGCCTCCGGCTCCGAACAGCAACACGCGGCTGCCCGCAAGCTGCATGCGGCTCTCCAGGCTCCGCAGCACGCCCACGTAATCCGTATTGTACCCGTACAAACGCCCCTCGCCGCGATTCACGACCGTATTCACCGCTCCAATGCGCGCCGCCAGGGGATCGCAGTCGTCCAGATGCCGCAGGATTTCTTCCTTGTGCGGGATGGTGACCGCGAATCCTGAAACGCCGAACGGCTTGATGCATCGCAGAAAATCCCGCAGATCGCGCACCAGGAACGGCACAAACACGGCGTCGATTTTCCGCTCCGCGTACGCGGTGTTGTGCAGCAGCGGGGAAAGCGAGTGCCCGATGGGATCGCCGATCACTCCGTACACGCGCGTGCGCCGCGAAATATTTCCGGCCCGGTAGAGACCCTGCATCGCATCGAGCGAGAGCTGGCCGGGCGCGGTGGCCTGCTCAACTGCAGCGTAGGCCAGGGCGCTGCCCGACCGCAGGGACAATACGCGCCCCGCCAGTCCGGTTTCACCCATGGGAACGGCCACGACGTTCCGCCTCCCGCGAGACAGCGCGCATATTTTCACGCTGTCCGAAATCGTGCGGCACTGCCCCGCAATCTTGACCGCGTGTCCTCCGGCCCGCGAGAGTTCGCGAACAATGCCGGCAAGATTGCGCGGAGTCTTGCGAAAATCGTGATGGGAAATCATCACGCGCGCCGGAGCAAGCGCCCCTCGCAGTTCGCGCGCGTCCATTTTTATTGCTGTTTCGATTTCGACGTCGCACCAGCCGCATCCGGCGCGCACCGCAGCCTTCAGAATTTCGATCTGCTCGCTGACTCCGCCGCGAAACAACCCTCCCCCTTTGCGGCTCCGGCAAGTCGCAATCAGCACGCTACGGGGGCGTTCCCGTCCGAGCCAGGATAGAAATGCGGCCCGCTGACCGGCGTCACGCAGGTAATCGAGGCGCAACTCCAGCGTCCGCGCCTTGCGCAGCCCGAGATGGACCTGCGACTGCATTTTGACCGCGGTCTCCGCGGCAATTACACCGCAGACGCGATCTCTGCCGAATAACCCTGCCAAAGCGTCCCTCCACCCCAAAAGCAGAACCTTAGGCTTCTACCATAGTTCATCGCGGGCTCCAAGTCGCTGGCGCGTCAAAAACGGCACTTTGGAGGCTCATACAACCGGCCTGCGGTGGGTAACAAGTGTGTAAAGCCTGCCGTGACGAATTCTTGACCGCCTCGGGGGCCAATGCTAGCTTGAATGGGAAAGCTATATGAGCACAGGGACGCGTTTCGCATCGAGAATCAAGGAGCAGTCTCCATGCCTGAAAAAATGAGCTATCGTATTCTATCTTCTGGACTTAAAATCTTGCTAAGCTTGGCCATGTGCGCCGGAGTGGCCGCGGCGCAGACTTCGCGCACTACCCCCACGGACGCGGACGTGTATTGCTCCGGGGCCGCGACCGACCAAGCCATCCCGAACGATACCTACATCATTTCGGGAGAGAACTCTCGCTACAAGAATACGTTTCTGCCCAGCGACTACATTTACCTGAACCATGGGCAGGCGCAGGGCGTCAAAGTCGGGGATCAGTTTGAGGTGCTCCGCCCAGTCAAAGACATGAATCCCGACCGGTGGTTTAAGTGGCAGGAACAGCTGAATAAAGCCATGGGCACGTTGTACCAGGACATTGGCATCTTGCGCGTGGTGCACGTTTCCGAGAAGGTAGCCACGGCGCAAGCCCAAGTCGCCTGCGACTTGATGCAGCGCGGGGACATCGTTCGCCCCTATACGGCCCGCCCGGTTCCTCAATTCCACAATGTCAAATTCGACCCCTTTGCCCCTCCTTCAGGGAAGAAGACGGCCATGATTGTGTACGGCAAGGATTGGACGGTGGCCACCGGAGGAAGCAGAATCGTGTACGTGAACCTGGGCAGCGCGCAAGGCGTCCAGGTGGGCAATTATTTCCGCGTGTTTCGGTACCAGGGAGCGCACAGCGAAACGCTCTATCAGATGGCGGACACCGAATATAAAGTTTATGGCTTCGGGAGCACGCCGGTGAAGTACACGTGGGAGGACCTGCCGCGGCAAGTGCTGGGCGAAGGAATTGTCCTGCGCACCGGGCCAAACTCCTCCACCGTGCTGCTGACCACCGCGCGCGAGGAAATTTTTGCCGGAGATTACGTCGAGCTGGAGTAACGGCACACAGAGCTTCTTCACGCAATCCGCAGACGAAGACAAAAGGCCCCGTTCCATTTTCCGGAACGGGGCCTTTTTGTTTTTCGCCGCAAACGCGGAAGAGTATTGCGGGGCGCGCGCTTTTCGTGGCGCCGGCGCCACAAATTCTGCGCGAAAATTTTCTAATTGGGGGTGCGGATCGTGGGCGTCAACGATTCGAAAGCAATGCAGATCAGGAATCAGCAATCGTCCGGGATGCCTCTTCCCGAAACAGTTCCACGGTGAATGCGAGGATTCGCGTCTGCGGGTCGCGCCATGCGTCCGGCGGCAAGCCGGCTTTCTCGCACGTTTCTTCGAGCAGTTTCCAGCCCGACCATCCCCTCTCCGCGGCCACTTGCGGCAACAACACTCCCCTGCGCCGCTCGCGCACCACCATCAGGCCGTGCCGGCCCGCCACGATCGATTCCGCGGCGATGGGTTCCAGCGGAGACAAAACGGAGAGTTCGATATCGAGACTCGCGATTTCATCCGAGACAACCGGCGGAAACCTCGAATCGTGCAGCGCAGCGCTGATGGCGGAGCGCGCCACGACTTCCGCCAATGGCCCTAATTCCTCGACCTGACCGACGCACCCGCGCAATTTGCCTCCGCGGTACAAGGTCACGAACGCCCCGCGCGAAACATTTAATGAGGCTGACCAGGGAGGAAGTTCAGGGATGGTTCGTTCGAGGACCGCGCTGGAAATCGAGCGCCGGGCAATCCGCATCAACGCCAGCCAATCGTCACTGGATAGTGGGAACATCCTGAGCGTTCTTGCGCCGTTCTAGGATTCTCAGGTGGCGGCGCTGCTTCACGCTGCCATCCACGCGCCCCCAGAATTTTTGAAAATATTGGAACGCGGAAACCACCGCGCTGCCCACCACCAGCCACAGCAGCACCACTCCCAGCGGATGGATCACGGGGTGCTTGGCGGCAAGGATTACCGCGCACACGGCGATCACCTGCAAGACCATTTTCGTTTTTCCCAGCGCCGACGCGGGAATCGTAAATCCCTCCGCCGACGCGATGTTGCGCAAACCCAGCACCACAATTTCGCGGCCAATGATAATCACCGCCATCCAACCCTGCACCAGATGCATTTCGACGAGCGAAATAAACGCCGCCGTCATCAGCAGCTTGTCCGCAATCGGATCCAGCAAAATTCCCAGCGTGGTGACTTCGCTGCGCCGCCGCGCGTAATATCCGTCCGCCCAATCCGTGGCCGCCGCCGCAAGAAGAATGAGCACACCCCACTCCGCAAAATTCGTGGGCACGCCAAAAAACACAACATTGGGTTCGCGGGTCAACAGGACAACGACCAGCACCGGAATAAAAAAGATTCGTAATATCGTCAGGCTATTCGGCAGGTTCATGACGCACCCGGGGGGCTCCCTGGTTCCCTTAGCAAGTACCCGCCCAGTCGCGAGGCGTCCCCCACTATAGACGCACACTCGCAGGCAGTCAACGATTCCTGAAAATGAGTTGCCCGGGCCGCGCAAATGCTACTTTCCCATTCTGGGACTCCCTATCGCGGCCGTTACTCATTGCCGACGCCGACCTGCAAACCTGTGCAAAAAGGGAGCTTAGGGTCCGAGGGGTTCGGCAAGTGAAAATTGCCCCGCAATTCAGCAATTCCCCCTACAACTATATGAAAATGCAGTTCTTGCAATGATTCCAGAAGCCGCCGCAATTCTTCAAGGCTTAGTTTCATTATTTTCGGCGTTTTTACTATCTTCAATTTCCACAATGTTTTCCACAGCGTGCCCCTGGCCGGCTCCGGGGTTGAGACTGCAAGAACCGGATATTTCCGCCCGATTTGGGAAAGGGTACTCCGTTTCCATTTGCCTGGAAATGGAGAGGTTAATGGGAGACAGCGCAAGTTCGAGTAGAACCTCAGGCTTGCGCATGGATGGGATAAATTTTCAGGCGGCGGGCCACGGACTCGGGCAATTCCGCTTCCATTGCCATGGTCGAATCGCGGACTTCGGAATGCAATACACGGCCCAGGGCATGGACCAAAGCGATGGCACGGCCATCCTCGAGCGGAAGCGTGAAGTGCAAATGCAAAATGGGATCGACGGGCATTGCGGCATCGATGCGGATCAAAAGTTCGTCTAGTCCCGCGCCGGTCATGGCCGAAATGCGCACCGAGGAATGATTTCCGTTGCGCGCGGAGGCTTCCTCGGAAGCGAGGCGGTCGATTTTGTTAAACACATGCAATCGCGGCCGGTCGCCGACGCCCAAGTCCTTCAAAATCTTCCCGACTTCCTCGTCCTGCTCGGTGTGATGCGGGTTGGAAATGTCCGTGACCAGCAGAATCAGCGCCGATTCCTGCACTTCTTCGAGCGTGGCGCGAAACGCGGCGATTAATCCCGGCGGAAGATCGCGAATGAATCCGACCGTATCGGAGAGCAGCACGCGACGGTTGGACGGCAGGCGCACGGCGCGCACGGTGGGATCAAGCGTGGCAAACATTTTGGAAGAGACCAGCACGCCCGCTTTGCTCAGAGCGTTGAACAGCGTGGATTTCCCCGCGTTCGTGTAGCCCACCAATGCGACCGTGCCGAGGGGCACGGATTGGCGCGTCTGCCGCCGCAGCGAGCGCTGCTTGCGGATTGCTTCGATGGTTTTGGTGATTTTGCTGAGACGCTCGCGGATGCGCCGGCGATCGGTTTCCAGTTTCTGCTCGCCGGGACCGCGCGTGCCGATGCCGCCGGCCTGTCGCGAAAGTTCCTTGGCGCTGCCCGCAAGGCGCGGCAGCATGTAATTGAGTTGCGCGAGTTCGACTTGCAGCTGCCCTTCGCGGCTGCGCGCGTGCCGCGCGAAAATATCCAGGATCAGCTGCGTGCGGTCGATTACGCGGCATTCCGTGCCGCGCTCCAGGTTGCGCAGCTGCGTCGGCGAAAGATTTCGATCGAAGACAATCAGCGGCGCCTTGTGCAGGTGCGCCTCGATCTTCAATTCCTCGATCTTCCCGCTGCCAATCATGGAGGCGGGATCGATTTTGTCGCGCATCTGAAAAATGCTTCCGGCCACATGCGCGCCCGCGCTGCGCGCCAGCTCCGCAAGTTCGAGTAGGGACTCGCGCTCCGCCTCTCCCGCGTCGATTCCAGGGACATGCGAAGCCCGCTTCAGGCCCACGCCCACCAGGAACACGCGCTCGTGGCTTTCTGTCGATCGTGTAGTTTTCATTCGGCGGTAAGGCGACAAGAGATTTGTAGGTGAGAGATTTGCGATGTTTGGTACGATTTCACAGGGACATTATACACCTTACGGAAAATGTGCGATTGGCGTGTTCTTCCACCTTGCTGCAAAACAAAAAAACGTCGTCATTCCGAGGCAGGTTTTTCGCCGAGGAATCCCTCTTTCTTTGGCGCTTCAGCACCAAGGGGGATTCCTCACTTCGTTCGGAATGACGAGCAAAGGGGGCATTCGCAAAGATGCTAGGATTGGCGCTTCTTAAGCAGTTCTTCCCCGCGTTGGCGTAAGGCTTCAAAGAACGTTTCGCCATCGATGGGTTTCACCCGCCCACTTTTGAAGTCGTCATATCGGCTTTCAATCATGTCACGTAATTCCGCCACATGTTCCAAATATCCCGCCACCGCGTCCTCGATGATGTCATCAACTGAGCGATGGCTCATTGAGGCCAATTCACGAATACGCTGCTCGGTCGCAGGTTTGAGGCGGATATCCATCGAATTGTCCAGCTCAACAAACAGAGACCTATGCTCCTAAGTCCTTCCCGCTTACAACAAAGTGCTGCTTTTCTCTGCCCGGTTCGAACAATCGCCACTGTTCCCCAACGAGAGAATTAGTCGGAATCACTTCTAGAGAAAACTTGTCTGCCAGCAAGAGCCGAAAACTCCCCGCGGCACCGACTTCAACGCCCGCAACAAGAAATTCGCGGGTGCAATTCTTGAATAGTATGTCGAGCAATTTGTCGTGACGATTGGGATCGTGTTCCCAATCAAAATTATCGGGATAGGGTGCCCCTTCATCATACTCAGCGGGATAGTACAGGTCCTGCCGTCCTACGACTACTCGATCTCCCTCAATCATTCGCCAGGCGCATTCCACATGGAGCGCGTACTCCCCAATTTCTCTTTCTTTCCCATGCCTATCCAACCTTAATCGTCGTTGCCCGAAATCAAAACATGCCATGTCAGCAGCTCGAGTCCATCTCCAGAGGGTCTTACCTATAAGAGCGCGCACAGCCGCCCCTATTTTCTCTTGGATTGCGCTTCCGGTCGCCGGGGCATCACCAATCGGCGTGGGCATTAATTCGCCACGCTGGCCTGCATCTGCCCCGCCACCAGCTTTTCCGCGGCGGCAAGCACGGCAGCATCATCCCCAAATCCCGGCAGCCAGTGCACCAGCGGCTCCTTGCGGAACCAGGTCATCTGGCGCTTGGCGTAGCGGCGCGTGGCCTGGGCTATCGCTTTCTTGGCGGCCGCCAAGGTGACGGTGCCGTCGAGATGCGCGCTCAGTTCGCTGTAACCGATGAAGTCGAAGGGCTTGGTGTTTTGCGCGACGCCGCTCGCCACCAATCGCGAGACTTCCTCGAGCCAGCCGCGATCCAGCATGGCGTGGACGCGCCGCTCGATGCGCTCATAGAGCGCGGCGCGCGGCGGCTGCAGGCCGATCTTAATCGGGTGGTAGCCTTCGAGCGGCGTGCGCCCGGCTTGATGAATTTCGCTGAGAGGACGGCCCGTGAGCAGGCACACCTCGATGGCGCGAATCATCTTGGGGCGGTCGCGCGAGCCGATGCGCACGGCGGCTTCGGGATCGAGCCGGCGCAACACGCGGTGCAGGTATTGCAGGCTGTGCGCGTCCGCGCGGGATTCCAGGCGCGCGCGCAATTCTTCGGAACGCGCAGGGGCGTCAGCCAGGCCCTCCAGCAAAGCGCGCAGATAAAGGCCGGTCCCCACGGTAAGCACCGGAAGCCGCACACGCTGGCGCAAATCCTCCAGCACGGCAACCGCCCGCGAGCGGTATTCCCCGGCGGTAAACACAAAGTCCGGGTCCACCAGATCGAGCAGGTGATGCGGAACGCCCGCACGCTCGACCACCGTGGGCTTGGCCGTGCCGATGTCGAATCCGCGATAGACTTGCGTTGAATCGCAAGCCAGCACTTCCCCGCCAAATATCCGCGCAAGCTTTACGCCCAGCGAAGATTTTCCGGAGGCCGTGGGTCCCACGATGGCAACCAAGGGAAGAGGGCCGGGGCCGGGCCGCGCCGGATCGTTTCCTAGGGCTTGGCTGAGTTTTGGGGCGGTGCTCATCTTAGGAATTTCCAGTACCGGATCACGAGATATGCCAGACACAACAAGGCCAGCAAGAGGAACCCCGAGACCTGTGTGCGCGCCGGCTTCACTGGAGGTTCTGCGGAACATTGTACAGGAAGATG
>JAIQFG010000027.1 GCA_020073375.1 Terriglobia bacterium | reverse complement strand
CAGGTTGGAGCTTTTTACCAGTTCGTAGGTCCGGCCGAAATCGGTGACGAGTTGGTTCACGGCCACGCCGTCGGCGAAACGGTCATAGATAATCGGATTGTTGAGGACGCCGGCGGCCACGCGGCTGTTGTGCTCCGCCTCGACGCCGGTGAGGCTGCCGTAGGTTTGCGGATAGTAGGACGACTTAGCTTCAACGACTTGCGCGGCCGCGGCCGAGGCCAACTGAGTGGCCACCTGAATTTGTGGATGATTTTGAATGGCAATCTGTTCGGCTTGCTGAAGCGTGAGCGATTGAGGCGTCTGGGGCGCCTGCCCCCGGCATGGAATGGCCGCCGCCAGAATTGCAGTGGTGAGGAACGCCGCTGCGCCGCGCATTATCGCGCCTCCTGAGGAGCCATGGATGCGCTCGCCGCTTCGCGGCGCTCGTAGATGAGCAGGTACGCCGCGGGAACCACGAACACCGTGAGCACGATGGACGAAGCCAGCCCGCCGATGATGGCAAGGGCCAGGGGAGCATAGGCCTCGCTGCCGGTTTCCAGTTTCAGCGCCATGGGCAATAGGCCGACGATCGTCGCGAGGGACGTCATGAGAATGGGCCGCAGGCGGATGCGGCACGCGTCCGCGATGGCTTCGCGCACGCTGTGGCCTTCGCTGCGCAGCACGTTCGCGAAATCCACAATCAGAATGCTGTTGGAGACGACCATTCCCTGCAGCATCACCACGCCCATCAGGGATTGAATATTCAGCGTGGTGCCCGAAAGCGCCAGCGTGACCAGCACTCCGATCAGCCCCGTGGGCACCGCCAGAATAATCAGCACCGGATCGAGAAACGAAGTGAATTGCGCGACCAAGACCAGGTACGCCAGAAGCACGGCGAGCACCAGGCCGAAGCCGAAGCTGCGGAACGAGGACTGCATTGTGACCACCAGCCCTCGCACGTTGAGGCGGATGTTCGGCGGGAGCTTTGTATCGGCCACGGTTTTGGAAATCGCCGACGAGATTCTTCCCAGATCCTCTCCCGTCGGCGCGACGTACACATCGATGCTGCGTTGTAACTGGTAGTGGTCTACCTCGGTTGGGGAAAGCCGCAGGCTCACGTCGGCGACCTGATTCAGGTACGTGGGCATCTTCAGGCCCGGAGCGCGCAGGGGCATCGCCTTCAGGTCTTCGAGCGACTTCACCTGATTTTCCGGGTACTGCACGGTGACGAAATAGTTGTTCCCGTTTTTGGGATCGACCCAGTAGCTCGGAGCGATCATGGCGTCCGACGTCAGCGAAGTGATGAGGTTGTCGATCACTTCCTTGGGATCGAGGCCCAGCTGGCTGGCGCGATTGCGGTCCACATTCACCTGCAACGCGGGATAGTCCATGTCCTGCGGCACGTATACGTCGGAAACTCCCGGGATCGCGCGGAACTGGCGCGCCAGGTCCTCGGCGATGCGGTCATCGGTTTGCAAATCCGCTCCGCTGACCTGCACGTCAATCGGCGCCGGAGCGCCCTGGTTCAGGACCGAGTCCACCAGGCCGCCGGCTTGAAAATACGTGCGCAGCTCCGGCAATTCGCGCGCCACGCGCTCGCGCGTCCGGTTCATGTAAAGGAAGCTGCTGGTCTTGTGCTCTTCGTTCAGACCCACTTGCACGAATGCGGTATGCATTCCCGAATTCGGCGTGAACAAAGCGGATAGATCCGACATCAGCCCGATGTTGGAAACCACGGTGTTCAATTCATCCGGGGGAACCACTTGGTGCACGATGTCCTCGACTTTTTTTACGTATTGTTCGGTCGCCTCGATGCGCGTGCCCGTCGGCGCCTTCACGTTGATGATGAATTGCCCGGCGTCAGTGCGCGGAAAAAAAGAAACGCCGATGAAGGGATACACAAGAAAGCTCAGCAGAAACAGGCCGCCGAACGCATAGAGCACCTGTTGCGGATGATCGAGTGCCTTGCGCACCCAGCGCTCATAGAAGTTCAGCAACTGGTCGAATTTCGCGTTGAACCCGGTGTGGAATCGCGCGCCCCAGGATTGATTCGCCGCGCCTGCGCCCTCTCCGTGCGCATGAACGGCCTTGAGGAAACGCGCGCAGAACAGCGGCACGACGGTGACGGCGACAAAATAGGACGCGAACAGCGCGATCACCACGGCCAGCGCCAGGGCCGAGAACAGGTATTTGCTGACGCCGAACAGAAACGTCACCGGGAAGAAGACCACGACGGCGATCAATGTGATGGCCAGGACCGCGAGGGCTACTTCATTCGCTCCGCTCACCGCCGCCGTCGACGGATCCTCGCCATGCTCGATGTGGCGGTAAATATTTTCAAGCACGACCACGGAATTGTCGATCAGGCGGGAAAAGGCCAGCGCCAGCCCGCTGAGCACCATGCTGTCGATCGACCGGTTCCCCGTGTACAGCACGAAAAACACGATCATGACCGAGAGGGGAATGGAAAGCAGCACGGCGATGGTCGCGCGAAAACTTCCCAGAAAAATCAGGACCATGATGGCCGTAAGGAACAATCCGATGCTGCCTTCGCGAACCACGGTGGAAATGGCCTGCTTGACGAATACGGACTGGTCGAAGACGACGTGGGCCTTCAGCTCGGAAGGAATGTCGCGCAGCGTGGTGATGGCCGCCTTGATCCCATCGACGACGGCGATGGTATTGGTGTCCCCGCCTTGCTTCTGGACGGCCACGTACACCGATTTCTGGCCGTCCACGCGGACGATGTTGTATTGCATGGCAGCGCCGTCGGTGGCCTTGCCGACGTCGGAAAGAAACACGGACTTCTGACCTTCCGTTTTCAGTGGAATATCGTTGAGGGACGTCGCATCGGAAACCTGCGCGTTGGTATAGATGTTGTAATCCATGGGCCCGATGCGGACGTCCCCGGCGGGCAAAATCAAATTGGAAGAGTTCGTCGCGCGGACCACGTCCATGGGGCTCAGTTGGTGCGCCTGCAATTTCAACGGGTCCACGTACACCATGATCTGCCGGTACTTGCCGCCGAACGGAGGCGGAACGGTGGCTCCCGGAACGCCGGCTATCTGATTTCGGATTTGATATTGCAGGTAGTCGTGAAGCTGCGTTTCGTCAAGACCTTCGCCCGACACGGTCAGCAGGCACACCGGCAAGCTGGAAGCGTCCACCTTCATGACCACCGGAGGAAGCGTGCCCTGCGGCAGACGGCGCAGGTCGGCCATGGCTAGGTTGGAAATTTGCGTGACGTCGGCGTTGGCGTCGGTGCCGGGCTGAAAATAAATCTTGATCAGGCTGACTCCGGTCATCGAACGCGATTCCATGTGATCGATTCCGGCGGCCAGCGTGAAGAAACGCTCGAACGTGTCGGTGATGTCCGCTTCAATCTGCTGCGGCGGCATGCCGCTGTAGAAAGTAGCCACCAGAACCACGGGAATATTGATGGGAGGAAACATGTCCACGGGCATGCGCGCCACGCTGGTCATTCCCAGAACGCACACAAACAGGCAAACCACGATCAGCAAATACGGATGTCGAACGGCAAATGAGGGCATATCGTAAGGCTCCTATTCCGACACGGAAGGAACAACCAGCTTGGGGGAGACCAGTTCTCCCGCTTTGTACTGCCCCTGCGAGCCGAAAATTACGGTCTCGTTTTCCCGCAGTCCAGAGGTGATCTCGACCTGCGACGCGGATTGCATTCCCAGCGCCACGTCGCGGCTCTCGATCTTGTTGTTTGCGTCCACGACCAGGACCGCGCCTTTTCCCGCGCCCACGGAGCGAATCGCCTGAATGGGCACGGTGAGAACGTTGGCGGCCGAGTGCAGTGGAATTTTCACGGAGGCGTACATTCCAGGGACCAGCTCGTACTTGGGATTGGGAACGTCGACTTCGGTGTGCATGGTGCGCGTGGTGGTATCGATCTGATCGGAAAAACGCACGATTTTTCCGTTAAAGGTTTTGTTGAGTCCGGAGACGGACACGGCGATGGATTGTCCGGCATGGATCTCGGAAACGGCCCTTTCCGGAACGGGAATCACCAGCCGCAAGAGATTGTTTTGCGCCAGCCGGCACAGCCCTGAATCGCTTTTGTTGGACGACGTTCCGGCAGGCAGCAGAGCGCCCTTGTACGCGTAGATCTGCGTCACCACGCCGTCAAACGGCGCCGTCATGCGCGCGTAGTCGAACATGGCCTGATCTTTTCCGAGCGCTGCTTTGGCCACCTGCAGGCTTTGTTCGGCGGCCGAGAGCGCGGCCTTCTCGGACGAAACACCGGCGCCGGCTTCCAGGTCCTTCCCTTGCGCCACGTCGATTTCCTGCTGGGCGACCAGTTCCGGGCGGGATTTCTGCACGTCGGCCAGGCGCGAATAGGTGAGGTGCGCGACGTTGTAGGCCGATTGCGCGCGATTGAGCTCCTCGCGCGCCCGCGCCAGATCCTGCTCGCTGCGCCGCACCGACGCCTCGTCCTGTTGCAATTGTTGCTGCAACTCGGGAATTTCCAGCACCGCCAGGACTTGCCCCTGCTTGACGTGCGTGCCGTAGTCCACGTTCAGCTTCTGGATGTAGCCGGAGACTTTGGCGAAGACGTCGACTTCCTGGAACGGCTGGAATTCCGAGGCGATCTCCAGATTGTCGCCCAGGTTCCCGCGCGTGACTTTAATAACTGCGGCGGAAGGCGCGTTGACCGCGTCATCCGCATTAGCCTTGTGCCCTCCGCCGCAGCCGCATGCGAACCCAAATAGAATGAGAAGTGCAAAACACGCTGGCGTCTTCATTCGACTCATAAGGTCACCTGTGAGCGTTGCATGGATCGAGTCATCGCTTCGTTTCCTTCCTCTTTTGCCCCAGTGCGCCGACCTCGGCGCGAAGTTTCGCTACCGTGAAGTCCGCGGAACGGGTTAGGCGGACGATCTGGTTTTCCTGCTCGCCCATTTCCCGCGCCACGGCGGGAATCCTGTCCGCGATTTCCAGCGGGATGGTTTGAACACCATGCAGATCGCCGTGAACGAGATCCCCGGGCTGGACCTCCATTCTTCCGACGACCACCGGCTTGCCAAAATCGAAGATGTGCGCGAAGGCGTGAGAAACCGAAACGTTCCCTGCGAACATCTGAAACCCGATCAAACGCGCCTCGGGAAGATTGCGAACCGCTCCGTTGGTCACCAAGCCGACGCATTCCAGGGCGCGGAGCATATTCGCATGGACGTCGCCGACAAAGGCGCCAAGTCCCGGATGATCGTCCATATCCTGCAGGATCAGAACCCTTGGCGCGGGAATGCTCAGGACGTGATCCAGCCAGTCCAGGCGGTAATAGAAGCTGTTTCCCTCCATGGGCGGGGCCGACGTGCGCACGCGTGCCGTGGCCGCGTAGCCCACCATGCGGGGAAGATCGGGAAACATGCAGCGCACGCTGGAGTCGGTAAAGCCTTGGTTCCGCAAACGAACGTCGAACGTCTCAATCGCGTTCGCGACGCTGCAGGAATCCAGGCCGCGCAATTGATCCAGTTGTGCCGCTTCCAGTTGACGAGTTTTCACAATCGCTCCTGTCCGGCGACATACCCCGACAATTCGGGGATGATTTCATGAAATATTGGCTCCGACTTTCCTGACTTTGTGAAATGGGAATATGCGAGGGGCGCTCCCCCCAATATCGTTAGACGCAGGGTGGCGCGCGTAACTGGCGATCGGAGAAGAAGTGCTGAATCCAACTGGAAGCCGGTTCATCGAACCGGTAAAGCAGGCTTGCCGTGACCATCGGCACGGAGACGCCCAAGGGCAAAACACAGGCGTTCAGGGTATCCCCGAACAGACACTTAAACGGCGCCGCAAACTTGGAGGTATGCCCCCCGGAAATAGCCACGACGGAACTGGGGGAAGGAAGCCCGCTTTCGATGAGCAATGGGAGGAAGCTCCATTGCACAAGCCCCAGAAACAAAACGGCCGTCAAGGCCAGGCAGAGCGTACAACGGCGGGTTATCGCGCGGTCTGCAATCATCTCTTGCCCCCTCATCACGGATGCGGGGCTATGCTACGCTATCGAAGCTAGCACTTTGCGAGAAAGCATGTCAAGAATGGAACCTGCATCTGGTGACTCGGGACTCATGGGAAATTGTCCGGCGACTCCTGCACAAGACAAGAGAGGGTAACTCGGGATGCGCGGAAACGTTCTGTTTGTGGAGGATGAAGAAGCTTTGCGGATGACCGTGGGCGACCGCCTGCGCAACGAGGGCTATACCGTCGAATACGCCGTCAACGGCGACGAAGGATTTGAGAAGGCCACCCAGCTTCCCTTCGACCTGATCATCCTGGACGTCATGCTGCCCAAGAAAAGCGGGTTTGAAGTCTGCAAGCAAATCCGCGACGCCGGCCTGATTACTCCGGTCCTGATGCTCACTGCCCGCGGGCAGACCAGCGACAAAGTCAATGGTCTGAAAATCGGCGCGGACGATTACGTCACCAAACCGTTCAACATGCTCGAATTGATGGCCCGGGTGGAGGCGCTGCTGCGGCGCGCTCCCTTCCGGCCGGCCGACCAGACCGGAGTTTTCGATTTCGGATCCATCCACGTGGATCTGGTGGGCACGGAAGCGGCCCGTGACGGAGTCCCGGTCAATTTATCCGCGCGCGAATTCCAATTGCTGCGCTATTTCATCGAACACCGCGGCGCGACGCTCTCCCGGGAAGAGCTGCTGAGGCAGGTGTGGGGTTACAACGCGGACATGTACACGCGGACCGTGGACGTGCACGTCGCCGGCCTGCGTCAAAAACTGGAAGACGACCCCAAGCAGCCAAAATTTATTTTGACGGTGCAAGGGCTCGGATATAAGTTCAAGGCATAGCCGTGTCGTTGAACGTTTGCCGGCGACGGGAGTGTTGTGGCGCTGGCATCCCACCGGCGAATCTTGGATTGAGCGTGCGTAAAAAAATCGCCGGCGGGACGCCGGCGCCACAAAATCCGGTCCCCCCTGGGGCCGATTTGCGGGCACGCTGCGGCGCAACTGACAAACCATGAAATTGCCGATTAAAGAGCGCGCGTTTACCACGGGCATGATCATCCTGGCCGCGGCCGTGGTGATGATTCTGGCGGCGCTGCAATACCGCTGGAGCAACCAGATCAGCGAAGCCACCAGCATCCGGCTGGCCGACAGCCTGCAGATGTCCATGATCAATTGGCACCTGGATTTCTTCCGTGATTTTTCCGAGATTTGCATCGCCATGAACGCGGACTCGGACGTCACCAAGCCGGACGATCATGATGAATATGCGCGCCGGTTTGGCGTGTGGAAGAGATCCACGGAACATCCCAAACTGATTTCCAACTTTTATCTGATAGAGCTTAGGGAAGACCAGGGCCCCAAAGTGTACCGGCTCGATCCGGTCACATCGCGTTTTGGCTTGGCGAAAATGACCCTGGACATAGCTCCCTTGCCCAGGGAATTGCAGCAGGCGGATTCCCAGGCGGCTTCACAAAGCGCTTTAGGCGCGGCCAATGGAGCGCCAAGCGCTCTTTCCCAGGCGATGGACAGGGAGTTCGCGGACCGCTTTTACCCCGGCGGCCCGTTGGCGGGCTGGCAATTTGAACCCAGCATCCCGGCGCTGGTCCGTCCGATTCCGAGCCTGGAACCCGGGGCCGGCGAGGCCACCCAACGCGCCATGCCATGGATCGTCATGGTCCTGGACGAAAAAACGGTGGAGGATCAACTGCTTCCCGATCTCGCGGAGCGATATTTTCGCGGTACGGAAGGGCTGGATTACCAGGTTGCAGTGGTGGCCAGCAACAAGCCGAAACACCTGCTGTACACGTCCGACGCGGGGTTTGGCGGGCAGGAAGTGACCGATGCCGACGGCACGATGGACATTTTTGGACGGCTGCAAAATGGCGGCACCGGCTCGCCCATCCATATTTTCCATACGCCGTCGGAGAACAAGGGACCCGCGGCGTCGGTCGGAATCACGTGGTTTCCGCTGCTGCGCCTGAATGGAATTGACCAGGACTGGCGCCTGGTGGTGCGCCACCGGCGAGGAGGGGCCTTGGGAGCGTTCGTGGCGGATTCGCGAAGGCGAGATCTATCGATTGGGTTCGGGATGCTTTTCCTGCTGGTCATCAGCATCGCAATTCTGATCGTCACGAGCACGCGCGCGCAGCGCCTGGCCAGGCTGCAGATGGATTTCGTCACCGCTGTCTCCCACGAGTTGCGCACGCCGTTGACGGTCATCAGCTCGGCGGCCGAGAACATCGCGCACGGAGTGGTCGAGGGCAAAGCGCAGTTGGAGCAGTACGGCACCGTGATCGGCAGCCAGGCCAGAAAACTATTCGAGATGGTGGAGCAGATTCTGCTGTTCGCGGCCATTCGCGAGGGCCACCAGCGTTACAACCTGCGGCCTACCGAGGTCTCGGAAATCCTGGATGCCGCTGTTTCCAGCACGGCCGGACTGGCCCGCTCGGCGGGCTTTCGGATGGAGCAGGAAATCGAACCGAATTTGCCGAAAATTCTCGGCGACCCCTCCGCGCTTTCGCAATGCCTGCAGAACCTGATTACCAACGCGCTCAAGTACGGCAGCGATCAGCGATGGATCGGGATCCGCGCGCGGTTCGCCGAGCATGGATTGCACGGCCGGGAAATCCAGATCAGCGTTTCCGACCGCGGCATCGGCATCGACTCAGGGGATTTGCCGCACATTTTTGAACCATTTTACCGCAGCCCGTCGGTGATGGCCGCGCAAATCCACGGCACCGGGCTGGGTTTGCCGCTGGCAAAAAGCATTGCGGAAGCCATGAAGGGGCGCGTTACCGTCGACAGCGCTCCGGGCCACGGGAGCACGTTCACGCTGCATCTGCCTTGCATGGAACCGTCGGCCAGGCAGGCGGACGCTAAAGCGAGCGAAGCGGTTTCATCTTCGTCCACGGCATCCACGCTGTAACCGCTCCCATCCCCTAAGTTCTCTCAGGGCATCATTTTAGAGAGAGATTCCATGGCTGCAACGGCCTCTGGAAAGTCTGCGTTCCGCCGCCGGCAGAACAAGCCATTTTTACAACATCCTTACAGCGGAGAGGGTCAAATCCATTGTAGTTTCAAGCAAGTACTCGCCGCGATGGGCGTCCTGGGTGGGACACCGCGCTGAATGATTTTCTGGCGGAAGTAAGCAGCAAGACTGCAAACGTCGATGAAGACAGCCGGCACGCGCCCCGTGCACAAAAATCCGCCCCTTGCGCGGCCTATGCAATTCTGCGTTCATCCCTTGAGGAAATTTTCCCTTCAGATCCGGATGGTTCTGTTTGCCGCTTGCGCCCTTTCCTTTTGGTTGCTTCCCGCATTTGGCCAGATGAATACGGGGGAAATCGACGGCATCGTCCGGGACCCTTCCGCCGCCGTAATTGTCGGCGCAACCGTTGCCGCCGTCGAGTCCGGCACCCAACTGAAGTATTCCACCAGGACCAACGAATCCGGTGAATTTCTGCTGGCGCAGCTTCCCGTGGGGGACTACACACTGACGGTGAGCCAGGATGGGTTCAAGCAGGCTGTGCAAACCGGAGTTGCCATTCATGCGGGCGACCGTCTGCGTCAGACCTTCACCCTGGATTTGGGAGCGCAAAGCGAAACGGTCACGATCAGCGCGAGCCAAAGTTTATTGCAAGTGGAATCGGCCGCCATCCAGGATACCGTCGAACAGCAGCAGGTCATGAATCTTCCGCTCAAGGGCCGCCAATTCATCGACCTGGTTGGCACCACGCCGGGAATGACGCATGCGCCCTCCGGCACGCGCGGCAGCGCGCTGCAGCAGACGGGGCAGACCTGGGGAATCCTGGGCCAGCGCGGGGGGCATAACTTGTACCTGGTCGACGGCGTGACCGTCACGGACGAGTACTTCAACAACATGGTCCTGAATCCGTCGATCGACTCCATCCAGGAATTCAACGTAAATCAGACCTCCTACAACGCGGAATTCGGCGGCAAATCCGGCGGGGTCATCAACGTCATTACCAAGGCCGGAAGCAATCAGTTTCACGGCAGCCTGTTCGAGTTCGTCCGCAACGACATATTCAACGCCAGGAATTTCTTCAATTCGCCCACCCAGCCCAATCCTCCCTTCAAACAAAATCAGTTTGGCGGGAGCCTGGGCGGGCCGATCCAGAGGGACAAGACATTTTTCTTCGTGAATTACGAGGGCCAGCGCACGCACCAGACCCTGACGCAGCTGTTCACCGTGCCCACCGACGCCGAACGCGCCGGAAATTTTGCCGGGACAGGGATCACGGTCACCAATCCCGCCGCGGGCGGAACCCCGTTTGCCGGCGACACGATTCCCGCGATCGATCCGGTGGCCGCTGCGATCCTGGCGAAAGTGCCGCGCGCGAATTTGCCGGGATTGACGCGCAACCTGCGCGCCACGGATTTGTCCACGATCGGCATCGACCAGTACAACCTCCGTCTCGATCACACATTCTCGACGCAAGACAGCGTCTTCGTTCGTGCATCGATTTTCGACGCCAATCAATTCAATCCTTTCGGCCTGAGCGCGCTGAATGAAACCCTGCTCCCCGGTTTTGGCTACAATCTGCGCACGCACACCAACAACCTTTCCTCCACCTGGACGCACATGTTCAACACGTCCTGGATCAACGAATTGCGGTTCGGCTGGCTGTGGGTCAACGGCGGACAGAGCAGCATCAACACGGGGACCAACCTCGCCAGTTCCACGGGGTTGCAGGGAGTCACGGCCAATCCGCTCGACGTCGGTTTCCCCCAGGCCTCGATCTCCGGAGGATTCGCGACGATGGGCGAGCCGACGCAATACGTCTCGCGCGAAGACACCAATTTTGAGTTGTATGACAACGTGATCTGGCATCACGCAACGCACACGGTGAAATTCGGCGTTTATTTTTTCAATCTTGATTTTGACCCGGTGAACGCGAGTAACGCGAGGGGCCTGTTCACCTTTACGGGAGCTTACACGGGAAATGGCCTGGGAGATTTCCTGTTGGGAGCCCCCGCGCAAGGACAGGTCGGCGTCGGAGGCCGAGGTCAATTGCTGGGCAGGACAAACTGGCTGCACACCTACCTGGAGGACAGCTGGCAAGTCCTGCCCAGTCTGAAATTGGACGTCGGGCTGCGCTACGAATATAACCAGAACGTAATCGACGATACCAATAACATGGCCGTGGTGGATACGCTCGTGCCCGGAGGGCGGTTCGTGATCGCCAGCGATAGCTCGGGGCGGATTGCGCCGTCGGCAGCAGCGCTGCTCGCGAATATACCGATTCCCTACGTCACATCCGCGCAAGCCGGCTGGGATGAAAGTTTGTTGCAAGCGCGCCCGCTGCGCCTGGCCCCGCGGATCGGAATTGCCTGGACCATGCCGGACCAGAAAACCGTGATTCGTTCCGGGTTTGGAATCTATACGAACCAGGCGGCCTACAGCATCATTCAAAACGCGGCCCTGAATCTGCCCTTCTATTACGCCAAGACCGTTGCCAACACAACATCATGCGCCGGGTCCGCGGCCTGCAACACGGAAAATATTCTGGTGGCCCCCGCGACAGGAAGCGTCAGCGCAAACAGCCTCAACCACGATTTCAAGATCGAATACAACAATGTCTGGAATCTGTCGGTGCAGCGGGCGCTTTCCCCGTCCACTTCGTTCCAAGCGCAGTACGTCGGCTCCTACACCGTTCATGCCGACAATCTGACGCTCCAAAATTTATTCCCGGACAACGGACTCAATCCGGCGTCAGGCCTGCACGTACGGCCGATTCCGCAAATGAGCGGCTTCACTTCAGTTACCTGGGACGGGTGGGAAAAATATCATGCGCTGGCGCTGAGCTTCACGCAGCGCCTCTGGCACGGCCTGACCGTCGATTCCAATTACACTTTTTCCAAGGCCCTGGATAACGCCTCCAATCCCGGAACGAACAATGCGGGGACAAATCTGCCGCAGGACATCGAGAACATCGCCGCGGAGAAGGGCCTTTCGGATTTCGACCACCGCCACCGCTTTGTGACCAGCTTTCTGTACCGCCTGCCCTTCCTGCAGGATTCGGAAGGCTGGATTCACGCGGCGTTCGCCGATTGGCAGGCCGGAGGAATCTGGACGCTCGAAAGCGGCTCGCCCTTCACCGTAAATCTTTCCACCGACGTTGCCAACAACGGTGTGCCTCTTTCCGCGCCGTCGCAGCGGCCGAATCTGGTTTGCGACCCGAACAGCAGTCCAAAAACGACGGCGCAATGGTTCAACACGTCTTGTTTTGCGACGCCCGCGCAGTATACCTACGGCAACGCCGGGCGCGACATTGTCACCGGGCCGGGAACCAACAATTTTGACGCCACGTTTCAAAAGAATTTTCCCATGCGGGAAAATACGCAACTCCAGTTTCGCGCGGACATCTTCGATTTCTTCAATCACCCCAATTTCAATCAGCCGAACCGCATTTTTACGGCGACCCCGTCAGCGTTCGGCTCGATCTCCAGCGCCCAGGACCCGCGCATCATGCAGTTTTCCCTGCGCCTCGCGTTTTAAGCGGTTTTCGTGCAGAAGATTTGAAGCAAGCGATTCCCCGGCGAATGAATCCGCATGTTCGAGAGTCCCGGAGGGACGGCGTAACGTAGCCCATTGCGGAGGCGGTGGGTGCGCGCAGCGGAGAAAACCAAGCCCTTTCGGGGCGGCACAATGTCCGCATTGTGCCGGCCCTACCGGGGCTATCCGAAATGGGGGAATCGAAATTTTGCGGGCTGGCCTATTCTTGCCCGACGTACGGCGTAAATGCAGACCTTGCGGGTGATTGTCTTAAGAGGAAATTTCTGCAATTCAATGTAGAGATCATCCCAACCTGTCACGCCGCATCAATGCGCGTGGCGGGGCGCACGATGCGAGGCGACATCATGCGGGAACCGGGCGCCAGGATGTGCACGGACCGCTGGCACGCGAATTCCAGCAGCCGTCGCGCCTCGGACAATTTCGATTCCAGTGGGTCCTGATCCGAAAAACCTTCCGCGCGCACCACGATCACGCCGGACACATCTTCCACTTCCAGGCGCCGGACATTGCGATACGGCTTGGCGCGAAATGCATTCGCAAAGCGCAGGATGGACGCCAGCAAAATCAGCGAGTGGCGTTTGGGAAAATCGTAAGCCCGCAAGACCTTGTGGTCCGGGCGGGGCAATGCGCGGCGGTGAAATCGCGCGATCAATGCGACCAGTTCGAGGTCTTTTCTGGTCCATCCGGCCGGCGGAGAAATCCGGCGGATCATCCGGTAGGCCTCTTTATGATGAGGCTTGCCTTCGTGCGAATGCCCGACTTCCTGAAGCAGCGCGGCAGCCTGCAAGATCGTGCGCTCGTCGAAATCGGAGCCGCGCCCCGCAAGTCCGCAATTCGCCAGGCCGTCATGGAGTTGGAGCGATAGTCGCGCGACGCGCCTGGTGCGCGAAGCATCCGGCGTAAGGAAATACGACCATTGCCCCAACCGCGCCAGTCCCGCCGCCCGTAATTTTCGTTCCCCCGGCAACCCCTCGCGCCAGGTCCAGAGCGGCGACGATTTTCCCGCCATCTTTCGGCGGTACTGCTCGATGCGCGCTGAGCCTTCCTCCCTGAGCTTCTTGATCCATTCCCCGCGCGCGGTTTCGTCCATCAGACCCTTTTGCTGAGCGATGGCCTGTCCCAGAACGTTCAAGTCGTGCGCTTGCCCCAAAACATCCTGGAGAAATTTGAGATCCGGCGCCCATTCGACATACAACGGGGGCAGGAAATTTTCCACGGCATACCGGAACTTTTTAAGGCCCACGCGCAGCCGGTGATATGCGACACGGCTGCCGCTTTTTTGCGCGCATCGGTGCAGGTCGCGCACAGCGTCCCAGGTTTCATAGACAATCGATTCGCAGGCGGGACGATCGGAAGCGACGTGGCGGTAATGGCTCGCCAGCTTTGCGGTCCAGGCGCGCCACTGTTTGCGGTCAAATTCCCGGATGGCGTCCCGCGCGGCGCTCCGTTCCCGTTCGCTTCGATCCTTCAGGGATTGAACCAGCGGATCCGACGAAGCGTCGCCGGGCGCGCGAAGCTTCTCGATCCATTCCGCAAGCACCTGAGAATCCCGCAGCGAGCCCAGGCGGTTGAAAATGTGCTTCGCCGCTTTGCGCATCCCTTTCCAGTCGGCGCCCGGGTCCAGGTCCCGCATGACGTCGGCGATTAGGATGCAGCGCCGCAAGGAAATGCGCAGGTCATGCACGGCGTCGGCGGCCAAATCCGCGCCCACCTTGGCGTGCTCTTGCAGCACGCGGTCCATCCAATAAGGAAGCCCGACCTTCTCCGGGATCGTGGAGTGCATTGCAGTCACAGCTGAAAGTTTTCCTTTTTGAGTAGTACTCGTAAGCTGGAAGATTTGCAGGTTCGGGCTGCGTTTGCAGACCGCTGGAATCTTGAAGCCTGGAGTTCAACCGAATTGCCACAAAGCCAGAAGCTATAATTCTAGCGAGGGAGGCTGTGGAAAGGCAAATCGCTCGAAAGACTAATCGGAGATGGCGGGGGCGGAATTCTTGCGTTCCATTTTGGGAATGGCGGCGTGGCGCTTGGGGTTCGTATACCGCCCATAGATCCTCCAGGCCAGTAAGACCGAGATAACCCCTGCATATTCAAGAGGTAAGTGGATATCCGACTTCACCAGCCAGAAATAATGAATCACCCCGGCCACCGCGCTCACGTAGATCAGTCGGTGCACCATTTGCCAGCGCTTCCCTCCCAGACGGCGGATCCAGCCTGCCGTGGAGGTGACCGCAAGCGGAATCATCAGCACGAATCCGGTGAAGCCTACCGTGATGTACCGGCGTTTCATTACATCGGCCCAGACACCCGAAAAATCCAGCACCTGGTCGAGTCCGATATAAATGCAGAAATGGCAGCAGCCGTAGAAGAACGCGAACAATCCCAACATGCGGCGGAAGCGGATCAGCTGCGGCTGGCCGAGGATTTTTCGCAGAGGCGAGATCGCCAACGTGATGGCCAGGAACCGGAGCGTCCAGTCTCCGGTGGCGTGCTCGAGAAACTGAGTCGGGTTGCTGCTCAGGTTTCCGGTGATCGCGCCGCGGATCAGAAGGCCCGCGGGAATCAGGCAGGCCAGAAAGACCACGACCTTTGTCCATTTGCTGGTGAGAATGGAATTCATATTCTTGTCCGTTGAAAATTTCGACTATTAATAATTCTTCTTCAGGTCCATGCCGTTGTAGAGGCTGGCCACCTGGTCGCCGTAGCCATTGAACATCAGTGTCTTTGTGTTCTTGAAATATCCTGGCAGGCGGACTTCCCGCGCCTGCGTCCAGCGGGGATGGTCCACGTTTGGATTCACGTTGGAATAGAAGCCGTATTCGTGGGCGTTGGTGATGTTCCAGGTGGTCGGGGGCTGGTCCTTCACGAATTTGATTTTCACCAGCGACTTGATGCTCTTGAATCCGTATTTCCAGGGGATGGTCATGCGCACCGGCGCGCCGTCCTGATTGGGCAGCGTCTCGCCGTACATGCCGATGGACAGCATGGTGAGAGGATGCATGGCTTCATCCAGGCGCAAACCTTCCACGTAGGGCAATTCGATCCCGGCGCGGCTCCATAGCGGCATCTGCTTGCGGTCGAAATAGCTTTCAAAAGCCACGAATTTCGCTTTCGGCGTGGGCTCGACCAGATTGATGATGTTGCTCAACGAATATCCGATCCAGGGCACGACGATGGACCAGGCCTCCACGCAGCGATGCCTGTAGATGCGCTCTTCCAGCGGCGCAAGCTTCAGGATTTCGTCCATCGTGAATTTGCGCGGCTTGCCTACCTCGCCTTCCACCGAAACTGTCCACGGAGAGGTCACAAAATTTTGTGCGTTCTTGGCGGGCTGGTCCTTATCGGTCCCAAATTCATAGTAATTGTTGTAGGTGGTCACCACCTGGGGGGGCGTGACCTTCTCGGTCGTGTCGAAAGGGCTCGGCGATTTGGCGGAAAGCTTGGTGCCGGCATAAGCCCGCGCCGGGGGGCTGACCAGATCGGCCACGCCCTTGCCGGCAATGGCCAACCCACCGGCCAAACCCAGCCCTTGCAGGAATTTACGGCGGTTCAGGTAATCTTCACGGGGGGTGATATCCGAGTATTTCAAATCCGATGCGCGTTTAATTAGCATTGCGTCCCTCCCTGCCAGCCGAATCCGTTCCTGCTTCTTCCTCTGTTTGACTAGTATACGACAAATTGGTTTCACTGGATGAGATACCCCGGTGCGGGAAAAGATACAGGAAATTATTCCGGTTTCGCGGCCGTGGCGTTAGCACACGCGGGACGGTTCAGGCGGAAATGACCGATAGGGTGCCGTGTTCTTTGCGCGTGGGCCGTACCGTGATCTCCACGTCTTGACGCAAAGCGGTTAGAAACTCTATCAGGCGTCCGACGGAAAACGATCCCGCGCGGTTCCGCATCAGCAACGAAACCTGTGGCTGCTGCACGCCCAGAATCCTGGCGATTTCGACTTGGGTCATGCCGCTATCCTTGAGTATCGAATGAATCTGCAAGGTTAGACGTGCTTTCAGCATCTCTTGCTCGGGATTCGGAAGACCAAGGTCGGCAAAGACGTTGCCGCTGCTCTCGGTAACACGGGAAGCGCGGACTCGGGCTTTTTCCGCTTTGATCTTCATTTCAGGCCTGCCTCTCTTTATAGTCCCGTTCGGCTTCCGCAAGCCTCCGCCTGACTAGGTCCATTTCCCTCGCAGGCGTGGCAATTCCTTTTGCTGATTTCTTCTGAAACACATGAAGAACGTAGACGGCATCGCGAAATCGAACCGTGTAAACAGCGCGCCAGGCATTCCCTTCATGAGAAGCCACAATTTCGAGCACGCCGGCTCCCCCAAACCCTTTCAGTGGCTTTGCGGCGGGATCGATTTTGCCGGCCTGGGCGGCGAACAGCGCGTGCCCGATTTCGATCCTCACCGAAGAGGGGAATGAGCGCAAATCCCTGAGTGATGACCCAATCCAACGGACCGGCTTCAGGGCCTCAATCACGTTCATATTAATATACTTATATTCTTATTTCGTCAAGGCCTCGCACAGAGCGGGTATTAAAGGGAAAGCTGCTGCAGCAGCGACTCGCGCAGGCGCGCTTGGTGCTCGGGAGCAAGTTTCCCGCCTGCGGTGGTGAGGTAAAACACGTCAATCGCGGTCTGGCCTTCGGTGTCGATCAGGGCGATGTCGATGTTGCAGGACTGATCCGAGAACGCGGAACTGATGCGGTACAGCAAGCCGGGCTGGTCCTGGGTCACGATCTCGATGAGCGTGCTGTGCGCGGAGCATTCATTGTCGAACTGGATCTGAGGCGCCTCCGCGATTTTTGCGGGGCGGTCTTTTTCGATTTCCAGGCGCTCGCGCAACATGCGCTTGAGGTCGCGCTTGCCCGAGAGCACGTCATGCACAGTGGTCTTGAAGCGCTCCCACGCCGGCAGGTTCATTTCCAGAGTGCGAAAACGGTCGGTGAAGCTGAACGTATCGACGACCGTGCCGCTGGAATTGGAAAATGCTCCGGCCTTGCCGATGTTCATCCCGCACGCGGCCAGCGCGCCGGCGACGGTGGCAAATAGTCGCGGGCGGTCGCGGGTCACGACCGTCAACTCGTACCAGTGGCGCGTGCGCTTGAGCGCGAGCTGCACCGGATCCTGGTCCAGACGGATCACCATCTCGAAGTGCCGCAGAATTTCATCCACCGGATGCGTGCGCAGGTAGCGGCGCGGCAGGCCATCGAGAAACGTCTGGAGTTTTTTCCCGGCGGCCGCGGCCAGCGAGCGCAGATGATTGAGGACCTCGTCGTTCTCATCGGCGTGCACGCGTTCGTCCACGCTGCGGTTCAGATAATTGGCCGAACCGATGTACAGCTGCCAGAGGTCCTCCGCCTTCCAGGGAGTGAGGGCCTCCGGATTGACGGCCTTCATGTCCGCGTACGTGAACAAGCAAAGCATTTTGAGCCGGTCGGGCGCGCCCATGCTTTCGGCGAATTGTGCCACGGTGCGCGGATCGAAAATGTCACGGCGAAGATTGGCGGCCATTTCCAAGTGGCGCTCGATCAAAAACAGCACGGTTTCCCGGTCGGCATCGGGAAGCCGCAGGCGATCGAGGCATGCCCGTGCAATGGCCAGGCTCGCCGGAATATGGTCCTGCAAAGCACCGGCCTTGCCGGTGTCGTGAAGCAAAATCGCCAGATAAAGCAGTTCGGGCTGGTCCAGTTCGTCCAGGATTCCCGCGTAGCGCTCGTCCCATTTGGATTTGGACTGCCGCAACAGGTGCAGATTTTCGATGGCTTGCAGGGTGTGTTCATCCACCGTGAACCGGTGAGAGAGGTCACGCACGGCGAGCGCGTCGATGCCTTGAAATTCGGGAAGAAACAACGTCAGCAGGTGCAGAGAGTGCATGGCGCGCAGAGCGTCAGCCGCGTGCGGCTCCGGCAGCAATTGCTGGAAGAAATTCCATATCTCGGCGCCGGCGGGAACACGCGCCACCAACTGCCCTCTGGCCTGCTCCAACTGGTGCTCGGCCGTAGGGCTGAGCTTGAAGCCGCGTACGGCGATCAGCAGAAACGTACGAAAAAACAAGCCGGGATCGGACAGGCTTTCCGGCTTCTGAAAAAAGATCAGCCCGTCCACGACGGAAAAATCCGCGTCCGAAAATCCTGTTCTCCAGGTTTCCAGCTGCCGGTAAAACAGGGATTGCGCCGCGGGCATTTCCTCCAGCAGTTGACCGGAAATGTGATCGACGGCGCGGGCGTGAGCGAAGTAGATTCGCATCCAATCGGCCGCACCCGGGTGCGGGCTACGCTTGTAGCCCGCCGATAGATCATCTTCGGCGCCGGGGGCGCCGATGTTCCGCTCGGCAGCTTCATCTTGGGCGTCCCAGACTAGCAAATCGTCTTCGCGCTTCTGGCGAAAATGGAGAAAGCAGCGCACCGCAGCAAAAAATGCGAGCGCCGAATCCATCGCAGCCTGCGCCGCCGGGGAAAAGCACGCCTGCGCATCGGGCCACCCGCGCCGCTGCTCCATTGCGGAAAGCACGGCGAGCCAGCGCGCCATGATGTAATCCAGGTAGCCGCCGGGGCCGTCCTTCACGTTGGGCACCAGATGAAAAACGGTGTTGGCAAATTTGCGATGGCGGGTACGCGTCATTTCCGCCAGGCGCTCGACGAGCACCTGCGCTTCGCGCACCATCACCTCGGGGAGCAGATGGTCACGCAGGTTGGAAAATAGCTCCGTGTCTCCCGCCAGTAGCCTGCAATCCAGAAGCGAAAGAATGGACTCGGCATTTTCCGAATCGAACGGCAGCAACTCGGAAAGCAGTTTGGCCGAGACTTTGTTTTTCAATCCGATTTGCCCCAGATGCTCGATAAACTGTTGGATTGGCTCGGCGCACCGGTCAGCCGCCTCCTGCGTCTCGAAAAGAAAGAGGATTTCAGTTTCCGAATAAGGGAAAAGCGTCTGCCTGCCGAAATCTCCGATCGCGAGCAGAACTGCGCCGGGAACAAGCGCTTTTTCGCCCGCAAGAATCTGCGCGGCGAGCCGCAGCACAATCATTTCAGCGAGCGCCGATCTCCGTCCTGAAAAGCTCAAGCCGTCCGCATTGCTGGAAAATTCCTGCTGCAACCGCAAGGATTCAGCGTCGTAGAGGGTTTTCAATTCGCTGCCGAGTGAGGATTGTGTGGCCATGCCTGGTGGTTTCAGCTCTTTCCTGGGTTCGCGCCGGCCGCAACCGGGACCTTTCAACCAACTGCGTCTCCCAGGATGACCAGATCCCCGGCAGAGAAACAATCGCTAGGAAGTCTCCCAGTTATACCCTTCCTCACCATGCTGCGAAAGGTCCAGCCCTTGAATTTCGTGTTCGGACGAAACACGCAGCCCCACAAGCTTGTCCACAACAAACAGGATCGCAAGCGTCCCGGCAATTCCCAAAATCCAGGCGATGGCTACTCCCGCAAGCTGATTGAGGAGTTGGTGCGCGTTGCCTTCGATCAGGCCCGAGGCCATCACATTTCCGTTCGCATCCTTCAAGATCGGATTGACCGCGCTGACCGCGAAAACTCCCGTAAGAATCGCTCCGATCGTTCCGCCCGCGCCATGCACGCCGAAGGCGTCGAGCGAATCGTCATAGCCGAACCGGGCCTTCACCTTCGCAACCATGAAATAGCACGCAATCCCCGCGATGAAGCCGATGAGCAGCGCCGGCATCGGCTTGACGAATCCGGATGCCGGCGTAATGGCAACCAGTCCCGCCACGGCGCCGGAAATCGCTCCCAGCGCGCTCGGCCGGCCGCCGCGCTTCCACTCCGCCAGGCTCCAACCCGCCGCAGCGCTGGCGGCCGCGAAATGGGTTGCGACAAACGCGCTCGTCGCCAGGCTTCCGGCGGAAAGAGCGCTGCCCGCGTTAAATCCAAACCAGCCGACCCAAAGCAAGGAAGCGCCGATGAAACTCAGGACCACGCTGTGCGGCGGCACCGATTCGGTCGGATACCCGATGCGTTTTCCAAGGTAAAGCGCGCAAACGAGGGCGGAAACTCCGGAAGTCACGTGCACCACCGTGCCGCCCGCAAAATCCAGCGTGGGGATCGGGCCGCCCAGGGCCGCGTTTAACAGCCCTCCCTTGCCCCAGACCATGTGCGCCATCGGGCTATACACGACCACAGTCCACAGCGCCATGAACAGGAGCATGGCCTTGAACTTCATGCGTTCGGCGAAGGCTCCGGTGATCAGCGCCGGCGTGATGATGGCGAACATCAGCTGGTAAATCATAAAAGTCTGGTGCGGGAGCGTGGCGGAATAATCGGGATTCGGTTCGCCGCCCACGCCTCGCAGAAACAAGTGATCGAATCCTCCGATGAAGCTATTTCCCTGCCCGAATGCCAGACTGTAGCCGAACACGCCCCACATAATCGTGACCAGGCACATCATGGCGAAACTTTGCATCATGGTGGCCAGCACGTTTTTCTTTCGCACCAGCCCGCCGTAAAACAGGGCGAGTCCCGGGCCGGTCATCAGCAGCACCAGCGCGGAACTCATGAGCATCCAGGAGTTGTCGGCCGAGCCTTTGGCCTCGGCTACACGCTGTTCCAATTCGGCGATGCGTTCGGCGTCGCTGTGAATAGGCGGCGCGACCATGATTGCCGCCAACCGGGGCGTCGCAAGCCTGCTCGCGGATGCTGCATGAGGTGAAACAAGAATCATCACACCGATACATAGAAGAAATAGTTTTTTTGTCATTGTCGTCGTGGACCTGACCATCGGTACGATACCAAATCCGAACTGGCGGCGCTACATTTCAAGGCGTTCTTTATGAAGTATTTACACGCCTTTCCCTGGTGCAATGGCCGTATTTTTAGCCAAAGGCCGCCTGCGCGGTTTGACGCCAATCCCCCAGCCGGGATTCTAAGCATGGTATTTCTTATGGTTTCGATAGATTCTTTCGTACCCCCTGCCTGGTGCTATCCTGCTACAGTCCGTGTATGTCAGCGGTGCCGTCAAAGATGCCATTACAAGGGCTATTCGGGGATTACCAGACCGGGTCGTTCTATGACGAAATGTTCGCGGCCCCGGACCAGCCGCGCCCGCACTACGCCAAAATTTTCGAGAAACTGGCTTCGATGATGCCGGCGCAGTTTGAGGAACGGCGGCAGCACGCCGACCTCGCATTCCTTTTGCAGGGCATTACCTTTACGGTGTACAGCGACGGGCGCGGAACCGAGCGGCTGTTTCCCTTCGACCTGATTCCCCGCATCATTCCGAAGTCTGAGTGGCAGCGCATCGAAAGCGGCTTGGCGCAGCGCGTCATGGCGTTGAATTTGTTTCTCCAGGATGTCTACGGCAAGCAGCGCATTTTCGCGGACCGCAAGATTCCGCGCTCCCTGGTCTATTCCTGCAAGCATTTTTTGCGGGAAGTGATCGGCATTGAGGTGCCCCGCGGAATTCATACGCATATCTGCGGCATCGACCTGATTCGCGATTCCAAGACGGGAGAATATTGCGTGCTGGAAGACAATGTGCGCACGCCCAGCGGCATTTCCTACGTTTTGGAAAACCGCCTGGTGATGATGCGCACGTTCCCGGACGCCTTCCAGGCGCACGAAGTTCTCCCCGTCAATCATTACCCCGCTGAACTCTCGCGAATTCTCCGCAGCTTGTCACCCAGGGGAGGGGACGATGCGCAGATCGTCTTGCTGACCCCGGGCATCTATAACAGCGCGTATTTCGAGCACAGTTTCCTGGCTCAGCAAATGGGCATCGAGCTGGTCGAGGGACGCGACCTGATCGTGGACGGCGGAATCGTCTACATGAAAACCATCCGTGGGTTGCAGCGCGTGGACGTGATCTACCGCCGCGTCGACGACGATTTTCTGGATTCCCTGACCTTCCGCCCGGATTCCGTGCTGGGCGTTCCGGGATTGATGGGCGCGTACCGCGCTGGAAACGTGGCGCTGGCGAATGCCGTGGGCAATGGCGTCGCCGATGACAAGGCCATCTACGCGTACGTTCCCGCGTTCATCCGCTACTACCTGGGGGAAGACCCGATCCTGCGCAGCGTGGACACATATCTCTGCTCGAAAAAAGACGATCTGAACTACGTCCTGAGCCACCTCCCGGAACTTGTGGTCAAAGCGGTGGGAGAATCCGGCGGCTACGGAATGCTGATGGGTCCGACGGCAGATCGCGAGCGCCTGGAGGAATTCGGGCGGCGCATCAAGGCCGACCCGCGGAACTACATCGCGCAGCCCGTGCTGCCGCTTTCGCGCGTGCCTTCCTACGATCCCGCGCTGGGCACCATTGCCGGGCGCCACGTCGACTTGCGCCCCTACTGCCTGTATGACGGAGAAAAAGTGACGATCGTTCCCGGCGGGCTGACCCGCGTGGCGTTGCAGCAAGGCTCGCTGGTCGTGAATTCCTCCCAGGGCGGCGGCAGCAAGGACACCTGGGTTCTGTTTGGAGAAGACTGAGATGCTGTCGCGAATTGCGGAATCCCTGTTCTGGCTGGCGCGCTACATCGAGCGGGCGGAGTACACCGCGCGCATCCTGGACGTGAATTTTCATACCGTGCTCGAGCAGACAAAAGACAGGTACCGGTTGCACTGGGATCCGCTGATCGTCATGGCCGGGGAAGAAGAACGATTCCGGAAATCCTACGGCGAAGCCGACGCGCAGGCCGTGTTTGAGTTTCTGGCGTTTCGCCAGGACAATCCCAGTTCCATCGTGCAGTGCATCACCAAGGCGCGGGAAAATGCGCGCACCATCCGCGATTATATTTCGCGCGAAATGTGGGAGGACATCAACAGCCTCTACTTCACCGTGAACCGGTTCAATCCCACGGAGGAAATGGCCGCGGGGCCGCATCGTTTCTGCGACGCCATCCGCTTCGGAAGCCACCGCTTTCACGGCGTTACGGACGCGACGCTGCCGCACGACGAAGGCTGGGAATTTCTGCGCATCGGCTGGTTCATCGAGCGCGCGGAAATGACGGCGCGCCTGGTGGACGTGCAGTATCACATTTTGTATGACGCACCGGCGGGAATCAGCGGCGCGGACAATCATCAATGGATGGCCGTGCTGAAATCGGTGGGCGCTTACGAGGCCTACCACCGGAAATATCATTCCTCGATCGAGCCGGAAAAAGTGGCGGAGATGCTGATCATGCACGCGCTGCATCCCCGCTCGATCCGCTTCAGCATGACCGAGGTGCAATCCGGATTGCGCGCCATCAGCGGCACCGGCCCCGGCTCGTATGCCAACGAAGCCGAGCGCCTCACCGGAAAGGTGCTGGAACGGCTGCGTTACGACAAGATCACCGAGATTTTCCAGCTGGGTTTGCATTCCTATCTGGACGAAATGCTGCAAATGTGCGGGTCGATCGGCGAGGACATTGCCCGGAGCTACTTCTACTACGCGGTGGTCGCATGAACCGATATCATCTGCTGCATTCCACGCAATTTCGGTACGACGGGCCGGTCTCGGAAAGCTATAACGAGGTGCGTTTGCGGCCGATGCACGACGAAACGCAGAGCTGCCTGTCGTTCCGCATTCTCACCGACCCGGTTTCGCGCGGCACGTCGTACCGCGACGCGTTCGGGAACTGGGTTCATCAATTCAATATTTTGCCGGAGCACCGCCACTTGAAAATCGAGGCGGAATCGGTTGTGCTGGCTCACGACGCTCCCATGCAGCAAACCAACGGCATGAAACTCTCCGAACTCGAGGATCATCGCGACGAGTTGGAGGAGCAATTTCTCGATTTCGTGGCTCCCACCGCTTATGTGCCGCATCTGGCGCAGCTTGACGAAATCGGCGATGCGGCCGCCATGGCCGGAGACGGCACCATTTCCGGATTCATTCACGCCGCATCCCATTTGATCCACGAGCGATTCAAGTACGTGAAGGGGGCAACGCACGTCAATTCCTCGATTCTGGATTCGCTCTCGCACGGCGCGGGAGTCTGCCAGGATTTCGCGCATATTCTGCTGGGAGTGGTGCGCAAGCGCGGGCTTCCGGCGCGCTACGTTTCCGGCTACCTTGTCCCGCAGAGTGCGGCATCGCCCGATGCAAAACTGCAGGAAGTCATAGGCGGATACGCCTCACATGCGTGGGCTGAAGTCTATTTGCCGTCTTCCGGATGGATCGGTTTGGACCCGACGCTGGGACAGCCGCCCGGTTTGCAACACGTGCGTGTCGCCTACGGCCGTGACTATGGGGATGTCGCGCCAGTGCGCGGAGTTTACAAAGGTCACGCAGGCCAGCGCCTGTCCGTGGACGTGCACGTGCGCCCCGCGGTCGATGATGAAGGCCGGGAACAACTCAGTGAAAATAAAACCACGCCGCCGGACGTGCCGGTAATCACCGAACGCGTGCAACAACCGGCGCAGCAGCAACAGTAACCAGGACTCGCCTGTACGAAGTCCGATCTCTCACTGCATGCCCCGTTCAGGCCAAGCGTGCCTCAAGACAATAACTATTTTATTGGAAAAGTCGAAGGACAATCCACTTTAAGCGCGGACTGAGGCCTTGCTTTTAACTCTTGCTCCGGAACGCGCCGCCTTGGCCCCGCTCCTGCCGGCACCGTTATGATTTCGGCTAACCAGCCGCATGATGCGTTTCAGTTCACGTTCCAGGGAAGCTTCGATTTCATCGGACTGGCGCTCGCCGCGAGCCACACGGCTGACGTAGGAAGGATCAACCTTCAGATCGCGGGCAACACGCCCATATAGGCCGCGGATCAGGGAAGCCAAGTTGGTCGGCGGCAAACTCCGGACATTATTTTTACGGGCCATAAATCTCCTTAAAGGCCGAAAACGGTACAATGGTCGGACCGCACTCTATTAACGTAAATGTTAGCGCACTAACGTTAAAAATACAATAAATTTGGAATACATCGGGGACAATCCACTTGGAGCCATCCCCTGACATCCGATAAATTTATCCATTTTCTCCCGGAATTAAAAGCAATTTTCCCGTGGTTTTCCGGCCCTCCAGATCTCTGTGGGCCTGCTGGGCCTCCCGCAACGGATAGACATGCCCGATGCGCAGTCTTAGCTGGCCTGCGCCAATCATGTTCAACACCGCGGCGGCGCGCTGCTGAAGTTCGTCGTGGCTGGCGATATGATGCACCAAAGTTGGGCGTGTGACAAACAGCGAGCCCTTCTGCGCCAGTTTCGCCAGATCGAACGGCGGAACCGGGCCGCTGGACGCGCCAAACAAGACCAGGTAGCCGCGCGGTCGCAGGACGTTCAAGTCCTTCTCAAAGGTGGACTGCCCAACGCCGTCATAGATGACGTGAACTCCCTTGCCGTCGGTAAGACGCTTGGTTTCCGCCTCAAAATCCTGCTGCGTGTAGAGTATCACGTCATCGGCCCCGGCCTCGCGTGCCAGCCTGGCTTTTTCCTCGGTCCCCACGGTGGCAATGACGCGAGCGCCGATCCTTTTTGCCATCTGCACCAGGAGCAGCCCCACGCCGCCCGCAGCCGCATGGATCAGAGCCGTCTCGCCCTTCTTCAGCGGATACGTGTCTGTAACCAGGTAATGCGCGGTCATTCCCTGCAACATCGCCGCGGCGGCCTGTTGATCGCCGATCCCGGCGGGAACATGCACCAGCCGGTCCGCGGGCACCGCCGCAAATTCCGCGTAGGCGCCGATGATCCCCGTATAGGCAACGCGGTCGCCGGGCTTGAAATCTTTTACTTCACTGCCCACGGCGCTCACCGTGCCGCTGGCTTCCTGGCCGGAAATAAATGGAAACGCGATGGGATAGCGCCCCTCGCGAAAATAGACATCGATGAAGTTGATGCCCGCGGCGGAAATCTTCACCAGCGCTTCGTTGGGCTTTGGTTGGGGCGTCGGAAGATCGACGTAGCTGAGAACTTCCGGTCCGCCCTTCTGCAATATTTGGATGGCTTTCATGATGGCTCCCGTTGGAGTTGCATTGCCGATGCCTCAGGTGATTTTGAAAGCGGCTAGTATATGCCATTTGGGGCAGGCTGGAAGTGGAAACCTTCGGAACCAGGGCAAGAAACGGTCCCTGCTCCAGATATCTATCGATAATGTCTCGTGAGTTCCGACGTGTATCTGGCACCCAGGGTTGCTGCGAATTTTGCAAGCCATTCCGTGAATCGCGTCTGCCCACTGGCGCTTTGCCTCGATACAAGGAGGCCTGCCATCAATCCTTCGATCTCCTCGCGCGTGAGAATCACATCTCCGAGGATAGGCCCCAACAGTTGAAGGAACCGGAAAGCCAGGCCCGGATGCACGTGGACGAAACTCGGAGTCGCGCGGATCGCCGCGGCAATTTGGCGTGCCAACTCCTCGAATGTGAACACTTCGGGGCCGACGGCGTCGACCACAAGATTTTCATTATTCGCGCCTGCGTTTGCAGCTAGCTCCGCAATATCTTCGACAAAAATCGGCTGAAGCAAGTATCGGCCGAGCCCGGGGATCGCAAATATCGGAAAACGGCGAACAAACCAGGCAATGTTGTTCATGAGAATGTCTTCGGGACCAAAGATGACCGTCGGACGCAGTATTGCGTATGAGAGCCCCGAATCCGCGATTGCCTTTTCCACCTGCGCTTTTCCCGAATAATACGGGAGAGGCGAGTCGAGCGACGGATTGGCAATGCTCAGGTGAACGATCCTTCGCACTCCCGCTTCCCGGGCTGCCTGAATCAGGATCCGCGAATTGGCAATGGCCGCGGCAAATGTCGATTCACCATAATTGAACCGGACCCAGTAGGAGTTGTACAACACCGACGCACCACGCAACGAACGAACCAATTCCTCCGGATTCTTGAAATTGAGTGGAGCAACTTCGACACGGTCCCCAAATTCGTGAGCGCGGTTCGGGTGGCCGGTGAGGGTCCGCACCCTTGTCCCGGCGTTTAGCAGCCGACGCGTCAGATATTTTCCGGTGTAGCTGAAGGCTCCCGTCACTACTGCTAATTCGCTCGTATCTTTCATGTGGATCGCCTTTTCTTCCTGCGGAGTGAGCATGTTCCAGAAACGCAACGGCGATGATTCGCGAACCAACTGTACCCGGCATCCAGGATGCGCGAGGCGCCTGGCAGTCGCGCTGCCGCATTGAGCGGCCAGGCCCACCAGATCTGCCGTGCGAGAAAGGCGATGGCTGTGGCGCCCCCGATGACGTTTCCATCCGGTGTGGCGACGCGCATTTCGCGGAGCAATTCCGCGGGTGGCACATTCAGCAGGGCTGCGGCGCGCGGGTCCTGCAATGCGGCGAGGCCGAAGCCGCGCTTCGCCAGCACATGGCGGAAGCGGCGGGCAAGCGAGGTGCACACGCGGCAGTCGCGATCGAAGAAAACCAGTCCTCGGGAGGCGCGCATTCCCTTCGTATCAGTTATTTCTGTAATAAGAGAAATCATAAGCCATCAAAAAAGGCGGCGAGCCGCCTTGTCCTTTCTTCTATGCGCGCAACAACTTGCGAATCCCTCCGCGCAGCTTCGCCACGCCCTTCATCGCTCCCGGCGAAAGATTCCGGAATTCCTCGAACAGTCCGCTCATCAGGACAATGAATTCCAGCATTTCCTCCATACGGTCCCGCGCATAGGTATCGCCCGCGCCGGATTTCCTGGCTTCGGAGACGCATTCCCGCACCACGGCCACCGTGGGATCGAATTCGCGCCGTTTGCGCTCCTCGACAATCACGCGAAACATCTCCCACAAGTCTTTCATGGATTCAAAATGCTGCCTGCGGTCGCCAAACACGGAAACCCCGCGCACGATGCGCCAGCCCTGCAGCTCGCGCAGGCTGGTGCTGACGTTGGAACGCGCCACCGAAAGCGTCGCGGCGATTTCTTCCGCCGACAAGGGCCGGTCGGACAGAAACAGCAGGGCGTGAATCTGGGCGACGGTGCGGTTGATCCCCCAGCGGGTGCCCATTTCGCCCCAGTGGAGGATGAATTTCTGGACGGCGGGAGAGAGCGCGTTGTGATTGTCAGTCATTTCTGTATGTACAGAATATACTGCATGGATGGTATTTTGTCAAGGGGGGTACGTTCATCGCATGGAGGCGTGTTTCGGTGCGGAAACAATCCCATTCGGAAGGTTCACGCCGCGATTACGGCGCTCGGGAGCGAGGCACTGGTAGCGCCGGCGTCTCGCCGGCAGGTTATTGCATCTACAGCGAAAAATGCCGGCGGGACGCCGGCGCTTCAAGAACCTCAACGCGCGCGGACGGCAAGCTTTGGTGATCTTCAAAGGCGATCTATTTTCGAGAAAAGAAGTTCCGCGGAATTACGGGTTTGCCGCGCGGCGCTCGCGGATGTCGGACAGGTGTTTCCGCAAGGCCGCGACAATTTCCTGACGGCGCCCGTCGTGAATATCCGCGTTCAGTTCCTCAAGCGCGATATGCACCACGTCGTGGTGATGCAGCTCTTCCGGAGCAACTTCGCAACTCAGGTCCAGCCAGATGCCGTGGAGCAAGTCGATTTCCTTGGACGTGAGCCGCGGCGCATGAGGTCCCAGATAGAAAATGTGTTCCTGCCCTGTCGGTGAATGAATTTCCAGCGTCAACTGGGGCCTGGGTTCCGGCAGCGATTCCCAGGCCAGGCCGGCGATGCGCGCTTCGTCCGCGATCGCCCGCCAGGACGAGGTGCCCAGCGCGATGGTGCTGGATTGCAGGCTTTGCGCCGCGCGCAGGATGCCGTCCCATTTTTCGGCGGCCGGAGCAACCGCAAGATGGATCGACTTCCCTCTTTTTTCGGCCAGCGACAGTGCGCGCGTAAACAAATCCTGCTCATTCACGGTGAAGAGATCCTCGGGAGACATCTCATTTTCGCCTGATCCGGCGCGGCCGGTGACGCGCAGATGAATCACCACTACATCCTGACGGCGCGGATCGCAGCGCTCCAGCACCGAGGCCAGGTTATACAGTGCGTTGGCGTTGCGCACCATCACCAGCGTATTTCCAGGACGCACGCCGAGCGCTTCCGGAGTCAAGTCTCCGCCGGGCTCAAGATTAAACTGGTCGAGTTCCGAGTGGTCGGTTCCGCGCCTGCGCGTGATTTTCTCGGAAATCTCAAATATCGTAAAAAAAACCAGCGTGAAGCCGAGCCCGGCAATGGTGGCCACCTGTTTTGTAAACAGGTTCATGATGCTCAGGGAAAACAGCACCAGCGTAATCAGCCCGAGGCCCAGAGGGATTTCCGTCTTGCCAATGTGAAAATTCAGCGGCACACGGAATTCGCGCTTTCCGGGCTGTTTGTAGCGCAGCACCAGGACGGCGAGCCCCTTCATCGAGAAACTCCACATCACGCCGAACGCGTAGGCCTCGCCGAGCACGAAAATATCGCCGCGGCTCAGAATGATGGTGAGCAGCTGTAATCCCACGACGAGGTTCAACATGCGCGAGGATGTTCCGAACTTCGGATGCGGATGGCGGAACCAATGCGGCAAAATCCCGTCTTCCGACACGCGGTTCAGCACTCCGTTCGATCCCACGATCGCTGTATTCACCGCCCCGGCAAGCATCAGCACGCCGACTAGCACGACGAATGCTTGAAAGACCAGGCGCAACGTGTACGGCCCCGCAAAACTCATGGCCAGACCGCTGATCAGGTTGCCGAAATATTGCTGCCGTGTGGCGTCCGGGATAATCATGACCGCGAAAAACGATACCCCGGCGGTGAACACCAGGCTGTAAGTAAAGATCACCAGGCCTGCTTTTTCCAGATTGGGCAGTTTCGGGTATTCCACTTCGCGGTACACCTGAGCGAGGGTTTCTTCCCCGCTCATGGCCAGCACCGAGTGGCCCAGGCCGATGAGGATTCCAATCAGGGCGAACGTGTAAGGCAGCCTGCTGAACCGCAGCCAGCCGAGGGCGTCCGGAGAAAACGTCAAATTCGCGGGCGTGGGCAAGGGCGGCATGTGCGCGCCGCGCATCGAGATCGTCAGCAGGCACCACACGATCATCACCACAACCATGGCCGTGGTGACGTACATGATGCGCAGCGCCTTGCCGCTGGATTCCGGAATTCCCTTGATGTTTTCCCACCAGAAATAAACCGTGATGACGATGGCGACGATCGCGGACGTGGCGTTGATGGGAAGGACCAAAGCCCAGTGCAGGCGGGCGAACAGATCGTTCAGGAATCCCGTCAGGTATTGCCCCGCGGAAACGCCGCTAATCGGCCCGGTAAGAATGTAATCGAACATCAGGGCCGAGACCGAAAACTTGGCCAGAGTGCTGCCCATGGCTTCCTTCACCACGCGATACACGCCGCCGCGCACAAACATGCTGCAGCTTTCGATGTACATGGACCGCACGGCGTAGGAAAACAGCATGATGCCCAGAATGAACCACGGCGCCGCCTTGCCAATGGCCTGCTCGGCAATCGCTCCGGCGTAAAACGCCGACGAGCCAAGATCGTTCAAGACAATCGCCGCCGCCCGCCAAAACGATATGAAGGACAGCATTGCGGTAGTCGCAAGCAGGACCCGCGGCAACGCCGCTTTCTGTCCTGGAACCGAGGTCTGAGGAATACTATTCGTCGCCATAGTTGAGATTTGTGTGGAAACCACTCCTACGCCGCGGGCGTCGAGAGGGCATACTCCTTTTTTGGGGTGAATCGAATATGCGACCAGCAAGAATGCAGGAAAGCGGTGGCGTTTTGATCCGGATGGAACGCGAAACCAAGGCGGCCAGCCGCAAGCGCGGAGGGTATAACGCCAATCCCTTTATTTTGATTAATATAGAAACAGGCAGGCCCCGCCTTATGGCCGCCAAAGCCGCCTGCAACCAGCGTTCGATTGATCGTCTGGTCGAACATGGTCTAAACGGCATAAACAGATACACTAGAATTCATAAAGAACACATAAAGATGGTGAATTTCGCTTTTCGGTCAAATTCGGGCAAAAAGGTGTGCGCCAGGCAGATATTTCCACATCCATCCGGCGCATCCACCGCCGGAGGAGAGGGGCACCCATCCCGCACAGACCCATTTCCGGCGGGGATAGCACGTTCTATGAATGCTGTTGGTATATTTGGTTAAATTTCTGTTATGGTTATATTTTGGTCCGCAGGTCCAAACTTCATATTTGTTCGACGCAAAGGCAGCTCTAGAGATAACCGTGGACTGGTCTACTTCAATTCGCGCGGCGATCTTGCTTGTTCTAGCCGGGGCTCTTGTGTACGTGCTGATCCGCTTGCGGCGCGAGCAGGCAAAATCCATCAAGCGGCGCAACGGCGTCGATTTTCGCTCCAGCATCGGCTTCGCCATGCAGGATGGATTTAAGTCCGTCGCTCTTCTTCTCGACAACAAATCTCGCGCCCAGGTGTGGACCGAGGAAATCGAAATCGCCCTGACCGAACTCACCGCCAACCAGCAAACGGCGGACGCCACTTGCCACGAAACCCATAAAATCCGCCAAACGGTCGGCTCGCGGGACCTGCTGCCGATCAGCCTGGTGGAAACCATTTATCTGGCAGCCGGAAAACCGCAGCGCAAATATTCATGCGTGATGTCTTCACTGGTTCGGTACAGGGTTGGCGAAAAGTGGTTCGAGGAACGGATGCTCGACTACCGTCTGAACATGATCGGACTGACCGTGGCCGGCATTCGCCGCGAACGCAAATGCGCGTATGTTTTCAGATCGAAGGATAAGCCTCAGGACAAGCCGCAGGACAAACCCCAAGAAATGCGCCCGGTGGGAACAAACACGAAGTAAGCGGCGAGGCGCCCGCGCATTGCCACCAATCAGGGCGCGAGCTTTGCCACGCGCAGGCGCAATTTTTCCGCGCGCAGATTTCCAGTCTCAAAATCGCGAAATTCCGAATATTTTTCCGGCGGAATCCTGCTTTGCCCGTAGGTCAGGGATTGCGCCACGCTCAATACGTTTCCCGACACCGAGTACTCGATCTGGATTTCACCAAATTCCGAATGGATCTGCGTCTTTTCCGGAAGGCGGGCGATCCCCATGCCTGCGGGAAGCTCCACTGTATATTTCACCAGGATTTGTTCCGGCGAGCCGATGTCCAGGGGCAGTTGGCGTGGCCTGGGACCGTATTCCGGCACGGCGATCCCCGAAAGGAACAAGGGTTGGAAAAACCAGCTGTCCCCGCTCGAAGCGGTGGAAAAGTCTCCCGAGAACGAATATTTCTCGGTGATCTGCTGCCGGCTGTCCTCGACTCCGGAAATGGAGGCCTGGCGAAATGCCCCCTGATTGACATATTGCGCCACGCGATTCTCGAAAATCTTGCGCATGCTTTCCTCGGAGCGGCCGCGGTAGTAGGCGTGCCGGTCCGAATTATTCGAGCCCGAGTATTTTACTTCCACGTCGGCGGCGCCCGTGCCGTCGGCCTGTAATTTCACGTGCGCGCTGTATTCGATCCGATTTTCCGCGGGCGCAGGCTCGGGGATCCGGCGAAGCTCGCCGTGGTCGGGATAAGAGATGAGCGAGAAAACGCCTTGGTCCATTTCCGGAAGCTGGCCGAGCGGATCGAATTCCGAGGTCGGGTCGATCCAGAGAATCTGCGTCTGCGCATCATAGGCCGGGAAATGCTCCACCGCAGGGCGTAGTGTGGCCGGAATCGGCAACGCCACGATGAAATGGTCGAAGGTGGCAAGCGTCGGCACCTTCGGATCCGCTTCGACATCGCCTCGAGTGCCGACCAGCGCCGGGTACCCATGCAATCCGATACGGTCAAACATGGTCATCAGCAGCGTGGCCTTATCCTTGCAGTCTCCGTATTTGTTTTTGAAAACATCGGGCGCCGGATGCGGCTGGTAGCCGCCGATGCCGACTTCGATGGCCACGTAGCGGACTTCGCGCGAAACGTAGTTGTATAGGGCATCCATCTTGGAAAGCGGATCGGTCTTTCCGGAAATGAGCGTGTCGACTTGCGCGGCGATGCCCGTGTCCGGCTTTTCCGCGGGCACGGAAATGGGGTGGTAAATCCGCCCGGCATCGTCCCAGGAATTGATGGCCGCCGCGCCCTGCGGGTCGTAATTCAACACGATTTGCAGCGCCAGCGAACTTGCAGGCGGCGCGCTGGGCTCGTCCGGAATTCCGGGGCGGTCAATGACGCGGATGGTCGCGGAATGCTCGGATTGCTCGACGACCTGCATGCGGTCCGGATGGTTGGAAAACCAGTGCATGGAGCCGGACGGCACGGTCAAATGCAGCTCGGCTTGGTGAATCGGGATTTCCTTTTCCAATTCAAACGACTCGCCGTGGATGGGAATGCGCCCGTGGCTCACGATTTCATATCCGACCAGCGAGCCGTCTTGCGCTCCGGGGGCCTCGATGACTTTCGCGCGACTGTCGGAATACATTTCAAATTCGGCGTAGGCCGCAACGATGCTTATATCCTTCTTGCTGGATGGCGTAACGCGCCCCGCGGGATCGATGGCCCAGGTTTCAATGGACGTTACCTTCGTGTCGTTGTTTTCGTATCCGACGGCGTCCAGGAATTTGGCCGCTGGCTTCAGGTGCAGCACGCGTATGGCGCACCGCTTGGTCATGGTGAACTCGCCTGCCGCGTCCACCGAGAAGTCCGTCCACTGGCCCACGACCACAGCGGCGCTGCCGTCGCCAAAATGCCCCAGGTCCACGCGGCTCACGGCCACCAGCCAGTCAGGCGCAGAAGCGGCCGGCGCCCCGTGCAAACTCGATGGGCACAGCGCCGCGAATACTGCCAGGAGCGGGCCGGCAGCGGCGAAGAATCTACTGCTCGCGCAATACGATGACTTCCTGGTCATTTTTGGCAATCTCGTCGAAGAATTTTTTGGCGTTTAAATATTCCGCCGTGGTTTGCAGCACGGTTTTTTTCAGGTAGTAGGTGCGCGTGCAGGTTACGGTCGACCCGCTTTGCACGCAGGAGTGGGAAAATCCGCCCAGATCGTTGTCCTGCTTCACGTCCTTGGGCAGTTGCTCCACCTTGATTTCCGGTGCCAACTGCCAGGTGCTCGTGCTCACGCGCTTTTCCTGATCGTTGAATTTCACCGCCGAGTGCCGCACCGCGGCCTTGAACAACGGCCGTTCGTATTGGTCGGAAACCCACGGGTTCAAGAGCAATTCGCCGGGTCCCAGATCGTTGGTCAGCCCCTGCTTCACGTGGGCTTTCATCACCAGCGGCTGCGAGGAGTCGTGAAAGTCGGGATGCACCATTTGCGTGACTTCCGCGTCCGAATGCCCGTTGGCAAAGAAATCGGTCATGAATTTTTCCACTTTGTCGGGCGACTCGTCGATCAATTCATCGCGAAGCTCGATGGCTTCCGCGCCCTTCAGCTCGACTTCGGTGTCCCCTTCCGCGGCCCAGTCCTTGGCCACGCGCACGGTCACTTTGGTGCTGGACACATTCTCGTCCGGAGTCCCTCCCTGGATCGTGGCCTGCTGAATCTTGCTGCCCTTCACGGCCAATCCCATGACGTTCCGGTCAAACCACGGCAACTCGCCAAACGGCGCACCGGCATCGGCAGGATCGGCGAATACGGCGCCATCCTTGAAATTGATGCGCGTGACGACGCGGGAAAACTGGCTGAGATTCGGGAAGCTGCCGATGAGTGTCTGCCAGTTCTGCGTCGCGACCAGCACCAGATCGGCGTCCACTTTCACTTCCTTGAGCATGGTCACATACAGCGCATTTTCATCGTCCGGATTGGCCCGCTTGGAGGTCATGATTTCATCGATCGGGCGGCCCAGGCCCACTCCGGCCAGATCGGACGAGGCAATGTTCTGCTGCACGAACTGATAAATGGCCAGGGCTTTTTTCCTGGGGTCGGGAAGCTTTTCGGCAATTTCCTTGGCCTTGTCCCGGGCCAGCTTGCTGTTCTTCTGCATTTCGCCAAAATCCCTGGAGACGATGGTCCCCACGTCGTCCCACTTGGAGATCAGCGGGTAGACGTCGCCGCCGAATCCCAGTTCGGTGGGCGTAAATATGATCATCGTTGCCATGTCGCGAAAAGGGGGCGAAAACGGTTCGCTCTGTATCGGGCGCAAATTCTTCACCGCAAAATTGAACAGTGTGCCCTTCACCGTCTGCGATTGCTGGATGGAAATCTTGTTCATGTTGGTTTCGAGCGGATACTGGCTCATTCCAAGCCGCGGGCCGATGGTCACCTGCAGCGTGGAATCCAGCGTGCCCACGTCCCGGGTGTCGAAAATCCAGGGAGACGGGTACACAGTGTCTTCGTTCTCCTCCACCTGGTACTCGATGATCGCTCCCGGGACGACATTCGGAAACGTGAAACTGGTCTGCAGGATGGCGAACTTTTTCCCGGACTCGTAAGCCTTGCCCGTGAACACCTTCGAGGAATCCAGGGGAATGATTTCACCAGAGGGCAGAATCGTGCGCCCCTCGATCCTGGAGACGCGCACGTTCTTGAACGATTCGACGGAAACCGTTCCCGCGTCGCGCCCCGCGTCGTTGAAGATCTTGATGCGCACGTAGGATTGCTTGCGCGTAACCCAGAACAGACTGGTTTTTTCGATCACGTCGATCCTGCCGCGCTTGAATAAAACCACGGCGCCCGCGCCGGGATCGAGCGGGCTGGTCTTCATGGATTTTTCGGCGTCGGTCACAGGGTCCCAATCGGCCGCCGCGGCATTCCTGGGGTGAAATGAAAGGAATAGAAACAGGAACAGCGAGGTGTGAATCTTCCAGCGCATCGCTTGAGCCCTCCGGCGGGAGATGTCCGCTCCTCGAACTTGCCGTCCCCGGAAGAGACGGCACAGGCATGTCGCTCGCCTGGAGCCCTCCGAGGGGGGCCCGCTCGCAAGCAGACGACGAGTTATACTTACCATGTATTGAATGTCAAGTTAAATGTCGTCCGCGATAGCCGGACTCCAATCAGGTAACAGGCCCGGCAGCGATCAGCACCTGGAAATGCCCAAGTAATTTCAGCGGATTGACGACCTGTTACCCGCACCTCCCAAAATGAAACAGTCCTCGGACGTTTCCCCTTGACAAATTCAAACATACGTTTGAAACTGTTGTTTGACATGAAGACCAAGGCAAAGCCCGCCGGGAAACGGCGCCCGCCCGCGGGATCCGATCCCACGCGCGATAAACTGCTGGAGGCCGCCGGGCCCGTCTTCGCCGACCGCGGCTACGACGCCGCCACCGTTCGCGAAATTTGCCGCCGCGCCGGGGCCAATGTCGCGGCCGTCAATTACCATTTTCGCGATAAGCAGGGACTTTACGCGCAGGTCCTGCTGCGCATGGCCGGCGAAGCCCGCATCGAGGGCATGCGCGCGGCCCTGGACCAAACCGCTCCGCCGGAGGAAATTCTCCGCCGCGTGATCAAGGCGAGGATGCAGGGTCTGGGCGCCAACCGCCCTCCCGACTGGCACTTCCGCATGGTGGCTCGCGAGTTTTCCCGTCCCACGCCGGCCATGTCCCGCATGATCGACAAAGTTTCCAGGCCCCTGTACGAAGGCATGCTCATCCTGATCGGCCAGATCATCCGCCTGCCCGCGGACAACGAAAAAACTCGTTTGTGCACCTATAGCGTGATGGGGCAAATCATGCTGTACGCCCTGGCCGGCCCAATCCTGATGAAACTGTGGTCCGGATTGAAAATGACAACCGAGCAGATGGAACGGATCGCCGACCACATCGCCGATTTTTCGCTCGCCTATCTCAGGGAAATGCGGGATGGCCAACCGCAACTTGAACATGTATCCAGCAGCAGGAGATCCTAATGCCAGAACAACAGACCGTTGCAAACTCTACTTCGTCCCTGGCGCCTCCGGGCACGGCGGAAAAGGCGCCCTCATCGCCGGAACCCGCCGCATCTTCCCGGCTTAAAATTCCGCTGATCGTGCTGGGCGCGGCCCTGGCCGCGTTTTTCGTGTGGAGAGGCTTTTTCGCGGGGGGCGGCGTTCCGGACAGCATCGTGGCCGTGAGCGGCCGCATCGAGGGCGACGACTCGGCAGTCGCGCCAAAAACCGCGGGGCGCATCCTGGAAGTGCGTGTGCGCGAAGGCGACGTGGTGAAGGCCGGAGACATCATCGCCATCCTCGATGACGAGCAGGTGCGCGCGCGCGAACAGGCGGCGCGATCCGCGCTGGGAGCGGCCGAAGCCAACGCAAAAATGGCGCAAACGCAAATCTCCGTCCTCGAGCAGCAGCTCAAGCAGAGCCAGATGATTACCGGGCAGGCGAAACTCGGCGCCGAAGGCAGCGTCAATCAGGCCGATGCCGATCTGGCGGCCGCGCAATCCGACCTGGCGCAAAAGCAGGCGGCCTACGATCTTGCGGTATTTGACCGCGACGCCTACACGCGTCTGGCAAAAACCGGCGCCGTCTCGGAACGCCAGGGAAAACTGGCGGAGTCCACGGCCCAACAGGATGCGGCCTCGGTCGAGGCGGCGAAACGGCGCGTAACCGCCGCGCAAGGCGCGTTGACCATGGCGCAGGCAAATCTGGCAAACCCCGCGATTCGCGAATCCCAGGTCACAGCCGTCGAAAGACAAATTGCGCAGCAGCAGGCGCAGATCGCCAGCGTAAACGCGGACATGCAAACGGTCCGCGCGCAATTATCCGAGGCCATGGCCAACCGGCAGGACCTGACCATCCGCGCGCCCTTTGACGGCACGGTGATGACGCGCGCGGCCGAGCCCGGCGAAGTCGTGCAGGCCGGCACCGCGATCGTCACGCTCCTCGATATGAGCAAGGTCTACCTGCGCGGATTTGTGCCGGAAGGGCAAATTGGAAAAGTCGCCGTCGGCCAGCCCGCGCGCATCTACCTCGATTCCAATCCCAAGCAGGCGCTGAACGCGACGGTCTCCCGCATCGACCCAGCGGCCACGTTCACTCCCGAGAACACGTACTTCCGCGACGACCGCGTCAAGCAGGTCGTCGGCCTGAAGCTGCAACTCAAGGAAGGAATCGGGTTCGCAAAACCCGGCATGCCCGCCGACGGCGAAATCCTGGTTAAGAGCGGCGCCTGGCCAAACACCAAGTAGGCTCCGATGGCCACGACCACAACTATCCCCGGAACGCTCGGCGGGACGCCCGAAAGCAGCACGCCCGCCATTCGCGTGCGCGATCTGCGGAAAAATTACGGCGCGATCCAGGCTGTGCGCGGGATCAGCATGGAAGTCGCGCCGGGAGAAATCTTCGGCCTGATCGGTCCGGATGGCGCTGGCAAAACGTCGACGTTTCAGATTCTTGCCGGCGTGATGGAAGCGACCAGCGGAGTGGCCGACGTTTTTTCGCGCCCAGCGCGCGAGACACGCGCGCAAACCGGATACCTCACGCAGAGCTTCAGCCTGTACCCGGACCTGACCGTTTCCGAAAATATCCGCTACATCGGGGACTTGCGGCACGTGCCCGCCGATGAAATTGAATCTCGCGCGCAAAGATATCTGTGGATGTTCGACATGGGCCGTTTTTCAAACCGCCTCGCGGGAAAGTTGAGCGGCGGGATGAAGCAAAAACTTTCGCTCGTGGCCGCGCTGGTCCCGGAGCCGCATGTGCTCCTTCTCGACGAACCCACCACGGGGGTCGATCCGGTGTCGCGCCGCGAATTCTGGGATGCCCTGGCGCACCTGGCTTCCGACGGCCTCACCATTCTGGTGGCCACTCCGTATCTGGACGAGGCGGAGCGCTGCCACCGCGTGGCATTCATGCACCTGGGCGAGTTGCAACAGATCGGGACGCCCTCGGAACTCCGCTCGTCGCTGCATGTCAAGCGCCTGGAACTCCGCGCCTCGGATTTGAGCAGGGCGGAGAAGATTCTCTCGGAGGAAAGCGGCGCGCGGGAAATTATTTCCGACGTGCAACGCTTCGGCGACCGGCTCGATCTGCTGGCGCGCGACCCGCTGCAGGCGGAGGAACTGGTGAACCGGGAGATGAAGGCCGCGGGCATCTCGGTCAGTGAAATTCGACTGGCCGATCCGACGCTGGAAAACACGTTCGTGGCCACGCTGCGAAACATCGGCCACGAAATGCATGAGACGCCCTTCCCTGCCCGCCACACCCACCGGGAATTGAAGGGGCAAATCGCCATCGGCGCCGAGCAGCTCACCATGCAATTCGGCTCTTTCACGGCCGTCAACAACCTGCAGTTGCAAGTGCGCTACGGCGAAATCTACGGGCTGCTGGGCGCAAACGGCGCGGGCAAAACGACCACCATTAAGATGCTGTGCGGACTGCTCGATCCGACTCGCGGAAAAGTGCAGCTCGCCGGGGCCGACCGCGCGCAAAGCGCGCGTTCCCAGGCCGTGCGTCAACGAATCGGCTACATGTCCCAGAAGTTTTCCCTCTATGACGACCTCACCATTGAGGAGAATCTGGAATTTTTCGCCGGAGTCTACGGCGTCCCGGAAGATGAGCGCCGTGAAAAGCGGGAATGGGTGCTTTCATTTTCCGGCCTGGAAGGCAAGCAAGACTTGATCACCGGAAGCCTGCCCGGAGGCTGGAAGCAGCGCGTGGCCTTCGGCGCGGCCATCATGCATGAGCCCAGCGTTTTATTTCTCGATGAGCCGACCTCCGGAGTCGATCCGCTGGCGCGCCGCGCATTCTGGACCATGATCAATCGCCTGGCCGACGAAGGCACCGCCGTCCTGGTCACCACGCATTATCTGGAGGAAGCCGAGCAGTGCAATCGCCTGGGACTGATGGTTGCCGGAGAATTCGTGGCCGAAGGCAGCCCCAGCGGCGTGAAGGCGCGCCAGACCGGCCACCTGCTGGAATTCGTTGTCGACCAGCCGCAAAAGGCGGCGGACTTCCTCAAGCTTGCCGGCGAGCGCTGGCGCGTTTCGCTGTTCGGCGACCGGCTGCACATCATCTCCGACGCCTCCCCCGAAAAAGCAATCGCCGCAACCACGGCGCAGTTGAACGGAATTGGCATGAACGTACTCGAAGCGCGCGAAGGGCGGTTCTCGCTGGAGGATGTTTTTATCAGTGTGGTCGAAAGGGCGCGCCTGCAGGGGAAAGTGGCTTCGGACGACGCGTAAGGGAAAACCGGCATGCGACGCATACTTGCACAAACGCGAAAAGAACTGACGCAAATCGTCCGGGACTACAGGACGCTCTCGCTGGCGCTGCTGCTGCCCATCTTCCTGCTCCTGCTCCTGGGCTCGGCGATTTCACTCACGGTCGACGATCTTCCGATCGTCGTGCAGGACCTGGACAATTCCTCGGCGTCGCACGACTACATAGATGCGTTTCGCGCTTCCGTGACCCTGCATGTGGTTCCCTGGCCGGTTGACCTCAAACCGGAAGATGCGCTCACGTCCAACCAGGCGCGCGGCGCGCTGATTATTCCCGTGTATTTCGGGCGGGACATCGCGCGAGGGTCCGTCGCCCAGGTACAACTCCTGGTCGACGGTTCCGACTCCAATACCGCGCGATTGATCGCTGGATATTCGTCGCAAATCACGCAGGCGTACAACGCGGCTTCCGGCGGCGTGGTCCGCGCGCAACCGGTGCAGACCGCGATGCGTTTCTGGTACAACCCCGGAAGATCGTCGAAAAAATTCTACGGGCCCGGAATCTTCGTCCTCGGTCTTTCGATGTTTCCTCCGCTGCTGGCTTCGCTCGCAATGGCGAAGGAGGGAGAGCAGAAAACCATCCTGCAGGTGTATGTCTCCAGCATTTCCGCGCATGAATTTCTTCTGGGGAAAATTCTGGCGTTCATGCTGGTGGCGCTGGGCGAAGCGGTATTGATGTGCGTGCTCCTGTTCACATATTTCGGATTGAATCTGGCCGGCGATCCAACGCCGTTTCTGATTGCCACGGTGCTCTACGCGTTTTGTGTCGCGTCCTTTGGAGTCATGGTGGGAGCGGCCATTCCCAGCCAGGCCGCCGCGCTGCAGGCGGTGGCGCTGGGCGGGTTCCTGCTGGTGTTCCTGCTTTCCGGCTTGATCTATCCGATTTCCAACATCCCCGCGGGATTGCGCTGGCTTTCCAATTTTATCTGGGGCCGCTACTACATTGAAATTGTGCGCGACGCCCTGCTGCAAGGCGGCGGCTGGCCCGCCACCTGGTACAAAGTCCTGGAAATTGCGGCCACCGGAGCGATTTTTTATGCGTTGGCGTGGCGCACCATGCGCCGCATGCAGGTGAAGGCCTGACCCATGAAAAAATTCCTGCATCGGCTCTTTAATCATCGCGTGCGCGCCCTGGTGCAAAAAGAATTCAGGCAGATCCGTCGTGACCGCCGCCTGGCGATTTCGCTTATTCTTCCGCCGACGCTCCAGCTCCTGCTGTTCGGTTTTGCGCTGAGCGCCACGGTTTCCAACATTCGCCTGGGCGTGGTAGACGACAGCGGAACTCCCGAAAGCCGCGAACTGGTTGCCAACCTGACCGAAAGCAAAAGCTTTCAGTTCGCCGGCTCCTACCTGTCCGTCGACAAGCTCGGCGCCGCCATCAGCCGCGGAGACCTGGATGCCGGAGTCGTCATTCCGTACGACTACGCGCGCGACCTGTACCGCGGAAATCCCTCGACGGTGCAGTTTCTATTGAACGCCATGAACGCGAACACCGCGGCCATCGCTCAGGGCTACGCGCAAGGCGTAATTCAATCCTACAATCAGGGACTTGCCGCGGGCGGCATCCATGCCAGCTTCCGGCAGATTGCGGCCGCGGACGTCAGCCGGCGCGGCATTGTCTCCCTGCATCCCGCGTATCTTTTCAATCCCGGCCTGGTGGCGTCCTGGTTCATCGTCACCGGAGTGTTCGGGCTGCTCTTGATTTTGAACGGATCGATTGTCGCGTCCGCTGCCATGGTGAAGGAACGCGAGCGCGGCACCATCGAGCAATTATTGATGTCCCCGGCGGGAACTTACGAAATTATTCTTGCCAAGATCGCGCCGCTGTTCGTTCTGCTTTTCCTGATGACCCTGTTCGCGGTTGTGGTCATGGAAACGGCATTCCACGTGCCCATCCAGGGAAATTTACTTCTCCTGCTTGCGGCTTCGGGCCTCTGCATTCTCTGCGGAATCAGCATTGGCACGGTGATCGCCACGTTCAGCAAATCCGCCGAGCAGGCGCAGTTGACCAGCTTCTTCGTCAACCCTCCGCTCTCCACATTGTCCGGCGCATTCTATCCGGTCGAAGGCATGCCGCACATTCTGCAAAGCCTCACCGCGTTCAATCCGGTGTATCACTTCGTGGTGATCTCGCGGGCCAGCCTGCTGAAAGGCAGCGGCTTTGGCGTGCTGTGGCCTCACTTTGCGGCGCTGTTTGCATTCACGGCGGTTCTGGTGGTCCTAAGCGTGTGGCGATTCCGAAAACAGCTCAGCTAATCGACACGGGAACGGAATAAATCCAATGAAGATAAATTCAAAACGAATGGTGCGGACCAAAATCATTACTGTCACGGGCGTGTGCGCCCTATCCATGCTGGCGATCCGCGCAGGAGCGCAAGCCGGCGGGGGAGGAGCATCTTCGCAAGGCGCGCAGGCCGTGCAATTGCCGCTCTCGGGCCGGCCCGGGCAGGGCGGCTCGGTAAATTCCACGGAAACCGCGGTGCCGGGAACTACCTCGAGTATCAACACGCTAAATCCCGCCGTGCAGGTGCAAGGGCCCTACACGGGCAGCGCGAGCAGCGTCGCCGCCATGCCTTTCTCGGGCCACTTGTCATTCCGCGAAGCCCTCCAGCGCGGCCTGGTCTACAACCTGGGCGCTGTGGGGCTGGCGCAGGCCGTGCGACAGGCCAGCGGAGCAAGCCAAGTGGCCCGCAGCGCCTTGCTTCCCAATCTGAACGGATCGCTGTCGGAAAATTACCTCACGGAAAATTTGAAAGCGCTCGGCTTTCACTTCTCCTTCCCCGGCCTCTCTCTTCCCACCATCGTGGGGCCATTCAATTATTTTGACGCGCGCGCACGGCTGACGCAAAGCGTGCTGGACTTGACGGCCATCAACAATTACCGCGCATCGAATGAACTGATGCATTCCAATGAACTATCGGCTCGCGACGCCCGCGATCTGGTCGTGCTTGCCGTGGGCGGCACCTACCTGCAAGTGATCGCGGCCAAGGCCCGCGTCGATTCGGCTCGCGCGCAACTGGATACGGCCAACGCCTTGTACCAGCAAGCGCTGCAGCAGCGCGGCGTCGGATTGATCGCGCAGGTGGACGTCAATCGCAGCCAGGTGCAGGCCCTGGCGGACCAGCAGCGCCTGCTCTCCCTGCAAAACGATCTTGCAAAACAAAAAATCGATCTCGCGCGGCTTATCGGGCTGCCGCCGACCGATCAATACGACGTCTCCGATGACGTTCCCCTCCCTGCTACACCCACCGTCGAATTTGACGTTGCGCTGAAGCAGGCATTCGAGCAGCGGGCGGACCTGAAAGCCGCGCAATCGCAGGTTCGCGCGTCGGAGTTAGCGCGTTCGGCGGCGCGCTCGGAACTGCTGCCGTCGGTGTCGGTCAGCGCCGACTTCGGCGAAATCGGAGTCAATCCCGGGCAGGCCTTTGGAACCTATACAGTCGCAGGCAGCATGAAAATTCCCCTGTGGCAGGGCGGGCGCGCCAAGGGCGACATGGAAGAAGCGAACGCCGCGCTCGCACAGCGCCGCGCCGAACTCGAAGACCTCAAAAGCCTGGTCGAGAGCCAGGTCCGCAAGGCATTTCTGGACCTGCAAGCCTCGGCAAGCCAAGTAGACGTGGCGAAAAAGAATGTGGAATTAAGCCGGGAAACTCTGGACCTGACCAGGCAGCGTTTTGAGGCGGGCGTGACCGACTCGGTGGAAGTGGTGCAGTCGGAACAAACCGTGGCCTCAGCCGAACTGGATTACATCAACAGCGAATTCGGCCTGAACCTGGCGAAGCTGAGCATGGCGCGGGCCATTGGCGGCGCGGCGGAAAGCTTGGTGCCGCCCCCCAAAGCGCAGTGAGCCCTGTGCCCCAACGAAAAATTCGATCACGCGGTCGACACTCCCTCATTACGTCATTCCGAACCCGCTCCTGCGGGTGAGTAATCTCTCCGTGGCTTGAAGTCAACAGCAGGAGGGATTCCTCGGCAAAAGCGTGCCTCGGAATGACGAGTAACCCGGCTTTTCCGCGAACTGAAGAACTCATTCACTTTTTCACGCAATTGCAGCACAGAACAAGCACCCTTCTCCCCGCTTTCCAGCATCTAAAAATCTGTTAGGCTGATGGCACGGCGAATCCCGGCCCACGCCGGCTTGCAAAGCGGCCCTGAACCCTCAGGCCCGCTCAGGGGTTGAACTGCATCGGAGGACTGTGCGAATGAAAATCATTGCGACGTTTTTTCTCGCGGCCGTGAGTATGGTTGCATTGGCAACCGGATGTTCCAGCGCGAAAAGCGATCAGGCCCTCACCACGGATATCCAATCCAAAATGTTTGCCGACCCGCAGGTGAAGGCCTCCAATATCACCGTTACCGTGAAAGACGGCGAAGCCACCATTTCCGGCGACGTTCCCAGCGAGGGCGCGCACCTGCAGGCCTACAAGATTGCCTCGGAGACGCCCGGCGTGAAGCATGTAGTGGATCAGGTCACCATGCAGGCAGCGCAACTAGCGCCGGAGCCGCAGGCCGCGCCCGTTGCGCCGCAGCCCGCCGCCAAGCCGCGTCATGCGGCCGTGAAGCCGGCGCGCAAAACGGAAAAACATGAAAAGCCGCAACCCAAAGCGACGCTGAGGGCGGCGAAGGCGGAACCCGAGCCGGCCTATGCTCCGCCCCCGCCGGCATCGGCTCCACCAGCTCCGGAAATGCCGCCCGCGCAGCCAGTTCCTGCCGCGGCCCCTGCCCCGCCGCCACCGCCGCAACCTGTGCGCGTCGAAATTCCCGCCGGCACTTCGCTGCGCGTCCAGATGATTGATCCCGTGGACTCCTCGGTGAATCACACCGGCGACACGTTTCATGCAAGCCTGGCTTCTCCCATTGTGGTCGACGGCCAGGTTGTCGTCCCAGCCGGCACGAACATGTATCTGAAACTGTCGAACGCCAAGTCCGCCGGACACATTAGCGGCAAAAGCGAGCTGGCGCTGGAATTGACGCGCATGGAATTTCAGGGGAAATCCTACAGCCTTGCTACCAGTGACTACACGCAATCCGGCGCATCGCGCGGCAAACGCACGGCGGAAACAGTTGGTGGCGGCGCAGTGATTGGCACGCTGCTGGGCGCGGTGATCGGTGGCGGCAAGGGCGCAGCGATCGGCGCAGCCACCGGCGCGGGCGCTGGCGGAGTCGTGCAGGGCGTAACCAAGGGCGAACAGGTCAAGATCGCTTCGGAAACCAAGCTGGATTTCAGCCTGGAGCAGCCCGTGGAAGTGAGCTACTTCCCCGGCAAGAATCGATCGTTGCCGCAGTAGTCTTGCGATATTCCGGCAAGCCCGATCTGATTTCTGGCCTGGGGCAACGCGGTTTGACCTTAAGGAGCACAGGCTTCAGCCCGTTGGTTTCAGTCTTGCACCTGCGAAATCTAAACCCCACAGGCTGAAGCCTGTGCTACTAAAAACTCCATGACGCGCGCTTCCGCCCAGAAGCGCGCGTTTCCATTTTGGCGGGAAATAAACGCGCAGTGGCCGCCGTGCATGGGCGCAATCAGCTCGATATGTTTATTACTCCTCACCCCCAGATCCGAAAAACTGGCGAATGGAATGAAGGGATCGCCCTGAGCCGTCAGGATCAGCGTGGGAACGCGGATGTTGCCCGCGACGCGCAACGCGCTCGACCGCTCGTAATAATCGGACGCGCCGCGGAATCCGCAGTACGTCGCCGTGATTATGTCGTCAAAATCGCGGACGGTCCGCACGCGGTCCATCGGCTCCAGGTTGAATTTTCCGGGAAAAAGTTGCGCCTTGCGCCGCATTCGTGCCTTCAGCCCTCTCACAAAATGCCATTCGTAGAGAAAATTCCCCGGAAGAGCGAGAGCGTCGGCGCACGCGGCCAGATCCATGCTCGGAGAAACCGTCGCTATGCCGAGCAATTGCCGCGGCGCCGAACCTGCCAGTTCGCCCGCCATCTTCATCACCAGGTTGCCGCCCATGGAATATCCGGCAATGAAAATCGCGGGCAGCGAATCGCGCTCGATCAGTTCGCCGAGCACGGCGCGGTAGTCCACCGAAAGCCCGGAATGGTAGAGCGTCGGCGTCAGCCGTTCGGTGCCGCCGCAATTGCGCTGGTTCAGGCGCACGGCGTTCCAACCAGCTGCGTAGGCGCGCTCGGCAAGCCCCCGCATGTACCCGGACCGGCTGGAGCCTTCCAGGCCGTGCAGCAGGACAAGCGTGGGACGCTCGCGCGGCTCCCTCTGCCAGTGGCATTCGCCGAGAATTTTCGTGCCTGGCTCGGTTTCAAATTCGCGCGGCACGCTCGCGGGCAGGCGCGGAAATCCCCGCGGCCAGTAGGTGGACGCCATCGTCTGCGCATGCGGGCCGCGCAGCAGCGCGTGCGGTTCAAAGTCACTCATTCGGATTTCATTCTACGATACTTCCCCTCCCCGCCGCTGGCGACGCGGGCGCTTGATTTCGCTCACTGGGACGCATAAAATGAATTTTCACCCATGAAACTCAGCTGTCGCGTTGTCTCCTATCCATCCCGCCCAGCGGCAGCCCGCTGGGCTGCGCCGTTTTCAGGGGCCGTTTTCTTATCGTCCAAGGAGTTGTGAATGGAAGGACCGATCCTGGAAGGCCTGACATTTGACGATGTGCTGCTGGTGCCGGGAAAGTCTTCCGTGCTCCCCACCGAAGTAAACACTCGGACGCAACTCACGCGAAAAATTGCGCTGAACATTCCGCTGGTGTCGGCGGCCATGGATACGGTCACCGAATCGCGCCTGGCCATCGCCATGGCGCGCCAGGGCGGGCTGGGATTCGTGCACCGCAGCATGACGGTCGACCGGCAAGCGGAAGAAGTGGACCGCGTGAAGCGCTCGGAAAGCGGAATGATTGTCGATCCAGTGACCATTTCCCCGGAACTGACCGTACGCGAGGCCATGGACATCATGACCAAATACCGCGTGTCCGGACTGCCGGTGACGCGCGGACCACTCCTCGTGGGCATTCTCACCAATCGCGACCTGCGTTTTGAAAAAAATCTCGACCAACTTGTCAGCGCCGTGATGACCAAGGACAACCTGGTGACCGTGCCGGTGGGCACGACGCTCGAGGAAGCCGAGCGCCTGCTGCAGCGCCACCGCATCGAAAAACTTCTGGTGGTGGACTCCGAGTTCCGCCTCAAGGGCCTCATTACCGTAAAGGACATTCAGAAGAAATTGGAATTCCCGAACGCCGCGAAAGACGATCAGGGGCGCCTGCTGGTGGGCGCGGCCATCGGCGCGACGAGCGATTTCCTGGAGCGCGCGGTGGAGCTGGCGCGCACCAAGGCCGACGTCCTCGCCATCGATACCGCGCACGGCCATTCGGCGCGCGTCATGGAAGCGATTAAAGCAGTGAAAAAGCGCCTGCCCGAAATGCAACTTATCGCTGGAAACGTGGGCACCTACGAGGGCGCGCGCGACCTGATCGCGCTGGGCCTGGACGGAATCAAGGTAGGCATTGGCCCCGGCTCGATCTGCACCACGCGCGTGGTCACCGGCGCGGGCGTCCCGCAGATCACCGCCATCCTGGAAGCGGCGCGCGCGGCCAAGGGCACCGGCGTGCCGGTGATCGCCGACGGCGGAATTAAATATTCGGGAGACATCAGCAAAGCGATCGCGGCCGGCGCGGCCGTCACCATGCTCGGCGGACTTTTTGCGGGAACCGAGGAATCTCCCGGCGAAACAATTCTCTATCAGGGGCGCACGTTCAAGTCTTACCGCGGAATGGGATCCCTTGGAGCGATGCAGGCGGGATCGGCGGCCGCGGATCGCTACTCGCAGGAAGGCGCGGCGCGCGGAAAATCGGTGCCCGAGGGCGTTGAAGGCCGCGTGCCGTACAAGGGCTCGCTCAGCGCGCTGGTCGACCAACTGGTCGGCGGCTTGAAAAGCGGCATGGGCTATTGCGGCGTTTCCACGCTTCCCGAATTGCAGGAGCGCGCGCGCTTCGTGCGCATCACCGTCGCGGGCCTGCGCGAAAGCCACGTGCATGACGTGATCATCACGCGCGAAGCTCCGAACTACCAGGTCGAATAATCCAGTGTGGGATCGCCTGAAGCGGTGGTTGCCGGCGATTCTCTGGGCCATCCTGATTTCCGTTGCCTCGACGGATTCTTTTTCCGAGACCCACACCTCTTCCGTCTTCATCCCCATCCTGCATTGGCTGTTTCCCGGAGCCGGCCCGGAAGTGCTCGAGCGAATGCAATTCTTCATCCGCAAGTCGGCGCACTTCACGGAATATTTTATTTTTAGCCTCTTGCTCTTCCGGGCGGTGAAGGAAAAAGACCAACCCTGGCGCCTGCGCTGGGCGATTTGGGCGCTGGCCATCGCCGCGGGTTACTCCGCCCTCGACGAATTTCACCAATCGTTTGTGCCGAGCCGCACGGCGTCACCGTGGGATTCGCTTCTGGACACGACGGGTGCGGCAGCGGCGCAGGGGGTGCTGGGATTATGGAAAAGGTTCCGCATCTTTCGGCATTAACGCAGAAATCCGCAGCGAAAATTCGAGAAAATGAAAAAGGCCCGATCCGAAAATTCGGAACGGGCCTTTAAATTAGATCTGAGTCAGTCGGAATCTCTACGCGCCGGCCTTCTCTTCCTTTTTCTCTTCCTCGGCAGGCTCGGGCTTCGCCGACTTTTCCGAGGCGGCCTGGCGGCGGGCGTGCAGCGTGTCGCGCTTGCCGAGCGTGATCATCTGCTCGACCAGCGGCTTGGCGGCCTTGGCCCGCGTGACCGTGGTGGTGATGCGCTCCTTCTCGATCACGTTGGTGACCAGGTTGCGCAGGGTCGCGCGGCGATGAGCCGGCTGACGTCCGAGTTTAGAACCGTAGTTGCGATGTCGCATAAGTGGGTCCCGGGGGCGATTACAAGCCCGCGGTTTCCTCCGGCGAAGGCGGCGCGGTCTGGCTGGGCAGCGGCGGCCAGATGATGCGGCCGTGCTCATCGAACTTCATGCCCAGGCTCAGGCCCATCTTGTGCAGGATTTCCTTGATTTCGTTGAGCGACTTGCGGCCGAAGTTTTTCGTCTTCAGCATTTCGTTCTCGCTCTTCTGCACCAGCTCGCGGATGGACTGGATGTTGGCGTTCTTCAGGCAGTTGTAGGAGCGCACGGATAGTTCGAGTTCCTCGACCGAGCGGTCCAGGTGCTCGACGCGCGGGTCATTATAGGATTCCACGGACTCCTCGACCATCTCGGGCTGTTCCTCGAAGTTGATGAAGATGCTCATGTGATCTTTCACGAGCTTCGAGGCCAGGCCGATGGCGTCCTGCGGCGTGATCGCGCCGTTGGTCCAGACTTCCAGAGCCAGCTTTTCGTAATCGGTCATCTGTCCGAGGCGGGCCGCTTCCACCGCGTAGTTCACCTTGCGCACCGGAGAGTGAACCGAATCCACGGGGATGTAGCCAATGGGCAGATCTTCATCGAAGTTGCGGTCGGCGGACACGTACCCGCGGCCGTTCTTCACGCGCATTTCCAGCTGCAGTTTGCCGCCCTCGTTGACCGTGGCGATGTAGACGGTCTTGTCGAGGACCGCGAAATCGGCGTCTTCCTCGATCATGGCGGAGGTCACGACGCCGGGATTCTCGACGTTGATGACGATCGTCTTGGCCTGGTCGTTGTTGAGCTTCAGCGGAACCTGCTTCAGGTTGAGAATAATGTCCGTGGCGTCTTCCACCACGCCGGGAATCGAGGAGAATTCGTGCAGCACGCCCTCGATTTTCACGGCGGTGATGGCCGCGCCCTCGATCGAGCTCAAAAGAGCCCGGCGAAGCGCATTGCCCACGGTGGTGCCCCATCCGCGCTCAAACGGCTGCGCGGAAAATTTTCCAAACTTATCGGTCAGCGACTCGAGTTCGGCCGCCAAACGCTTTGGTTTCTGAAAACCTTTCCACATCTGTCAAGTCCTTCCTCCCCGTGATGCGGGGACATCGAATCTTTTTCCGAAGTCGGTTTGAGATCCCAAATTTGAAATTTCAAATTTGAAATCAACAGCCGGAGAATTTTCCGGGCGCTACTTCGAGTACAGCTCGACGATGAGCTGCTCGGTGATGGGCGGCGTCTGCACGTTTTCGCGCTTGGGCAGAGCGACGACCTTGGCCTTGAACGTTTCGCGGTCGATTTCGAGCCAGGGCACGGCGTTCTGGCTCTGCGCCACGTTGCGCGCCTCCAGGACCATGGTGTTCTCGTGCATTTTTCCCTTGAGCGAAATTTCCTCGCCGACGCCAACCAGGTAGGAAGGGATGTTCACCTTCTTCCCGTTGATCAGCACGTGGCCGTGCAGCACAATCTGGCGCGCCTGCGAACGCGAGCTGGCGAATCCCGAGCGCCACACTGCGTTGTCCAGCCGCCGCTCGAGCATCACGATGAGGTTTTCGCCCGTGGGGCCCTGCGCGCGCTCCGACTTTTCGACGTAGTTGCGGAACTGCCGCTCCAGCAATCCGTAGGTGCGCTTCACTTTTTGTTTTTCGCGAAGTTGCAGGCCGTACCCGGCCAGCTTCTTCACGCGGCGCGACTGGCCGTGCTGCCCCGGAACGAAGTTGCGCTTTTCAATCGCGCACTTCTCGGTGAAACAGCGCAAGCCTTTCAGGAACAGCTTCTGCCCTTCGCGTCGGCAGAGCCGGCAAACCGCTTCTCGATGACGTGCCAAATTCGTATCTCCTTTTTAACCGCCGGCTCCACACTTCACTTGAAGTGTTCAGTGTAAAAGTAGAGCCTGCACCCGATCCTCTTGCTGCTCGAATCCCGATTCATGCTGCGAAAATCCGTTAATTCCAAATCAAACACGCCGGCGCTTGGGTGGGCGGCAGCCGTTGTGCGGAATCGGCGTGACGTCCTTGATGTGCACAATGTGCAGCCCGGAGGAAGCCAAGGCGCGCACGGCCGACTCGCGGCCCGAACCCGGCCCCTTAATGCGCACTTCGATGGACTTCATCCCGTACTGGTCGCGCGCCACGCCCGCCGCCGTTCCCGAAGCCTGCTGCGCTGCATACGGCGTTCCCTTGCGCGAGCCCTTGAAGCCGATCGACCCGGCCGACGACCACGACACCGTGCGGCCGTCCGGGCCGCAGATGGTGATGATCGTGTTGTTGAACGTGGCCTGGATGTGCGCCACGCCGTGCGGGACCACGCGCTTCTCCCGCTTCTTCTTGAATTCCTTCTTGCGCTTGGATGTTTTTTCCGGCGCCTTTGTCGCGTCTACTGCCTGTTCTTTTGCCAAGTCAATTCCCTTTCAGGTGGACTCCCGATCGAGCCCGCTCGTCCATCTTGACGATTCGCAAATCCGATTCAGCGGCCGGCTACTTGCGCGCCGCAACCTTCTTCTTCGCAGCCACCGCGCCCTTGCGCGGGCCCTTGCGGGTGCGCGCGTTGGTGTGCGTGCGCTGGCCGCGAACGGGCAGGTTGCGCCGGTGGCGCAGCCCGCGGTAGCACTGAATTTCGATCAGGCGGCGGATGTTCATCTGGATCTCCTTGCGGAGATCGCCTTCCACGCGCCCCTCGGATTCGATCGCCTGGCGAAGCCGGTTGATCTCTTCCTCGGTCAGGTCCTTGATCTTTTTGGTGTATTCCACGTCCGCCTTGGTGCATAGCGAGCGGGCGCGGGGCTGCCCGATTCCATAGATCGACGTGAGGCCGACCCAGATGCGCTTCTGCGGCGGAAGATCCACTCCAGCAATACGTGCCATGCGTGCTCCTTACTCTCTTGCGGGCTCCAAGTAGAGCCCGCACCCGACTCTCTGGCGGGCTCCAAGTAGAGCCCGCACCCGACTCTCTGGCGAGCCCCGATGGGGCCGCGTTCAGCTACACCAAACTTATCCCTGGCGCTGCTTGTGCTTCGGATTGGTGCAAATCACGCGCACCACGCCGCGCCGGTGGATGACCTTGCACTTATCACAAATTTTCTTTACCGATGCCCGGACTTTCATTTCCAACTCCTCATCTTCATTCCGGCGGGCTCCAAGTAGAGCCCGCACCCGACTCACCTATTTATAGCGATACACAATCCGTCCGCGCGTCAGGTCGTAGGGCGAAAGCTCCACCGCGACTTTGTCTCCGGCCAGGATGCGGATGAAATTCTTGCGCATCTTTCCGGAAATGTGCGCGAGCACGCGGTGCTTGTTTTCGAGCTCGACCCGGAACATCGCGTTGGGCAGAGGTTCAATCACCGTCGCCATCACTTCGATGGCGTCTTCCTTGGGATTGGAAGCGTCCGCCTTGCGCTTTTCCGGTTCCGGTGGCTTGCCCATATGCCCTCTCGCGCCGCCTACCAAGATGGTCCCTGCATTTCGCGGGGACGCGTCAGAATCCACGGACCGTTCGCGGTGACCGCCACGGTATGCTCAAAATGAGCGGATTTTGTGCCGTCGGTCGTCACTGCCGTCCAATCGTCGTCGAGCACTTTCACCTCGGGTCCGCCGATGTTAACCATCGGCTCAATGGCGAAGACCATGCCCTCCTGCAAGCGCGGGCCGCGGCCGGGTTCGCCGTAATTCAGCACATTCGGCTCTTCATGAATGTGGGTTCCGATGCCGTGGCCGCAAAGATCGCGCACCACCGAGTAGCCGTTCTTGCGCTCGGCCCAGTTCTGAACGGCCGCGGAAATATCCGACAGCCGGTTGCCGACGCGGACCTTCTCGATGGCCTGGTCCAGCGACTCGCGCGTCACCTGCAAAAGCTTCTGCAGTTCGGGAGTAATCCGCCCCACGGGCACGGTGACCGCCGCGTCCGCATAATACCCGTCATACTCGACGCCGAAATCCAGCGAAATGATGTCGCCTTCTTCCAGCCGCCGCGACCTCGACGGAATCCCGTGCACCACTTCCGAATTGATCGACGTGCACAGGGTCGCCGGATATCCCCGGTAGTTCTTGAACGCGGGCCGCGCCTTCAGTTCCGCCGTGCGCCGCTCGGCATACTCGTCCAAATCCTTGGTCGTGACCCCGGGCTTGACCATGCCGCGTAATTCGTTCAGCACTTCCCAGAGGATCAGGCCGGCATGGTGCATTTTTTCAAGTTCCGCCTGTGACTTGCAAACGATCATCTGGGTATCTGCGCTCCGTCCAAAATCCTGGCGATGCTTGCGGTGACGTCGTCCGCCTGGGCCATGGCATCCACCGGACTCAGCAGTTTGCGCACCGTGTAATATTCCACAAGCGGCCGCGTCTGCACCTCGTACGCGTGAAGCCGTTCGCTGATCACGCCCTCGGTGTCGTCCGGGCGGTGAATCAGTTCGCTGCCGTCCTGGTCGCAGATGCCTTCGCGCTTGGGCGGGCGGTCGTAAATATTATAGATGTGCCCGCCGGCCTTGCAGATTCTTCGCCCGGTCAGCCGCCGCATCAGCAGCGTGGGCTCGACCACCATGTGCAACACAAAGGTACAGCCGAACTTCTGCTTCTGGCAAATCCGTTCCAGGTCGCCCGCCTGCGCCAGCGTGCGCGGAAACCCGTCAAACACAAATCCGTTCCGGCAATCCGGCTGCGCGATGCGCTCCTCGACCATGCTCAGAACCAGGTCGTCGGGAACCAGCTCGCCGCGCTCCATCAGGGGCTTGGCTCGCTTCCCAAGTTCGGTTTCGCGCCGGATGTGGTCGCGAAACATGTCCCCGGTCGACAGGTGCGGCAGATGATACCTCGCCGCAATGCGCTGGGCCTGCGTGCCCTTGCCGGCTCCAGGAGGACCCAGCAAGATCACCGCGTGACCCAGTTGAGGAATAGCGCCTACGCTGCTCCGATCAGCCGTAACGGCGGCCACGCAGTTTTCCCTTCTTAACGAAACCTTCGTAATTCCGCATCACGAGCTGGGCCTCGATCTGCTGCACCGTGTCCATGGCTACGCCAACGACGATCAGCAGGGACGTGCCGCCAAAATAAAAGTTAACTTTCAAGCCTTCCAGCACGAACCGCCACATGTGGTTGTCAAACCAGGTGCCCACCATCGGCAAATGCTGCAGGTGAATACCAGCCATGAGCCATTCAGGAAGCAGGCAAACCGCGGCCAGATAAACTCCGCCGACAAACGTGAGGCGCCGCAGCACGCGGTCAATGTGCTCGGACGTGTTGCGCCCCGGGCGAATTCCCGGGATGAACCCGCCGTACTTGCGCATGTTGTCCGCAAGCTCGGTGGGATTGAAAACAATTCCCACGTAGAAAAACGCGAACACCACAATCAGCGTGATGTAAACCAGGATGTACCAGGGCTCGCCCCATGCCAGGTTCGTGGCCAGCCAGTCGACTACCTTGAATTTTTTGCCCAGAAACAAATTGATTGTGCCCGGGAACGTGAGCAGCGAGCTGGCAAAAATCGGCGGGATTACTCCGCCCGAATTCACGCGCAGCGGCAGGTAGGTCATCTGCCCGCCCATCATTTTCCGGCCCATCACGCGCTTGGCGTATTGCACCGGGATGCGCCGTTGCCCGCCCTCGACGAAGACGATGACGCCGATCACGCCTATCATCATGGCCAGCATCAGGATCATGGCCAGGCCGGTGAACGGACCCCACTGCGCGGTCTTGACCTTGTCGTACATGTCCGCGACGGCCCGCGGCAGGCCAACCACGATGCCGGCAAAAATGATCAGCGACATGCCGTTGCCCACGCCGCGCTCGGTAATCTGTTCGCCCAGCCACATGATGAACGCCGAGCCCGTGGTCAGCGTCAGGATGGTCATCAGCACGAAAGCGATGCCGGGATTGTAAACCAGCGCCTGGTTATTCGGCCCGCCGGTCTTTTCCAGGGTCACCGCGATCGAAAGCGATTGCACCACGCTCAGCAGGATCGTCAGGTAGCGCGTGTACTGCGTGATTTTCCGCCGGCCGAGTTCACCCTCTTTTTGCAGGCGTTCCAGGTAGGGCCACACGACGGTCATTAGTTGCAGGATGATCGACGCCGTGATGTACGGCATGATGCCCAGCGCGAAAATCGTGAGGCGGCGGAAATTGCCGCCGCTGAACAGGTCGATGACGCCCAGAACCGAGCCCTGATTCTGCGAAAAGAACTGCGACAGTACGTCCGTATTGATGCCCGGAGTGGGCAGGAACGCGCCGAGGCGGTACACCGCCAGCATGGCAAGCGTGAACAGCAGCCGCTTGCGCAGGTCCGGAATCCGGAACATGTTGGCGAACGCTTCAAAGAACTGGTTCATGGCAAAATCTCGACCTTGCCTCCGGCCTTGGTGATTTTCTCCTCGGCCGATTTGCTGAACTTGTGGGCGCGCACGGTGAGCGCGGTTTTCAGTTCGCCGTCTCCGAGAACTTTGATCTGGGCGCGAACCTGGCGGATGAAGCCGGCCGCAATCAGCAGTTCTGGCGTGACCGTCTCGCCGGCCGCAAAGGCGCCGAGCGTTTCGACGTTCACCACGGCGTACTCGCTGTGCGTCGGATTGTGAAAGCCGCGCTTGGGCATGCGGCGGCGCAGCGGCATCTGGCCGCCCTCAAACCCCGGCTTGCGCGAATAACCCTTGCGCGATTTCTGCCCCTTGTTGCCCTTGCCCGACGTGCGGCCGAGCTTGGAGCCGATGCCGCGTCCCACGCGCACCTTGCGGTGCCGCGATCCGCGCGCCGGCTTCAGATTAGATAAATTCACTGCCATGGTGTCCTCAATCCCTGATTAATGCGCGCTTGCTACGCGTTGTATTCCTCGACCGTGACCAGGTGCCGCACCTTATGAATCATGCCGCGGATCGACGGGGTGTCTTCCCGCACGACCACTTGCTGCATGCGGCGAAAACCAAGGCCGCGAATCGTTTCCCGCATGTCCTGGGGGCAGGCGATAAAACTGACCACCCACTTGATTTTCAAAGTTCCCGATGGTTTCTTCGCCATAAATGTTATCCCTGGCGCGTTAGCGCCCGAGTTCCTCCACCGTCTTCGACCGCAGCTCGGCGACCTTGGCAACGTCCTTCAGCCGCAGCAGCGCATCGAACGTGGCCTTGATCACGTTGTGCGGGTTGGACGTGCCGATCGACTTCGTGAGCACGTTCGAGATGCCCGCCACTTCCATCACCGCGCGCACCGGGCCTCCGGCGATGATACCGGTGCCGTCTGGCGCGGGCTTCAGCAGCACCTGCCCGGAACCGTAAAGACCCAGGACCTGGTGCGGGATCGTGGTGCCCTTCAAATTCAGGTGGATCAGATTTTTCTTGGCCTGCTCGATGGCCTTGCGGATGGCCATGGGCACTTCGCGCGCCTTGCCCATGCCGAATCCGGCGTGCCCGGCTTGATCGCCCACGACAACCAGGGCGGAAAAGCTGAGGTTCTTGCCGCCCTTGACGACCTTGGTCACGCGCTGGATGGCCACAACCTGGTCCTTCAAGCTATTAGCGTTGACGTTGAGGTTGCGCCGGACCGCCAGTGTTTCCCTGAGAATGTGTTTGGACATAAGTTTTTTATGGCAGGCTGTAACTACAGCCCGCACCCGTTAGAATTTCAACCCCGCTTCCCGGGCCGCTGCGGCCAGGGCTTCCACACGGCCGTGGTACATGTACCCGCCGCGGTCAAACACTACCAGTTCGATGCCCGCGGCGCGCGCTCGCTCGGCGATTTTCTTGCCGATCATTTTTGCGGCCGCCACGTTGTTTCCGCCCTTCAGTTCCTTGCGGGTTTCCTTGTCGATTGAGCTGGCCGAAACCAGCGTGCGCCCGCTGCGGTCGTCGATCACCTGGGCGTAAATGTTCCCGTTCGAGCGGTACACGCACAGGCGCGGCCGCTCGGGCGTTCCGTTCACGCGCGTGCGCACGCGCAGGTGAATGCGCCGGCGATGCAGGTCCCGCGATAATTTTCGTACCGGTACGGTTGCCACGATGCTCTCCTTAAATATGCGGGCTCCAAACTGAGCCCGCACCCGAAAATTCCCAGGCTCTCTTGAGAGCCAAAATCCTCGTTTACGCGCCCGGCTTGGCTGCGGCTCCCGCTTTTCCGGCCTTCTTCTTCAGCCGCTCGCCGGTGATGCGAATTCCCTTTTGCTTGTACGGATCGGGTGGACGCAGCGCGCGAATGTTCGCGCAGACCTGGCCGACCTGCCCGCGATCGGCGCCCGAAACGGTCATGCGCGTCTGCTTTTCGACCGTGATCTGAATCCCCTCGGGAATCGCAAACTCGACCGGATGCGAATAGCCGAGCGCGAAGCTGACCACTTTGCCCTTGAGTTCGGCGCGGTATCCCACGCCGACAATGTCCATGTCCTTCTTGAAGCCGGTGGTCACGCCCGTGACCGCGTTTGCGACCAGCGCCCGCGCCAGGCCGTGCAGCGCGGCGTGATCGTCCGACTGACGGATGGCGTGCAATTCCGCACCCTTCTGCTCGATGGTGATGCCACGCGGCAGATTGATCTTCAACTTGCCCTTGGGCCCCTGCACTTCCACCGCGCTCGGCGCGATCTGAATCTTCACGCCCGCGGGCACGGCTATCGGTTTTCTTCCAATGCGCGACATAACGTTATGGCTCTCCTGCCGGATTTCCCGTGCCGATTTCTACCAGACCTCGCACAGCACTTCACCGCCGACGTGCGCCTTGCGCGCCGCGCGGCCGGTCATCACGCCCTTGGGCGTGGTCATGATGCTGATGCCCATGCCGCCCACCACGGGACGGATTTCAGTGGCGCCCTTGTAGCGGCGGCTGCCGGGCTTGGACACGCGCTTCAGGTCGGTGATGACGCTGCGGCGGTCCGGCGTGTATTTCAGGAACAGGCGCAGGGTCTTGCGGACCTTGTTTTCCTCGACCAGCTTGTAGGTCGAGATGTAGCCCTCTTCCTTCAGGATGCGGGCCACCTCGGCCTTGAGCTTGGAGGTGGGGATGTCCACGCGCGCGTGGCGCGCCTTGGCTGCATTGCGAATGCGTGTCAACAGATCGGAAATGGGGTCGGTTTGCATAGTTTTATTTTCCTACCAGCTGGCCTTCACCACGCCGGGAATCTCCCCGCGCAGCGCGTGCCCGCGGAAACAGATGCGGCACATTTGAAATTTCCGCAGGTACCCGCGCGGGCGGCCGCACAGCCGGCAGCGGTTGCGGATGCGGATCTTGTACTTCAACTTCTTCTTCATCTTGGCGAATTGCGAGTCTCGCGCCATTTTTTCTCCTGAGCTTCCTCTAACCTTATTCTCTCTAATTGTCCCTACGCCTGCGGCCGCAGCGGCACGCCCATCAGTTTCAGCAGTTCGCGGCCCTCTTCGTCGTTCTTGGCCGTGGTCGTCAGCGTGATGTTCATGCCCTTGATCTTGTCGACGCGCGTGTAATCGATTTCCGGAAACACCAGCTGATCCTTCAGGCCCAGCGTGTAGTTGCCGCGGCCGTCAAACGCGTTCGGCGGCAACCCGCGGAAGTCGCGCACGCGCGGCAGCACCACGTGGCACAGCCGGTCCAGAAATTCGTACATGCGGTCGCCGCGCAGCGTCACGCAGCAGCCGATGGGCATGCCCTTGCGAATCTTGAAATTCGCGATCGACTTCTTGGCGCGCGTGACCACAGGTTTCTGCCCGGTGATCTGCCCCAGTTCGATCACCGCCACGTCCAGCAGCTTCACGTTCTGGCTGGCTTCGCCCATGCCGATGTTCACGATCACCTTGGCGACCTTGGGCACGGCCATGGGATTGTTTTTCCCGAACCGCTTCATCAGTGCGGGTACCACTTCTTTTCGGTAATGCTCCTGCATTCGGCTCATCATGGTTCGATCTCTTGATCCTCAGCGGGCGCGCGATATTTGGAGAACGCGCCGGAAGTTAATTTACTTTTCGAGCGTGTTGCCGCAGCGGCGGCAGACGCGCTCCTTGGTCCCGTCGGGCAGCACCTTGTGCCCCAGGCGTGTGCCCTTGTTGCATGCCGGACACATGAGCAGCACGTTGGAAATCGCGATCGGCCCTTCTTTTTCCACGATCCCGCCCTTGATGTTCTTGGACGGGTTCGGCTTGGTGTGGCGCTTGATCACGCCCGCGTGCTCGACGGTCACGGTGCGCTTGGACGGGTTGACACCCAGAACGCGCCCGGTTTTTCCGCGGTCTTTTCCGGTCATCACGCGGACCTGGTCGCCCTTCTTGATGCCCGCGGTGGTCGGGGCCTGTACGATCGGTTCTCTCAGCGGCATTACCAGACCTCCGGGGCCAGCGAAACGATCTTCGCGAATTTCTTTTCGCGCAATTCGCGCGCCACCGGGCCGAACACGCGCGTGCCCACCGGCTCGTTCGCGTCGTTGATCAGGACCGCGGCATTGTCGTCAAAGCGGATGTAGGTGCCGTCCTTGCGGCGGTGCTCCTTGCGCGTGCGCACCACCACGGCCTTTACGACCGAGCCTTTTTTCACGGCGCTGTCCGGAGCGGCTTCCTTCACCGCCGCGGTGATCACGTCGCCCAGGCCGGCGCGGCTGCCGGCGTCGCCGCCCAGCGGAAGAATACAAGTCAACTGGCGGGCGCCGGAATTGTCGGCCACCGTAAGCCAGCTTCGCATCTGAATCATGACAGTTGTCCTTTACCTGATGGGCTCAATTTTCCGTCGGGCTTCAAGTAAAGCCCGCACCCGGCAGAGCCCATACCCGTTACTATCTGAATCACGTTAATTCACACGCGTGCTGCGCGTAATGACCTCGGCCAGCCGCCAGCGCTTCAATTTTGACATGGGCCGGGTCTCGACGATGCGCACCGTGTCGCCCAGGCGCGCCTCGCGCTGCTCGTCGTGCGCGTAGAATTTCTTGCTGACGCGCATCACGCGCGTGTACAGCTTGTGCTTCACCAGGCGCGTGACTTTCACGACGATGGTCTTTTCCATCTTCGCGCTGGTCACCTTGCCAGTCAGTTCCTGCCGCTGGTGCCGCGCCGGTTTCGCCGCTGTTTCCGCCGCCGTTTCACTTGCCATTTTGCTTCCTCAATTCGCGCTCCCGCAGAAGTGTTTTTACCCGCGCCAGATCCTTGCGCGCCTGGCGCAGCTTGGTGACCGCCTCGGCCTGCCCGGTCGAAAGCTGAAACCTCAGCCGGAAGACCTGTTCGGCCAGCTCCCGTTGCCGTTCGGTGAGTTCCGGGGTGTCCTGGTCGCGCATTTTTTCCACGTGGCTCGGCATTAGAGGCTCCCCGCGCGGCTGACAAACTTGGTGTGAATCGGAAGCTTGTGCGCCGCCAGTTCCATGGCTTCCTGCGCGGTGGCCAGATCGACTCCGGCCATCTCGAACATCACGCGTCCCGGCTTCACGACCGCCACCCAGCGTTCCGGAGCGCCCTTGCCCTTGCCCATGCGGGTTTCCGCCGGCTTCTTGGTGAAGGGCTTGTCCGGAAAAATACGGATCCAGAGTTTTCCGCCGCGCTTGATGAACCGCGTAATCGCCACGCGCGAGGCTTCAATCTGCCGGTCGGTGATCCAGGCGGGTTCGAGTGCCTTCAACCCGTACTCACCGAATGACAGTTCGCCGCCGCTCCAGGCCTTGCCCTTGCGCCGCCCGCGCTGCTGTTTCCGGTACTTCACTTTCTTTGGCATTAACATCGTCGTCGATCCTCAAATCCTGCTTGCTCTATTTTCTATTTTGATGCTGCGGGCGGACCTAATCCGCCGCCACCGGCGCCACGGCCTTCTTCAGCCCGCGCTCGGGAATCTTTTCTCCCTGATAGACCCAGCACTTCACGCCGATGATGCCGTAGGTGGTGAGCGCCTGGGCAAAACCGAAATCGATGTCCGCGCGCAGCGTCTGCAGCGGCAACCGCCCTTGCAGGTACCATTCCTTGCGCGCGATTTCCGCGCCGTTCAGGCGGCCGGCCACGCGGATCTTGATGCCCTTGCAGCCGAAGCGCAGCGCGGAATCGACCGCTTTACGCATGGCCCTGCGGAACGCCACGCGCTTTTCCAGCTGCAGCGCGATCGATTCGGCCACCAGTTGCGCGTCCAGTTCCGGGCGGTGCACTTCCTGGATGTCGATGTGCACTTCGCGCTTGGTGCGCTTCTGGATTTCACCCTTGAGCTTGTCGATTTCCGCGCCCTTGCGCCCGATAATAATTCCCGGGCGCGCCGTGAAAAGGCGAATCACAAGTTTGTTGGCAGCGCGCTCGATGTCGATCGAGCTGATGCCCGCCGATTTCAGCCGGTCCTTCAGCGTTTCCCGCAGCTTCACGTCTTCGTGCAGCAGGTCGGCGTAATCGCGGTCGGCGTACCAGCGCGACTTCCACGGCTTGTTGTAGCCCAGGCGAAATCCGTACGGATGTGTCTTCTGTCCCAAAGCTTCCTCCCGCTACTTCTTCGGCTTCGCCGACGGTTTCTTTTTCTTCCCGGCGAGCGCCTGCCGGGCTTTCTTGACCGCTCCCGCGACGCCCTTCTGCGACTGCGCTTCGGCCGCAGCGGCCGCGATGCGCGACTCGGCGGCCATGTGATGCTCGACCACGCCCACGACGATGTGCGCGGTGCGCCGCTGGTAGCGGAACGCGCGTCCCATCGGCGCCGGACGCAGCCGCTTCCAGCGCGAACCTTCGTTCACAAAGCAGCGCGAAACGTACAGGTGGTCGACGTCGAGCGACGCGCCGGCGTCCTCGGCCTTGCGTTCGGCGTTGGCGATCGCGCTGCGCAGCACTTTTTCCACGTCGCGCGTGGCGCGCTTCTTGGCGAAGCGCAGGATCTGCAGCGCCTGTTCGGCGCGCTGCCCGCGGATCATGTCGATCACCAGGCGTATTTTTTGCGGAGACATGCGCACGTGCCGCGCCATCGCCACTGCTTCAATTGCCGGAGCCTGCATCGGTTCGTTTGCCATGGTTTATGCCTTCGGCGCTCCCGCGCCGCCGCCCGCGCCCGGCGCGCCGCCCGCTGCAGGCGCTCCCGGAGCTCCGGCCACGCCCGCCGCGCGCTCCAGGGCGGCCTTGACGGCATGGCCCTTGAACGTGCGCGTGGCGGCGAACTCGCCCAGCTTGTGCCCGACCATCTGCTCGGTCACGTATACCGGAATGAATTTCCGGCCGTTGTGCACGGCAATGGTGTGGCCGATCATCACCGGAAGAATCGTCGACCGGCGCGACCACGTCTTGATGACTTTCTTTTCGTTGCGCGCGTTCATCCCTTCCACCTTTTCGCGAAGGTGGCCGTCGATGAACGGGCCTTTCTTGAGCGAGCGTCCCATCGTTTCTCCCTGCTTCTAAACCTTATTTCCGAACTTATTCCTCAACCCGCCGCAGCTTGATCCATTGCGCGCGGCGCAATTTCTTGAATCCGCGCACCGGGCCCGGCACGCGGTGCGACACCGGACAGAACGGGCACACAAACCGCGTGCCCTGCGCGTTGGGCGTCTTTTCGACCGTGACCGCCCATCCGGGCTTGCACAGCCGGTACAGCACCTGCACCGGAGGCGCGGCCACAAACCGTGTGACCGGTTTGGCGGGCTTTGCCGCGGGACGCGCCGCGCGCGCCGGTTTGCGCGTGCGCGACACCCGCCGCGGGGCCGTCCGTGTTCGCCTGCTTCGTATTGCGCTCATCATGATGGTCTCAACTTGCTCTCAAATACCCGCCGCGCCAGGCTGAGTATTTTGTTTCTGAAACAAAAAATGTTATGGCTTGCGTCGCTGCACAATCTGTTTGTCCGAGCGCCGGTTATGGCGCGTCTTTGCGCCCAGGGTCGAAAAACCCCAGGGCGTTTGCGGGTGGTTGCCCTTCACGCGGCCTTCGCCGCCGCCGTGCGGATGGTCCACCGGGTTCATGGCCACGCCGCGCACCGTCGGACGCCGCCCGTGCCAGCGCGTGCGTCCCGCCTTGCCGTAGGTCACGTTTTCGTGATCGAGGTTGCCGACCTGGCCGATCGTGGCCATGCAGTCCAGGGCGAATTTGCGGACTTCCCCCGACGGCAGCTTCACCAGCGCGATGTCGCCCTCTTTGCTGAGCAGTTGCGCCGCTCCGCCCGCCGCGCGGCACACTTGCGCGCCCTTGCCCGGCTGCAGTTCGAGATTGTGCATCTGCGTTCCGGGAGGGATATGCCGGATGGCCATGGCGTTTCCCGGAAGAATGTCCGCGCCCTCGCCGGTGCTCACCGTCGCGCCGACTTCTAGGCCGATCGGATGCAGAATGTAGCGCTTCTCGCCGTCGGCGTAATGCAGCAGCGCCAGGCGCGCCGAGCGGTTCGGGTCGTACTCGATGGCCGCCACCAGCGCCGGGATGCCCTTCTTCTCGCGGCGGAAATCGATCGAGCGGTACTGCTTCTTGTGCCCGCCGCCGCGATGCCAGATGGTGATTTCGCCGTGCGCGTTGCGTCCGCCCGAGCGCTTCTTCGGCTCGACCAGCGACTTCTCGGGCACTTCCTTCGTGATCTCGCTCTTATCGAGCATGGTCAGGAAGCGCCGTGACGCTGTATATGGATTGAAACTTTTCAGTGCCATAACTTTAGCTCTCTTCCCCTGGCACGCCCCGCAGGCCCCAGCCGGCAGGCCTTGCGACCGCTTGCCGCCGAAACCCCGGGCTACAGCCTTGAACCGCGTTGCCGCAATGCCATCGCGAACCACTGTTCCGAATTACTGTCCCGAACTACTGTCCCGCACTCCGAACCGAACCGGATTTCCTGAGCTAACTCCCAGCCCTACAGGTTGTCCGCGTACTCGATCATTTTTTCGCCCGCCGCCAGCTTCACGTAGGCTTTTTTCCAGTCGCGCCGGTGCCCTTCGGCGCGGCCGCGGCGGCGAAACTTGCCGTGATAAATGGCCGTGCGCACGCCGGCCACCTTGACCTTGAAAATCTTCTGCACCGCTTCCTTGATCTGCGTCTTGGTCGCGGCCGGAGCCACTTCAAACACCACCGTGTGCTCGGTCTCTTTCACGCCGAGACCTTTCTCGGTGATGATCGGCCGGCGAATCACTTGAAACTCGCTGATATGCATTGCCTCGTCCTTCGTTTCGCCGGAACGATTGGTTCCGGCTTTAAATTCCCAGGCTTACTTCTTGCCTTTGGTTTTTGCCGGCGCCTTCTTTGCCGCGGCTTTCTTCGCCGGCGCGGATTTCTTTTTCGGCACGGCCGCCTCGGCCTTGGGCGATTCGGCGGGCGCTGCCGGCGCGATCGTCACGATTTCAGAGGCCGGCACGGCGCGCCGCGGTCCCAGCGTTGTGCCCAGGCGCACGGCCGCGTCCTTGGATAGCAGCAGGCGGTCATGCCGCAGCAGGTCGTAGGGCTGCAGGGCGTGCGGCGCAACCAGCTTCACGCCTTCCAGGTTCCGGCTGGCCAGTTCCAGGTTGCGGTTCGCTTCGATCTCAACCACCAGGACCGTCTTCAACCCGTCCAGTTTGGTCAGCGCCTGGCGGAACAGCTTTGACTTGTGCGAATCCAGTTTCCAGGCGTCGACCACCGTTAGTTTCTGTTCGGCCAGCTTCGCCGACAGCGCCGATCGCAGCGCGCCCAGAACCATCTTGCGCGGCAGTCGGTAGGAATACTTGTGCGGCACCGGGCCATGGACCGTGCCGCCCTTGCGCCAGATCGAGCTGCGGATCGAGCCCACGCGCGCGCGGCCCGTGCCCTTCTGCTTCCACAGTTTCTTGCCCGCGCCGGACACTTCGCCGCGGCCCTTGGTCTTGTGGGTTCCGGCGCGCATCTCGGCCTGGTACCAGCGCACGGTTTCGTGCAGCAGGTTCGGGTTGACCTTCGCGCCGAACACGTCGTCGGGCAAGTCCATCTGTCCGACGTTCTTGCCTTCCAGATTCTTGATGTCCACTACCGCCATGATCGTCCTATCCTCTGCGAAACTTCCGTGCGAAACTTCCCTGGGGCAATTCCCCTGCGGAAATTCTCCGCAAGCCTTCGCGCCCAAACTACTTGTTCTTGCGCGCCTTGCGAATCAGGATGTACGCACCCACCGGCCCCGGCACCGAGCCGTAGACCAGAAGCAGGTTCTCGTCCGCATCCACTTTCACAACGCGCAGGTTTTTCGCCGTCACGCGCTCGCGGCCCATGTGTCCCGGGAAATGCTGCCCCGGCCAGACGCGCGAGGGAAACGAGCTGCCGCCGATGCCGCCGGGAGCGCGGTGATGCATCGAGCCGTGCGTTTCGTCGCCGCCGCGGAAGTGCCAGCGCTTGACCGCGCCGGCAAAGCCCTTGCCCTTGCTGATGCCGGTCACGTCGACCAGCTCGCCGGGAGCGAACCGGTCGACCAGCACGCGGTCTCCGGGCTTGGTATCGTCGGCCGAATCCTCCAGGCGCACTTCGCGGACGTGCCGCATCGGTGCCGCCTCCGACTTCTTGAAGTGGCCCAGCATCGGCTTGGTCACGCGCTGCGGCTTGATGAATTCGACCAGCCCCAACTGCGCCGCGTCGTAACCGTCTTTTTCCTTGGTGCGACGCTGCACCACCACGCACGGCCCCGCCTGCAGCACCGTGCACCCGACGGCCGTGCCGTCGTCGGTGAAGACCTGGGCCATGCCCAGCTTGATTCCGAGAATTCCATTCACTGCCATCGAAGTTCCCCGTCTCTCGTTTCTTTCCTTGCCGCTTTTCCTTGCTTCCTTGCCTCTTTGCTTCCTTGCCTCGGTTCCTTACTTCCCCCCGTGCGCCGATCCGAAAGCCTTGATCTCGACGTCCACTCCGGGCGGCAGGTCCAGCTTCATCAGCGCGTCCACCGTGTCCGGCGTCGGCTCCAGGATGTCGATCAGCCGCTTGTGCGTGCGCATTTCGAACTGCTCGCGCGACTTCTTGTCGACGTGCGGCGACCGCAGCACCGTCCACCGGTTAATCGAGGTGGGCAGCGGGATCGGTCCGGCGACATTTGCGCCGGTGCGCTTGGCGGTCTCGACAATCTCGCGCGTGGACTGGTCGAGAATTCGGTGATCGTACGCCTTCAAACGGATGCGAATTTTTTCTCCGGCTGACATAAGTTACTCGATAATCTCCGTGACGGCGCCTGCGCCGACCGTGTGGCCGCCTTCGCGGATCGCGAAGCGCAGCCCCTTCTCCAATGCCACCGGCGTGATCAAACTGATCTCCGCCGATACGTTGTCTCCCGGCATCACCATTTCCACGCCCGTCGGCAGCTTTACGTCGCCCGTAACGTCGGTGGTCCGGAAATAAAATTGCGGCCTGTACCCCGTGAAGAACGGCGTGTGGC
>JAIQFG010000026.1 GCA_020073375.1 Terriglobia bacterium | reverse complement strand
CAGTTTTTCCGTGTGATACTGCGCCAGCGCTTCCTGCGTGATCAGCGGATGGGTCTCGCGGTGTCCCAGGTATCCCGGGGGCGAGCCGATCAGCTTCGCAATTTCGTGCGAGTGCTGAAATTCCGCGCAATCCACTTTGATCACCGCGCGCGGGTCTCCGAACAGGATTTCCGCGGCCGCTTCCACGATGCGCGTCTTGCCCGAGCCGGTTGGCCCGAGGAAGAGCAGGTTGCCCACCGGGCGTCCCGTCGAGCTCATCCCCGCGCAATAGACCTGATACAGGTCCACCAGCGCGCGGACTCCCTCTTCTTGTCCCACGACCTTGCCTTTCAGCGCGGCCTGGAATTCCTGCGACTCCACGCTTCTCAGCGTGGGGTCCAGTTGTTGTTGCGATGCTCGGTGGGTGCTCATGGTCCTTCTCCTACCGGTACTTCCGGTCTGCCATAACGCCCCGGTGAGGGGCGCGGTCAAATTGATCCAGCTTGACGCCAACGGTAGAGTGCAAAAGACGCAGCTGGGTGACGATCTCTTGACCAGCTTCCGGCGCATTCGATACGTCGAGCAGCGGGGGAAACAGGTCGGCAAGATCGAGATTCAAATTGCGCAAAGTGGAAACCAGTTTCTGAACCTGGTTGGATTTCGGATCGTAAAGTTCGACGCGGTTGTTGACTTGCTCGCGCAGCTCGCGCCAGTTCACATCCACGAAGGGATACGAGCGCGTAACCTGGCGGACAATATCGTCGGTGATCCGCGGGCGTTCGCCGAGCTTGGCCAGATGCAACTGCCGAACGCGGCCGCCCTTGCGGACGTTATGGACCAAGTAGAACGTGTTCCCTTTTCGCCTGACAAAAGCCATGATTCGCTCCTGCCTCCGACATCGCATCTGTAGTGTACGTATCTTCCACTACAGGTGTCAATTTAGATGTCGGCGCCGCGCGCCTTTTGCCTCGTAAAAGTAACTCCCCTTGCCGCGGCGATGCGAGCGGCCCGGGTTCCATTTTGGATTTCGGCACCGGGCGTCTCGAACGATCGCTTCGAATCTGTTGCCGCCCGTCCACCCTCCTGACTAATTAGATGCCGATTTTTGCTGCATGATCTCAATTCTGTTCGAATCCACCGCGGCGCGCTATAGTGCGAAGGTTGGAGCGGGATAGTGCTCTCGAACTAGTACATACAAAACGCGATATTCGCGGGACGAATTCCATGCATTGGAAGATTGCATACGCGCAAGTGAAGAAAATTCCTCGCGGCCGTGTGATGACCTACGGGCAACTGGCCGCCGCGGTGAAATTGCCCGGCGGGGCGCGTTCCGCTGGCCGCGCCATGGCCGCTTCTCCCAGTGGCAAGGGGATTCCCTGGCACCGCGTGGTCGGGGCCGGGGGCCGTTTGCTGCTGCGCGAGCCCAACGTCTGGATGCAGCGACGGTTGCTGGAAAGCGAAGGCGTCCGGGTAGCGGAACGCCGCATATTGGATTTCAAGATGAGGCAGTGGCTCCCGGTCAGAAAGAAACGCAAGGCCTGACCAGCGGTAAAGGCCAGCGAATCAGGAACCTGCTTATGGACCAGTGACGGCGTTCCCTCCTAAACGACGTATTGTGTTATATGTAAGGGCTCATGATCACCGCCGCAACCATCGAAGTGGAAAGCCTGACCAAGCGCTACGGCAATGTGGAGGCCCTGCGCGGGGTCAGCTTTTCGGTGCAAGAGGGCGAGGTCTTTGGCCTGCTTGGCCCGAATGGCGCCGGGAAGACAAGCACAGTCGAGATTCTGGAAGGGCTGCGCACTCCCGATAGCGGCAGGGTAAGCGTATGCGGGCTGGACCCGCAGACCAGCGGCGTCGAGTATAAGTATGTAATCGGCGCGGCGCTGCAATCCACTGCCCTGCCTGACAAGCTGCGCGTGCACGAGGCGCTGGACCTGTTCGGGAGTTTTTATCCCCGCCGCCGCGGCACCGATGAATTGCTCAAGCGATTTGGCCTGGAGGAAAAACGCAACGCGAATTATTCGCAACTCTCCGGCGGTCAGAAGCAGCGGCTGGCGCTGGCCATGGCGCTGGTGAACGATCCGCGCGTCGTGTTTCTGGACGAGCCGACCGCGGGCCTGGATCCGCAGGTGCGGCGCGAAATTTACGACATTATTGAAGAGCTGAAAAAAGAAAAGAAGACCATCCTGCTGACCACACACTACATCGAGGAAGCGGAAAAACTTTGCGATCGCGTGGCGATTGTGGATCACGGGAAAGTCATCGCGCTGGGCACGCCGCGCGAACTCAAGCAGCGCTCCGGCGCGGTGACGCGAATCACGGTGCGGATGTCCAAGCCGGAGACCAACGGCGCGCTGAATACGCTCGAGGGAGTGACCGAATGCCGCGCCCAGGAAGGCGATTACCTGCTGTATTCCACGCGCGTGCCGCGCACGATCGTCGCGCTGGTGAAGCATCTGGAAGAGCAGAATAACGAGCTGGTCAGCCTGGAAATTTCGGCTCCGTCGCTGGAGGATATTTTCCTCGAGCTGACCGGAAGAAGGTTGCGCGATTGAAGAACACCTGGGCACTTACGGTAAGCCGAATGCGCCTGGCAATGCGCAATCGCGCGTTTTTGTTTTTCAGCCTGATTATGCCGCTGGCGTTTTTGTTTATTTACGCGGGGATATTCGGGCGCGGAAGAACTCAGACCGTGCCGTACCTGCTGGCTGAGGTCCTGGCGCTCACGGTTATGGGCAGCTTCTGGGGCCTGAGCGTGCAACTGGTGACGTTCCGCGAACAAGGTATATTGCGAAGGTTCCGAGTCGCTCCGGTTACGGCCAGCGCCATGCTGGCATCGAGCCTGCTGTCCAATTATTTCCTGACGCTGCCGACCATCGTCGTGGAGTTTTATCTCTCCCGGTCCGTGTTTCACATGGCAGGGCTCGGAAACGTTCTTTCGATCCTTATCCTGGTGACGCTGGGAACCGTTTGCTTCGCCTCACTCGGCCTGATCGTGGCCAGCGTGACCAACACCATGCAGGAAACCCAGATCATCAATCAGATAATCTGGTTCGTCTTTTTGTTTATTTCCGGAGCGACGATTCCCTTCCCGATGCTGCCCAAGGCGGTGCAGGCAGTGGCGGTTTACCTGCCGGCAACGTATCTGGTCAGCGGCTTGCAGCGCGCCATGATCGACCACACGAGCATTACCGGCCTCGGGATGTATGTGGCGTCCCTGCTCGGCTGCGCGCTGATTGCGTTTCTGATTTCCGCGCAACTGTTTCGCTGGGATCCCGAGGCGAAGGCGCCGCGCCGGGCGAAGCTCTGGGCTGCCGCCGCCATCATTCCCTTCCTATTGCTCGGCGCGCTGGAAACGCTTAGCGGCGACCTTCGCAGTCATGCGATGCAGAATTTGAATTCCATCCGGGAACCGTACACGCTGGAACGGATCGACCACTGATTGGGAAACCGAAATTTCAATTCCGTCCCTGACAACGATTTTGATGGGTAGAGCGGGGAAAATGCATCGCTTTTTCCCTTTACAATCGGCGCAAGGGAGAGCACCTTAAAAGGTGCTCTATGGAGGGCTACCCATGCTTGACATCTCAAAAGACATACAATCTTTGACCGCGTTTCGGCGCAAGCCCGCACAGTTCATGAAGCGTTTGAAGAAAACCAAACGGCCCGTCGTCCTCACAATCAATGGCAAGGCAGCGGCCATCGTCCAAGACGCGGAATCCTACCAGCGCCTGCTAGACATTGCCGCGAAGGCCGATGTGCTTGAAGCCATTCGGCAAGGAATGGATGACATTGCGCATGGCCGGACCAAGCCTGCCCGCGAGGTTTTTGCTTGGTTGAGAAAAAAGTATGGCATACGCCATTGAATTGACGCGCCGCGCCGAACGCGACCTCCTTGACCTCTACGAATATCTTGCCGCTGAACATTCTCCCGCCGCCCGTCGATGGCTTAACGGCCTCGAAAGAGCGATTTTCGCACTGAATCGATACACTGGCCGTTGCCCGCTCGCGCCTGACGCAACAAAAGCCGGCTGGCCGCTGCGCCGTCTTTTGTACGGAAAGAAGCCGGACATTTATCGCATCCTTTTTGAAATCCTTGAGGCTAGAAAGGTGGTGCGAATCGTGACGATTCGCCACGTGGCGCGCGACGAATTTGCCAATTCCGAACAATGGAAAAACAAATCTTAACGGAGCCGCATACATTGAACGAATCGAACGGCACTGAGGAGCATTATTCTGCCCTAGACCGCACCAACCAAATTGGCGCAGCAGGCTTGAAATATGGGCAATTCCCTTACCCGGGCAGGCGCGACCCCTGTGCTATAATTTCCCTGCCGGTTCCGAAATCATCCTAAAACACAGGGAATTGCGGCGTGGAGAACTCCGATGGCTATGAAGCCGACCGAAAAAATCTGGCATAACGGGAAATTCATCCGATGGGAAGACGCGACGATCCACGTCCTTTCCCACGTGGTGAGCTACGGCTCGGCCGTTTTCGAGGGGATCCGCTGCTATGAAACCAAGGGCGGCCCGGCGATTTTCCGAATTCAGGAGCACATGCAGCGCCTGGTCAACTCCGGAAAGATTTACCGGATGGAATGGCCCTACACGGTGGACGAACTCTCGGCTGCCGCGGGCGAATTGGTGCGCGCCAATAAAATGGCTTCCTGCTACATCCGCCCGATCGCGCTGCGCGGCTATGGCGACATCGGGGTCGGCGGGCTGGCCGTGCCCACCGAAGTGTTCATGGCGTGCTGGGAATGGGGACGCTACCTGGGTCCCGAAGCCATCGAGCAAGGCGTGGACGTTTGCGTGAGTTCGTGGAACCGCATGGCGCCGAACACTCTGCCCAGCATGGCCAAGGCTGCCGCGAATTACATGAATTCGCAGCTGATCCACATGGAAGCCCACGCGAATGGATATTCCGAGGGCATCGCGCTCGACACCAACGGTTTTGTGAGCGAGGGTTCGGGCGAAAACATCTTCGTTGCCGTGGATGGCACGCTGATCACGCCACCTCTGGGAGCGAGCGTGCTTCCCGGCATTACGCGGAGTTCGGTGATGACGCTTTGCGAGGATCTGAAGATCCCGGTGCGCGAGCAGCTGGTGCCCCGCGAATTGCTGTACATCGCCGACGAAGTCTTCTTCACGGGCACGGCCGCGGAAATCAGCCCGCTGCGTTCGGTGGACCGCATCAAAGTGGGCAAGGGGACGCGCGGGCCGATCACCAAGGCGCTGCAGGAGGAATTTTTCTCTATTTTGAGCGGGGCGCGCCCCGACCGCCACAACTGGCTGACGCCGGTGAACGTGCCGCTGGGCGCGGCCACGCGTTAGGTACCGTTTTGGCGTACTGGATCGTAGGGGCGCGGCAATGCCGTGCCCCTACCGTCGAGCCGCAGACTGAGAATTTTAACCATGCGTGGGCTGGATATGCGGTGGCCGCGTGCGGCTTGTCAGGATGGCGGACTCTTTCTGCAGTATGTGAAACTCACGACACCCGAGCGAATTTTCCAAAGAAGTTCCCGCCGGACATTCCCATACGTGATATAGAATATCGAACCTGATTAAATTGACTGCAGCAGAGGCCTCTTGATGTACAACAAGCCGCAAAAACTTGTTGCCGAATTTATAGGAACGTTTGCGTTGGTATTTTTCGGAGTGGGCGCGATCATCGCCGACCAGTTTCTGCGCTCGAACGCGAACGGGCCGTCCGCGTACGGGTGGCTGGGCATTGCCCTGGCGCAGGGCCTGGCCATCGGCATTCTGGTGACCTCGCTTGGACACATTTCCGGCGGGCATTTTAATCCCGCGGTGACCATTGGCTTCTGGGTCACGCGCAAATTTTCCACCTTCGATACGCTGGCGTATTGGGCTGTGCAGGTTGCCGGAGCAATCGTTGCCGCGTACCTGCTGCGCAAGTTGCCGTTTGATGCCTGGAGTTCGGTGCAACTGGGCACGCCGGACCTGGCCAGCGGCATTTCGCGCACCACGGGAATGATCTTCGAGGCGGTGATGACCTTCTTCCTGGTGTTTGTGGTATTCGCGACTGCCGTGGACGAACGCGGCGCGTTCAATAAGATTGCCGGGTTTGCGATCGGGCTGACGGTTACGATGGGAGTCCTGCTCGGAGGGCCGTTCACGGGCGCGGCGCTGAATCCGGCGCGCGCATTTGGGCCGGCGCTTGCCGCCAATCATTGGACCAACCACGGGGTGTACTGGATCGGTCCGCTGGCGGGGGGTGTGGCTGCCGGGTGGCTTTACGATCTTCTTTTTCTTCCCAAGGCCTGAACGCGGGGTCCTGCCAATTAGCTAGCGGTGTTTAGTAGGACAAACACTCTTGTCTGTCCGGGTTAGATTTTCGTGGCCGCTCACAAAACCGGACAGACAAGAGTGTCTGTGCTACTGTCCGCCTTCCTTTGGAATTCTGGTATTATGTCGGCGAAAATTCATGAGCCTCGACCGCATACCTTTGTTTCCGCTGGATATGGTTTTATTCCCGGGGCAGGCGGTGCCACTGCACATTTTTGAGCGGCGTTACCGGCTGATGACGCGCCGGTGCATCGACACGCAATCCGCCTTCGGCATGATTTTGTATCACGAAGGGAACCTGGCGCGGACCGGATGCTCCGCGATGATCGTGAAAGTCCTGAAGGAATACGAGGACGGCCGCTCCGACATTCTGATTGCCGGGCAGCGCGCGTTCCACTTGATTCGCACGCACGACGAGCAGCCGTATTTCGAGGCCGACGTCGAGTACCTGGACGAGGATTTCACCGGCGTGGATGCGAATGTCTCTGCGGAACTCGAGCGACTCTTCCAGCAGTGCCACCGAATCCTTTACGAAAAGGAAGACGCGCCGCCGTTTGAGACCGAGGGAAGCGTTTCGTTCGCCTATCACGTCGCCTCCGAATTGCCGGTGGACGTGGCGCTGCGGCAGGAGATGCTGGAGTCACGGTCGGAGGCCGAAAGGCAGCAGCGGTTGGTCGCGCGCCTGACCGAGTGGTACCCGCAACTGCAGGTTCGCGAGCGTGTGCGAGGCAAAGCGGCGGGAAACGGGCATCATAAGTTGTAGGCGACGCCTTTTCCGCGCTGCTGCGAGCGCCGCCCGGTTCGTCCTCCCATGAAATCTGCAGCAATTCTCCATGTAGCATATAATGGTCTCTCGAATCGATTCAGGGGACCCCGATGACCACGAAACCCTCCACGCTTGGCGAATTGAAAAAACTACCGGGATGCGCACCGGGCGCGGCGCGGCGCACCGTCAAGGACGAGCTTCGCGCGAACCTGCTGCGCATGCTGGAAGAACGCGAACCCTTGTTCCCGGGAGTGCATGGCTACGAAGAAACCGTTTTGCCGCAGATCGCCAACGCCATCTTGGCGCGGCACAACTTCATCCTGCTAGGCCTGCGCGGGCAGGCCAAGAGCCGCATCCTGCGCGGCCTGATTCATTTTCTGGACAAGGAAATTCCCTACATCGCTGGCTGCGAAATTCATGACGACCCGCAAGCGCCACTGTGCCGCGCCTGCCGTGACCTGATTGAAGAAAAGGGCGACGCCACGCCCATCGCGTGGCTGCCGCGCGAACATCGTTTTGTCGAAAAGCTGGCCACGCCCGACGTCACCATCGCCGACATCCTGGGCGACGTGGACCCGATCAAGGCGGCGCGCTCGGGCCGCGCCCTAGGTGATGAGCTCACCATTCATTACGGCCTGCTGCCGCGCGCCAATCGCGGCATCTTCGCCGTCAACGAGCTTCCCGACCTGGCCGGCAAAATTCAAGTCGGCCTGTTTAATATTATGCAAGAGGGGGATATTCAGATTAAGGGCTATCCGGTGCGCATGCCGCTGGACGTGGTGCTGGTGTTTACGGCGAATCCGGAGGATTACACGGCGCGTGGAAAAATCATCACGCCGCTCAAGGACCGCATCGGCTCGGAAATTCGCACGCACTATCCAGCGACGGTCGAGGAAGGCGTGGCCATCACCAAGCAGGAAGCGTGGGTGGCGCGCGACGGGGGAAAATCCGCGGTCGACGTCCCGGCCTATATCCGCGAGGTGATCGAGCTGATCGCATTTCTGGCGCGGGAGGATAAACGCATCGACAAGCGCTCCGGAGTGAGCCAGCGGCTGCCGATTGCGTGCCTGGAAAGCGTGGTCAGCAACGCGGAGCAGCGCGCGGTGCGCAATCATGAAGCGCGTTCCTCGGCGCGCATCGCCGATATTTACTCGGCACTCCCGGCCATCACCGGGAAAATGGAGCTGGAATACGAGGGTGAATTGCGCGGCGCCGAAAACATCGCCAACGAATTGATTCGCGGGGCCGTCGGGAAGGTTTTCAGCAAGCATCTGGAGGGCGCGAATCTCCAGCCGGTGGTGCAGTGGTTCGAGCTGGGCGGTGAGTTGAAGGTTGCGGAAAACGCTTCTGCCGCCGACGCGCTGGCGCAGCTGAAAAAGATCCAAGGCCTGATGGAGAACATCGACCGGCTGGGAGCCGACAGCCGCAGCGGCCCGGCGGGCATGAGCGCCGCGGCGGAATTCATTCTGGAAGGGCTGTGGTCGCACAAGCGCATCAGCCGCAGCCAGGAGCGCGGCTTCCACGCCGAGCGCCCGAAGGCGCCCGAGCCGCGCGAGCAGCAACCGCGCCCGCCACGGCGGCAGTTTAATTAGCAGAGGCGGCCTCTCTGTGGTCCTCTGTCAACTCTGTGAAAAAGGTCTTGGAGTTAACAAAGAGGGCACAGCGAAAGATTAATGGGAAAGATCGGATTCGAGTTCTTGAAACAGGTGAGACCTTGAAATATATCCGCTACAAGAAATACGAAGGCGAGCCCGGCGACGGCGTCGACATGCAGGAACTGGTCAAGCGCCTCTCCGATTTCTTCCTGCAGAGCGGGTTTGAGTCCCAATACTACGGCCTCTCCGAAATGGACCCGGAAAAATCGATGGAGGCGCTGCGCCAGGCGATACAGCGCGCCATCGAGGAGGGCGACCTGCTCTCGGACGAGCAGATGCAGGAGCTGATGGACGGTACTGCCGAGCAGATGGACGCCAAGATGAAAGAGCTGATCGATGAACTGATGGACCGGCTCATGGAAGAGGGCTACGTCACCGGGCAGCCGCAAATCACCGCGCCGCCTGATAAGACGCCGCGCGGGCAGGTGGGCCAGGGGCGCGATCGCGACCGCGAAAATCAGGCGCGTTTCGAGATCACGGACAAGACCATCGACTTTCTGGGATTCAAGACATTGAAGGATTTGATGGGATCGCTGGGAAAGAGCAGCTTCGGGCGCCACGACACGCGCGACCTGGCGACGGGCGTGGAATCCGGCGGGATTTCCCGGCCTTATGAATTTGGCGACACGTTGAATCTGGACATCAGCGCGACGCTATTCAATGCCGTGCGCCGCGAAGGCTCCAAGGTTCCTATCGAACTGGATTATCCCGACTTGATGGTTCATCAGACCGAGTACCAGAGTTCCTGCGCCACGGTGTTGATGCTCGACTGCAGCCACAGCATGATTCTGTACGGTGAAGACCGATTCACGCCGGCGAAAAAAGTCGCCCTGGCGCTCTCGCATCTGATCCGCACGCAATTCCCCGGCGATTCGCTGCACCTGGTGCTCTTTCATGACTCGGCCGAGGAAATGCCGCTGGGGGAACTGGCGCGCGTGCAGGTGGGGCCCTACTACACGAACACGCGCGAAGGGCTGCGCCTGGCGCGGCGCATTCTTTCGCGCCAGAAGAAAGACATGAAGCAGATCGTGATGATCACGGACGGAAAGCCTTCGGCGCTCACGCTGGAGGACGGGCGCATTTACAAAAACGCGTTCGGGCTCGATCCGCTGGTGGTGACGCAGACGCTCGAAGAGGTGGGGCGCTGCCGGCGGTCGGGGATCCTGATCAACACGTTCATGCTCGCCAGCGATCACAGCCTGATTCAATTTGTGCAGAAGGTTACTGAACTGTGCCGCGGGAAGGCGTATTTCACCACGCCGTATACGCTGGGGCAGTATCTGCTGATGGATTACATGCAGAAGAAGACCAGGCATATTCACTGAGGCTGTGGAATTTGTGATTGACGCTTGACGGGGCAGGAGGCACTTGCGTTTAGTGGGGCGAATTTACCGCCGCCATGGATTCTTGAATTCATAAAGTCAAGAGCGACAGGCTGAAGCCTGTCCTACTTTTCGTCCTGCAGCAAATCTCCTTTGTGTTTTGGCGGCTTCAGGCGCTTGTCGGGGATGACGCGCGCGGCGGGTGGCGGCCCGGCCAATTCGCGGGCGCGGCGGCGCGCTTCTCCGCCTGCAGTGAATTTCTTGCGTTTGTGTTTGCGCGCGCCCATCGCCTTTCCTAAAAAATGATATTGAAACTGCGTCAAGTGTATCATCGCGCTCCCGGAAGCGTCGCCGGGAAGCTCCACGCGAACCGGTTGATTCATTTCGGCACACCTTCTTCTAACTAACCAGTAAGACACACTGAGCAAAGTTGTCCAATGATGTACTTGTTGTTCAACTTCACGCGCGTATGATCGATTTGCAATACTGACTACTAAAATTTAATCGACGGGCCCGGGCGGACCTTCGTTCCCTTCCTTTGGTCTGGCAACCCAAAACCCAAAAGGATAGCCGTGATGGTCAGCGACTTTCGCATGAGTCGTAGTGGTGTGTTCAGCCGCATACTTGGAATCTCCGCTTTGATGGCTCTTCTTTTTGTTGCCGGCTGCGCGACCGGAAGCGGATCCGCGCAGCTTTCGGTCACGACTGGATCGAGCGCTCTCCCGGCGGGTTCAGTATCGGCCGGTGGAGCGTACCCGTCGACGGCTCTAAGCGCCTCTGGCGGAACCGCGCCCTACACCTGGGCTGTCACGTCCGGCAACTTGCCCGCGGGCCTCAACCTGAGCGGTTCGGGCACGATTTTAGGAACACCCACAACCGCCGGAACGTTCCCCTTCACGGTGACCGTAACCGATTCCGCGACGCCCACGCCGCATACGTCCACGAGCAGCCTGAGCATCACGATCAACGCAGTGCTCGCGGTGACCACGTCGGGCACGTTGCCGACGACCGGTGAGACCGGGCAAACGTATTCGGCAACCATGGTGCAAACCGGCGGCGTCGGACCATTCACCTGGTCGCTGCCTTCGGGCAGCACGCTGCCCGCGGGCTTGAATCTCTCGGCAGCGGGAGTTGTCAGCGGCACGATCACGAGTGCGGCCAACACGTATGCGTTCACGGTGAAAGTAACCGACGCGCAGGGCAATTCCATCGTCTCCGGGAATATTTCCATCAAGGTGGACGCGGCTTTGGTCCTCACTCCACCCACATTCCCTACGGGAGTCGTCGGTGTCAGCTACACTTCGCCGGCCTTCACCGCTTCGGGCGGATCCGCAAGCGGCTACACATTTGCGATTGCTTCCGGATTGGCGGCTCCGCTGGTGCTGGGCGCAAGCAACGGAATTATCACCGGGACACCGACGGCGGCGGGCGCGCTGCATTTCACCGTGAAGGTTACGGACTCTCTGGGTTATTTCGTAACTTCCGGGAATCTGACCATCAATATTAATCCGGCGATCACTGTTTCGCTGGCTCCAGCCAGCCCGGTGACTTTGGATCAGGGCAAAACACAATTGGTTACGGCGACGGTGGGCAACGATCCCGCGAGCGCGGGCGTCACCTGGTCGGCAGTGACCGGCCTGGGCACGCTGACGGGCTCCACATCCACGACGGTTACGTATAACGCGCCGGCCATCGTGGCTTCGGCCAGCACTGCCACGTTCACGGCAACGTCCGTGACGGACCCAACCAAGTCGGCCACGTACACGGTGAATCTGGTTCCGCCGCCTTCGATCACTACGTCCAGCATGGCAGCCGGGAATGTGAACGGCGCATATAGCGCGCCGGTGAATATGACTGGCGGCATTGCACCCTACACGTGGACCATTCAGGCTGGGCCCACGGGGCTGTCGCTCAGCGCCAGCACCACCAACTCGGTTACGGTGCAAGGTACTCCGACCGTCGCCGGAAACAATCAGACTTTCACGATTAAGGTAACGGACGCGCAGGGGCTTTCCGCCACCAGCAGCGGTTTGACCATCACGATTTATCCCACGCTGGTGATCACGCCGCCCTCGCTTCCGGTCGGGGTTGTCGGCGTGAACTTTACTTCCCCGGCCTACACGGCGTCGGGAGGATCGGGCAGCGGGTACACATTCGCGGTTGCCTCGGGGTCGATCGCTCCTTTGACCATCGGGGGGAGCAGCGTAATTATCAGCGGCACGCCCACGGTTTCCGGGACGCTGACCTTCACGATCAAAGTCACCGATTCCGTGAACGACGTCGCGACCACGGCAACGCAGACCATCACCGTCAACCCGGCGATTACCGTGGCGTTGGCTCCAGCCAGTCCTGTGAGCTTGGATCAGACCAAGACGCAACTGGTAACCGCGACGGTGGGCAACGATCCGCTTAGCGCAGGTGTAACCTGGTCCGCCGTAACAGGCCTGGGCACGCTTACCGGATCCACATCCACGACCATCACTTACAACGCGCCGGCCGTCGTGGCCTCGGCCAGCACCGCCACATTCACGGCAACCTCCGTGACCGACCCGACCAAGTCGGCCACATACACGGTCCACCTCGTGCCGCCGCCGGCGATTACCACTTCGAGCATGCCGGCCGGGAACTTGAATGGCGCTTACAACGGCACAGTGAACGTCAGCGGAGGCGTCAGCCCGTACACATGGGTGATTCTTGCCGGACCCAGCGGATTGTCGTTGAACGGCAGCACGAGCAACACCGTCACCGTGCAAGGCGCGCCGACCGTGGCCGGAAATGGCCAGACGTTTACAATCAAAGTAACCGACGCGCAAGGGCTTACGAACACCAGTAGCGGCTTGACCATCGATGTCTTCTCGCAGTTGGTGTTGACGCCGCCGTCGCTGCCGTTGCCCACTGGCGTTCAGGGATTGAACTATCCGACGACGGTCACGTTCAGCGCGAGCGGAGGGTCCGGAACCGGCTACACCTGGTCCATTGTCGCAGGCAATCCGCTGCCACCGGGACTGGCGTTGAGTGCGGCATCCGGGACGACAACGTCGATCACCGCGGGACCGCCCACGACGGCGGGAACTTATCCGTTCAGCGTCAAGCTGACCGACTCGGTGAACAATACCGTTTCCACCAGCGGCCTGAGCATTACGATCAATCCGCCGATCGGCGTGACGCTGTCTCCTACGCAGCCCTTTGCCATGGACCAGAATACCTCGCAATTAATTACCGCGACGGTGAACAACGATCCCGCGAGCGCGGGCGTCACATGGTCCACGCTGACGGGTCTGGGTTCACTCAGCGGATCGACGACCACCACAATCACCTACAACGCTCCGGCGAGCATCGCCTCCACGAGTATCGCTACGTTTACGGCCACTTCGATTACCGATCCGAGCAAAAACGCCAGCTTCTCCATCTCGCTGGAGCCGCCGCCGGCAATCGCCACGCCGACGTTCCCCGACGCGACGCTAAACGCTGCCTACACTCCGTCCGCGGTAACCGTGACGGGCGGCGTCGCGCCATTTACCTGGCAAGGGACCACGCTACCTCCGGGGATGGGTCTCTCAATCAGCACGACCAACATTGTCAATTTGCAGGGCACGCCCACCAGCGCGGGAGCCGGTCAGACCGTCACGATCAAAGTGACCGACGCCAAGGGGCTCTTTACCACCGTGAGTTCCACGATCAATGTTGTTGCGCCAAGCTGCTCCTCGAACTGCACGATTTCGGGAGTCATTTCCGGGCCAACGGTCGCGGGCGTGAACGTCGCGCTCTCCACCGGACCGACCAGCAAGCCGGCCACCACTACCGATTCCGGCGGCAATTACAGCTTTACTGGCCTGGCTGGAGGAACCTACACGGTGACCCCGTCCCTGGCCGGTTACACGTTCACTCCGTCGGCGCCATCAGTCACTACGACGAATACAACCACGACTCAGAATTTCACCGAGGCGTCCACCGTGCAGTCGTTCAGCATCAGCGGGACGCTGACGTATGCGGGCTCAAAAACCGGTCGCACCTTTATCCGCGTCCTGTCGAGCAACTGCTCCGGCAATTGCGGAGGAGCGTCGGCGGCTACGAGTCTGGTAACGGCGCCTTCAGCGGGCGGCACGACGTATACCGTCAGGGGTTTGCAGCCCGGCGGTTATATCGTGACTGCCGAAGTCGATACCCTAAACTCCGGGGCATCGAACGCTTCAAATCCGTTTGGCAATTCCACAACCGTGAACATTACTTCGTCAAATGCGTCCGGAGCGAACATCACTCTGTCCGATCCGGCAACTCCAACTCCCGTGGCGATCTCGGACGTGACCGTGGCCGCAGGAAACGGGTTCGGGCTGTTGCAATATAACAACAATGGCGGCGGGTCCCTGCAGGACAACAACGGCAGGGAGATCGCGACGTCCTACGAAATCGATTACGGCACCGATCCCGCATTCACCAGCCCGGCGCCCACGGTGGTTACATTTGTGGCGCACGGCATTTCCGACAGAAATTACATCGTCCAAGCCGCGCCCGGCACGTACTTTTTCAGAATGTACGCGCTAGTGGGGGCCACCAAGAGCGCGGCGGCCACCGCCGGCCCGGTCGTGATCCGTGCGGCGGGTTCCGGAGCAAGCACCGTTTCCGGGCAAGTCACATTCCCTGTGGCGGCGACGGGGCCCTTGTATGTCGGCGTGTTTAACGGTTCGACAATCTACGGGCAGGTGATCGCTTCTCCCACCAGTCCTGCGTCCTATAGTTTCTCTGGCGTACCCACCGGGAATTACCAAGCCTTCGCAATCATCGATCAGAACAACAACGGCCTGATCCAACCCAGCGATGTCAGCAACGTCAACACCAACGGCGGCCCACCCGCGCTCACCGTGGGCAGCGGCACAACGACCAACAACATTGCGCTCATCAGCGCAGTCTCGACCCTCAGCGTCACTACGGGCCATCAGCAGCTCAATGGCAGCAACGATACTTACAATCTGAACCTGGGAATCGCATGGGGAAGCAAACGCCCCGTGGCGATGACACTGATCTCCGGGCCGCACGTTCCCCTGCCGTGGGACTTGGCGATCGACCCTAACAACACCGTGTATTGGAATCTGAACGGCACAGCGCCACTAGTGGGTGATACCTACCAGTTCCAGGTGACGTTCTCGGATGCGAGCACACAAACCATATCTACTTCCGTGACCGCGGTGCTGAATTCGTTTGTTACCGGCATGACGGCGCAGACCACAACGCCAGGTTCGGTCACCGCTCCTCAATTCAACTGGGTCACGCCAGCATCAACGCCTTCGCCCTACACGTATTACGTGGGGCTCAACAACGTCAGCGGTTCGACGAACGTGAGCTGGAACGATTTCGGCGGCAATAACAGCAACGGCATTCCGAGCGGGACGACCAGCGTGCTGTTCAACGCGGACGGCAGCGCGCAAGCCAACGGGACAAATATCTCAACCCTGCCGACGGCCACGAACTACCAGTGGTTTGTGGGCGTCACGGATTCCAGCGGGAATAGCTCACAAGAAGCGACTACCTACAACATCCCTTAAGCAAGGAAATATGAACGGCAAGAGGCCGGCCCGGAATTTCGGGCCGGCCTTTTTTTGTAGGACAGGCTTCAGCCTGTCGGGGTTGGTTCGCGGCAAAGTGAACCTAAACCCGACAGGCTGAAGCCTGTCCTACTTGAGTGCGTTTTGAAGCCGTAAGGAGGGATTCCGGTCAGCTGCGGGGGGCCGCAGCAACGGCGTTTGCGTTGAGATATTCGAGCAGCTCAAAAACCTTTGGGCTGGTACAGACTTCATAATAGGCGTGCGCGCCTGCGGCGCCGATTTTCCCGTCGGGCAGCAACTGGCGCACGAAACCGCGGCGGATGATCACCGGCTCGACTCCGTCGCCGACCGGCGTCTCGCCCGCATAAAAGGTGACGCGTTCCTTGCCCCAGGGCATGGCGCAATCCGCCTCGATGGAAGTGAGCGCGATTTCCTCCTGCAATTTCCGGAAGCCTTCGTCGTTGAGTTCCACTCCGTTCAGGTTGAAACGGATCAGGAATTCATCGGCTTCGTCCTCGGCCACGCCTTCCATCATGGTCTGGAACAGGAACAGGCGGAAGAGCGAGGAATTTTCAGAAAGCAGTCGCTTGGCGGCTTTTGAACAGCTGGAAAGGCGGTCCGACAAATTGAGCGCTCGGGAAATCATGATGCGTGAGTCGGTGTCCATCCAATAGGTGGGCGCGGAACCCTGAAAGGCGATGCCGATGCCCAATTCCAGGCGCGGCAAGTCGCTGGTCTCGGAGCGGTCGTTATAAGCGGAGGAAACCGCCAGGATCTGCCGGGCGAGGGCGCAGGCCTTGGAGACGGCGCGCTGCTGCACGCGGTTGGATTCAGTCTCAAAAATCGCGAGCACCAGCGCGTCGCCCTCGATAAAGACTTTCGCGGCGCCGTAGCGGTCGAGGATGCGCTTCACCGGCTCGTAGAAATTCAAGCTGAACAGCGAGGCCGGATTGAGCCCGCGCGCCAGCAGGTCTTGCGTGATTTTCGTCGAGCCGCGCACGTCCGCCTTGATGATGGTATGGGAAAGGACGCGGTCCTCGGCCGGTTTGGCCTCTTCCGGAAGCAGGAATTCGTAGAGGCTGTGATTCATGTCCGAAAGTTCCCGCGTGCGCTCGTTACGCACCAGGTTGACGCGCTCCATGGCCGCGGTAAGTTTCTCGTAATTTTGCGTATCGCGGCGCAGGCGCATGAAATCCTCGGCGAAGCGGAGCGTCACGGCGCGGATCTCTTCGCGGGGCGTCTTGCGGATTTTTTTGCAGACTTCGTCGATGCGCTGCATGGAGTATTGCCGCGCGGGAAACTGCTTCAGGATGTCCTCGACGCGCTTATACTCCTCGCGCGAAGCCAGTGCCTTTTTCAGCTGCTGCAAGTGGATAGGCGGGCAGTAATCATGGCAGATGTTCCGCAACTGGTAGCTGGAGAGGATGTGCGCGAGCAGGTCGCGCTGCTCCAGCCTCGCGATCCATTCGTCCAGGAGGCGTCCGCGAAGTTCGGCCGCGCTGCCGCGGTCCTCGCCGGACGCGGTGGCGTCGAACAGGCGGCGCGCATTTTCCGGCTCGTTGAGATAATCGCCCAGGCGTTCCTGAACCTGCTTGGCCAGGAAATCGGCTTTGCCGCGGGCCGTTTCAATGCGCGGGGCAATACCCTCGAGCTTGATGCGGGCGTGGCGCAGGCGCTGCTCGACGTCGCTGATCTGGCCGCGAACCTGCGCGGGGTCGGGCCCAAGTCCGACGCGGCCCATCAGGCCGTCGCTGCGTTCCAGCTTGCGCAACAGGGTCGAACGCTCTTCATCGAGGCGCGCGATTTCTCCCCGTGTGGCCATCGCCGCATCCAGAATTTGCTGGTGGGATTGCGCCGCCTCGCCAAGTTCCCCGCCGTGGCTTCCGGCCAGGATGGATTCGCGCATGAAATCGAGCAGGAGCGCGTCGATGGTCTCAAAGCGGTCCTGGTCCTTCAAATAATTTCCCAGCAGGACGTACTGTTCGAGAAACAGCACGTCGTCCTTGCCGCCTTCGACGAACGCCAGGCGGTTGTTTAGTACGTCATAGGCTCCAGCAGGTTCCTCGCCAAAGAGCGCCTTTCGCGATCGGGCCAGCGTATTCTCTTCGATCTCCATCAGCGCCTGAAAAACGTGCTGCCCGGTCTGGCGGAACATGTTCCGGCGATTGGCCTGCAATTCGGCCAGGCGCGCCTTGATCACGTGCGCCTGTTCGGTGTGGTCAAAATGGCCGCCGCGGCTGCGGATCCATTCCTTGGCTTCCAGCATCAGGTTGGCGAACTGCGTGCTGATTTCCTGGGTCAGGAATTTCAGGAGTGCGACGCGCAATACCAAGTCGATCTCAATATTCTGTTCGTACTTGGCGTATTGCAGTCCGGCATGAAGCAAATCCGAAAGCTGGCGTTTCCAGGAGGAGACTTCCGGAGAGCGCAACTTGCGGTCGGCATCGCGGCGCTGCGCCTGGCGGCGCTCCGCCTGCAAGCGGTCGGTCTGGGAAAGAAAAGTGAGATTCGCGTTCTGGCGGATGATTTCGAGCAGGTAGGCGCCGCTGGATTCGACGAATTTGGGGCTCAGAAAGACATCGTGGTGAATGTTATCGACGCCGACGGCCAGCGTCCCCAGCGAAAGTTCGGCCGAGTACGTCTTGAGGTCCACTCGCGCAGGGTTCCCCGCGGAGAGCATGGATGTGCGCTCGGCCATAAAAGTTCGCAAAAGTCTCTTTTTTAGAATAACAAGCGAGGAAACCGCGAACAAGGCGGCGCGTCTTACCCGTTAATAGCAATGCCGGAGCAAAGGCGGCGCGCGAGAGTAGAGGCACGGCTTGCCGTGCCCCTACGGCTTACCCGCGGACGATTGAGCTGTCCAGTTGGGGCCGATCAATTCGCGCAGCGCCTCGGGGGTCGCCCAGGGCGCGGAATTTGCAAAGCGTTTTACCCAATCCGGTCCGGCGCCGATTTTGACGCGGTCCGGTGTGAATTCGGGCGAAAGCGTGTTGGCCATCAAGGCGTAGGCGGCGCCTTGGTGCAGGCGCAGCGCCTTCCAGCAGCCGCCCGGCACGGCCACCACCGGGCGTTCTCCGGCCGCAAGGTTCATGCCCAGAGTGATTTTCTCGGCGCGGCCGTCCGGATGAAAAATATAATAGTCCACGGGGCCGCCCTCGATCAGGATGTGCGTATCGTCGGGGGCGAGCCAGTGAAGATAATTGACCGGAAGGTCGCGTGTGAGCATGTAGTAGTTCTGGCTCTGAACGGCCAGCGCGCGGCCGTCGATGGTCACCGTTTGCGAAGATTGGCCGATGATCCCGAGGTAGCCCGATTCTTTGGGCAGGACTTTGAGATTCAGCTGGAGGATAAGTTCGCGGGCGCGCGCATCGGAACCGGCTTGAGGGGCGGCGGCGACAGACGCCAGCCCGGCCAACACAATTGCCAGCAGAAATAGTGGTTTCATTCAGCCAGACTAGCTTGCATTTCCCACCGAGGCGAGCGCTTTTTGCCTGGCGGCCGCGAACTCAAACGGCTTTGGATGGGTTGAAGTTTTCGGGTGCCGCACCCTTGTTTTCCAAAGGTGCGGATTTTGTCGCAATCAATATCACAAATTCAATCCGCAGATGACGATGCGGCGTGCGTCTCCCCCTTCATGTTGCAGGTGAATTTCGACGCGCGGCCAATCGCTGCGGAAGGTGAAACGATCGGACCATTCGATGATGACGATGGCTTTTTCTCCCAGGGCGTCCTCGAGCCCAAGCGATTCGAGGTCGTGGAAATTTTCAACGCGATAGAGGTCGACGTGGTAGACCTTTAGCGGGTTCGATTCTGATGGGGCGGAGGAAGGCTTCTGGAACACATGGACGAGCGTGAACGTGGGGCTGGTGATGTCCTCTTCGCGCGCGGCGCCCAGGCCGCTGATGATTCCCTTGGTCAGAGTGGTTTTTCCCGCGCCCAGGTCTCCGCTGAGCAGAACCAGCACGGGCGGGGAGAGTTTTGCGGCGATTTCCCGGCCCTTCGCAATGGTTTCTTCCGAGGATTGGGTGATGAATTCTTTATCCATCATTTTGCTTGACCAATTTTGCGCTCATTTCCAGGACGACTTGCTTCCGCATGTCTGATTTTAATTTTTGCCATTCATGAAAAAAAGCAGACCGGCTGAAGCCTGTCCTACTAAAACCCTTCCCACTCGGCCAGGACGCGCGCATACGCTTCGGGGATCGCTTCGACCAGATCGGATGCGATCAGCGGGGTTTCTCCGACGCGCGACGCGGCGATGTCGCCGGCCAGGCCGTGCAGGTAGATTCCGAAACTCAGTACGCGGGGCCAATCCTCGATTCCGAATTGCGCGGTGAGGCCGGCAATCATGCCGGTGAGGACGTCGCCGGTGCCGCCGGTGGCCATGCCGGGATTTCCGGTGGTATTGACGTATGCGTGTCCCGAGGGAGTCGCAAGAATCGTGTGGAACCCTTTGAGGATCACATTCGCCCGCCAGCGCCCGGCGGCTTCCAGTGCAACATCGAGGCGCCGGGCCTGCACTTCCTTCACGGTGACGCCCAGCAGGCGCGCCATTTCGCCCGGGTGAGGCGTGAGCGCCAGGGCGGAAGCGCGCCGTTGATTTAAGTGATCGGCCATTCCAGCGAATGCGTTCAATCCGTCCGCGTCCAGAATGATGGGCAACCCGGTCTCCGCAACCAGCGCGCGAATGAATTGCTGCGTTTCATTATGCGTGGAAAGTCCCGGGCCAATGGCGATCACGGACTTGCCGCGCGTGATTTCCGAAAAACGCCCGTAATCGAAATTTCGATAGCTTGCGGTACCCGCTTCGGTGGAGGCCAGCGGCACGGTCATCAATTCGGGCATTCCCGCGGCGACTACGGGCAGGACGACATCCGGGGTGGCCGCCGTTGCGAGCCCCGCGCCGGACCGCAGGGCGCCGCGGGCCGCAAGCACGGCGGCGCCCGATTTCCCCAGAGATCCAGCAACCAGCAGCGCATGGCCGTAGGTGCCTTTATTTGCGGCCGGATCGCGCACCAGGGGCAACGCGCGAAATTCTCCCGGTTCGATCCAGTGAATTTTCAAGTGCGGGTCGGATTCCAGAAGTTCCGCGGGGGTCCCGATTCCACGGACCACAAGCTCTCCGCAACACGAGGAGCGGGGCAAGACCAACTGGCCGAGTTTGGGGGCTGTAAACGTGACGGTGTAGTTGGCCGCGACCACCGGCCCGCCAAAATCCTGCGTGTCGGAAGCAAGCCCGGAAGGCATATCCACGGCGACGATCTGGAGCTTTCCGCTCTTGCCGTCAATTCGTCCGTGGGCCGCGTTCACGTCCTGGATCACATCGGCCAGAAGGCCTTCGACCGGTCCACGCAGTCCCGTTCCCAGAAGCGCGTCCACGATCAAATCGGCTCCGGCCAGGGCGGTGCGCGCCGTTTGCCACTCGGCGTGGCTGGTGACCACGTGTAGTTCACCAAGGCCCTGCTGCCATCGCTTCAGGTTCGCCCCCGCATCGCCCTCAACGGCGCCTGGATTGGAAAACAAAAATACTTCGGGCGCGCAGCCGGATTGCTTCAGCAGCCTTGCAGTCACGAAGCCGTCTCCGCCGTTGTTTCCCTTTCCGCAAAACACCAGGATTTTGCGTTCGGCAAGCGCGGCAAATTTTCCGTGAAGAAATTCCGCAACCGCCGTCCCCGCATTTTCCATCAGCTGCAAGCCCGGAACAGCATACCGCTCAGTGGTGAGCCGGTCGGCTTCACGCATTTGTGCCGCAGTAAGGACTTTCACGCGTGAGGCTCCTTCAGGGAATCGGTAAATCGCGAAACGATCACGGTCATGTCATCGGCCTGCTCGGGAGAACCGGACCACTCCTCGGCCGCGCGCATCATGGCTTCGGCGATCACGCGGGGAGAGGAATTCTTGTCGTGCAGGGCGACTTCGACCAACCGGTCCGCGCCGAACTCTTCGCCGTAAACGTTTTCGGATTCGATCAATCCGTCGCTATACGCGATCAATATGCCGCCGGGTTCGATGCGCACAATGCCCTGGTCGAACGGCACGTCATTGAACAGCCCCACCACCATCCCACCCGTTTCCAGCTTGTTGATTTTTTCACCGCAAATGTAAACCGGAGGCAAATGTCCCGCATTTGTATAGGCCAACTGGTGCGATTCGGTGTCATAAACGCCAAAAAAGAAAGTGGCGTAGCGCTCCTCGGAACTGTTGCGAAATAGATGCCGGTTCAAGTGCGAAACAATTTCCGCAGTGTTGATCTGCATTTGGGCGGTTCCCGGTCCGCCGTTTCGATAGCGCAGCACGTCGCTGCGCAATGCCGCCTGCACATTGGCCATCAGCAGCGCCGCGGAAATTCCCTTCCCGCTGATGTCCGCGAGGGCAATGGCCAGGCGCGTGGGTGAAATACGGATGAAATCGTAGTAGTCGCCGCTCACGGTTCGCGCCGGGCGGCAAATGGCTTCCAGTTCCAGGCCCGGCAAATCCGGAAGGGCATGAGGAAACAACTGCTGCTGCACTTCGTGGGCGATGGAGAGTTCGTTTTCCAGCCGTTGCCGCCGCCGCTGCTCCTCGATCAGCGTGGAAACCGAAGCGGTCATGGTGTTGAACGACTCGCCAAGCGCCGCGAGCTGGTCGCGGTGCGGGACGCGAACCCGATAAGTGAGGTCGCCGGCCTGCACGTGCTGCGTGGCCTGATAGAGGCTGTCCACGGCGCTGGTGATTGTGCGCGTCAGCGCGATGCCCGTATACAGCGACCCCAGTTCGATGACCAGGAACACCGCACCCACCACCAGCAGCGCCGTGGCCGCGGCGCCCCCAAGATCGCCAAGCGCGCCGAACAGCCTGCGATTCAACAGCGAGGGGCGCGTGCGAAAGGACGCAAACACGCGGACGGCGCTCTCCTGGCCCTGCTCATGATCCATGTCGGTAACGTCCAACGCGACGATGCCGGAGATCAGCTTGTCGAAAGGGTTCGCCGCCTTCGGCATCGCACGCCCAAGCTCCCCGATCTGCTCAACGGAGGTAAATTCCTCCTGGTTGATCACGATGGGCGCAACCACACGGGTTTCCGCTCGCTCCGGATGGAGAACGTTGAATTGAATGGGGCCAAGTTCGGGCGCAAGCGATTCGATCAATTCTTGTGTCACCGGAACAATCGCGGAAACCAGGATGGGTCCCGAAGGGGTCTGCCGATCGACGACCGCCCGCAGCGCAAGCTGGCCGTCGCTGAATACGAGGCCGCGAAAACGGTTTCGCAAGCGCCCCGTGTTCCGCGCCAGCAAATCCTCGCCCTTGCCGCTTTCGATTCGCAGGCCGGGGAGCTCCGTCATGGCGTTTTTCAAGTACGTGGCGGCGTCTTCGGGCAAAGTCAGCGCGGCAGCACGGTGGCCTGAGGTAGCTTCCACGGCATAGGACGTGGCCATGGCGCCGGCCACGGCGCTCAGGCGCTGCACGCGCTCCTCCATTTCGGTGTAGATGACATAGGAGCCGAGCTGCCAGTACATCAGGTAGGCCGCGAGTCCCGCCATCGTCAGCAAAAGCAACACGGGGACTACCGCGATGAACAGATAGGCGATCATCAACCGGTTGCGCAGGCGCCATAGAAGATATCTGCGGGCCCAAAGCGACAGGCGAACAGCGAGGTAAACGGCGGCACAAATAGCCAGGAAAAGAAGAAACCCGCTTTGCGGGGTTCGTTCATAGATCTGCCGCAAACCCAGGAGCGCCAGATACAGGATCAAAACAGCCAGCGCAGCCGAATCTGTGAGGCCCAGGGCCTGCCAGAGATTGCGAAGGCGAGTTGTTGGTGTGTTGGCCATGTCCGCGAGGGCGCTCAACTGCCAGGGTGGCGCACAATTCGCCATTCAAAACTAATATATAAGGTTGCGTGAGGGATGATACCACTGCCCCGCTTGGGATTCAGACGCGAGTGAATGTCGAGTCGCCCGGATCGGCGGCGCGCGCCATACGGGCGCGGCCGTTCGAGGAGAGATGTTCGAGAATCAGGTAGACACTCTCCGCGGACGCAGCGGAACCCATTGCAGCGGCAATCTGGTCCGCCGTCTGCGGCGCGCTCGATAGCGCAGCTTGCGCTTTGGCCTGCAAGGCGAGCACGGCCGCCGCCGCTTTTTTCCCGGCTTCGACGCCCGGCTGGTGGTAGGCGTTGATATGGACCAGCGATGCGTAGAATCCGACGGCGCGCTCAAACAGAGCGATTAATGCGCCAACCGTGCGCACGTCGACACGCCGGACGGTGATGGTCATGGACTCGCGATCGTTCGCGTACAGCGCCTCGCGCGTGCCCAGCAGGAAACCGTGCAGGTAATCGCCTGCGGTGACGCCCGGCTCGACCTCGACGGCCGAGCCGCCGGATTCGAGGACGCGCACGAACGTGACAAAAAAATTATTGATTCCGTCACGCAGCTGCTGAACAAAGGCGTGCTGGTCGGTGGAACCCTTGTTGCCGTAGACAGCGATGCCCTGGTCAACCCGCCGGCCGTCCAGATCGAGCCGTTTGCCGAGCGATTCCATCACCAGTTGCTGCAGATAGCGGCTGAACAGCAGCAGGCGATCCTTGTACGGAAGAACGACCAGGTCTTTTTTTCCATTTCCGCCGGTCGCTGCATGCCACATCAGGGCCATCAGCGCGGCGGGATTGCGGCGCGTTTCATGGACGCGCGTGGCGGCGTCGGCGGTGGCGGCTCCCTCCAGCATCGCCTGGATATCGATTCCCTGCAGAGCCGCGGGGAGCAAACCCACGGCTGAAAGTTCGCTGGTCCTGCCGCCTACCCAATCGAACATGGGAAAACGAGCAAGCCAACCTTCGGAGGCGGCTAGCTTATCCAGGTGCGATCCGCCCATGGTGACGGCGACTGCGTGGCGCGCGAAATTCAAGTTTGCGGCCTGATAAGCGGCGGCGACCACGACCATGCCGTTGCGCGTGTCCGGCGTGCCGCCGCTTTTGCTGGTCACGATGCACAGCGTTTCGGGGAGGAGGCCGTTCAAGGTTTCCAGTGTGCGCGCGATGCCGTCGGGGTCGGTGTTGTCGATAAAATGAATGCGCATGCGGTCCGATGCGGGATCGCCCAGCGCGTCGCCCACGAACATGGGCCCGAGCGCGGAACCGCCGATGCCAATCGCGAGCACCTGGGTGAATCGCGACGCCGTGGGCGGGCGAATTTTTCCCGTGTGCACGTCGGCGGCAAACTGTTTGATGGATTCCACGCTTTCGGAAATTTCGCGCGCGATTTCCTTGGTCGGCGCAAGCAGCGGAGCGCGCAACCAGTAGTGGCCCACCATGCGGTTTTCGTCGGGATTCGCGATGGCGCCGGATTCGAGCGCGTCCATGCCGCGGAAGGCCTGCTGCATGGCCGGCTCCATCATGGCAAAGAAAGTTTCCTCAAAATGTATGCGGCTGACGTCGAGCGTAAGGTCCAGCGCATCCACGCGGCATTGATGCTGGCGGTAGCGCTTCCAGAGTTCGGGGGCTTCCATTGCTATCCCTCCTAGGGGGATGAAAACGATTTCTTTTTTTGCAGCGATCTTGAATGAAATGGCCGGGCATCTGCCGAGGCGGATGCCAGAAAAGAAGACAGGCTGAAGCCTGTCCTACTTTTGGGATTTTGCCTTTTGAATTTGCGCTTTCGCCTCGGCGACGATGTTTTCCGCGGTGAAACCGAAATGCTTTTGCAGGGCCTTCAATGGGGCGGAAGCGCCGAAGGTGTGCATCCCGAGGCTGCTGCCCGAGGTTCCCACGTAGCGCGACCAACCGAACGTGGAAGCCATCTCGACCGAAACGCGAGCCTTCACCGCCGGCGGCAGAACCGAATCGCGGTAGGCCTGATCCTGGCGCTCAAACAATTCCCATGAGGGCATGCTGACAACGCGCGCGGAAATTCCTTCCTTGGCGAGTTGTTCAAAGGCCTCGATGCAGAGAGAAACTTCGCTGCCCGTGGCAAGCAGCAGGACATCCGGCTGCCCGCTCGGGCTACCGGCCAACACGTAAGCGCCTTTCGCGACTCCCGCAGCGGGAGCAAACTTCGCGCGATCGAGTGTAGGAACCGCCTGACGCGTGAGGACCAGCAGCGCTGGCTCATGATGCAACTGCATGACCAATTTCCAAGACTCGGTCACCTCGTTCGCATCCGCAGGGCGCAGCGTGATCAGGCCGGGCGTGGCGCGCGCCATGGCCAGATGCTCGATCGGCTGGTGCGTGGGGCCGTCTTCGCCCACGCCCAGCGAATCGTGCGTCAAAACGTAGATTACGGGGATGCCCATCAGCGCGCTCAGCCGCAGGCCGCCGCGCATGTAGTCGGTGAATACGAAAAATGTCGCGCCGAACGGGCGGACTTTCGTCAGGCTCATGCCGTTGAGCATCGCGGCCATGGCATGTTCGCGGATGCCGAAATGCAGATTCCGGCCGGAGTAATTCCCGGCCTGAAAACCGGTCGCGCCTCCGAACGTGAACAGCGTCTTGGTCGAAGGCGCGAGATCGGCCGAGCCGCCGATCAGCCAGGGAACATTCTTGCCGATGGCGTTTTCCACTTTGCCGGAAGAGTCGCGCGTGGCCAGGCCCTTCGGGTCGGCGGGAAACGCGGGCAAATCCTTGTCCCAGCCGTCCGGAAGTTGACGGCGCTCCATGCAATCGATTTCGCCGGCAAGGCCCGCATGTTTGGCGCGATATACGTCGAATTTCGCGGACCACGCATCGCGGAGCGCTTTTCCGCGCTTGCCGATGCCGTTCTGGAAATGATCGTAGACGCCGTCAGGAATCAAAAACTTGGCGTCCTCGGGCCAGCCGTATACCCGCTTGGTCAATTTCACTTCTTCCTCGCCGAGGGCTTCGCCGTGCGCTGCGCTGCTGTCCTGCTTGTGCGGCGAACCCCAGCCGATGTGGCTATTCACAACGATGAGCGTCGGGCGATCGCCGGTTTGCTGGAATGTTCGGAAGCCCGCGCGGATCATGTTCAGGTCATTGGCGTCGGTGACGTGCGTGACGTTCCAACCATAGGCCGCAAACCGCGCCGCCACGTCTTCGCTGAACGCCAGCCGCGTTTCACCCTCGATCGTGATGCGATTGCTGTCGTAGATCCAGCAAAGGTTGGAAAGTTTCAAATGACCGGCCAGCGAAGCGGCTTCGCTGGAAATTCCCTCCATCATGCAGCCGTCGCCGCCGAGCGCATAGACATTGAAATTGTAGAGGTCCTCAAAACCCGGCTGGTTGTAGCGCGAAGCAAGCCAGCGCCCGGCCAGAGCCATGCCCAAGCTATTGGCAAAGCCCTGCCCCAGCGGCCCGGTGGTGGTTTCGACGCCCGTGGTCAAGTGCGATTCCGGATGTCCCGCGCAGCGACTGCCAAGTTGCCGGAAATTCTTGATGTCTTCAAGCGGAACCGCAAGGGTTCCGGGAACCTGGCCGTTTCTGCCGTCGGATTTCACCCCGGCCAGATGCAGCACCGAGTACAAAAGCATGGAGGCGTGGCCCGCGGAAAGAACGAAGCGGTCGCGATTGGGCCAGAGCGGGTCGTTGGGATCGTAACGCAAAAATTCCTGCCACAAACAGTACGCCAACGGCGCCATCGACATGGGCGTTCCGGGATGTCCGGAATTGGCGGCCTGCACCGCGTCCATGGAGAGGGTGCGGATGGTGTTGATGCAGCTCATCTCCATCGGAGTAGCGGCATTTTGAACGGAAGCAGTGGTGTCGGTTACGCTCATCCCAAACTCCTCGGCCGTGGGGCGTGAGCAATGGCCATCCCGCGCCCAGAATGAAAACACTACTTTAGCCTAAAGGCGGGACGATGCGACATCCGGAATTTGCCGGAGAAATGGGCGCGTGGGCGCGCCCCTCGCGCGATCATTTAGGGGTTGACCAATGGGCACGGAGAATTGCAGGTCTCGGTTTTAGGCGTCTACTTGGCGACGCAGTACCTGCAGAGATTTCGCCGCGAACCTTCGCGCTAGCTTCTGTTATTGCACGGTCAGCGTCAGCGTCATGGTGCGCGTCACGCTTGAGGAAGACGCGGTGACGAGAAGCTGGTAGGTTCCCGCGGGCGTTCCTCCCGACCCTCCACCCGACATCCCGCCACCTCCGCCGGCGCAACCGGTAGCAAGCAAGGCGAGCAGAAGGACCATCGAAAATGCCAGAGGGATTTTCCTCCACCCTTTCCGCGAAGCCGCGATTATCCCGGCCATGATCGAGAGCAAGAAAAGCAGCCGGATGCTACCGCGCGAATACACACCCGGATTAAATAAACGGCGGCCATTTCCGGGAATCCACAATCCTGAATGCGCCGCGGTGGTGACCGAAACAGTGACCGTCGTCGCCAACGTTCCGCTCAGCGTCACGGGACTTGGAGACACCATGCATGTTGCGTTCGGGATGGCGGCGACTGGAGCGCAGGTCAGCGTCACCGACCCGGAAAATGCCTGAGGCGCGAGGCTTAGCTGGTACGTGGCGGGCTGTCCGGCGGCGATCGTTGCGGAGGCGGAAGAGCCAGTCGCCGGAGACAGCGCAAAGCCCGTGCCCGTGCCTGTAAGTGGAATGATGTGCGGCGAACCGCCGTCATTGGCCTGGACGACGGCGGACCCCGAAATATTTCCCACGGTGGACGGCGCGAAGGTTAAGCCAAGCGAGCAATTCGTGTTCGGCGCCAGGCTCCCGGGACATGTGCTGGTCAATCGAAAATCGGCCGTATCGCTCAACGTGGTGCTCCCGAACTGCAGGGTCGCCGAGCCGGTGCTGGTGATAGTCACCGTTTGCGGAGCGCTCGAGGTCCCGATGGCTTGATTGCCGAATGTCAAACTGAACGGCGCCGTTGTCGCGACCGGAACGCCGACGCCGATCCCGGTCAGTTGAATGACCAGCGGGCTGCCGGGAACCTGGTAAGTCACCGTCAGCACGGCGTTAAATGTTCCGACTCCGAGCGGAGCGAATTTAACGGTCGCCGAACACGCCGCTTGCGGCGCGAGGGTCAATCCCTGCGCCGGGCAATTGGTCGCGGGATCGAATGTGAAGTCGGCGCTACCGGTTCCCGAAATCGTGAGGGAGTTCACGGTCAGTGCCTGATTCCCGATATTCGTGAGGGTGACAGGCAGTCCGGCAGAAGACCCGACGTTCACGTTTGAAAAGTTGAGAGACCAGCCTTGCGGGACGGTGCTTTGCAGGCGGGGATTGACGACCAGCAGAGTGGAAGTGGCGATCCGCGGGTCTTCCGTGTTGGTGACTTCAATCTCATGATTGCCGGGATTCAGCAAACTTTGTGCGGGAAAGATTGCGTTCAATTGCGTGCTAGAGACAAATGTTGTTTGCAATGGCACAAAAAAGTCGGAGACCACCGAGCCCGTTGTGAAATTGGATCCCTGAATCGTAATGGGAACGGCGGCAAAACCCGTCACGGGATTTGGCGAGATCCCGGTCACGACAGGGGCAGTAGACGCCACTGGAGGCACGAAGAAATCGGCTTCCCTGGCGTCGGATCCGCTGGCGAGCATAACTTGCCCAGTCGAGAGCAGATAGGCCACGGGACTTTGCCTCGTGAGTTGTGTGGGCAGGTCCGTTTCGTAGAATGAGCTATTCAGGTCAATTATGAAGTCTGAACCATCGGCAGCCAGAATTTCCCCGTTGGGGAGTACCGTAATGCTGTAGGAATTCGCAGTCCTACCGTGAGGGATTGGAGAGAAAGTGTTCGAGACCGGATCGAAAATGTATCCCAAGCCGACCATGACCTGGCCGCTCGGCAACAGTGTTGAGTCAAAGAGAGGAATTTGCCCACTGCAACAGGTAGCAGCAAAAGTCAGCCCCTCGCCGGTTGTCAAGGGCCCCACCGGAGTGAACGAACCCGCAACCGGATCGTAAATTTCCCCCGCCGGACCGGTAATTGGAATGGTGCCCATTATGACTGGAGGTGGAATTCCGCCGGCGATCATGACTTTCCCGCTGTTCAGCAAAGTCGCGGTATGCCTGGCGCGCTCCACGGTCATGTTTGCCGCAGCACTGAATGCGCCCGTGGATGGATCGTACAACTCCGCGCTCGGGGTGGCAGGGTTAGTTTCCGAGAGTGCGAGGCCCCCGGCGATCAGCACCTTGCCGTTTGCGAGAAGAGTTGCGGTGTGCTCGCCGCGCGGCACGCTGGGACTTCCCGTCAGGCTGAAGGTCCCCGAAACCGGGTCGTACAACTCGGCCGTGGGCACAAGAACAAAGGCATTGGGCCCGGCCATGGGATTATTAACTCCCCCCACGACCAGGACCTTGCCATTGGGCAAAAGCGTTGCGGTATGCAACTGCCGGGCCGAGTTCATGGACCCAGTGAGTGTAAATTTCCGGGTTGCCGGATCGTAGATTTCGGCAGTGGGCGTGAGAGCTCCATTTTTATTTTGATCGGCGCCGCCCGTGATCAGGATACTCCCGTCGGCCAGCCGTGCTTCCGCCTGGCCGATTCGCGAGACATTCATGAACACGCTGCGACTATTAAAAATCCCCGCCGACGGATCGTAAGGTTCGACACTCCCGAGGATTTGCCCGGTAATTCCGCCCGCGATGACTACCGAGCCATTCGAGAGGGCAGTTGCGGTGTGATCGAATCTTGGTTCCCCCAAATTGCCTGTCAGGCTGAACGTTCCGGACACCGGATCGTACAACTCGTTGGCGGCCGTCCGGGAGAGTGTGGAATTTCCACTGGCGATCAGGACTTTGCCGTTGGATAGCAACGTTGCCGTGTGAAGAGCGCGCGGAACGCTCAAGCTTCCGGTTGATGTGAAGGCTCCTGTGAAAGGGTCGAAGATTTCGGCCGTCACCGAAACAGCGCCGTTGACAAGGCCTCCTGCTAGCAAGACCTTTCCACTGGCTAATAATGTCGCGGTAAATTCCTGGCGGGGATTGACCAACGCTCCCGTCAACGTGAACAGACCTGTGGAAGGATCATAAAGTTCCGCGAAACTATTTGAATTCGTTCCGTCCGCGCTGCCCCCCGCGATCAACACTTTTCCGCCAGGCAGAAGAATCGCCTCGGCACCGAAGTAGGGCGTAGCCAAACTCCCCGTGGGACTGAAGGTTCCGGAACCGGGATCGTACAATTCCGCTGTGTTGAAATATGCGCAGCCCGAATTGCAATTTCCTCCCCCTGCAATCAGCACTTTTCCATTTGGCAGCAAAGTCGCGGTATGCCCGCTGCGAGCCACACTCATGCTGCCGGTCGCGGCAAAGGTTCCTGAGACAGGATCATAGAGCTCCGCGGTCTCGGTTTGAACGGTGGGCGATTGGCCGCCCACAAGAAGCACTTTCCCATTTGGCAGCAGCGTCGCGGTGTGGACTCCGCGAGCGGTGGCCAGATTTCCAGTGGGCACGGATGTGTTCGTTACTGGATCGTAGATCTCCGCGCTGGCACTTGCGATAATTCCGGGAACAATCGCGCCGCCGGCAAAAAGTATGGTTCCATTGGGAAGAAGCGTGGCCGTATGCCCTCCACGCCGGTTGTACAGTCCAGATTGAACGAAGCCAGGCACGCCGACAGTGGCAGTCACGGTCTGCGAGTTATCCGCGTTGCTTGTGGCAATGACGTGGTAGACGCCGACGACCGCCGGAGCGGCGTACAATCCCGCGCCGGAAATCGTTCCTCCCGCCGGGCCTTCCTGAATCGTCCAGGTGACTGACGTGTCGCTTGCGCCCGTAACCGTGGCCGTAAATTGCTGCGTGCCACTGGCGGGCAGGTTGACCGAAGATGGGCTGATCGAGACGGAGACCGCGGCGGATGCCTGGGTCGGCGCCAGGAAAAATATCAGTGCGAAAAAGAGATATGCCGCCGCAAGGCAGAGGCCGCGTCCCTGGCCGGGCAAAATGTGATCATTTCTCCACTTCGCGACCGATGCCGGAATTGAATTCACGCAACCCTCCCAGGCGAATGCCGGCGGAGCGCTGGACAAACGCTCGCGCGCGGGCGCGTGAGAAATCGAACACACTTCGATGGTTGGGAATTTGCGCTTCGGGCTGCAATCAGGATGCCCGAATTCATCCTCTTGCGGCTGCCGCGCTTACTTTGCGAGATTGGATTTCTCTACGCGATTTCTACTCTAACATTCCCTCTCGCAAGCACAATTCCACTGTTGCGTTAGAGTGACTAATTGGAAATCCTGCTTTGGTGCAAATTTTCCGGATGGAGAGGACAGAAACTCATACTCCGTTCGGGGGCGCGGTTTTAGTGGCACAGGCTCCAGCCTGTGAGGCGGCGTCCGGACTCCATCGATCCAGCCGCAACTAAATTCAACAGGCTGAAGCCTGTCCTACTAGACCGCTACCGCACCGTGAGCGTCACCTTGGTGGTGAGCGACGCGTTTCCGGAAGCGGTCGTGACAGTAATTGAATACGTGCCCGCGGGAGTACCGGTGGCGGGGTTGAGCGCTGGGCTGTAATTTCCACTGGAACCTCCGCAGGCGGCCAGTGCGGAGGCAATCAGCAGAAGGAAGACGACCAGGAATTGCGGGACGTATCGACGCGCCAGCGCACTCGCGGCCCGCAGGCCAAACCACAGCATGGCGATCAGAAAGGCGAGGATTCTCAAGAAAAGCGGCCGGGGCCAATCGCCGCGCGGCGGCAACGGTGAGGCGCCCCCCGAGTGCGGCATCGTGGCAATGGAAAGAGTCACATTCGTGGCCTTGGTTCCGGAGGGGAGCGAGGACGGAGAGAAGGAAGCGTTTGCGTTCGGCGGCATTCCGACCGCGGTGAAATTAACCGGAGCTCCCAGGGAACCATTGGCCGCGGCCGGGACCACTGCCAGCATGAAGCTGGCGGGCTGTCCGGCGGGAATGGTCGACGTCGAGGCCACAGCGGTCACGTTGAAATCGGCGATGGCGAAGGCGAGCGGAGAAGTGGTTCCGCCGCCGGGCGATGGATTATTCACCGCGACATTCAGAGTTGCGCCCGGCGTCATGGCGCTTGCTGGAAGCAATGCGGTTAGCGACGTCGAGCTGACGAATGTGGTGGCAAGCGGCGCGCCTCCGGCTTGCACGACCGAACTTGAATTGAAATTTACCCCCGCGACATTCAATGGAACGGCGCCACTTCCGGGCGCGGCGCTGGTCGGCGAAAGGCCGGTCTCGGCAGGCACGGGATTATTGACGATGAAAGAGATGGGCACGGATGGGGCGCCGCCGGGATTGGTCACGATAACCAGGGGCGTTCCCGCAATGGCGAGGGCACTCATAGGTATGGGAGCCTGCAGTACGTTTGGGGTTTGGGGGTCGAAGCCTGTCGTCGTGATGGGTACGGCCCCGAATTTCACGGTCGAGAAAGCAGAAAAGCCAGCCCCCGTGATTGTCAGAGTGAAGCCGGCCGCGCCGGCCGTGGCGCTGGCGGGGCTCAATCCTCCGACCGTCGGTTGTGTGTTCGCGGGAAGGACGGCCAAATTAACGGCAGGCGAGGCCCCCCCGCTGGAAAAACCAATTCCCTGGGACGGATTCATAAGGGTAATGGCGATGGTGGCGGGCGTCGCGATGGAGGAAGCTGCAACCGTGGTGGTCAGTTGCGTGGAGCTGACGAATGTAAACGGCTGCACCACGCCGTTAAAATCCAATGTGGCGCCTTGCACGAAATTCGATCCGTTGATCGTGAGCGGGAACCCGGGGGAACCTGCGACCACGCTGGTCGTGCTGAGCGAGGCGATTACGGGCGAGGCGTAATAGACAAAAAATTCCTCCACCGTGGAGATCCCTCCCCCAGGAGACGGGTTGTTCACCACGACGGACTGCGCCCCCGCGCTGGCGGCTGCCGTGGCCGGAATTTGCGCGCTGAGTTGCGTGGAACTTACAAACGTCGTCGGCTCGGCCTGCCCGTTAAACATGATTGTCGACCCGAAAACGAAATTGGTTCCAGCGATGGTCAGGGTAAGCGCCCCGCTGTTTTGAATCACGAACGCGGGCGCCACGGAAGATATTGTCGGAAGCGGATTGGAGTTCACCGCCAGCGGGATCGCGGAAAAGATGGACACCGTGCTGATGCTTTGATTGGCAACGGCGAACCCTTCCCTGCCGACGGGTGGATTGGCCGGGAGAAATTCACCGGAAGCGATCGCGCTGGGCCCTCCCTGGGTTGAGAATCCGAGGGAGCTTTGAAGCGTGCCGTCACCCTTCCCCAAAAGCACGTTCACGGCGCCGGATGCCGGGCATCCCGAATTCAAGCAGAGCGTGTCCGCGATGGCCAGGTCCACGCGGCCATCTCCGTTGTAATCCCCGGCGGTGATCGCAATGGGGGAAGTGCCCGCGGGATAATCGACTTTCGGCTGAAACGTGCCGTCGCCATTTCCGAGCAGGATGGAAACGAAAGCGGCCGAGCTGTTGGAATCGAGCGCCGCGAGGTCGAGTATGCCGTCGCCGTTGAAGTCAACGGCCATGATCTGGCCTGCGAATAAATTGAGGTTGTAATTCGCACGCAGCAGAAATGTGCCGTCGCCATTTCCCAGCAGGATGGAGACGGTGCTGCCCGCAAGATCGAAGTTGCAGACGGCCAGGTCCAGAATGCCGTCGCCATTAAAATCACCCAGAGCGAGCTGCGAGCCAAGGGCGGCTGGATCCGTGGTGATCGCGACAGGCGCCGCGAAGGTTCCGTCGCCGTTGCCCGCCAGAAAATAGGCGCCCGTGCTTCGCCCCACCACCAGATCGAGCCGGCCGTCGCGATTGAAATCGGCCGCCAGGGGCGCGACAGAGGGAGATGCGTCCCCCGGCAAGGGGTAGTCCTTCGGGTTGGCGAACAGATTCGCGCCCTGTGCCAGGGAAACCGAAAACGTGGTTCCCGCGCTCAGCAAATCATAAAGCCCATCGCCATTGAAATCGCCCGTGGCCACCGAATTCGGGCTGGCCACGGTGAGCGTCAGGGCAGCGTTGGGCCCTGCCGTCGTGATGTAACCATGATCGAGAACGCAGGAAACCTGCGCGGGGCAACCGCCGCTGGCGATTTCCAGATTCGGCTGCGGCGACCCCGGACTATATGCCACAGCCATGGCAGACGGCTGGTTGATCCCGGGGCTTGCCGAGGAATTTGGGAAATTCGTGTTCGTTAGCGTGAAAGCCAGCGTGGCCGCGGGCGTGGTTACCTCAAAGAGTACGACGTTGGACGCGCCTCCGCCTGGTGCGGGATTTGTAACCGTCACGGGAAACGAGCCGGACGCCGCAAGGTCGGAAATGGAAATCGCGGCGGTGAGTTTCGCGCTGCTGACGAAGGACGTAGGGCGCGCAGCGCCATTCCAGTTCACCACGGCGCCGTTGACGAAGCCGGCGCCGCTCAAGGTGAGGGTGATGCCTTGAGTTCCCGGCGCGGCATTGGCCGGAGACAGCGGATGATGCACAAAAGGGACCGGATTATTCTGCGCCACAAGCGGCGGACAACAACCCGCAATAATTAAGGGCAAAAGAGCAGCCGCACATTTGATGCGCATGGGACCTCCGCACTTGCGCCAGCGGCGACGGGGGCAAACATTTGCGCTGACGCGGGAGAAGCCCGAACCATGGCGATTTATGAATGGCCGTAACGGGGCGTGAAACATGGCAACCCGCCAACTTCCTAACGGCAGGCAGAGTTCCACACCCAATTCAGGAAACTGGACTTCCCCACTGGGCGGGAATACTAGTCTATTTCACCGAGAAAGTCACTATCCGTGACACTTGGCAGCAATACAATGAGGGCGGCACGTGACGCCGGCGCCACGGGGAAACGCCGTCCGCTGCGAAACGAATGTTTAATCTTGCAAGGAAACTGCGGCCATCCACTGAAACTGCATTTCTATTTACGAGCGGGCTCAAACACTTGCCAGTGGAACAGGAACGAAGCGTCGCGGTGGGCCAGGAGATAGGAAACGCTGTGGCCGCCGGGATACAGATGGAATTCGTGAGAGATTTTCAGCGCATCCAGGGCCTGATTCATTTCGCTCGCGCCGGCATAAAAACCGAATGAGTCCTCGGTGCCGCAGTCGAAATAGATTTTCATTTTGGAGACGAGTGCGACTTTTTGTTTCGCCAGGACAAACGGGCTGTTCAAATCCCAGAACTTGCGGTCAATGGGATTGCCGAACACCTGGGTCAGCAGTTGCGCCGCGGGATTTCCCGAGGAGGCCCCCGCGTCGACGCCCATCGGCGGCTCGCGCATCAGGGCCGCGCTGTGCGCGCTGGCCGAGCCGAACAATTCCGGATGGCCGAATGCAATCCGGAGTGCTCCGTAGCCTCCCATGGAGAAACCCGTAATCCCGCGGGAGGAGCGCCCGGCCCGCACGCGGTAGTTGCGCTCGATCGAGGGCATGAATTCGCGCAGAAAGAAATCGCCGTACAGCGTCTTGCCGTCGCGCGAATTGACATAAAACGTGTCCCACCCGTCCGGAGCCACCACCAGAAAATCGCCTACCTTGTGGTCCCGCCGCAAATCCTGCAGCGCGTTCCACTCCCCGTCCAATGCGGCGGTTTGCGCGTTTCCCCTGAGCCCGTGCAGCAGATACAGGACTGGATACCGCTGCGCCTGGGATTGCGGCGCGGCGTAGTTCGCCGGCAGGAAAACGCAATAGTGCACTGAAGTATGCAGGATGGCGCTGCGGAAGACGCGGCAATCCGCGCGCTCTTCCTGCATGATGCCCTTGCAAGTCGGAGCCGCGCAGATGACCAGCAGGAACGCACCAAGAAGTGACCGGGCGCACAGCATTCCGGGGCACCTATCTACTATAAGGGGCATTAGAACGAGCCCCTTTCAGGTGGCGGATTGCGAACCGCGCTGGGCCAATATGGTCCATCTCAAGTTCCCGCTGTTCAGCGCCGGCGCCTGAAGGAGGCTATATGGCGATTGAACTATTTCTCTTGTTGAATGCCATGGGGGTTGTTTTTCTGATCTACGTCCTGGCCAACTTCTGGAAGGAAGGCAGCCGGACAAAATCCGACACCCGGCCCGATGAGTTCGACTTCATGCAGGAGGAGCGGCCGGCGGTGCTCGTCGTGACTCATCTGATCGCCCATGGAACGAATGGCAGCGGGAGCGTGATTCCGCTGCAGCTTCGGGGTGAGGTACGGGCCGGCGAGCAGGATCGGCGAGACCGCTCCACAGCGATTTACGAGATGCAAGCAAGGCGGGTTTCCGTCAAGTGACTAGATTACGGACTCTCAGGGAACCAGGAATTGGGTTGGTGGAAAATCGAATGGGTAATAAGTATGCCATCGATGTGCCCTGGAACGGCGCGCCAGCCATGAATCTCCTGGCGCCTATCGCGGCGGCCGTTCCGGTGGAGTTCGAGGGCTTTGCGAGGTGAATGATGCTGGATCTATTTTACGTCGGTATTGTGCTCGTGTTTTTTGTTCTGATGTGGGGATTCACGAAGGCGTCTGACCGCCTTTAGGGAGGGTTCCATGGAGTACGCGATTGCGGGAGTTGTCGCGGCGTTTTTGTTCGTTTATCTGATGTACGCATTGCTTCGGCCGGAAAAATTTTGAGGTGGTGAAATGACTTTACTCGGTATTGCCCAGATCGCAATCTTCTTCGTTCTTGTGGTCGCCATTACGAAGCCCGCCGGCGTTTTTATGTACCGGGTCTTCGAGGGCGAACGGACTTTCCTTCATCCTGTGTTTCGGCCGCTGGAGCGCTTGATTTATTGGCTCGGCGGGGTCCGCGAGGAGGAGGAACAATCCTGGGTGCGTTACTCGGCATCCATGATCTCGCTGAGCATATTCAGCTTTATTTTTGTGTATCTGTTGCAGCGGTTGCAGGGACATCTCCCGCTGAACCCGATGCACTTCTCGACGCCGCAGGCGCCGTCGAACGCCACTGCGATGACGCCGGACCTGGCGTTTAACACGGCGGTGAGTTTCACGACCAACACCAACTGGCAGTCCTATTCCCCGGACACCACCATGAGTTACCTGACCCAGATGGCGGCTCTGGCGGTGCAGAACTTTGTTTCGGCAGCGGTGGGAATTGCCGTTGCAGTTGCGTTAATTCGCGGATTTGCGCGCCATACGGCCAAGACAATCGGGAACTTCTGGGTCGACGTTACCCGGTGCACGCTCTACGTTCTGCTTCCCATATGCATCCTGGCGACACTGTTTTTCGTGGCCCAGGGATCCATCCAAAACTTCAAAGGGCCCGCCACCGTAACGACTCTGGAAGGCGCCAGCCAAGTGATCGAGCAAGGCCCGCTGGCATCACAGCTAGCGATAAAAATGCTGGGAACTAACGGCGGCGGATACTTCAATGCGAACTCCGCCCACCCGTACGAGAATCCGACACCGTTGGCCAACCTTCTGCAGATGTTGCTGATCTTCGTGCTCGGGGCTGGACTTACGTACATGTTTGGCAAGATGGTGCGCGATACGCGCCAGGGCTGGGCGATCTTTGCGGCGATGTCTTTGATGTTTCTTGCCGGGGCTTTCATCTGCTATTGGGCCGAGCAACGCGGCAATCCCATGCTGACCAATATGGGTCTTGAGCATGTGTATACCGCGGGTCAACCGGGCGGAAACATGGAAGGGAAAGAGGTGCGGTTCGGCAACCCGATGACGGCGCTATTTGCGACCGTGACGACCGACGCCAGTTGCGGGGCCGTGATCGGCATGCATGACAGTTTCACGCCCATCGGCGGCCTGGTGCCGCTGTTCAACATACAGACCGACGAAGTGATCTTCGGCGGCGTGGGCGCGGGTCTCTACAGCATGTTGATCTATGCGGTGGTGGCCGTGTTCATCGGCGGCCTGATGGTCGGGCGCACGCCCGAGTATGTGGGCAAGAAGATTGAACAAAAAGAAGTCAAAATGGCGATCATCGCTATTCTTGCGACTTCCGTGGTCATTCTGGGCTTCACTGCAATCAGCTCGGTGGCGCCATTTGCGAAAGGCGGCTACTGGAACTCGCCCGGGCCGGCTGCGGCGAATACGAATAACGGGGCCGCGCACGGATTCTCCGAAATGCTGTACGCGTATTCGAGCGGTGCGGGCAACAACGGCAGCGCTTTTGCCGGAATCAACGCCAACACGCCTTGGTACAACCTGACGATTGGCCTCGATATGCTAGTGGGAAGATTCCTATTCATTATTCCCGCGCTGGCCATCGCCGGAAGCCTGGCTTCCAAGAAACTTGTCCCCGTCACCAGCGGCACATTGCCGACGAACGGATCCCTCTTCGTGGTTCTCTTGATCGGCACCGTCATCATCGTGGGCGCGCTCACCTATTTTCCGGCGCTCTCGCTAGGTCCGATCGTCGAGCATTTCCAGATGCTGAACGGAAAACTTTTTTAATGTTATTGCGAGTTAGGAGCGAATCATGTCAGCAGTCACCTCACCAGCCCCGGTAGAGAGCAAGAAGCAAGCGAAGCACGAAGCCTCGGTCCTGATTTCAAAAGGCGCCCGCTCGCGGCCGCTTTTTGACCCGGAAATCGTGCGTCGCGCGATCCAGGAATCGTTCCTGAAGCTCAACCCGGTGAAGGTTGCGAAAAACCCGGTAATGTTTGTCGTCGAAGTCGGAGCCGCTTTGACCACGATCTTTGTCGTGAAGGACGCGATGGCGGGCGCCGGGGGCGTCTTCTTTGGCGTTCAGATCGCATTCTGGCTGTGGTTCACGGTTATTTTCGCCAATTTCGCCGAGGCCATGGCGGAAGCGCGCGGCAAAGCGCAAGCCGACGCGCTGCGCAAGACCAAAGTCGATACAGTGGCGCACAAAGTCCTGCCCGACGGCAAGTACGAGATGGTGCCCGCATCAAAGCTGCGCAGCGGGGACGTGGTGTACTGCGAAGCCGGTTATGTGATTCCGGGAGACGGGGAAGTCATCGAAGGCGTCGCCAGCGTCGATGAATCCGTTATTACCGGGGAGAGCGCGCCCGTCATTCGGGAATCCGGAGGCGATCGGAGCGCGGTCACCGGCGGTACGATGGTATTGTCGGACCATATCACCATCCGGATCACGTCGAATCCCGGCGAAACCTTTTTGGACCGCATGATCGCCCTGGTGGAAGGCGCTGTTCGGCAAAAGACGCCCAACGAAATCGCCCTCAACATTCTGATCGCCGGCCTGACACTGGTCTTCCTGCTGGCGGTTGCGACCCTGCCGACTTATTCAAAGTATGCCATCCAGGCCGTCGGCAACGGCACGGCTCCGACTATCGCGGTTCTTGTGTCCCTGCTGGTTTGCCTGATCCCCACAACCATCGGCGGGCTGCTTTCCGCCATCGGCATCGCGGGCATGGATCGTGTGATGCAGCACAACGTTCTAGCCATGAGCGGCAAGGCCGTGGAGGCTTCGGGCGATGTTAATACGCTCCTGCTTGACAAAACAGGAACCATTACGCTCGGTAACCGGCAGGCGGTGGAATTCCTGACGGTAGACGGAGTGAGCGAAAGCGAACTGGCCGATGCGGCTCAGCTTTCCAGCCTTGCGGACGAGACTCCGGAAGGGCGCTCCATCGTCGTGCTGGCCAAAGAGAAGTACAAGCTTCGCGGGCGGGAAGTCGCCGCGCGCAACGCCCAGTTTATTCCCTTCTCCGCATACACGCGCATGAGCGGCGTGGACCTGGACGGCCGCCATCTGCGGAAGGGCGCCACCGGAGCGATCGCTCAGTTCGTAAAGGAATCGGGCGGCACGGTGCCGCAGTCCCTTCAGGAGATCTCGGATCGCATTTCCAGGAACGGAGGCACGCCGCTCGCGGTAGCCGATGGATCGAGGATTCTTGGCGTAATTCACCTGAAGGACATCGTAAAAGGCGGAATGAAAGACCGCCTGGCATCGCTGCGCGCCATGGGAATCCGCTCGGTGATGATCACCGGCGATAATCCGCTGACTGCGGCGGCCATTGCGCAAGAAGCCGGAGTGGACGACTTCCTGGCGCAAGCCACGCCGCAGGACAAGCTCGAGTACATTCGCAAGGAGCAGGCGCAAGGGCGCCTGGTGGCCATGACCGGCGACGGGACCAATGACGCGCCCGCCCTGGCCCAGGCCGACGTGGGCGTGGCCATGAACACGGGCACGATGGCGGCGAAAGAGGCCGGCAACATGGTTGATCTCGACAGCAATCCCACCAAGCTGATCGAAATCGTGGCCATCGGAAAGCAGCTTCTGATTACCCGCGGTTCGCTAACCACTTTTTCCATCGCCAACGACGTTGCGAAATACTTCGCCATCATTCCGGCCATGTTCGCGGCGATCTATCCCGAGTTGAACAAGCTGAACATCATGGGACTGCACTCACCGCAGAGCGCGGTACTCGCCGCGGTGATTTTCAACGCCGTCATTATCATCGCGCTGATTCCGCTGGCGCTTCGCGGCGTGCAGTACAAGCCGGTCAGCGCCGGGCAAATGCTCACCCGCAATTTGCTGATCTATGGCCTGGGCGGAATCATCGTTCCCTTTCCCGGCATCTGGCTCATCGACAAGATGCTTGTGGCGATGCATTTGGCATAAGGTCGAGGGCTCCAATGGGGCCCGGAAGAATAAAGGAGCAGGACATGTTGAAGGAACTTGGACCCGGATTTCGATTGACGCTGATTTTCACCGTTCTCACCGGCTTGCTCTACCCGGCCGTGATGACAGGCGTGTCCGAACTTGTTTTCCCAAAGCAGGCCAACGGAAGTCTTGTGACGGTAGGCGGCAAAGTGGTTGGCTCCAGCCTCATCGGCCAACCATTTGCCAAGGCTGAGTATTTCCATCCGCGTCCATCGGCCGCAGGCAGCGGATATGACGCGACGGCGTCCAGCGGCTCCAACCTCGGGCCCACAAGCGCCAAGCTTCTCCACGGCACCACCAAAATGGATGACAAGAACAACGAGATCGTTGACTTCGACGGCATCGGCCTTCGCATCGTCCATTACTGCATCGACAACGACATCCCTTACCAATCCTCCATACCGATTGACCAGTTCAAGGATTCGCATGGCGATCTCGACGAGGTAAAGCTGATCAAAGCGTTCAATGACGATAAATCGCCATTGGCATTTACGCCGAAGACGCCGATTCCGCAGGATGCGGTCACCGCTTCGGCTTCGGGCCTGGATCCGCACATCAGTCCCACGAATGCCGACCTGCAAGCCGGGCGCGTGGCAAAGGCGCGGGGCATTTCCGCGGATCAAGTGAAACAATTGATCCCGCAATTTACCGACCGTGCCGACCTGGGGTTTCTGGGCGAGCCGCGCGTGAACGTCCTGATGCTGAACGTCGCACTAGACCAGCATTTCCCGGCATCGAAATAGCCTGGGACGAGCGACTCATCCTGGCATTATTTTGGGATGCATCCCATTGAGCTACCGCGTCAAACTTGCGCTTTTCTTCGCGTGCGCCATCGCGGCCTTTTTCCTATTCGACACGGCCTACCAGGGACTCCAGACACTTTCGCGGTTGGATGCCGTCGAGGCTGAAAGAGACAAATGGCAGCTGCCAAACGAAATTATCCAGGCGCTTGATTTGAAGCCCGGAGACGTGGCGGTCGATCTGGGATGCGGATCGGGATACTTCACGCTTAAGCTCTCGGCCGCAGTCGGCCCAAGCGGCAAGGTTTTGGCGGAGGACATCCGCAGGTTGCCTCTGATGTTTTTGTGGATCAGGACATTCCAAAGAGGCCAACGCAACGTCAAAATTGTTCTTGGCGAAGCCGGCGATCCGCGTCTGGCTGCGCAGGGCGCCAACGCCGTACTCATTGCCAACACCTATCATGAATTCACGGATTCGCACTCCATCCTTTCTCACCTGTTCAATTCGCTGATTTCCGGGGGAAGGCTGGTCGTGGTCGATCGTGAACCTCTTCCGGCCAAGACTGGATTGATGGGAACGGCCGCGGAGCAGCATGAGGTGTCCGTCAACGAAGTCGAAAAGGAACTCCGTGAGGGAGGGTTTGAAATCGTCGGCCGGCAGGATCGCTTCATTGAAGGTGACCCTTCCCACGAAACGTGGTGGCTGATCGCGGCTCGGAAGCCATAACAGGATCGCCTGGCTCTCTTAGCGCAAACTTCAAGCCTGCGCGGCTTCATGCGGCCGGGAGAGAAAATCAAGACCGCACTGCTCTCTAACAACTCAGGCGCTATTTCTTCTTCGGTTTGGCGGGGGCCGAACTGGTGGGCTCAAACCTGTAACCTACCCACGGATCGGTGTGGATGTACTTCGGGTGCGACGGATCCGGTTCAATTTTCTTCCGCAACTGATTGATGAACACGCGCAGGTATTCCGTTTCATTTCCGTAGTCCGGACCCCACACGGCCTGCAGCAGGCGGCGGTGCTCGAGCGGTTTGCCCTGGCTGGACACCAGGTGGCGCAACAAATCAAATTCCTTCGGAGTGAGCCGCACCTGATTCCCCTTGACCAGCACTTTCCTGCGCTCGAAATCGATTTCCAGATCGTCGGAAACGTATGAGGGAATAGGTTCCGCGGAGGTGGTCCGGCGAAGGGCGGCGCGAATGCGCGCCAGAAGTTCCTCGACGCTGAACGGTTTCACGACGTAGTCGTCGGCGCCGGCGTCCAGGGCCAGCACTTTGTCATGCTCGGTATTGCGGACCGTCAGCATGATGATGGCGACGTCGGACTGGTCGCGAATTTCGCGGCAGGCTTCCAGGCCTCCCATCCCCGGCATGTTGACATCGAGCAGGACGAGTTCGGGGCGCTCCTTGCGCATCATCTCCAGAGCTTCCTCGCCGCTTTTGGCCTCGACCACCGAGTATCCGTTGCTCGATAGCGTGGTTCGCATCACGCGGCGGATTTGCGGCTCGTCATCCACAACCAGAATCGTCGGTGTGCTCATCGGTGTTCCGCCGTCCCCCTCACAATTGGCAGGCTGAAAGAAAATACGGACCCCTGTCCCAGCTGGCTGATCACACTGATCGATCCGCCGTGCGCTTCCACGATGGCTTTCGCGATCGGCAAGCCCATGCCCGTGCCCTGCACGCGATACCGCTGATCCGAACCCCTGTAAAACTTGTCGAAAATCAGGGCGAGTTCCGCATCCGCAATGCCCGGCCCCTGGTCGGCGACGCTGAACGATACGAAATCCGCCTGCTCTTCCGCGCCGATGGTGATGGGGCGGTCGGGAGCGGAATACAGATTCGCGTTCTCGACAAGGTGCACGAGCACCTCCTTCGCGCGCGCCAAATCCGCGTGAACCAGCAGATTCTGATTCTTCATTTCGATTCTTACCGGCCGCGTGCCCAGGACGCCCTTGCAAACATCCAGCGCCTCGGAGATCAGGTCCACCACGCGCAGCGTCTCCATCTGCAGCTTGACTTCGCCGGCTTCCAGGCGCGCCATTTCGGCGGCTTCCCCGACCAGCCGGTTCAGCCGGTCACACTCTTCGTTGATGATGTTCAGTAATTCGATGCGCTGGGACTCGTCCAGTTTCGCCGGCGACAGCAGATTCGTCACCGAAACCTTGATGGAGGTCAGCGGCGTGCGGAAATCGTGCGCGATGGCGTCCAGCAGCGCCGATTTGAGGCGCTCCCCTTCGCGGGCCGCCTCGGTCTTCCCCACCATTTCGATGGCGTGCGCGCGCTCAATGGCCACGGCGATCAGCGATCCCAGAGCCTCGAGCGATGGCCGCGAAAGCACTGGGCCCGAGAGGCCCACGCTGCCCAGAATGCGCGATCCCAAACGGAGCGGGGCGAAGCAGAGGCTGTGCTCCTCGTCCACCTCCATGTCCTCGCGAGCCACGATGGCTTTCAGGTGGTCGGCGTCGAGTTGCGGCAGGTTCATTCCGGAGCGGTAGATCTTCTGTTTGTCCGACAGGAACACCGCGGCGGCCCCCACTTCGAAGATTTCCACGATCTGGCGCGGGATGGCGTTCAGCAACTCGATGGGATTGCCGGCGGTCAGCATGCGCTGGCTGAATTTGTACAGGCGCTCGACTTCGCGCCGCCGCCGGTTTGCCTCGGCAGCCTGATTGCGCGCGCGCGTCGAGAGATCGCTGGCCAGAACGGAAGTTGCCAGGAACGTGATCAGCGCCACCCAATTCTGCGGGTCCGCGATGGTGAAGGTGCCCACAGGTGGCAGGAAAAAATAGTTGTAGGCCAGCGTGGCGACCAGCGACATGAAGACGGAAACCGCGAGTCCCCAGAGGGTGGAAGCGCCGAGGACGGCAAGCAGGTAGGTGAACGCAATGGTCGTCGCGTTGAAGCGATGCGTTGAGCGGTAGAACAAGGTAATCGCCGCGACCGCAGCCAGAGCGGCTGCATACCGGGCCAGGGTGATGGGCAGATTCTTCTTCACGGGGCGATTCTAGCCTAGCATTTCCAGCGCATAATAGAAGAGAATATCTGCGATGACAAAAACGCCCGAGCAGTGGCTGGAAGAGGTCTCGTCTCAGGAGCGCACCAAGGGAATCCTGAAATTGTTTCTTGGCTACGCCCCGGGTGTGGGCAAGACATACAGCATGTTGGGCGAAGCCATTCGCCGGCGCAGCCGCGGCGAAGACGTGGTCGTGGGCATCGTGGAAACGCACGGGCGCAAGGGCACCGCGGAACTTGCTGCGCAGCTCGAGCAGGTGCCGATGAAAAAGATCGAATACAAGGGCACGATCTTCGAGGAGATGGACGCCGACGCCATCATCAAGAGAAATCCTAGGGTCGTCCTGGTGGACGAGCTGGCCCACACGAATATCCCCGGCAGCAAGCACCGCAAACGGTACGAGGACGTCCTTGATCTGGTCGAAGCGAAAATGGAAGTGCTCTCAACGGTAAACGTGCAGCACCTGGAAAGCATTGCTCCCACGGTTGGCGCGATTACCGGAATCAAGATTCGCGAAACCGTTCCCGACTGGGTGCTCGAACACGCCAACGAAATCGTGATGGTTGACTTGACCCCGGAAGCCCTGCAAAACCGCATGAAGCGCGGCGAGGTCTACCACACCGGAAAAGTGGATCAGGCCCTGCGGAATTTTTTTCGCCGCGGCAATTTGATTGCCCTGCGGGAACTCGCCCTGCGCCAGGTGGCCGAACAGGTGGACCGCAGCCTGGAATCCTACATGGAGCAGAAGGACATTCAGGATCCGTGGCCGGTGCGCGAACGCATTGCCGTGTGCTTCAGCTCGAATCCCAGGGCGCAATATCTGATCGCGCGCGCGGCGCGCATGGCGCGGCGCATGGACGCGGAACTGTTTGCGATCTACGTCGACATCGGGCACGACACTTCCGACCAGGACCAGAATTCGCTCAACGCCAACATCCAATTTTCCGAGAGCCTGGGCGCAAAAGTGGTGAAGCTGAAGGGAAAAGAAGTGGCCGCCGCGACCGCGGAATTCGTGCGCGAAAAACACGTGACGCAGGTGATCTTTGGCCGCACCGCCGTGGAAGGTTGGCGGAAATACCTTTACATGACCGCCATACACCGCTTCCTGCGCGACGCGCCCGCCGTGGATGTGCACATTGTGACGCAGGAAAACGATTGAGAACGCTTTTAGTGGCGCCGGCGGGAAGCCGGCGCCACAACAACCTCCGGGTCTGAAGACCCGGGCTACAGCGCGCGCAGCGCGACGGAAACCGGCTGCCGTGCCGCGCGAATCGCAGGCGGAACGCCTCCCACCAATCCCATAAATAAAGCAAACGCGATGCCGCCAAGCAGCAATTCCGGCGTCACACGAAACGCGAATGCGAGATACGTGAACGTCTGAAAATTCATGGTCCCGGTTGTCAGCCCATTGAGGGGAATCACCAGAAGGCATCCGAGCAACCCGCCCAGAAACGAAATCAGCAGCGCCTCGATCAGGAAAGAAAACACCACGCTGGCCGCGCCGAAGCCCAGCGCGCGCATGGTGGCGATTTCGCGCGAGCGTTCCGCGACGGCCGAATACATGGTGTTGAGCGCGCCGAACACGGCGCCGATGCCCATAACCACCGCCACGATCGTTCCCAGCACCACGATCAGCGTCGTAAGGGTTTGCGATTGCCTGTCGTAATAATCGCGCTCGCGATCTACCTCGACGGTCATGCGCGGGTCGGCCGTGAGCGCATCCTTGAACGTATCGAGGGCGCCGGGGGATGTGAGGTGCGCCGTCACCGACTGGAAAACATTTTCGGGGCGGTGATACACCTGGCTCACGACGTGGGCATCCGCCCACACTTCGGAGTCAAACGCGGCGCCATCGGCGTCAAAAACGCCGACGACTTTCCACGTGCCGCCGCCGAATTTGATGGTGTCGCCCAGGTCCAATCCCCGGTAAGACGTCGCCGCATGGCTGCCGACCACTAATTCATTCAGGCCGGGCTGGAAAAATCGCCCGGCAACCATTTTGACATTGTCGCGCACGCGCAACACCATGGGCGAAACGCCGCGCACTTGCACATTCGCGTCGGTGCCGCTGGATTTCAGCGGGAACGCCGCGATCACCACAACCTCGGGGCTCAACAAAGGCCCCTCGTCCGATCGCGCAAGGCCGGGCGCGTCCTCAATCACTTTCACCTGCTCCAGGGAAACGGCGCCGTCTATTTCCGACGTCGATCCCGCACGGCGCACCATGGCGTTCTGCGTCGAGCCCGAACTGACCAGCGTCATCTTGAATCCGCGCGCCAGTGACATCATGGCCACAAAGACGGAGACCGTGCCGGCAATGCCGAGAATCGCGACGATGGCGGAAGTCCACCGCGCGCGCACGCTCCTCAAGTTGTAGATTACCGGTATGGGCACGTTCAGACTCTCCTGATGGCGTCCACCACGCGCAGCCGCATCGCGGAAATCGCCGGCAAAATTCCTCCGGCCGTTCCTACCAGCAGCGCCGTGCCGATTCCGGCCACGATCCAAATCGGCGGCAAATAAAAATAAGGCAAGATGCCGCCCGTGGGATCGCCGCGCAGGCTGAACAATTTCGCGAGCAGCAATCCCAATCCCCCGCCGGCGAACGCCACAATCAGCGACTCGACCATGACCAGGATCAGCACGAACCGGTTGGAGAATCCCAGAGCCTTGAGCACGGCAAGTTCCCCGATGCGCTCGCGCACCGCGATGGCCATGGTGTTTCCGGTGACCAGCAGCAGCGTGAAGAATACGACGCCGCCAACGGTGAGAATCAGGAACTCGATGTTGCCCATCTGCTTCACGAACGACGCGGCGAATTCCTTTTCGGTGTCCGTCTTGGTTTCAAACGGCGAGTTGGCGAATTCCGAGTCAATGGTTTTGGCGACCCGCACGGAAAGATCGGGATTGGTCACGCGGAGGACGTACCAGCCCACGTCGCCCTTGCCGAATGTTCTCCGCTCGTCCAGATAATCGTAGTGAAACCAGAACTGAGTGGTGTCGTCCGCCGGGCGCGTGCCGTCGTAAATTCCCCGGAGATTGAACTCCCACGCTCCGGTATAGATCGTGCCTTTGATGGGAATCCGGTCGCCCACTTTCCAGCCGTATTTTTCGGCCGTGCTTTTGCCGGCGATCGCGCCCTCGCGGTCCTCGACAAACGCTTTCCACTGGTCTTCCGAAATGTTGAATTCCGGATACATGGCTCGCTGGTCCGCCACGTCGATGGCAAATTGCGGAAAGAAATTCTTTGGGTCCTGGTAGACGCCGCCGAACCAGTTCTGGTAGGTCACCTGCTTGATCCCGTCCATGCGCAGCAGGCGGTCGCGGTAGGAAATCGGCAGCGGCTGAATCATGGAAGTCTTGTTGATGACCACGAGGCGGTCAGCGCCGGCGATTTCCTCGCCCTGGCTGAACGCCCCGCGGACAATTACCAGCAGTCCGAACAGGAACAGCGCGACGGCAAACGATCCGATCGTCAGCGACGTGCGCAACTTTTTCCGGAACAGATTGGCGATCAGCAGCGGCAGGAATTTCATGGCTTGGCGGCTCCCTCCGGCGCACCCACCAGGCTTCCCTTCTCCAGGCGCAGCGTGACTTGCGCCTGCTGCGCCACTGCCGGGTCGTGTGTCACCATCAGCACCGTCTTGCCGTATTCCTTCACCAGGCGTCCAACCAGATCCATGATTTCATCGGCCGCTTTGCGGTCCAGGTCCCCGGTCGGCTCGTCGCATAACAAGAATGTGGGATCGGAAACAATGGCGCGGGCAATCGCCACGCGCTGCTCCTGCCCGCCGGAGAGTTGCCGCGGGTAATGTTTCATGCGATCGCCAAGCCCCACCAGTTGCAGAGCCGTTTCCACGTGCTGCTTGCGTTCGGATTTGGAGAGTTTGGTGAGCAGCAGCGGAAGCTCCACGTTTTGAAACGCGGTCAGCACCGGGATGAGGTTGTACATCTGAAAAATGAAGCCGACGTGGCGCGCCCTCCAACCCGTCAGCTTGCTCGCCGACATGTGCGTGATTTCGTCGCCGGCCACGGTGATCGTGCCGGCGGAGGGCACATCGAGGCCCCCGAGCAGATTCAGCAGCGTGGTCTTGCCCGAGCCACTGGGTCCCATGAAGGCGACGAAATCTCCGCTATCGACGTCCAGGTTGAGTCCCTGCAGGACGTGGATTTCCTCGCCGCCGCGCGTGTACTTCTTGTCCAGGCCCCGCACGTGAATCAGGCTCGCAGCGCCCCCGTTGCCATCTACTCGTACCATGCCGAGATCCTCACTTTTTTACTTCGACGGTTTGGCCGTCGCGCAGATTTTCCGGGACCTTCGCCACGATCGTATCTCCCTCGGCCACTCCCGCCAGGACTTCGACGTCGTCACCGTGCTGAGATCCCAGTGTCACGGCGCGGCGCTCCACCACTGTGTCGTGAACCAGAAACACAGCGGCCCTTCCGTCCTGCTGGCGCACGGCGGAGCTGGGGATCAAAGCCTTTGCCGCGGCGGCCGCGCTACCGGCAGCGGCGCGCGGCTGCTCCTCGCCCAGGAACGCTACTTTCACGCCCATATCCGGCAATATACGAGGATCCAATTTATCGAATGTGATGCGAACTTTCACGGTGGCCTTCTGGCGGTCCGCAGTTGGGATGACGGTCCGCACGTGCGAAGGGATTTGCCAATTGGGATAGGCATCGAGCGTGGCACTGACCCTTTGGCGCGGCTTGACGCGCGCGATATACGATTCGTTTACATCCACTTCGATTTCGAGCGATTGCATGTCCACGATCGTGGCGATCCCGGTGCGCGTAAATCCTCCGCCGGCGGAAATCGGCGATACCATCTCGCCCACCTGAGCATCCTTGGAAACCACTTGCCCGGAGAACGGGGCGCGAATCGTGCAGTTGTTCACGTTTTCCTGCGCCACGTCGATCCTGCGATCGGCGGCCGCGACTTGGTCCTTGGTCAGCGCGATGCGCGCGCGGTAACTCTCAGTGAGCGTCTGCGCGGCATCCAAGGCCTGCGGCGTCGAGACGCCCGCGGCTGTCAGTTTCTTTGTCCGTTCCAGCTCGCGTTCCGCATTTGCAAGATTGACTTGAAGATCATTCACTGCAGACTGCGTGGCGAGGCGATCCGCCTTGGCCGAAGCCAGCGCGGCGTCGAATTCCGAACAGTCGAGCCTCGCGATGATCTGGCCTTCCTTGATCGACATGCCCTCGTCGGTATCCACTTCGATCACGCGGCCGGTGATCTTCGCGGCCACGCTGGACCGCCGCCGGGGAGTCACATAGCCGCTGGCATTGAGCAGCGCCGCTTCGGGGGCATTCGCCGCGCTTCGCGCCGTGGTCACTTCCACGACTGCCTTTGAATCCTTGAAGCGGTAAACGGCGCCAGCCCCGGCCATAAGCATCACCAATATAATCGCGAGCCAGCCCAGGCGCTTGCCCCAGTTGCCGGACTTGCGGGCATGGTCGTCGATCTTGAGGGACGACAAATCTGCTAAAGGCTTGCGCGGAGGTGTGCTCATCGAGGACCTATTATACAGGCGGACGCGCCGGGGAAGATGAACGTCATCCCAATGCCGGGCGGGAGTTGTGCGGGACCATTGTCCGCGGTAACTCTAGTCTCGTTGCGGACCATGCCGTGCTGCAATCAGCCGCGCGGTCGCCGCATGGCGATACTCAAACATCTCCTCGATCTTACGGCGGACAAATCTGCCGGCTAAGAATCGCCCAAGAAAACCAAACGGAAGGGCGTATTCCACACGATCTTCCAAGATGCACGCGGAGGGACCCTCCGGCTCAAACGAATGCGTATGCTTCCAGTAAGCGAACGGTCCGGAAACCTGGAGGTCGCTGAAGTAGCTGCCCACCTCGAAATCCTGATGCTCGGCGACCCATCGCCGGCGAAACGGCCACCGCCCAAATCGCAGCATTACGCGCGCCCCTCGCTCGATTCCGCCAGTTTTTTCCAAAACTTCGACGTGCTCGCCTGGCGGTGTCAACTGTTCCAGCGCGTCCGGGAAGGCGTGCCAGGCATAGACTTCGGCCGCGGACGCCGCGATGCGGGACCGGCGAATAAATAATTCAGTCTTCATGCGCGCGCTCTGCGATTCTTCTGCGCGAAAGCCGCGTTTTCCGAGCTCATAAACCGCACTCTTCCGAAGATCGACGCGCGCGAGTGGCACGCGGCTGCCCGCTGGGCCTGCCGCCAGAAGTAATCCACGCGCAACCGCTCCGTATTCTGTAAAATGTCGTCCGGCTCGGGACCCATGGCGGTTCTTGCTGGAACCATCGTACCGCCCCGCTCGCGGCCTAACAATCTTTCAGCGGCTTTCCGGCGGGCGCTGCGCGGGTTTTGGTAGGACAGACACTCTTGTCTGTCCCGCTTTGCGCTCGGCGACGAAAATCTAAACCGGACAGACAAGAGTGTCTGTCTTACAAGAACGCATGTCATTCGCAGTGGACATCAGAACACGTAATTCAGGATTTTTGAAAAGCGGAAAATCAAAAAAAGGAAACCATGGCGCAACTATTCGATCCACTTCCGATTCGCGGCATCACGCTGCAAAACCGCATTGCCGTTTCGCCGATGTGCCAGTATTCCAGCAACGACGGGTTTGCCAATGACTGGCACCTGGTGCACCTCGGCGGGCGCGCCGTGGGCGGCGCTTCCTTGCTGTTTACCGAGGCCACCGCGGTCACTCCCGAGGGGCGCATCACCCCGGAGGATCTGGGAATCTGGAAGGACGCGCACATAGATTTTTTGTCGCGGATTGTGAAATTTGTAACCGGACAGGGCGTCGTCCCCGGAATGCAACTGGCTCACGCGGGGCGCAAGGCGAGCACGCAACGTCCCTGGGAAGGCGCCGACGCCGTTCCGCTGGATCAGGGCGGCTGGGAGCCGCTGGCTCCGAGCGCCGTCGCATATTCGGATCATTACGCCATGCCGCGCGCCATGACGAAGGAAGAAATCCGCGGCATTGTCGATGCCTTCACGCAGGCCGCGCGGCGTGCGCTGGAGGCCGGCTTCCGCATCCTTGAAATTCACGGCGCCCACGGCTACCTATTGCACGAATTCTTTTCCCCGCTCAGCAATTTTCGCACGGACGAATACGGCGGCTCATTTGAAAACCGCACGCGAATTGCCCGCGAAGTCGTCACCGCGGTCCGCAAGCAAATGCCGGACAACATGCCGCTGTTCATTCGCATTTCCGCGACCGACTGGAAAGAAGGCGGCTGGGACGTCGATCAATCCGTGGAACTGGCCAAGCAACTTAAAACTCTGGGCGTGGATCTGGTGGATTGTTCTTCCGCCGCACTGGTCCCGGACCAGAAAATCGTGGCCGGCCCCGGCTTTCAAGTGCCTTTTGCCGAGCGCATTCGGCGCGAAGCTAAGATCATGACCGGCGCGGTCGGATTGATCGAAACGAAAGAACAAGTGTCGGAAATTCTGGCCAACGAAAAGGCCGACCTGGTTTTCATGGCGCGCGAATTCCTGCGCGATCCCTACTGGCCCCTGCGCGCCGCGCGCGAACTGAAACAGCCGATCAGCTGGCCGGCGCAATACCTGCGCGCCGCGCCGCCGGATACGGTCGCGCGGAAACCGCTGGAAATCGATGCCACTAAAGCCAAAGCTGGGAAGTAGCGCAAGGCTAAGTTAGGCGGCGCGGCCACGCATCCGGGAAAGCATCTGAATCATGCCGCGCACTTCCGGCAGGCCAAGGACAGCAGCCCCTGCAAAATAAGCGATGCCGTATGGGCCAAGGACCACGACGGCCACGATTACCGGATTGTGATGCCCGACGGCGAGCAGCAGCGCCCGGCCGATTCCCGCGGCGACGAGCGCCGCGGCCCAGCCCTTCAGCAGGTACGCGGGCGCAAGGCCGGTGGCTCCGATGCGGCGGTTGAGCGTGCGGCGCAGAAGCGCGAACTCCACCCAGGATGAAACCCCCGCTGAAATCGTGAGGCCCGCAACGCCCCAGCGCGAGTCGATTCCCAGAAGGTGCGGCAGCGGAATCGCCGAGAGATATCCGAGCACTGTGGTCAACACCACGCGAATGATTGCGAAATTCAGCGGCGTGCGCGTGTCTTTCAACGCGTAATATGTGGACGAATAGAGACGCCCGAGCGTCGAGGCCAACAATCCCACCGTCGATCCGGCCAGAATTCCCCAGACATAGGTCGCGTCGGCATGGGTGAATCGGCCCGATTGATAAATCGCGGAGACGATGACGTCTCCTAAAATAAGAAACGCAGCCACCGAAGGAATCACCAGAAACGCGATTTGCCGCAGGCCGGCATTCAGTCGCGCGCGCAAGACTTCGGCAACCTCGGTTTCCGCGCCCACCGCGCCGGACATTGCGGGAAGCTCCGCTGCCGATACGGACATGCCGAACAGACTGACTGGCAGCGTATACAGCGTCTGCGCGTAGGCCAAGGCCGCCACCGCGCCAGTCGGCAGCAAACTGGCCAGCAGCGCGTCCACGTAGGCGCTGATCTGCACGACGCCTCGGCTGATAAACACCGGGAAGAAGTTGCGCACCACCACTCGAACATTTTCCAGATGAAACGCAAACGACAAATGGAGCCCGCGCAGGAGCCCCAGCACAACCGGCAACTGAATCGCCACCATCAGCGCCGCGCCGAGCACCGATCCCCAGGACAGGACAATGGCCAGCGGAAACTGCGCATACCGCGCTCCAAACATCCAAAGCGTGCCGATCATCGCGGCGTTCCAGATCACCGGCGCGGTGTAGGAAAGAAAAAATTTGCGGTGGCTGTTCAGGATTCCAAGGCACCACGCCGACAACACGAACAATCCCGCGCCCGGAAACAGGATGCGCACGATACGGATGGTCAGCTCGCGTTTTTCGCCCGAAAATCCGGGCGCGATCGCGTCAATCAAATATGGGGTAGCCAGCACGCCGAGCAGAACCAGAACAGAGGTGCTGAGCGCGAGCAGAGCCGCCACGGCTCCCGCGGTGCGCCGCGCTTCTTTCTCCTCTCCGTGCGCGAGCAGCGACGCGTATACAGGAATGAAGGAAGCCGACAGCACGCCCTCTCCAAACAGATTCTGCAGCGCGTTGGGAATGCGAAATGCAGCCTTGAAGGCGTCCGCGGCGTCCGAGTTTCCGAAGTAGTGGGCGAATACGCGGTCGCGGATCAGGCCCGCAACGCGGCTGAGGAAAATTCCTGAGGCGACTAGAAACGACGAGCGCTTCGAGGCGAACCGGCTGGCAACGGCTGCACCGGGATCGCTCACACGCGGGTTCGATCGGGGAAATTCATATTCTCGCGCTATCCATTACAAGAGTTGCCCGGCTGGAAGTCAACCAGGAGTGTGAAGGGATGTGCGGTTCCCGTGCAACAAACCGCCTGAGGCCTTAAGGCGGGATGCGGGGGCTGATTCCAAGCCGACGGCCCGGGATTCCGCGCGCGAGCGAGTGTGCGAACCGCCGCCTTGCCAAGGATTCAGCGCGACGGCTGCCTGGGACCGGCCGAAGCAAGCAGTTGGTTGGTCAGCCAGAGCCCGCGCTTGGCGGCATTGCGGATTTCCGCGACCCGCAGCTGAAAATTTTCCGGCGATTCCCGGCGTTTCAGCAAAAACTCGGCGTGCCCCATAATCACCGTAAGCAGATTGTTTAACTCATGAGCTAAGGCTCGCGGAAGTTGCCCTGGCGGGGCGCTCATGGCCGCCTTGCGAACCAAGCGGTCCGGTTCGGGGAACGGAATCGTCGAACGCGGCGCACTGCTTGCTTTATGAACGGCTCCCTGCGATTCCGCTGCTGCCTTCGCACCGGCCAGGGGATGCGCGTCCTTGTCCAACATTGAATTTGTGGGCACGGGTTTCCTCGTCAATAAAAGTGAATGCGGGCCGAACGGCGGGAAGGGGTTGCTGCTTTGCCGGCGCGCAAACCGCAATCGCCGACGGGATGAATTTATTCCGCAGGGGTTAAAGTGTCAACGGGAAACAAATCAATTTGTGACCAGATGAAGATGGAGGCGAAACACGCAGCCGCCCAGGAAAAAATCAGCGACTGCAAATCATCTGATAGTGTAGGGACGCGATCCCGCCCCGGGAAAGCTTCACTAAAATTGCCGCGAATCCTCGGAGGGACGCATATGGCAATTTTTCGTTACGCAGCGCCCCGCCCGGCAAACACCGTGGCTACCAGCTCCCCAACTTCCCGCGCATAATCGTCCAGGCTGAAGGTGAAGCGGGCCATGTCCAGGTCGGCCAGTCCCGGGAACTGCATGGCCAGGTAAAGCCAGCCGGGTTCATTCGCAAAATCGACCTGCCTGGGCTCGTAATAGCCGTAACCCAGATCGCGCAGGCGGCAAAGCAAATCGCTGAGGTGAACCATGGCCACCAGCGGGCCGCCGCGGTTGGGGTCTCCAATGTCATGGTGAAGTTCTATGGCATCGATCAGGTCGGGCGGAATTTTCCAGGCCTCGCCGAGGATGCGTCCGGAATCGCAATGTGTAAATCCCAGCGTGGCCTGTTCGGCTTCGTTGAGGGGAATCTGTTCGGCCGCCGCCTTTTGAATCGCGATCTTGAATTCCTCGGGCGCCACCATGCAATTCACCAGCACGCCGATGTCGTGCAGCAAACCCGCCAGATAGGCTTTCTCGGGATCCGGGTAGCCGATAATTTCCGCGAATCGGCGGGCAACCAGCGCGCAGCCCAGCGAATGCCGCCAGAAAACGGAGGGGTCCACCACCCACCGATTGGTGGGGATAACCTGGGAGAGAGAATTGGAAAACAACAGGTCGCGCACCCGCCACATCCCCAAACTGAGGACGGCGGTGCGCACGGTCTCCGCCGGAGTGCTGCGGGCAAAGAGCGCGGAATTGGCCATGCGAATGCACTGCGCCGCGATCGATTTATCGTAGGAAACCAGTTCCACGATGCGGTTCATGTCCACCTGTTCGGCCGGCTGGTCCAGGCAGCGAAGCAGCGGACGCAAGATCACGGGGATGGCCGGCATGGCGTCGATCTTTATGATTCGCGAACGTAGACGGTCGAGACTTTCGTTCTTCATGGAGTACCTGCCTTGACGAACGTTTCCGTGGCCTTCCAGTACGAGGTGGCTCCGGGAAAATGGACCAGGCGAAACTTATCGTTGATCCCGAACAGCGACTCAGAATGGCCCAGAAAAAAATAACCATTGGGCAGCAAGCCGTTATAGAAATGCTGAATGGTGCGCGTCTTGGACTTGCCGTCGAAATAAATCAGGACGTTGCAGCAAAAGATGACGTCCAGCCCGCGCATGAACAGCATCTTGCTGTCGTCCAGCATGTTCAGCCTGGAAAAGGAAACATGCGGCCTGACGCAGTCGGCCACGCGGTATTCCGATCCCGACTTGGTGAAATATTTCTTCATGAATTCAGGGGGAACGTTCCGCACGGCGTAGTCGTTGTAAACTCCCTCCTGCGCCTTGGCCACCGAACGGTCGTTCAAGTCTGTGGCGACCACCTCGAAAGTCCAGCCCTTTAGGGCGCCCTGCGTTTCCTCCAGCAGGATCATGGCCAGCGTATAGGGTTCCTCGCCGGTCGAGCAACCCGCGCTCCAGAATCGCAACTTCGTGTACGCCATCTTTTTTTTCGCTTCCGCCAGCGAGGGAATCACCACTTTGCGCAGCGCGTCGATCTGGGGGAGGCTTCGGAACAGGCAGGTCTCGCCGATGGTGATCTCGTTGAGCAGGTTCCTCATTTCCGATTCACGATTCGGGCGCGCCGTCAGAAATTCCAGGTATTCCCGCGGCGAACGCGCGCCCACCACTTTCATTCTTCGTACGGCCCGGCTGACCAGAAGGTAGAATTTATTTTCCGCCTGGTAAATTCCGGACACCTGGTAGATCAAATCGCGGATGCGGATCCATGCCGGATCGGCTAAATATTCCGCGTCCACCGTTTCGTCTTTAAGCAGAGTGGCTTCGTTTGACATTAGAGCCGCCTGAATGCATTCGATTTTTCAACATGGATGCAGATTCCTCGGGGGTGCAATTCCCGTCGGGATCCGGATCAAGCCGAACCCTGGATTTTCCCGGCACGTCGATCGAGCCGCACGTCTCATCACGGATTGCTCGTGGACTTGGCAAGGCGCACCGAGTTTCATGGTTCTGCCATGGGCGTTCCACAGTCCCATCGGCCAAGTCGCGCAAAGCTTGAACGCGCCCCGTGCCGGCCTAAGGTTGTCCGGGGGAAGGCGTTGTGCCTTTGTTCTCCGGCCCCCCGACGGGGTCCGGGTTGGAAAACGTATTTGGGAAAGGCTGCTGGGGAGCGAGTATGACCACGTCCAGGCGGCGGTTTTGGGCGCGACCGGCTGGAGTGTCATTGCTTGCTAGGGGGTGGAACTCCCCATACCCGGCCGCTGAAAGGCGATTGGGGGGCAAACCGTATTTGGTGATCAGCAACTGGATCAATTCGGTTGCCCGGGAGGTGGAAAGCTCCCAATTCGAGGCGAACCGCGCCGTGTGAATGGGCACATTGTCCGTATGCCCTTCGATTCGCAGGTTTTCCGGACGGGTTTTCAGTACCTCCGCCAGGCGCGATATTGCGTTCATCGAATTTGGGAGAATGATGGCCGACCCGCTGTCGAAGAATCCCATCTCCTTCAGGCTGACCACCAGGCCCTCCCCGTGCATGGTCATGGTGACCTCATGACGGCTGATTTCCGGGTCCAGAGCTTTTTGAATTTCCCGTTGGGCATTGCGCAAAGATTGGTTCGCGACGGGAGTGCTCAGCATTCCATTCATGGGATCAACCACACGTTTCAGATCGCTATTTCGCTTGACGTTTTCCACGATCTGCACTTTTTCAAACGGGATGGCTTCATCGTTCGCTAAAGGAATTTTTTTGCTCGATGTTTCAAAAACGCCCATTTCCTGGAATGCAACTTGAATGGCCAGCGCCAGGCGGCCGGCCTTTCGCTTATCCACCTGCGAGGAGGCATAGAGAACGACGAAAAATGCGAACAGCAAAGTTATGAAGTCCGCGTAAGACACCAGCCAGCGTTCGTGATTCACGTGTTCCTTCGGTCTTCTCTTCATATCCCCGCCCCCCGACCGCTATTCGTCCTTGGGCACTTCCGCCAGAAAACTGAAAAGCTTGGTCTCAATCATGCGAGGATTCATCCCCTCCATGATGGAGATGACGCCCTCGAGCATCATTTCGTGAATAATCTGGGCCTCGCGGATGCGAATCTTCAGTTTCCCTGCCGAGGGCAGCAGGATCAGATTGGCGGCCCCGACGCCATAGACCGTGGCCACGAAGGCCACGGCAATTCCCCTGCCCACTTCATCGATGTTGTCCAGGTGCTGCATCACTTGGATCAGGCCGAGAATGGCGCCGATGATTCCAATGGTGGGTGAAAAGCCGCCGGCCGATTCGAAGACTTTCGGAATGTCTTCCTCATACTCGCCTTGCTTCTCCATCTCGAGTTCCATGATTTTGCGAAGCTCCGTGGGCTCGGTGCCATCCACCGCGAGCATGAGCGACCGTTTCAAAAAGGGGTCGGTCATATTTTCCAGGTCGGAATCCAGCGAGACGATCCCTTCCTTGCGCGCCTTGTGCGCGATGGTCACGATTTCCTGGATGATTCCGCGGGGATCGTTTTTCGATTCAAAAAAAATGGTGATCAGGCTGCGGAATGCGTTGATCACCACTCGGAACGGAAACTGGACCAGGATCGCGCCCATGGTTCCGCCAAAGACAATCAGCGCGGCGGTGGGCTGCAAAATCTGCCCGATTTTTCCACCTTCCAGCAGCAGGCCGAACAGGATGGCGCCCGCGGCGAGAATGATCCCCACAATCGTGCCGATATCCATGTTCCTATGCTTCTCCGGACGCGGGATCTTTTCGTCTGGCCGAAGGGTCCGGCTCCTGTGGAGACGACCATCCGGAGAAATTCAAGGGAAGCCCTTCGAGCACGCGCCGCCGGAACGCCACGATCCTGTCCAGCACGGCCTCGCTGGTTTCCCGGACGACAATTTTTTCACTGCTGACCAGCGTGATCACCGTATCCGGCGTGTTTTCGATCAACTTGATCAGATCGGAATTGACGATCAGGGGCTGGCCGTTGAGCCGTGTAAGTTGAATCATAGGAGTTGGCGGTCCTGACTACTTCCTCGCCCTGATACCCGCAATTGTCGGGCCACGCAATCCTTATCGGCCAGGATGGTCTGGAGTTCACTGCACAATTGAAATAAGCCCAATCTGGCCCTTGGTTTGCATGAATTACCGCGGATTCGTGTTGGGCCGCTGAGCTTTAAGGGGTGAATGGAAGCCAATGGTGCATACCATGGGGACAAACGATGGCCAATGATAAGAAATTACTAATACTCAAGAAGAAGCATGAGCACGCCCTGGACCTGTTTCAGCGCGGGCAGCTTGCTCAGTCCGCCAAGCTCCTACAATATCTCTTGAAACAAAGTGACTCGGCTGAGTTGTGGAATGATTGGGCGACCATTCAATTGATCCGAGGCGCGACCGAAGACGCCGAGCGCGGCTACCGGCGAGCCCTGGACCTGGAGCCCGCCAATAGTGAAGCAGAGATCAATTTCGGCATTCTGCTGGCCGCAACCGCGCGGGAACAGGAGGCTGCGCCATTGCTCCAGGATGGCGTGAAATCTCTTAAAGGCAAGCAACGCGCCAAAATCCTGCACGTCATCGAGATATGCAATAAGAAAGGAGGAGGCAATCATGATGAGCTACCCAAGAAAAAAGCTGCACATGGCAACGCCGCATCAGCCCCCCTGCCCCGGCGGGCGAAAAAATAGACGGTCCCCGAGTTGGCACGATTTTCATCTCTCCTCCTGACTACCTTCTAATGCGGCGCGCACCACATGCGATCCACCCGCAATCATCGTCATTGCCCTGTAGTACTCAATGTGGCTAAAGGTAAACCTATCGGTCCAAAAAGGGTCGCGGGTACTAAAGCTCAGGAGGCCTGCGCCGATAGGATAGGTGGAGTCGGCAGCAATCGACAACAACTCTGATTCGTAACCCGGTGATGATCCATGGAAAGTCTTGGATCAGTCCAGTTCTTGGACCAAGTGTTCCAAACCGGGAAACGTGTCACACCATGAGGAGCCTACCACAATGGCAATTAGCATTCTAAATAACATCGCATCTTTGACGGCGCAAAACCAATTGTCCCAAACGCAATTCAACCTGAACAAAACCCTGTCACAATTGTCTTCCGGCTCGCGAATCAATTCCGGCGCGGATGACGCGGCGGGCTTGGCCATTGCGGACGGATTGCATGCCAACATCACGGCACTGACGCAGTCGGCGCAGAACGCCAACGCCGGCGTCGGCTCCCTGCAAGTTGCCGACGGAACCTTGGCCCAGGTGACCCTGCTCCTCAACCGCGCAGTGACGCTGGCAACGGAGGCTTCCAACGGTTCGGTATCCGACGCGCAACGCACCGCAGTGCAAGCTGAATACTCGCAGATCAATTCGGAAATCGATGCCATTGGCAGCACTACCAACTACAACGGCGCGAATGTGTTCAGCGCCACCGCCACCAATACGTTCCTCAGCGATGGCGTCAGCCCCAGCACCATCGGCGTAACGACCGGAACGCTCTCGTCCCACACTTTGGGATTATTTGCAGGGACCTCGGCTGCGGTCACCACTCCCGCTACTCCAGCTACCGCCACCGTGTCCTTCACCGCCGGCACTCCCCCAGCGGACGGCCAAACAGTCGTCATCGACGGAACTACGTACACATTCAAGACCACACTTTCCAGTGGGCCCGCGGTCCAAGGCGAAGTCCTGATTGGCGCTTCCGGCACCACGGCGGCGACCAACCTGACCTCCGCTATCAATCACACCGGCACGCCCGGGACGGACTATACGCTGGCGGCAGCGGACACAAACGTCACGGCTGCAGACCTTGGTGGCGTTGTCACCCTAACTCAAAAGTCAGGCGTTCTGGGAACTGCCGGCAACGCTTTCACTTTGACAACGAGCGCCGCCGGCACCACGGTCAGCGGCGCTACGTTCTCAGGCGGCGTGAATGCGGTTACCACTACGCCGGTCGTCACCAACACCCTGTCGACCGCGACCGACGCACAAGCCACACTCAAGCTGATCAGCACGGCGATCGCCAGCGTCGCGTCGCTTCGTGGCACGCTCGGTGCCAACGTCAACCGGCTGCAAGCAGCCAGCGCGGTTATCACCAACGAAGTCCAGAACCTGACTTCCGCCGAAGACGGCATCCGCGCCGCGGACATCCCGTCGGTGGTCGCCAATTTGTCCCGATTCACCATTCTGAACCAGTCCGGCATTTCGGCACTGGCCCAGGCCAATTCGGCACAGCAGAGCATCCTCACGCTTCTCCGCTAGCCGTTTTGCACCACATAAGAACACAAAGGGCGGGGCTCATGGAGCCCCGCCCTTTGGCTTTCCAATTGCTCTCATTTCTATCATCACAGGACTCCGGGCAGATGCCGAAGACCTAAAGTGATTCGTGCGTACTGCCGATCATAGTCTTTAGAGGGATTACTATGGCAACATCCTCAACATCTCTAGTGTCAGGCCTGAGCTCAAACACAAGCAGCACAACCAACACCACCGGACTCGGCCAGGGGATCGACGTCAATTCGTTTGTGACGTCAGCCCTTGCCTTTGACCAGGCCACGATCACCAATCTGCAGACCAATCAGGCTAACATTGGCCAGCAGTCCTCGGCTCTTGCGGCGATCAATTCCAATTTGAACGCGTTGAAGTCCGCAGCCAATGCCTTGAACGATCCCTTTGGCGTCTTTTCCTCCGAGATCGCGACATCTTCGAATTCCAACCAGCTTACGGCCACTGCGGATTCCACGGGGGTAGCCGGCACCCATTCCATCGTGGTCACCTCTTTGGCCACCACCTCGTCTTTATACTCGGGGGCGGTGGCGACTGGCGCTACCGCACTGGCAACGGGAGACACGATCGCGATTTCGGCCGGTGGCTCGCAAATCTCCTCCGTGGCCGTGGGCGCCACAAACAATACCCTGGCGCAAATTGCGGCGGTGATCAACAGCCAGGCAGCAACATTTCAATCGGATTCGGTGGCCTCGGGCAGCACTCTGCTGAAAACCGGCGACTCGTTCACGGTTTCGGCCGGAGGAAGCGCGGTTGCGTCCATCACCGTGGATTCCACCAACAACACGCTGGCGCAGATTGCGACAGCCATCAATCTTCAGACGACGGCCGTGAACGCCACGGTCGTCACGGATGCGAACGGCGCGCATCTTTCCATCGCCAACACATCCTCCGCGGCCCCTGCCAACGTGTCGGTCAGCGGCAATCTGCACCAGACCGACGGCACAGCGGTCAACTTCACACAGCACGTATCGCTGAATGCCAGCGTCATCCAGGACGCCAATGGGGCGAGGCTCGCCGTGGTCAGCACGTCCTCGGGCGCACCCGGGAACCTCACTCTGACTGGCAACCTGCACGCGGCCGACAATTCCGCGCTGGGCTTTACGCAAATTCCCGGTTTGAATGCGGTCCTTTCCGTCGATGGCGTGCCCATCAGCAGCGCCACCAATTCGGTCTCCGGCGCAATCGGCGGAGTGACCCTGAATCTGACGGCACCCACGCAGGGCGGGCCTGTATCGCTCACGGTCGGACCGAATACGTCGAACATTACCAACGCCATAAGCAATTTCGTTTCCGCGTACAACACCGCGATATCTTCCATCAACGCGCAATTCCAGGTGAACTCGGATGGCAGCGGAGTCAACGTGCTGGAGGGCGACGCCTCCGTGCGCGACGCTCAATCCGCGCTGCTCGGGGCGATCTCGTATTCGGTGAACGGCAGCGGCGGGCCGGTGAACCTGACCAACCTCGGCATCGACACAAACAACGACGGCACGTTGAGTATCGATTCCAACGCGCTGGCTTCCGCGCTTTCCTCCAATTTCTCGGGCGTGCAGAGCTTTCTGCAAACCGCTTCCACGGGGTTTGCCGGCAACCTGGGATCGGTAATCGATAATTTGTCCGGCCCTGGCGGTTCCCTGGCGCTGGACGCAACTGGCTACACCAATTCATCGCTCGGATTGACCCAGCAAATCTTGAACCTAAGCGCGGCGTTGGCTACGAAACGGCAGAACCTGGTGCAAATCTATGCCCAGGTCAATACCACGCTGGAAGAACTCCCCCTGCTGCAGCAGCAGCTTTCCCAACAACTCGCGAGCATACCAAAATGACCAGCGACCCTACTTTGACCTATCGTCAGGTTTCCGCCAGTGGCGCCACGCCTATCGGCCAGGTTCTCTCCCTGTACGACACCATCTTGCGCGATTTCCTGCGGGCCATTTCGGCAATTCAGGCCGGGGACGTGGAAACCCGCGTGTTCGAGCTCAATCATGCCCTCCTGGTGATTGCTCACCTGCAGAATGTGCTGGACTTCGAGCGCGGGGGCGAAGCCGCCAAACATTTTGAACTATTCTACACAGTGGCCCGCGGAATGATCGTGCAGGCGAATATCGCGGCCACGCCCAAAGCCATCGAGGAGCTGATTGACCTATTTGGCGGCATACGCCAGGCCTGGTACCTGGCGAACGAGCAACTGGCGGCGGATCCGCAGCGGCCGCGGATTCCCGACCTTCCTCCCGACGCGCGTGAAAAGCCCGCCGCAAGCGCGGAGTTCGATGAATTGGAAACCTCGCGGCTTCAGTGGAGTGTGTGATGGACAGCACAATGCATGAACGCTTTCAATCCGCCAATCAGGAGCTTCTCTGCTTTCTCCAGCGCGTGGACGGGCTGGCCGCAGGAACCTGCTCATTTACCGAGAAAGACCTGCGCTCGCTGTCGCGGCGCCTGTCCATTCTGGCTCCGGAGGTGGGAGACGCCTCCCGCGGCGAAACACTCGACGCCGGCCTGCAGCAGGAAATCGCCGAGTACGTGAAAAATCTCCGCGCCCTGCAGATCGCCCTGGAAAAAGTCCGCTGCTTCATGCTCACCCGCAAAATGCAAATTGAAAACGAACGCCGCCACCTCGATGGTGTTCAAGGCTGGGTTAACATGTACCGCCAGACAACCTGACACCCGGCTGTCTCTCGCCGCGCCATCCATACATGGCCCGCCAGTCAAAGTATTTCAAGTAGTAGCGCCGGCGCCTCGCCGGCACTTTTCAATACCCCGCGGCGTAACGCTGCCGGCTTCGGACATTCCCGCGAGAACAGGTTTCCTATATCGGCTGATTACAAATGCCCGATTGCTCCCGCTGCTCGCCGCGCGACCCGGCTACTTGAGGAAGTTCAGCAAATTCATGGTGGAAAGTATCTGGCTGGTGGCCGAGAGAATGGCCGTCGTTGCGGTGGAGGCTTGCTGGAGATTCGTGATCGACGTCGCCAGATCCGCGCCCACCAGCGAATTTTCCTGCGTGGCAAGCTGAACTTGGTTGTTGGTCAGGTAGGTTTGCGCCGTCTGCAACTGCTGCAAATTATTCCCGTAAAATACGCGCTGGCTGGAGAGCTCGGAAAGCGACTTGGACACATTGATACTGGCCGCGGGAACCCCCGTATTGGTCTGCAGCGCCGTAATCAGGCCGTTGAGCGCACCGAGGACGTCACCGGCGGGATTTGTGAAAATCTGGCTTCCGGGAACGTTGAGCGCGACGGTGCGGCCAGGGGAGATGACCAGGGAGTTGACGTTGGTGTTGCCATTGTAAGCAACGCCGTTCGGCTGGGCCGCGTCGAGCACGAAGGGCTGTGTGGAAGTCGCTGTGCCGGCGAATACGTAGCTTCCCTGATAGGTCTGGTTCGCCAAGCTCAGCACCTGGTCGCGGATCCCCGTCACTTGCTGTGCAATCGCCTGGCGATTGGCGTCGGAAACGGTGCCGTTGGCTCCCTCGACCGCCAACGAAATCGCCTGCGTCAGCGCCGTAACGACCGAGCTCAGCGTGGAATCGATGGTGTTGCCTTGCGCCGTCAGCGAAGTGATGTTCTGTAAATATTGCGTGTCCTGCGCCTGCTGGATATGGTTCAGCGTGACTTCCGCGGTCGCAGCGGGGTTGTCCGAAATCTGATTTACAAACCGTCCAGTGGAAATCTGCTGCAGCGCCGTGCTTTGCGCCTGCCGGTTCTGCGCGATCGCCGTAAGCAGGTCCGGCGCGGGATTAGGATTGATGCGTACGCTCATGGTTGGTTCACCTGGTGGCCATATTCAGAGTTACCGTAAATAATGTATTGATCACGTTCACCACGTTGGCCGCGGCTTGATACGCGCTCTGGTATTGAATCAGGCTGGCCGCTTCCTGATCCAGCGAAACGGCGGAGACCGCGCCGCGCTGGTCGTTTAACTGCTGCTGCACCAGGCCCACCGCCGTCTGTTCGTTCTGCGCCTGCGACACGTCGTTGCCGATTTGGAAGATCAGCGCCGAATAGTAGCTTGCGGGTGTTTGGCCGCTGATGATGTTCTGATTCTGCAGGTTCACCAGGGCCTGCGCGTTTCCGTTGCTTCCCACCGAGCCGTCCGAACTGGCCGCGACCAGATTCGGATCGCTGATGGCCACGACCAGCGATGCCGCCGCGCTGCTGGGAGAAGCGGGTTGATTGAAAAAATTCACGCCGGGATTTCCGTTGGCATCGAAGCCGGCCTTGCTTTGCGTGTTCACGGCCGTGGCCAGCCCGTAGGCAAACGTATCCAGCTTGGAAAGGATCGAGGGAAGTTCCTGATCGCGCACCTGAATCTGTCCGCCCAGGGCGCCTCCCGTGATCGTGGAAGTGATGTCCGTGCCCTGCGAAAAGACGCCGTGAAAGGTCGTGTTGTTGTTGACCTGCGTGGTCAGCGCGAAACTATCCCCTCCAACCACCAGCGATGCGCCGTTAGCTGTGGTGATCGTCAAGCTGCCGTTTCCCGCGTCGGCCTCGGAAATTCCGATCAGTCCGGAAAGTTGCCGGACCAGCTGGGTGCGCTGGTCCAGGGCCTGACCCGGATCCTGCCCAACGCCCTCGATCCCGCTGATGGTTATGTTCAGGGCGGCGATTTGTTTGGCCAGTTGATTGACCTGCGTCACCGATTGCTGAACGCCTGTATCCGTGTTGCCTTGCAGCGCCTGCACGTTGGACGAATCCTGCTGAATGGCCGCGGCCAGATTTTGCCCGGATGTGACTACGCCCTGGCGCGCGGCCGAGTCGCTGGGGTTGGCGGACAGTTGCGTCAAACTGTTGAAGAATGCGGTAAGGGGAGTCTGCAATCCGGTGCTGGACGATTCGTTGAACAGCGCCTGCACCTGGTTCAGCGACCCCAGAAACGCGCTCAGTTGGCCAGCTGCCTGATTCTCCTGGTCCAGCCGCCGTTCCAGCAGGTTGTCGCGGATGCTGGTCGTCTGACCCAGAGTCACACCTGTCCCGAACAGCAGGTTTCCGAGCAGGACCGGAGCGTTGTCCGACAGGTTGACCTGTTCGCGCGAATATCCCGCGGTGTTGACGTTTGCGATGTTGTTGCTGGTGATTTCGACCGCGCCCTTGTCGGCGGCCAGCGCGCCAAGCGCGATACTCAGTGCTCCGGATAGACCGCCCATGTTATGCGCTTTCCTTTCCGGCTTGCGCCGCGATGACGCCGGGTCCCATTCCCGGCGCGTAGGTCACCGCGTTCAGGCCCAGCGAATTCATCAGCACGTGAATGGTTCTCCGCGAGCGCCGCAGATAGGCTGCATGAATCTGGTTCAGGCGACCTATTTCCGTCTGCGCTTCGCCCAATTCCTTCATCACCTGCCGCAGGCGGCCAGCCCACGCGGCATTTTCCGCACCTCCGGCTTCTTCCGGCCGCTCCAGCCCCAACTGCTTCATGCAGGTTTGCTGCAACGTGCTGATTGCGGGATCGAGGCCCTGAATTCTGCGGCACAATTCTTCCTGTTCGGCGATTCGCGCATACATGCCGTCCAGGTCCATGGAGATGAAATCCTTGCGGCAATCCAGGAATTGCTGCGCCAGCTTCTGCAGCAATTCCAGGCGCTTCTCCAGCAGCGTGACATACGTTTCCACATCAATTTTCATGGGCTAGGCCATTTCGTCGAGTTCGTGCTTCTCGTCTTCTTCCGGCTGGCTGATCTCCGGCAATTGCTGCTGGGGTTTCCCTGCGGCTTTGTCTTTCGGGCGCGCGTGCTTCGCTGACTGCTCCTGAGAACCAGGACGCGGATCGAATATCGATTCGATGCGGGGAGATACGATCTCCGCCATGGAGGTTCACTCCGCTGCGCTTATCCCGACGAATTGGGTGCCAATAATTGCGCGGTAATCGCTCCTGCAACCTGGTCATTGCTTCGCGTGAATTTCCCGGATTGAATTTCCGCCTGCAGCGCACTGACCTGCTGAGTCCGAATGTCCGGGACCTGCACCAGTTGCGATACCAATTGCCGTACCGTCGCCGGGCCCGAGGACAATTGCACCGTGTCATTCGGCTCACCCGCAGCTCCCGTCAGAGAGCTCTTGCCCGTTCCGCTCTGCGCGTCGGTGACCCGGTTCGTGCTCGAACTTGCCGGTATCGGATTCTGTGGATCAATTCTCATCTTGCACTTCCCTCCCGCCGAGATACTCCGCCCAAGTTGCTGGGAGCCTTACCGGCCGCGAATGAGAGGAATCTTAGGATCCCTGTCCAATCCGCCTATATCTGGATGATCGGCAATTCATTTCAAAGCTTTAATTGCATGAAGGTGGCCAAAGCCTGCCAGTCCCTCCTCCTTATTGATTCCAAGGCAATTACCCGTCATGCCCGGCTTTCCCCTGCCCTCCCACTGCCAGCGTAGGTTCTAAGTGTTTTAGAATCAATCCTTTAATCCCAAGCCCCCCGGCGCTCCCCACGGCCCCGGCCATCGCCTGCATGCCCAAATTGTCAAAATTCGCTAATGTTGGGTCGCTATCCTTATCATCCGGATTATCCGGATCGGAAAAGGTCTCTTTCATTGACTTCCAAAGCGTCACCAGCAGGATCGATTCAAACTCACCGGAAGCCTTTTGCAGCTTGGCCAATTCGGAGCGATTCCCGCCGGCGGCATTTCCGGATCGGTTCGCGCCTTCAGCCACTGGCGACGGGGCTGCAATCACCGATGAAATGGGTAAGCTCAAATGATCTCCAGTTCGGCCTGCAAAGCGCCGGAGGCCTTGATAGCCTGGAGAATGGCGACGATATCCCTGGCGGTCGCGCCGATCGACTGCAAACCTTGGATCAGCTGGTCCACGGTCGCGCCCTCTTCCAAATGAATGGCCTGCGCCGGACCCTCCTGCGCCTTCACCGTGGTTTGGGGGACGACTTCGGTTTGGCCCTGGGCCAGCGGCAGCGGTTGCGAGACTTCCAGGTGCGTGGTGACTTCTATGGCCAAGTTGCCATGAAGGATCGAGCATGGGCCCAGGAAAACGTCCGCTCCCATCACCACGGTTCCGGTTCTCTCGTTCACAATCACTTTGGCGGGGGTAGAAAATTGGACGTTGAGTTCCTCGATGCGCGCCAGCAGGCGTGGCACGGCGTCCGGCCCTTTCTCGATCCCCGAAATTTCCACGCGCCGGCTGTCGATCGCCTGCGCTACCGTCTTGCCGAGTTCCTTATTGACTACGGCGGCTACATCGCGGGCGGTGGCGAAATCCGGATTGCGCAACAGCAGTGACACGGATTTGAAATCGTCCAGTTTCACTGCCGTATCGCGCTCCACCAGGGCGCCTCCGGCAATTCGGCCGACGGTGGGATGGTTCACCAGTTTGGCGTTGCCGCGCCCTCCGGCGCTGTATCCTCCCAGCACGATTCCGCCTTGGGCCACGGCATAGACTTGCCCGTCCGGACCGAACAGCGAGGTAAGCAGGAGCATGCCGCCTTCCAGGCTTTTGGCGTCGCCGATGGAGGAGATCGTGGCGTCGATGCGCATTCCCGGCTGCGAGAAAGGAGGAAGCGTCGCGGTAACGAATACGGCGGCGATATTGTGAACCAGCATGGTGGCGGGAGCGGCCACGGTCACGCCCATTTTTTGCAACATGCTGGCAAGAGTTTGCGTGGAGAAGATGGTCTGCTGGCGGTCGCCAGTGCCGTTCAGTCCGGCGACCAGACCGTATCCCATGAGCATGTTGTCGCGGACGCCCTCGACGGTGGTTACATCCTTCAGGCGGGCCGTGTGAATTTTTGCCTCTTCAGCGCGTGCGCCCGGAGCAAGGATCGCCAAACCGAGCAATACGCCAAGGAAATATTTTTGCCGCATTCGCATAGGGTCTCTCTCGAAGTTCACATTTCAAATTTGAGATTTGAAATTTACAAACCAACATGCCTGCAATGCACCAATGACTATGAAAATCAAAAATTCAGGACCTTCAGGATTGTGCGCACCAGGACGTTCGGCCGGCGGGTCGCGTCCGCGACCAGGCCCTTGCCGCGAATTTCCGCTTCCAGATTGGCAATATCGGTGGAAAGCACCGATCCGTCAGAAGCGACGTCGCCGGGGCGCACCAGTCCCCGCAAGATAATTGTCTGGCGATCGTTTCCCACCGTGATATCGCGAACCGCTTCCACAACCAGCACGCCGTTGGGCAGCGCCTCCACAACTTGCCCGGAAAGGTTCAACAGCAAGGTGGAGGACAGCGCCGATTGGCCCTTGCCGTTCAGAGTCTCCGCGGATGTCGGCGAAAATAAGTTTTTCCAGAGGCTGGTGGAAGGAATCGTGCCCAGGAAACTGCTCAAGCTCGAGGAGGCGCTGTAGGCCCGCTGCGATTGCGCCGTGCCGTTCGCGGTGGCCGAGAAATTGTCCACCACGCGGATGATCACCAGATCGCCGGTCCGACGCGCTTTATAGTCGCTGGCCGTGTTCGACATTCTGGACATGGGCGACCACAGGCTTCCCGTGGTGCGCATTTCCTCGGAGGCAAGTTCATGCGCGCGCTTCACGTAATCGTCCAGCGAACTCTGCGCCTCGGTGGGCTTGGCCTTTGCTTTCGCGGCATTTCCTTTCGCGAAAATCGCCCCGGGCGCCAGCAACATCGAAATCGCGGCCAGCGCGCAGGTTGCCATGATTTGCGGTCGTTTCAGCGCAGCACTCATGCGTCCGCTCTCCCTCAAAAATTAATATCCAGGTGCGCGCGCCCGTCCACTTGCGCGATGAATATTTTCCCCGTCTCGACCATGCGGACACGGATGCGCTGCCCCAGCACTCCCCGCTCCAGCGGGATGACGTCGGCAATCACGCGCAGGACCGGCGAATGCAGAACCAGCGTCGCCTGCTGTCCAGCCGGAACCAGGATTTCCTGCGGCGCGCGCCGCACCGGCGACACCGCCTGCAATGCCGAGCCGCGGCCCGCCTGCTTCGCGGCGCCATTGCGCAGCGGATGCAGCAGCGCGGTTTGTTCCAGTTTTGCTGTCACCACGAACGGCACTACCCTGGGATTCTTGGAGGACCACACCAGGAATTTGGCGCGCCGAAGCCCGGAGTCCAGCTCCGCGCGCAGGACTTGAAGTCCCGCGTCGCCCGGCGCCACCAGGATCTGGGCCTGCAGCAGAATGTCTTCCGGCCGCAGCGTAGTTCTCTCGCCGGCTTCGCCGCTCGCCAGCGACTCGCGGATCGCGTCATAAACCTCCAGCAATCCGATCGGTCGCATCGCGCGAGTTTCGCCCTCGCCGCCCGCGACGCCGATTCCGGAAATGCCAGGAGTCGCGACGCCGGCGCGAATTTCGCGCATCAGCTCGATGCGCGGAATGCGCGCCGCGCGCGCAACGCTTCCGCAAAGCAGGCCCCAAATAACCAGGGCGCCCGGGAGCACGATTTCCCAATTCAGTTTCATTCGCGTTTCCTCATTACTGCGTCAGTGCGTTCACGGTCTGGAACATCTGATCGGCGGCGTGAATTACGCGCGAGTTCGCCTCATAGGATCGCTGCGCGAGGATCATGTTCACGAACTCGGTCACCACGTTCACATTCGATTCCTCGAGATTTCCCTGCTGGATGCTGCCCAGCCCATCCGATCCACCAGGCGTGCCGAGAATGGCGTCGCCCGAAGCGGTGGTCACCTGCGAATAGTTTTGACCAATGCTGTTGAGCCCGCCGGGGTTGGCGAACGTGGCCAGCTGAATCGATCCGACCTGCTGCGCCTGCGCCTGCGCCGGCAACGTGATGCTCACCGTGCCGTCGGTCCCCACCGTGATGGAAAGAGCGTTGGATGGAATCGTGATGTTGGGCGTCAACGGGTTTCCCTGGACGTCGACGACATTGCCATTTTGATCCAGATGAAACGCGCCGGAGCGAGTGTAGGCCAGATCGCCGGTGGGCAAAGTCACCTGAAAAAATCCCTGCCCCTGGATGGCCAGGTCCAGCGGATTTCCGGTGGCGTTGAAATTGCCCTCGTTCTGGATCATTTCAGAGGAAGCAGGACGCACGCCCAACCCCACCTGCAAGCCTGCCGGAAGCGTGGTCTGTTGCGTTGACGCCGCTCCCGGCACCACAGTGTTCTGGTAAATCAGGTCCTGAAACTGCAGCGCCCGGCTGTGGAACCCGGTCGTGGAAGCGTTGGCCAGATTGTTGGCGATGTTATCCAGATTCATTTGCTGCGCCAGCATCCCGCCGGCCGCCGTGTAGAGTGCGCGAATCATGTTTCGATTTCCTCCAGGAATTAAACGTGCGGCACGTCTTGCGCCGCCGCGCGATTGAAGTCACCGTTCAAAATGGAGAGCGCCCTTCCCAGCAAATCCGCCTGCCGCTGCAAAAGAATCAGCCCCACCGCGGCCTGCATTGGATTCAGGTTCGACGACTCCAGCATCCCTTGACGAACATTCGCGCCCGACGCCGGAACTTCGCTGTTGGGCGCGGCCACAAATTTGGAATCCCCTTCCTGGATCAGGTTTGTGCCCGGCGCAAATTGCGCGATGTGCAGCTTGGCCACCACGCCGCCATCCACCGAGACGGTTCCGTCCGGGCTGACGGCCAGCGCGCCGGTCGGCAAGGTGATGGGCACGGTTTGTTTCCCCTGTTCGGCCAGGACCAGGTCGCCTTCTTGCGTTGTGATTTGGCGCGCGACGTTCAGCCGGAAACTTCCGTTCCGTGTGTAGCGCGTGCCGGCGGCGGTTTGCAGCGTGAAATAGCCGTCGCCTTCCACTGCCAGGTCGGTGCTGTCTCCGGTTGGATTGAACGATCCGCTGCGCAGGTCCACCTGGCTGCCGCCCAACATCCCGAACTTGTTCACCGCCTGATTGAGCGGGCTCAGGGATTCGCCGCCTTGCGCGGCAACAAACGCGCGGTAGAAGGGATTTTGCGCCTTGAATCCCACCGTGGAGGAATTCGATAAATTGCTGGCGACAATATCGAGCGCCTGCATTCTGGCCGAAAGCCCCGCGTAGGCCACGTAGAATCCGCTGTCCATTTTTTCCTCCCGGGTGGAGAAATAGCAATTGAGTGCCCATCCGGAAGGAGCGGGCGAAGTCGTGAACTCGATGAGGACACAAGTGTTAGGTTGGATTCGATCCCGGCGCGCGTAATATTTCCGGGTGTACTGCCAATTCTGCCTAGAGACGCGCGAACGATGGGCAAGCTTTGCCGTGTGTTTGGACCCCGCAAGGAAAAAGTTTGAGCTCCACTTGGAGCCCGTGGAGATAAAGGCGGGCCTGAATGAGGCTGAGTTTGGGATTTGACAGAGGCCGGTGGCGGATCGGGGAATGCGGGCTGCTCAGGAATGCACTGCGAGGGTGGCCCAGATCGGTGCGTGTTCATAATCGACGCAGACAACTATCTGATCGCCGTCCGCGATGGTTACCATCTCGTAGTCTTCCCCGCGGATCACCGTGGGCACCGAGAGCATGCAGCTGTCGGCCAGGCGCGTGATTTTCGATTTGAAATTGCCCGCCACCATATTGCAAATTTCGGCGAGCGCGTCGGGCACTTCGCTGGGATTGACCGCTCCCACCGATCCAAGCATCCTGCCCGCGACGCTTTCCGCGGTCTGCGAACTGCACCGGATCGACATCACGCCGCAGAGCGATCCGGCCAGCCCAACCATGGCGGTGGTATCGCCGGTGGAGACTTCCTCGGCTGTCTTGGTGATGGTGGTCAGCTCCGACTGCAGCATGATCTGAAACACTTCCTTCACGGCGCATTCCAGCATGGCTTCCCAGGTGGCGTCGGGACGAACTGAATTTTGAGTTTTTGAGTCCAGAGCTGGATTCATCGCATTACCTCCAGAAGCGGCGAAACGCGCTCCTTGATTTGATCCGGCGTGAACGGCTTGCGGATATACCCCTTGGCGCCGATGGAAAGCGCCTCCACCACGCGCGTTTCGCTTCCTTCCGTGGTCACCATCACCACGGGAATGCCCTTGCCCTCTTCCAGGGTTACGAGTTGGCGCAGGAATTCAATCCCGTCCATCCCGGGCATGTTGATGTCCGACAAAATCAGGTCAAACACGCCTCCACGAATCGCCGAGAGCGCTTCGATGCCGTTCCCCGCCTCCACCACCTCGCCCAGGTCAAGCCCGGCCTGCCGCAGGGACCTCTCGATTATTTTTCTCATCACGGAGGAGTCATCCACAATCAGTACACGCGGTCTTTTCATTCCTCATCTCCACGAATTCCGCCTAGACTTTCTTTTCAGCCATCATTTGCTCGGTGGGATTGTTGAATTCAATCACAGGAAGCAAATGCAGGTATTCGGTTTCCAGCATCTCGGTAAGGTCCACACGATCTCTTGCGTCCAGCCGAGGAAAGCACAGCCTGAGAAATTCGTCATCAGCGGGAGATGCAAGGTCCTCGGGTTCAACAATCTCGCCTTCAACGGCCTGATCCAGGCTGTGTTGCTCGCAAAAGTGATCGGCGGCGGCCACGATCCCCACCAGGTGCGGGTCGCGCACGCTGCGATCGGGATGATGGTGGTTCTCAAACACGTCGATGAACGAGGGGAAGAAATTCCAGGACTGGCCGATCCATCTCCCCACTTCGCAGTGATTCATCCCGAAGAAATCCTTTTCGGCCTGCAGGGACCCTCCTCGCGGCCCACCTTTGGTATTGGCCGGAAGCGTTTTTTCCTCGCTGGCCACCACCATCAGTGGCAAAGCCCCGATATCGTGAAGCAATCCTCCCAGGTAGGCCTGTTCGCGTTCGGTGTATTCAACCCACTTGGCGATTCGTTCGCTCAGCATTCCGCTCATGAAGCTGTGCTGCCAGTACCCCTGGACTTCTTCACGCGAAAGCTGCCGGCCGGTAAATTCCATGATCGAACAGGTCAGGACCAGGGTCCGCAGGCGCTCGGAGCCCATCAGGATGGCGGCCTCCTCAATGCTCAGCACGCGGCGCCGCAGGCTGAACAGCGCCGAATTGCACAATCGCAGCACCTGCGCGGACAGGCTGGGATCGTTTCGGATGACTTTTCCGACGCGCTTAAAGTCCACCGACGAGGAACTCAATAGCGTGTTGAGTTCAAAGACATAGCTGGGAAGCGTCGGAAGTCCCTCGGTGAGGATGGACATCAAGCGCGCCTTGCGCCGCTTCTGTTGTTCCGGGGACGTGATCTCCACGAAGGTGTGCGCGGATGGCCGAGTCTGCTGGTGAACTTGCATCCGCCTCCTATTGAGATTGATATGCCAACAAGTGAGTCCATCGGCACTGAGGGCGAATCCTTTAGTTGCCCATCCACGGGGAAATAAAGAACATCCGGCCGCTGGCCCGTTATGAAACATCTCCAAGCGCCTGAAATAAAATGTCTTTCGGCTCCAGCGCGGACTGCAGGCGACTCCAGATGAATCGCCCCGATCGCGCTATCCATACGTCGGTCGCGTTCACTTGCCGGGCGTAACTTCGGGTTATACGCGCCATCTCCACGGGACTCGCCGGACTGTCAAACACGGTGGCCGGCTCGGATTCGGAGTGGCGCAGCGAGTTGAGCGCCTCCAGCAGTTCCGACTCGGCAACCACGCAAGGCACCGTTCGCAGGCGCAGCATCTGCTCGACCGCGTAAAGCGCCGAGTGATCGATCCCTTCCACGAATCCGATGTAGAGCATCTGCGCCGAACGCAAATGATGCACGGGCAACATGCGCCCGGTTTCCAACAAAGTCAGCGGGAGCAGCGACGCGCACTTCAGGAAATCGCGTGCCTGGCCCAGCGGGTACACCGGGCAACCCCATTGCGCCGCCAGGCCGTCGGTAATGTCCTGCTCGGAGGCAGCTTGAATTTGCCGCAGGAATTTTCCGATTCTTCCCCCGCCTTTTTCCTTTTGCAAATCCAGAGCCAGCTTTAGCTGCTCATTATTGATCGTGCCGCGGGAAAGCAGAAACAAACCGATGGGAATGCGGTGGGGTCTCCTGCGGGCCGGTTCCGGACTGGGCAGCAACCTGCGAAAAACAGCCTGCGCGGCAAGCTCGAAGCAACCCGAACTGCAATACCACTGGCCCTGCAGGCAGACTCCATCGTCCTTTCTCAGCCAGTCCGGCCAGACAACGCGGCGCTGCAGGCACGCGCGGTTCTGGCACACACGCACCATCTTCCCCAGCGACGCCAGCCGCCCGGGCAGGCGCAATCGTCCTCTTGCAATCGAATAGTTTTGCGAATTGCTGTAACGCTCGGCCATCTTCAGATCCTTAGCGATTCCAGCCTCTGCTGCGGGCTGAGAATTTCGGTGATGCGCAACCCGTAATTTCCATCGACAATCACCACTTCGCCCCAAGCCACCATGCGTCCGCCGACCAGCAATTCCACGGGCTCTTCCACCTGCCGGTCCAGGGCCACGGCGCTGCCTGGATGCAGTTCCAGTATTTCCCGCAGCAGCATTTGCTTGCGGCCAAAACGAATGGTTGCGTCCAGCTTCACGTCCAGCAGCAATTCCAGATTCGCGCTTCTGGCCGCGGACGCGTCCGGCGATTCGGCTAGCGTCGTTTCGGTTGTTGCGGCGGTCGGCCCCTTTTCCATCGCCGCCGGGCGAAGGCTCTGCAGCAGTTCGGCGGTTATGAGCAGATCCAGGTAAATTGGCTGGATTTTTTCTCCGGTGACGCGGATGCCAAGGCAGGTAGCGCCCGGCCAGGATGGAGCATCGCTGCCGGAAGGCTTCAGTTCGACCTCGCCTCCGGCCACGGCCTTCATTCCGGTGGCCACTTGCCCCAGGACTTGGCGAAGCAATTCCTGGTAGGCGTCGCGGCGGTCCTTATCGAATGCGGCGCTGGGATCGGGAGGTTCGGAAACCAGGATTTGCGCCAGAGCAAGAGCGTCGGCCTCGGTCGTATGAATGGCCATGCTGCCGCGCAGCGCTTTGGACGCGGCAAACAATTCCCACACCGGATGCTGATTCGGCGCGGCCTGCGCGGCGGCTGACTCCTGCTCGGTGGCCGGTTCGACGCTCACGGGAAAACCCGCAATCTGGCCGAGCACCGCGCGGAAGCATTCCACCCAGACCTTTTGCAGTTGCGCGGATCGCGGATCGATGGAGACCGGCGTCTCAATGCTCATGAGGCCGCCTTGCGGCTAACGGGGAAAATGGATTTGCGCTGCAGAATCTGCCCTCCGCGCATGCGCCCGCAGGCCACCGGGTAGGCCGTGAACATCTCCTTGCGCCCAATGTAGAGGATGGCGGGTTCGTTCACCGGCTGGAACAGGCGCAACACGTTTCCGACCTGCAGGTCGGTAAGCTCGCGCACGCTGACCAGGGCGGGCGGAAGCCGCAGTTCGGCCGCGAATTCGGCATCGAGCACCTGCGCGCGCAGTTGATTGCCGTGCATGGCCGATATCCCGTGCCGCGAATAGGCCGTCTGCGCGGAGAGTTTTCGCAGCAGCGCGTTCGAAGCCACCGCCGGAAGCGTCACGTTCAGGATACCGCGCACTTCCGGCATGGTAATCTCAAAACTCAGCGCCAGGCTGCGCTCGGTGCCGGCCATCAGCGACATCGCCTGGTTATTTTTCAGCCGCTGGTCAAAATCGATTTGCACTTCCAGGACCGGGGCCCAGGCGGTCTGCAATTCCCGCGTCAGAATTTCCATCACGGATTGAATGATCTCTTCCTCGATTTCGGTCAGATCGCGCAATTCCAGGGTGGCGGTCCCGGCGCCGCCCAGAACCAGGTCCATAATCGGAAAGGCGATGGCCAGGTCCATTTGCAGCAGCGCGTGTGCTTCGATCGGCTGCATGCGGATCGAGCACAGATAGGTCAGGTCGGGCAACCGCGAAAGCACTTCGGAAAAAGTGAGTTGCTCGACCGAGACCAGGTTGACGGCAAAGCCCACGCGCAGGTAGGCGCCCAGCGAATTGGTCACGTTGCGCGCGAAACTTTCGTGCAGCGCGGACAGCGCGCGCACCTGGTCCTTGTTGATCTGGCTGATCCCGCGAAGATCCAGCTTGGAAATTTTCCTTTGCGTGGGCTGCGCCGGTCCGCCGGGAATCTGGCCCTTTTGCGTGGCGCGGAATAATGCATCGATCTCATCCTGCGTCAGGATCTTTTCCATGCTTCTCCTTCCCGCGGCGCGCGTCGCGCAGCCGCCGCGGCCGGCGCGTTCATGCGCGCGCGCAATAGATCTTCCATTCGCGCGCGCAGCCGGATCATGGCCGCCGAATGAATCTGCGACACGCGCGATTCCCCCACGCCCAGCACGGCGCCGACTTCCTTCATGGTCAGCTCCTCCAGGTAATACAGCGTGACGACTTGCTTTTCCTTTTCATCCAGCTCGTCCAGCGCGCTGCCCACCAGCGACCTCATTTCCCCGTGCAGGCAAAGAAAAAACGGATCCTTCTCGGCCCCGCCTGGGTTGTAGCTCACCACGTCCTCGTCCGATTGCGGGTCGGTCGATTCCATCTGCAGGCTTCCCAGATCCAGGCCGCGCAGCTCTCCGAGCAGATGCTGAAAATCCTCCAGCTTCATGCCCATTTCGGCGGCCAGTTCCGGCTCGGTGGCCACCCTGCCCAGCCGCAGCTTCAGATCGCGGTGCGCTTCCTCGATGCAGCGCGCCTGGCGCCGCAAGTGACGCGGGCTCCAGTCGAGTTCACGCAAGCTGTCCAGGATCGCGCCGCGGATGCGGAATTTGGCGTAGGATTTCAGCTGCACGTTCTTGCTCGGATCGAATTTCTCCACCGCGTCGATCAAACCCACAACTCCCGCGTGGATCAAATCGTCCAGCGGCACCTGCGCCGGCAGCCGGTCGTGAATCCTGCGGGCGATATATTTCACCTGCGGCAAGTGCTCGAGCAGAAGCTTCTCGCGCGCTTCGGGATCCATGACTTCGTGGGTAACAAGGGTGCTCGATTCTTGGCGGCTCATCGGACCACTCCTAGGGATTGCACGGCTGTGCCGGGCGGAATTTCCGCGGGCGATACGACCACAATGCGCGGCAGAAACGGCTCCAGCAGGCGCCGCAAATGAAAGCGCGCCGGGCTATTGCACAACAGGATCGTCGAAGAAACAGCCACCGGGTCGCCGACCAGGCGCTGCAATCCGTCGAGCAGCCGCCGCAACAGCGGCGCTCCAGGCGCCGGAGCCCGCTCGGCCGCAGCCGGCGATTCGATCGCGCGGGTCAATTCGTCCTCAATCGCGGGATCGAGCGTCAGAACGCGCAGCTTGCGGTCGTTTCCCAGCAGCGGCGCGACCAGCGATCGCCCCAAGGTCTGGCGCACCGCTTCCACCAGATGGATGGGCGTTTTGCTGGCTGGCGCCACGTCGATCAGTGTTTCCAGGATCGCGGGAAGATCCCGAATGGAAACCTGCTCGCGCAGCAGCAACTGCAGAACTTTTTGCAGTTCCCCGAGCGTCAGCAGGCGAGGCACCAGTTCGTCAACAAGTTTGGGATGAGCCTCGGCGAGCGCGTCCAGCAGCCGCTTGGTCTCCTGGCGCGTGAGCAGTTCGTGCGCGTTCGAGCGAATGATTTCGGCCAAATGCGTGGCGATGATCGAGGTCTGATCGACCACGGCGTAGCCCGCGGCGAGCGCGGATTCCTGCAGGCGCGGCTCGATCCACTTGGCAGCGACGCCGAAGGCCGGCTCGCGCGTGTCGATGCCCTCCAGGGCCGGCGCGCGGGGATCCGAACTGATCGCCAGCAGCCGGTCCTGAAACATTTCCGAACGCGCGATTTCCACGCCGCGCAGTTCCACCACGTATTCCCGCGGCTTCAGCCGGATGTTGTCGGTGATGTGCACGGAAGGAACCAGAAATCCGAGCTGGCCGGCCAGATGTCGGCGCAATGCGCGGATACGCTGCAGCAGTTGCCCGCCATGTCCCTGATCCACCAGCGGCACCAGCGCGTAACCCACTTCCAGATGAATAATGTCCAGGTGCAGCACGCTTTCCAGCTGCTGCTGTTGCGACGCTTCCTTGTCCTTTTCTTTTTCCCCGGGGGAGGGAGCAACTTCCGGCCCGACCGCAACCGTGTCGGAAGCGCGCGAGGCCATCCAGGCAACCACGCCGGCGGCAAGAAAGAACGGAAACTTCGGCAGCCCGGGAATCAGCCCCAACAAAAACATGACGCCGGCGGCAATCCGCAGCGGCGCCTTCCTGGAAAATAATTGGCGGATCAAGTCCACGCCCACGGTTTTGTCCGAGGACGCGCGCGTTACCACCAGGCCGCCCGCCACCGAAACCAGCAGCGACGGAATCATCGTGACCAGTCCGTCGCCCACCGTCAGGATCGTGTAGGTTTTCAGCGCGTCCTGAAACGGAATGTTCAGCTGGAACACGCCGATCAGGAATCCGGCAAGGATGTTGATGGCCGTGATCAGGATGGTCGCCAGCGCGTCACGCTGGCTGAAGCGCGCCGCTCCGTCCATGGCCCCGTAGAATTCGGCTTCCTGCGCGATCTTGGCGCGTCGAGTGCGCGCTTCCTTTTCATCGATCGATCCGGAGTTCAGATCGGCGTCAATGGCCATCTGCTTTCCGGGCAGCGCATCGAGCGTGAACCTGGCCGCAACTTCCGCCGTGCGCACCGCGCCGTGGTTGATCACCAGGTATTGAATGGCGATCAGCGCAATGAACAGGACGAAACCCACCACGTAGTTGCCGCCGACCACGAATTGCCCGAATGACGCAATTACCGTTCCCGCGGCTGTCGCGCCTTCATTGCCATGCAGCAGGATGCGCCGGCTGCTGGCGATGTTCAGCGAAATCCGGAACAGCGTGAGAAACAATAACAACGTGGGAAACACGGAAAATTGCGCGGGCCGAAGAATGTACAGCGACGACAGCAGCACGACCACTCCCAGCGTGATGCTGGTGGAAAGCAGCAGGTCCAGCAGGAACGCCGGCACCGGTACGATCATCACGAAGACCAGGATGACGGTGGCGACCGGTAGCAGCCAGTCTGCGCCACCCTGTTTTTGCAAAGCTATCGCGCTTGCGGCCATTTCAGTTCCTCATCCCCCCCGCGGGCCCGCCAGCGGCCCGGCCGCCCTGCATGGCGTTGCGCAAATTCGCCTGCGTGCGGTACAGGAACGCCAGAATCTCGGCCACTGCCGCGTACAATTTCGCCGGGATGGCTTCGCCCACTTCGGTGGTGCGGAACAGCGCCTGCGCCAGCGCCGGATTTTCCACGATTGGAATGCTGTGCCAGCGCGCGGCCTGCTTGATTCTGACCGCCACAAGTCCCATGCCTTTGGCAATGACCACCGGCGCAGGCATGCTCTCGGGGCGGTATTCCAGGGCCACGGCGAAGTGCGTTGGGTTGGTGACCACGGCCGTGGCCCGCGCCACATCCTTCATCGTCCAACGCTTGCGGATTTCACGCCGCAGCCTGCGGATATGCCTGCGCACCAGCGGATTGCCTTCGGTGTCGCGCGATTCCCGGATGACTTCCTCTCGGGTCATCTTCAGCGCGTTTTCCAGATTCCTTCGCTGCAAGAAATAATCGGCTCCCGACCAGGCCAGCAGCACCAAGCCGCACTTCCAGGAAATCTCGTACCAGCGGCTGTACATCCACCCCAGCAGCGCGCCGCTCGATGCGCGCGAGGACCCTTCCACCGCCATCCAGTCCCGCTCGCCCATCAGCACGGCGACGTAAACGATCACCGCCACCGGCAACAGCGACTTCAACATGCGGCTCAGCCCGGCCATGGAAAACAGGTGGCCGATGTTGGTGACCGGATTCAGCCGCTCCAGCTTGGGCTGCAGCGCATTCACCGAAAACACCAGCCCGTCCTGCGCCACGCTCGAAAGCACGGCCACGCTCCACAGCAGCGCAAACGGCGCAGCCAGCCAGCGCACAAACAACATTCCGAGCACGGGCGCGACGGTTTCCACCATCCGTTCGTTCCCATGTCGCGCGCTGCCCAGCATCTGGTTCAACAAACTCCTCCACGGTCCGGCGCGTACGCCCGCCTGCCACCCGATCAGCAGCACCAGCGCCAGCAGGGACAGCGCGCTAGTAAGTTCGCGGCTGCGAACCACCTGCCCTTCCTTGCGCGCGTCCAGCCTGCGTTTCGGTGTTGCCTGCTGGCTGCGGTCTTCTCCCGCCACAACGTCCTCCGCTTAGTGGACCAGGCGCAGCATCCGCTCGGCCGCGCCGATGGCGAAGGCAAAGTGCCGTTCCAAAATTCCCGGCCACAACGAAACCGCGCCGATCAGCAGCGCGTACCCGGTCAGGTTCTTGACGGGAATTCCGAGCAGTAGCGCCGGCAACTGCGGCGAGGCTTTGCTCAGAAATCCGAGCACCAGGTCGATCATCATCGTCGCAAGCAGCACGGGAGCGGCGACCTGAATGCCCAGAACGAACAGCGCTCCCACCACGTGCACCAGCTGGCGGCTCACCAATTGCGTCGCGACCATGCCGCCCGCGGGCAGGTACTCGAAGCTGCGGCTCACCATGCGCAGCACCCAGTGGTGCACGTTCAGTTGCAGGAAAATCAGAAGCGTGATCAGGTTGTAGAACACCGTCAGCGCGGTCGAATCTGCGTTGCTTTGCGGATCAAACAGCGAGGCCAGCGAAAGCCCCAGCTGAATTCCGGAAATCTGTCCGGCAAATTGCATTCCCTCGAACACCGCCTGCAAACTCAAACCCATCAGCAATCCCACCAGCAATTCACCGATCGCCATCTGCGCCCAGTCCACCGGGCCAGCCGGAGCCGGCCGCGCCGGCAGCACTGGCACCAGCAGCGCCGTGAGCGCGACGAGAATGCCGGCCTTCAACAGGTTGGGTATCGCGCGGTCGCCGAAAAACGGGCTGAGCGTCAGCAACCCGCCCACCCGCAACGCCACCGGGGCCACCTGCGCCAGCCATCCTAAAATTGAGCGCTCCATGGTTTCGGCTCCCGGCCGCGTCAGCGGCAGTACGGATGGAAATCCGCGAACAGCATCACGGTGAAGGACACCAGGTGATTCAGCATCCACGGCGTGGTGAAAAACAGGATCACGCCCACCGCGGCCAGGCGCGGCACGGTCGTGACGGTCACGTCCTGAATCGAAGTCATCACCTGCACGACGTTGATCACCAGGCTTACGACCGTCGCCGCCCCCAGCACCGGCAAGGTGATCCAGAACGCGGCCTGGATCGCCAGCCTCGCTAGTTGCACCACGTGATCGACGGTCACTTTTTCCCTTTCATTATTTCCCCCTTAGTAAAAACTCTTCAGCGTTGAGCCCACGATCAGGTTCCAGCCGTCAGCCACCACGAACAGCAGAATCTTGAGCGGCGTCGAGATCACCACTGGAGGCAGCTGAAACATTCCCACCGACGTGGTGATGGCTGCGACCACCAGATCGATCACCAGGAACGGCAGGAACAGTACGGCGCCGATCTGAAATCCGGTTTTCAGTTCGGAAATGATGTAGGCCGGCACGACCACGCGCATGGAGAGATCGCCGGGACGGCTGGGGCGCGGTTCGTGCGCCAGCTCCACGAACAGCGAGAGATCCTTCTGGCGCGTGTAGCGCAGCATGAACGTGCGCAGCGGGTCGGCGCTGCGTTCCACCGCCTGCCAGGCAGTGATCGACCCGCTTTGAAACGGCTCGATCGAAACTTTCTCGATCGAAATGCCCACCGGCTGCATCACGAAATACGTCAGGAACAGCGCCAGGCCGATTAAAGTCTGATTGGTCGGAGCGGTCTGCGTCCCCAGAGCCTGCCGCAGAAAATGGAAGACGATCAGGATGCGCACGAAAGGCGTCATCGAAAGCAGCAGCGCCGGAAGCAGCGTCAGGACCGTGAACAAAATCATGACCGTCCACGGCAGCGAATCGTTGCGCAGGTTCATTCCCGGAATCTGGAGGGTACGATCCTGCGGCGCGGGCCGCGGAGCGGGGCGCGGCATGGCCGGCCGGGGCGAAGCGGCTGCCGCGGCCGGCACGATGACCAGCGCCGCGGCGCAGATCGCAATCGCAAAAATCAGGAAAACCGCGCGGATTGTGTCGGCTGTGCTCATTTGGATTTCGAGTTATCTAGTCCCGATCTTGTTCCGCGCGCGGCGCCTCGCCGGGGGCGGAATTCCCGTCTAGATACTTCAGAAGCGAAATAGTTTGCGGTGTCCCGGCCAGCAAAAATCTTTGCGACCCGTATTCCACGACCGCCACAAACCGTTTTTCCCCCAGCGGAAGCATTTCGCACAGGCGCAAGCGGCGTTCGCGCCGCCGGACGCTTACCGCGGACAATATCCGGCCCACCAGCGCCGCTAGCTTGGAAGCGCCCGGCCTGGATTCGCCGCTTGGTCCGTCTACGCTCGATGCCAGCACCTTGCGCCGCCTTTCTGAACGCTTTTGCGGAAACCATGAACTGCCGGGCGGCGCCGGATGCGGCGCCGTCGCCGGGGGGCATCTTCCGCTTCAAATCAGTTCCGTCACGCGTACGCCCAGGGCGTCGCCCAACGCCTCGAATTCCACCCACGCGATTTGTCTGCGATTGGCCCGCAGCGGCATGTCTTCGCCGTTCTTCCAGTTCGTTTCGACGATGGATCCGGCCGCCAGCTGCAGCAGATCGCGCACCGTGAATTTGTGCAGCGGCAACTCCACGCTCATCTGGCAATCCAGCCACCCGGCCTCCTCCCACAAAGCCGGAGGAACCGCTGAGGGCGGCGCAATCGACGTCAGCGACGCGGAGTTTTCAGCCACGGTTCACCTCTGGACCAGGAATTCCGTGAAATACACACCGCGCGCCTGCAGCGCCGGAACATCGCGGTTGAGCGCGGCGATCAAGTCCGCTTTGAGTTTTGTTTTTCCCTCCGGCGTCAGCAGCTCTTCGGATTTGCAGGTGGTCAGGACCGATAGAATGGAATCCCGGATGGTGGCCATGGAAACCGCGCCGCTTTCCATGCCCTTGTTTTCGCCTTTTCCGGCCGTTGGAAGTGCGCCCGCCACGCCCAGCGCCAGCGTGGCCCGCAGAAAATGTCCTTCTTCCGCGTCGGCCAGATTCACCGTAAAGCTCTCCAGCGGCAATACGGTATCCGCTGCCTCCGCAGTCACCGGATCGGCCGAGCTTGCGCCGCGTGGCCGCAGCAGCGTCCACCAGGCCCCGATGCCTACCGCGAACACCAGCGCCGCCGCGCTCGCTTTTTTCCCCGTGCTGCGTTTCTTGGGAGCGGACGGCGTATCATCGGTTGACACAATCGTATTTTCTGGCGCATCGGCCATGGCGAGTATCGAGAAAGCAATTCGTGCTCCAAACCAGCCGCTGCGAAGGGGGCCATCGCTTGCGCCGCCGGTCGAGTTAAACCGTTGCCGTGGCTTGCGTTGCGCGAATGTCGATGGAAGGGCCGACAGAATCAATTCGCCGGCGTACTTGCGGGCCAGACTTGTAGGGAAACTCTCATTAGAAACTTCTTGTACTCGGCCAATGGCGCGCTGTTTTCCATGCCACGCGAAGAGTTGCCCCGCCTCCCGCGTTCGCGGCGCGGGGGGCGGGTTCTTGCGGACCGACGGGGGAAAACGGCTACTGTTTCAGATTGATCGCGTCCTGCGTCACCTGGTCGAACGTGGTAATGGCCCGGGCATTGGCTTCGTAACCTCGCTCGGCAAGGATGAGTTGGGAAAATTCGGTGGCGATGTCGGCGTTGGAAAGTTCCAGTGAACCGCCGTTAACCGTGCCGCGCCCCGCGGTATCGGGCACGCCGATATTGGCCGCACCGGAAGCAAGGCTTTCCAGGAAATTGTTGGACCCGTTGCGCTGCAAACCCTGCACGTTGGAAAAAGTGGCCAGGGCAATCTGCGCGATTGGGATGGTCTGGCCGTTGGTGAACACACCTTGAATCGTGCCGCTGTTGTCGATCGTGTAGCTGGACAGTGTGCCGCTGGCGAAACCGTCCTGCAGGGTTGAGGAAGTCGCCGAAGCGCCGGACACCTGCGTGAGCAGGCCCGCGGAATTGGGGTCAAAGAGTTGCCAATTGAATGAAAGATTGCTGGCGCCATCGGCAAATCCGGTAATCGGGATGGCCGCAACGTTTGCCGCCGGCGAAATCAGCTGGCCCGAGCCGCTGAACGTCAGTGTGCCGGATTTGAGCACCACCGGATTTCCCGCCGCGCCGACGTCGGCCGCCGGAATCGTAATCGAATAATTCCACGAGTTGGCTGCGGTCTTCGCGAATTTAAAAGTCAGCACGTGAGATGCGCCGAGCGCGTCGTTGACCGCGATCGACGTGGCAAACGTGCCAACCGTGGACGTGCTCGATGCGGCAAATGTTTCCGTCTGCCCGCCGGTCGCTGCGTCCGCCAGTGTGTTGGTGGTGAACGTGACCGCCGTGCCTTTGACCGCGTTGATCACCAATGAGTTTCCGGAAAGGCCGGCGGTGAAATTCGGATTGGCATTGATCGCATTAATGACGTTGTTGAGCGTATTGCCCGCCACGGTGGTATAGGTGAAGGCGTTGGTTCCATCGGTAAACGCGAGTGTTCCTCCGGTTGCAAGCACGGTAGCCGGAGCGATGCCCGCGCCGGTTTGCTGGCTGGCCGGGCTGATCGCGAGGGGCGTGCCGGAATCCAGGTTGAGTGTGAGCGCGACGTTAGTGGTGGCGTGGGGCGGGCTGGTTAGGCCGGTGGGGATGGTAATCGAGCCGAGCGCCTGGCTCGGATTGATCACGCCGTTGACGCCCTCGTACCCCTGCACGTTTCCGCCGTCGGCGGTGACCAGCGATCCATTCGTGGTTACTGAAAGATTTCCCGCTCGGGTGAATTCCGTCAATCCATTATTGACCAGCGTAAGGAAACCCTGGCCCTGGATCGCGACGTCGGTGGGGACGCCGGTGGCCGAGATGCTGCCCTGCGTGAAATTTCCTGAAATCGCGTCGATCTTCGTTCCCACGCCCACCTGCAGCGGGTTGCCGGCGCCGTTGGTTCCGATTTGTTGATAAAAGAGGTCCTGAAAATTCGTGACCTGGGATTTGTAGCCCACGGTATTGAGGTTGGCGAGATTGTTGGAAACCACGGACAGATCCTGCGAATTGGCGTTCAAACCGGACAGCGGTGTGGAAAATGAAGGCATTGTTTTCTCCTAGTTGGTGCTGCCTGCTGGATTGGATTGCGCTGCTGCTGAAGCATTGGGCGTCGTGCTTACGGGCGTGCTGCTGGTGGAAAGGTTCTGCAGGGTCTGGTTGATGCTGATCAACTGCTGCAAGGAACTGACCTGGGTCAGCTGATTCACCATGTCCTGCGGGCTCATGGGGCTCAGCGGATCCTGCGCCTTGAGCTGCGCGGTCAGCAGGGTGATGAACAAATTCGGATTCGCGATGCTGTTGTTGGACTCGGACGAACTAGCTGTCCCGGCCGCCCCAGCCGCCTTGGATGCGCCCGCTTCTGCCGCGGCATCCGCGATGACCGAACCCAAATGGTTTATTTGCATGTCTGACTTCCTCCCTTCCAATCGAATCAACTGCACGAATGAACTTCTCGAATGAACTTTTCGAATCAACTACGCAAGAACACTGAGCCGTGCGCCGGGATCGCCCGAGCCTGTCCACTCCCGCGGCGCTTCGGGAACCGCAAAAGGAGATTCCCCGCGCCCGGCAAACGCGGACTTCGCGTGGAACGGCGTAAAATCCTTCTGGCCGGCGTCCGATCCCGCGCCGCCGCCCATTGAGGCGTGCGCTCCCTGGGAAACCACCAGGCTATCCATGCGAATGTTTTTCTCGATCAGCGCGCTGTGCAGCGCGCCCCGATTTGATTTCCGGAAACATGCGCGCGCAATTCGACGCTGCCAAGCGAGTCGGATTGCAGTTCAATGCGGACTTCGGTCCCGCCGGAATGGCCCAGCGTGCGCGTCGCGCTAACGACCGACATCGTTCCGTCGGCGGCGGGCGCGGTCAGCGCCTGGCGCAGCGAGGGCCCGCTGTTTGCGCTGGACCCGGCATCGGTCGAAGGCGGACGCGTCGTTGAGGAATCGTGCGCCGCTGCGCCCGCGGCCGCCGTGTCGACAGTTGGAATCGCTCCGGCGTGAGGGCTTGCGGCCGCCGCATCGATCGATGACGTGAATGTCCGTGTGTCCTGCGCCGCGCCTGAGGCAGGCGGATTGCGGTCCGGCTTCGCGCCAGCCTCGTTGCCGGTCGAGCCATTGGAAGCGCCCTTTCCTTGCGGCTTGGAATTCGGCGCTGCATCACCGGATGGCTCAGCCTGAATTGACGCGTTCGAGGAAATGCTCTCGTGCAACGTCGGAACTGGCGCCACAACGGTCGCCGGTTTCGCCGCTGCCATTGCCACCTTGACCGGCGCTATCGACTGCACGATGGAAAATGCGGCCCCGGATGCAGGATCGTTAATGGCTGCCGGGCTGGGGGCCGGTGTGGTTGAAACCGCCGCTGCTGGAACGGAGCCCGCCTCTGGCATGGAGATTCCGCTGGCTTCCATGGCGGTTTTCGGCAGGCCCTCCAGTCTTGCAAAATTTCCATTGCCTGCCGGAACATTGCCATGAATTGCTTTCGGCGGGCGTTGACTGCCCTGGAATTGCGGTCCGGGAACCGGAGAAGGAATCGATGCCGGGTTCGATTGCGTGGGTGTGCTTGCAAGTTGCGCGGCGCCGGTCATATCCGGGAGCAACGACAGGAACGCCGCGGGAGCGGGTGCCACAACTGTGGCGACATTTTGCGCAGCGAGCTGAGTTGAACTTCCGAATTGGGCAGCCGGCGCGGCGGTCGAGGATTTCTGCTTTTCAGAGGCGGGGCGCGGAGAGTCCCCCAAAGTAACCGGCAGCGGAAACGCGTTGCGGATCGCATCGGAAATGGAATTCAAATTCTCCGTGGGCATCCGGACATTGTTATCCGCGTTATCCGTCACGGACGCAGGCTGTGCGGTCGTCGCCGTCTGTTGGGGAATCGGAATTGGCGAAACGTCAGGCTGAGGACCGGAGGCTGCAAATCCATTTGTATTCGCAATCGGGGCGGCAGCTGATTTCTGATTTGCGTTCGGAATGTTCGGCGCTTCAGCGGGAAAAATCGCCGCAGGGAGCGGATTCGCAAAGGCGTTCGTGTACAGCATCGCGATGTGCCGCAGCGTCGGAATCCCGGGATTCGCGACGGGCGTGGATTCCGGAGCGCGATTTGGAACGGCCGCCGGCGGAGCTTTGGGTTGAGACGCAGGAATCGGCGCTCTGTTGCTGTCGGCGAGCGGCGTGGATTCCGGCAGGCGATTTGGAACAGTCGCGGATGGAACCTTGGGTTGAGTGGGCTGAATCGGCGCCGAGTTGCTGTCCGCGACCGGGGGGATGTGCGTGTTTTCCGCGGCGACGCTTATTTGCAGCACTTGCGCGGGTAAAACAGCAGGCATCTGCACGATCTGCAAAGGAGGATTTCCCGCGTCCGTGGCCGCCGGGGAAGGCGGCAAATCATGCGCAGCAGGTAAGGGCTGATCCGGGACCGTGTGCGGTACACCCGGTAACTTGGGTTGACCAGAAGGAACTGCATTGCTTCGAGTTGTTGCGACGGGGACAGGTGGAACAGGTGCTGGAAGATTGTTCTGATAGGGTCCGCTTGCAGTGCGGTTGAGCGCTTGTGGGAGCAGCGGAAAAGCATTCTCTTGAATTGTTGCGGCAGAGGCGGGCGGTACCGGGGTCGTAGAAATCGCATGAGTTGCGGATGCCGCGTTTGCCGGCGCTTGCGGGAAGACCTGATCCCTGGAAGAAACGGGTTGCTGCGCGGCGTTGTCGCCTTGAATTGAGGGTGAGGGTGAAACAGGAATTGCTAGCGCCGGAACGGGCGGCGCAAACAGAATTGCTTCAGACGCCATCGACAGCGCCGAAGCGGCAGAGGAAATTGTTTTCGGATCATCGATTGGGCGAGCCGAATCCTGCTGCTTTCCTGCCGGCGGCACACTTGAATTCGGATCGAATGTCTTCACAATGTCCTGAAACAATAAGGCGAACATGGAAGTCGCCTGCGCCGTGGAGGGACCGGCGGTCAATCCAGCGGCTACCGGCGCACTGCCCGTCAAGACATTCGATATGTTCGTTGCCTGCATCGTGAATTCGCAAGAAGCGATTCCCGCGAAAGACAATGCAAGCAAGCCGCCATGGCCGGGGGTGAGAAAGTCAAACGCGGGATGCGGGGAAAAATCAAGAATTCAAAGGCGATAAGGGATTCCACCGGCGCATGGAAAAGCCACTGGCGTTGCCGGCGCCAACCGCACAGGCAATACTTGCCCAATGGCCCGGCAAGTTTCTCCTTGCGGGATCTGGCGGCGCCCCGTTCTTATTCCTCTTCATCGGACGGAATCCCCGATCGCATGAGGAACAGATCGTCGAGTTCCTGCTGATCGCGGCGGGATTGTTCCAAACGGTACAAATCGAGTTTGCGATGCCGCAAATTTTCCAGGATTTCACGTCTTTGGCGGGCGCTCAGGAATTGCTGCATCTGGGCGGCGCGGTGCCGGTTCAGTTCCTCGAGGCGCGTGCGCAGGGAAAGCCGTGTGGATTCCACGCCGGTTCCGCGCAGGGCTTCAAACTGCAGTTCTGATCCGGACAGAGTTTCCCCGAGGTCCTGCTGGAAGCGGCGGCGCGATTCCAGAAAATTCCGATTCACCTGATCGAACATGGCGCGCGTGCGCGCAAGCTCCGAGAGAATGGCTTCTAGCCTGAGCCGCCCCATGCGTTCCTGGCTGCGCCGCAATCGTAAAACCGCTTCGAGTGGAAAATGATAGGGCATAATTTCTTCACGGCTCGCTGATTGTCGCCAAGGTCCCTCATTTCGTTGGCGGAAAACGAGCCATGCCGCCGCAATGCCCGCGCTCCAAGAATAACTCCGCGCGCAAATTATCCCGGCATTGCAAGCATGGCCTTGATATTTTCCTCGAGGGGCGCGCGCGCGCCGCGATCCTGCTGCAGATATTCCCTCACCGCGGGCAGCGCGGCCATGGCCTGGTCGAGCATTGCGTCCGCGCCTTTTTCATAGGCCCCGACGCGAATCAAATCCTCCGAGGCCGCGTAGGAAGCCAGAAATTGACGGATGCGCCGCGCCTTGGCGAGGTGCTCCGGTGAAGCGACGGCCGGCATCAACCGGCTCAGGCTGTCGAGGACGGAAATAGGCGGGTAATGCCCCTGGATGGCGAGTTTGCGGTCCAGAACCACGTGCCCGTCCAGCAGGGCGCGCACGGCATCGACCAGCGGATCCTGCTGATCGTCCCCTTCCATCAGGACGGTATAGAACGCGGTGATGCTGCCCGCGCCGAAATGTCCGGCGCGCTCGATCAGGCGCGCCAGAAGAGAAAATACGGACGGCGTGTAGCCCTTGGCCGTGGGAGGCTCGCCCGCGGCAAGGCCGATTTCGCGCTGCGCCATGGCGAAGCGCGTCAGCGAATCCACCACCAGCAGAACGTGCTTGCCCAGATTGCAGAAATATTCGGCAACGGCCGTGGCCGTGAGCGCCGCGCGAATGCGCAAAAGCGGAGATTGATCCGAAGTGGAAACAATCAGGACCGACCTCCGCAATCCGTCCTCTCCCAAAGCGTCTTCCAGAAAATCGCGCACTTCCCTGCCGCGTTCCCCGACCAGCGCCAGCACCGTGAGATCGGCGGACGTGCCGCGGGCCATCATTCCCAGCAGCGTGCTTTTGCCGACACCGCTGCCGCCGAAAATGCCCACGCGCTGGCCGCGTCCGCAGGTGATGAATCCGTCGATGGCGCGAATTCCGCATCCGATGGGATCATGAATCGGCGTGCGCGCCAGGGGAAGCGGCGCTTCAGAATTGAGCGGCCAGTTTTCCCGCGCACGGTACGCGCCCTTGTCGTCCAACGGTTTTCCAGCGCCGTCGATCACGCGCCCCAGAAGTCCGGGGCCCACCAGGATGGAAGGGCGCGTCCCGCGGCTGACGATCTGATCGCCGAAGCGGATTCCCGAAGGGCGCTCCAGCGGCATGGAAAGCACGGTGCGCCCTCGAAATCCGACGATTTCGCCGGCGTAGGTTTTACCGTCGGCGGTCAGGATGCCGCAGCCTTCGCCCACCGAGCCGTAAGGCCCTTCCGACTCGATAATCTGGCCCACCGATTTGGTCACGCGTCCTACCCAGCGCAGCGAGGAAAATTCGTCGAGGCGCTTGAAGTATGCCTCCAATAATTCCCGGGAAGACATCAGCGCGCGCCCGGCCTCTGCGCCAGCAGGTCCAGAAACCCTTGCTCGATTTCCTTGAGCTGGGTATCCAGCCCGATTTCGGTGGTGCCGATTTCCGTTTCCAGAATGCAGCGGCTGGGCTCGAGTTCCGGATCGCCTATCAGCTCGGGCACCGGAAAATGTTCGCGGGCCTGCGCGAAATATTCGCGCCAGACTTTGATGTCGGCGGGATTGGCGCGCAGGCGGGTGCTGGTGTTGGATCCGACCTTTTCCAGGGCCACGCGCAGCACGCCGGTGAGCAGCAACGGATCGACTTGCGATTCGCGATTGAGGATTTTGCGGGCGATGGCCAGCGTGAGGCGCACGACCTGCTCCTCGACCCTGTGAAAATAGGATTCGCGTTCGGCGAGGAAATCGAGCAGGGCGCGCGCGATTTCCTCGCGCTGTTTGGCGGCGCGCTGCTCGAACTCCGCTCGCACTTCGGCCTTCCCGGCTTCCACTCCCTTGCTCCAGGCCTGCTGCTCGCGTTTCGCGGTGGCCTCCGCTTCGGCCTGCGCGGATGAGTTCCCCCGCGCGTTCCATTTCAGCGCGGCCGCGCCGGCGTCCACGACCTTGCCGGAAGGCGCGGGAGGGTAGGTAAATTCCTCGGCGCCGACGGCGCCGCGCGGGCTCGATGGTTTAGACGACAAGGGCGTCCTCCGTTTCGTTCTTCAGAGTCAGCTTCCCCTGCGATTCCAGCTTGCGCGCCTGGGTGATGACGTCGAGCTGCGCCTGGCTGACTTCGCGGGACCTGGTCGGCCCCATGGCTTCCATGTCCTCCTTGAGCATTTCCGCGGCGCGCGAGGACATACATCGGAAGAAATGGTCCTTCAGTTCGTCCGAAGCGCCTTTCAGGGCCGTCGCCAACACTTTCTTGTCCAGCTGCCCCAGCAGTTCGCGAAGGCTCACTTCGGAAACTTCCAGAAAATCCTGGAACGTAAACATGAAATTTCGGATGGAAAGCGCCAGCTGCGGATTTTCCAGTTCCACCGCCTCCAGGATGGTGTTGCTGAGAGTCGATTCGACCACGTTGAGCAGGTCGGCCACGGCTTTGGCGCCGCCGAATCCGCGGCGGCTCTGGTCGCCGAGCGACATCATTTTTTTGCTCAGGATCAGGGAGATCTTCTGCACCATTTCGGGTGAGAATTGCTGCATCTGCGCCATGCGCACGACTGCCTGGCCGCGGAGCTTCTCCGGCAGCAGCCCCAGGATCGCCGACGCGGCCTTGCCGCTCATGTGCGCCAGGACCAGGGCGATGGTTTGCGGGTGCTCGCTTTGAATGAATTTCGCCAGCTGCTGGGGATCCGCTTTCTGCAGTGTCACCAGGTTGCGCGAGGCATCCTCCTGGGCCTTCATCACCTGATCCAGCAGTGATTTTGCGCCTGCCTCGCCAAACGATTTCATCAACAATTGCGTGGCGTACGCCGGCCCCCCTTGCGCAAGATATTCTTGAGTCAGAGTCAGCTGGTGATATTCCTGCAGCACGTTGGCGGCAAGTTCCGGCGAGATGAAATCCAGCTCGGTAATTTCCTCGGTCAGGATCCGCAGATCCTCCTCCGGAAGATTCTTGTATACCGCGCTGGCGGCTTCGTCGCCCAGCACCACCAGAAGAATGGCCGCCTTGCGCATGCCGCTCAGGGTTTTGATGTCGGTTTCCATCGTTACTCCGGAGGACCTTGCCGAACCCAGTTCTGCACCAGCCGGGTCGCGCCCACCGGCTCCTTCTTCACCTTCTCCACCAGGTGCCTCTTGAGCAGCACCGTGCGCGTGATTTCCGAATTGGCGTTTTGCAGTTCATTCTGCAGGTCGGCTTCCACCTCTGCCTGGGTCATTAGCCTGCCCTGCTCCTTGCCCGCGGCGACCGCCGGCAGCGCCGCCTGCTTGCCGGATTCCGGCAGCGCCCGAATCGTTGCCAGCACCTGTTTCTTCACCGGGCGGAGAATGAACATGTAGATCACCACGAAGAGCGCGGCCAGGCCGGCGTAACGCAGCAGCCAGGTCCACGGTTCGAGGATGCGCAAGGTCCGCTGAACGGCCGTGGGCGCGGGTAGAACTTCGACGGGCGTTTCCTGGAAGGAAACATTCTGGATGGAAAGCTCGTCGCCACGCTGCGCGTTGAACCCGATCGCCGCGCGGACCAGGTCATCGAGCTGCTTCATTTCTTCCGGGGTGCGTTTCCTGCGCTTCTCGGCCGTTTTTCCAGCCGTAGTGGTCGATTCCACAACGTCGTCTATGAGTACGGCCGCGGCCAGATGCTTCACCTGTCCGGCCGGCTCCAGTGTGTGGTGCGTGGTCCGGCTCACGGCAAACGTCTTGCTATCGCTCCTCATGCCCTGTGTCTCGGAGTCCGGCTTCGCGGCGGCGGCGGCCGCGGCCGGAGCGGCCTGGGCCGGAGCGACTTGGCCCGGAGCAGGCGCCGGCTGGCCCGCTGGAACGTTGCTGGGAGTGCCCGGAATTCCGGAGGCCGCGGCGCTGCTGGTTTGATCCTCGGACGTTTGCGAAGTCAGCACGGCGCTGGCATTGGGATCGTAGATTTCCTGCGTGGTTTCGCCGGAATTGGGATTGTATTCAATGGTGACGCTGGATTTGATGTGCTCAGCGCCCACTACAGGGGCGAGGGTATCGACGATGCGTTCGGCAATGGTCGTTTCCAGATCGGGCATGCCGCGTCGGCCCGGCGCGGAACTTCCATTTCCGGCAGTCAATGGCACGCGGCCGTCGGCGCTGACGATGGTGACGTCGTCGGGAGATAGATTTTCCCAGGCGCTGGCGACCAGATTGGAGATGGCATTGACCGTTTCGTCCGCCATGCGCCGCGTGCGCAGCTTCACGACCACGGCGGCTTTTGCCGGGCGGTCCTGGTCGGTAAACAGCGATTCGCGCGGCAATACCAGGTGCACCCGCGCGGACTCCACCGTGTCCATCGTTTCGATGGTGCGTTCAAGTTCTCCCTCCAGCGCGCGCTGGTAGTTCACGCGCTCGGAAAAATCGCTCGACGACCAGTTCGGCTTGTCGAACAGCTCGAATCCCATACGGCCGGTGTGCGGAAGATTGTCCGAAGCCATCTCGATGCGCACACGGTCGAGGCGGTCGGCGGGAACGTCGATGGAAGTGCCGTCGCTGGAAATCTGGTAGGGAATATTCTCGACCGAGAGCCGCTGCACGATTTTCTGGGCGTCGGTCGGATCCAGTCCGGTATAGAGATTTCTGAAATCCACTGCGCCAAACAGGTGGACAAACAGCCAGATCACCAGCGCCACTAATACGACGCTGCCACCCAGTAAGAATCGCTGGCTGAGGGTCAACCCGCGCAGAAACGCGCGAATCTGTTCCAGAACTTTGTCCATGTCCGTCGGTGACGATTTCCCGGAATCCCCCGGCGTGTCTTTGCCCGGAACGCGCCGCGCGAAGGGGCCGTACTTCGGGTGCGGGCTCTACTTGGAGCCCGCATGAAAAAAGATCGGGCTCTACTTTTGCGCTGAACGCCCCGACAAAGTCGGTGCGTGGAGCCCGCCGAAGCGTCGTTTCAAAATTGCATGTTCGAGACCGTCTGGTACGCCTGCACGATCTTGTTGCGCACCTGCACCATCATTTCAAAGGCCAGGCCCGCCTTTTCCACCGCGATCATGGCGGAATGAACGTCGTCGCCCGAGCCGTCGAGCATTCCGGCCACTTTGCCTTGCGCGTCGCTGTGCAGCTGCTCGACCTGGTTCATGGCGCCTTGCAGGGCGTTAAAGAAATCGGACTGAGCTCCGGCGCTGCTGGAGGATTTGGACGAGCCCGCGCCCAGATCCGGAACCGGCAGTCCCTTGATCGAACTGGGAATCGTGCCGGGTATCGCGGTGGGTATGGTATTGGCCATGCGCTTGACCTCTTCGTTTGGCTTATGACGCGATCTGAATGGCCGCCTGGATCATGGCCTTGGTGGTTTGAAGGGCCGACACGTTAAGCTGATAGGATCGGGCCGCTTCCATCAGGTTGACGCTTTCCTCCACCGGATTCACGTCCGGGAAGCTCACGTATCCGGTGGTGTCGGCGTCGGGATGACCGGGCTCGTAGCGGCGCAGCGGCGCGGACGTATCCTGCACCACGCCGGCAACCTGCACGGCCTTGGTGTGAATGTCGGTAAAGCTGGCGAGGGTGGCGGCAAATCCGCTGGAAAGCGGATGCCGCGCTCGAAACACGACGTTTTGGCGGCGATACGGCCCGCCTTCCACGGTGCGCGTGGTTTCGGCATTGGCCAGATTGCTGGCCGAAATTTCGGCGCGCTGGCGCTCGGCCAGCAGAGCCGATCCGCTAAGTTGCATGATTCCGAAAAGATTCATACGGTGATCTCCCTTCGCTTAGGTCTCGTTCACTGCCGAACGAATCAATGAAAATTCCGCGCGCATGGCCTGGATGGCGGCCTGATATTTCAACTGGAGCTCGGCGAGCAAAAGCCCCTCGCGGTCGACGCTGACGTTGTTGCCGTCGGGCCGGGAGAGCAGCCCGGAAACCTGCCGCACCATGGGAAGCGTGGGCGTATCGGGAGGCTGGTTGAGGGCGCGCGCGAATTCCCCGTGGAAATCGATATCCTGGGTGCGGTATCCGGGCGTATCCACGTTGGCGATGTTGCTGGCGAGCAGCGACTGCCGCTTGGTGGCCAGATCGAGGAAATTCTCGACCAGCGCCAGCTGCGAAGTGTTCATGAAGCTCATGCGGGCCTCCTTGCCGGCAAGCCGTAATTGCGGATCTTGTTGCGCACCGTGCGCAGGCTGACTCCCATGAGTTCGGCGGCGCGGGTGCGGTTTCCGCCCGTGGCCTCGAGCGTGCGCTCAAGCAGCTGGCGCTCGGCGTTGCGCAGTGAAACGCCCGCCTCGAGCGATGCCGGCCGCTCCGGCTCGATGCTGGATTCCAGATGAACCAGCATTTCGGGACCGAGCACGGGGCTATGGGAAAGCGCCAGCGCGCGGCGAATAAAATTTTCCAGTTCGCGGACGTTGCCCGGCCAGTTTTGCGATTCCAGACCCCGGACAAGTTCCGGCGTGATGCGGTAGGCCTCCGCCGGGCTGGGCGCGTATTTTCGCAGGAAGTGCGCGGCCAGTTCGCCGATGTCCTCCCGGCGTTCGCGCAGCGGCGGAATCGCCAGCGGCACCACGTTCAGGCGGTAATAGAGATCGGCTCGAAATTCACCCGAGGCGATGCTGGCGCGCAGCGAGCGGTTCGTGGTGGCAATCACGCGCACATCGAGCGGCACGGTGCGCGTGCCTCCCAGCGGATCGACTTCGCGCTCCTGCAGCACGCGCAATATCTTGGGCTGTAGGTCCAGGGGCATCTCGCCGATTTCGTCGAGCAATAAAGTGCCGCCATTGGCAAGTTCAAATTTCCCCGGCTTGGATGTGTTTGCTCCGGTGAAGGCCCCGCGGACGTGGCCGAACAGCTCGCTCTCGAGCAGGTGATCGGGGAACGCGGAACAGTTCACGGCGATGAACGGACCCACGTGCCGCGAGCTTTCGCCGTGGATGAGGCGCGCGACCAGTTCCTTGCCCGTACCGCTCTCGGCTTCGATCAGGACGTCGGCGCCGGTCCGCGAAACCTTGCGCACGCGGTCCAGAAATCTGAGAAAAGCGGGCGAGCGCCCAATGAGTTTCGGCGATGCGCCATTTTGCGGCCGCGCGCTGCCCGCTGCCCCGGCCATGGCCAGGACGCGGTCGGCGGCTTCGCGCAGGCGGTCGAACGACACCGGCTTCATTAAATAATCGCAGGCGCCCTGCTTGATGGCCTGCACGGCGTCGCTTACCGTGCCGTACGCAGTCAGAAAAATAACCGCGGTTTCCGGAGCCAGTGCGCGAACGCCCTTCATCACCTGCAGGCCGTCGCCATCGGGCATGCGCACGTCGGTGACCACCAGCGGGCAGGGCATGCTGCGGAATTTTGCCAGGGCTTCGCCCGTGCCTCCGGCCGTGGCCACCTTCCAGCCGTTGCGCCGGAAGCTGGCCTCAAGCGCGGCGCGCATGGCCGCTTCGTCATCCACCACCAGGACTGCCGTTTCATTCATTCCAGGTCTCCTGCCGCGGGCAAAGTCAGCGTGAACGTGGTGCCCAGAAGCGGCGTACTGTGCAGGCGAATCGTTCCGCGATGCTGCTCAATCACTTGTTTGCAGACCGAAAGCCCCAACCCGGGACTTCCGGCATGCGTGGTGTAACCCGGCTCAAACACTTTTTCGATGTGCTGTTCGGAAATGCCCCCGCCCTGGTCCTCAAAATCGATTTGCACTTGCGGGCCATCGACCGGAAGGGCCCAGGCGACATTCACCTGCAGCCATCCGCCCGGGGTCATGGCGCGAAAGGCGTTGAGCGCGAGGTTCAGAAACACCTGCTGCAGGCGGTGAGGATCGGCGTGCAACAAAACTTTTCCGGCCGTGTTGGTCAGGCGCACCTGCATGCCGCGCTGTCGGGCGAGCGGCGCCAGAAAATCGACGGTTTCGCGCAACAGCCGGTCCAGGTGCGTGGGAATGGGTTCGGGACAGGGCTGGCTGTGGAACTGCAGAACGTTGTTCACGGTGGCGGCAAGCGTGCGCAATCCGGCGCGGATTTGCGCCACCCACTGGCTGGCTTCCGAGGTGGCCGCGGTGGAATCGGCGAGCAGTCCGGCAAACAGTTCCAGGCTGCCCAGGGGATTGCGGATTTCGTGCGCCAGCACCGTGGCGATTTCGGCCAGGGCCTGGTTGCGCCGCGCCTTTTCGCGCTCGCCGGCCAGGCGTTTTTCCTGCGTCGTGTCGCGCACGATGCAGATCGTTTCGCGCGGAGCGCCTTCGCGGCCCGCGACCTGCGCCCGGGTGATTCCCAGGAAGCGAGTGCCGGCGGGATCGTTGAGCAACAATTCCCGTTCGCCAGCGGGAGCTTTGGGGGAAGATTCCGCTAGGAGCCGATCGATCACCGCCGGCCACGCCACGCCCTGTTCAGGCATCCACGAAGGATCGAGCATCAGCAACCGGCGGGCCTCCGGATTGATGACGCGCAAACGCCCATCGGCGTCAAAGACCAGCACGCCGCACGGCAACCCTTCCAAAATTTGCGCCAGAAAACTTCGCACCCTGGAATTTTCTTCCAGGCTTCGCGACAATTCCGTGTTGGCCCGTTCCAGTTCGCCGCCGAGGCGCGCAACTTCGGTCTGCAGCTGCGCGTAGGATTTTTCCAGCGAGTCGGCAGCCTGCGTGAAGGTGGCGAACGCGTGGACCAGCGAGCGCTGCGCGTCTTGCCCGGCGGATGGGGCGCGCCGCGCGGGGCGCGATTTTTGCCGGGCACTGGGCAGAATTGTCATGCCCGGAAGTTGTGCACGGCGCGGGCCAACCGCGCGGCCGTCTGCTTAGATTTCTCTAACCGGCGCGCTCGCTTCGGGAAATGAAAAATGCGCGGCGCGCAGCTGGCGCTCCTCCCCGCTGAGAATAAACGCGCGCTCGACCGCGTGCTGCAGCTCGCGGACATTGCCCGGCCATCCGTACTGGCAAAGCGCGGCCGCGGCCGAGGGCGACAGGACTTTCGTGCAGGCCTCGGATTGTTCGGCGAGATCCTCCAGAAAATGTTCGGCCAGCGGAACGATGTCTTCCTTTCGTTCGCGCAACGGCGGCAGCTCCAGCGGGAACACCGCCAGGCGGTAATAGAGATCCTGGCGAAATTTTTTTTCCTGCACCGAACGCTGCAGGTTGATGTTGGTCGCCGAAATCACGCGCACGTCCACGCGAAAAACGTCCGGGCTGCCCAGCCGCTGCACCTCGCCGTCCTGCAAGAAACGCAACAGCTTGGCCTGCATGCTGAGCGGCAGCTCGCCGATCTCGTCCAGAAACAGCGTGCCGCCCTGCGCCAGGTGAATCCGGCCCAGGCGCGACTGCACCGCCCCGGTAAAGGCGCCGCGAGCGTGGCCGAACAACTCGGCTTCCAGCAGTTGCTCCGGAATCGCGGCGCAGTTGACCACCACAAACGCGCTTTTCGCGCGCAAACTGATCTGATGGATGCCGCGGGCGACCAGTTCCTTTCCTGTCCCGGTTTCCCCGGTGATCAGCACGGTGGTCTGGCGCGGCGCCACCAGCCGCGCCAGGCGGTAGGTTTGTTCCAGGCCCGGGCCGTCTCCCATCATCCCCGGCAACGGTTCGATGCGCGCAGCGCACGCCGGCGGGCCGGTTTCCCCGTGAGGCGCGGGATCCCCGGCGTCTTCGGTCCCCGGCAGTTCGCCCTGTTCACAAATGCCCGCTGAATCCGCCAGGATCGAATCGTCCGGGGCATCGAGCAGCTCCGCATCGGCAAGAGCTGTGACGTCGGAATCCACCAGCCGCACCAGCAGGTGAGGATGGCGCGCCCGAATGATGTGCAGGACTTCGTTCACGTCGAGATCGTGCAATCGACGATCCAGCAGAACTTCGCCCCAGTTCGCCGATTCCAGTTTTGCCAGCGCGTCGGCTCCGCCGGCCGCTTCCTCCACGTCCACCGCGCCATACTGCGGATTTCCAGCGCATTGCCTGCGAAACTCCTGGTTCGAACTGGCGATCAGCACGCGTGAATTCCGATTCACAGCATGTGTTGCGGCGAATGCCATGTTTCCTCCCCCGGTCGATTGGTCGATCTCAGATTAGTAAAGGCTTATTTCCGTCATTGGGGTCTTGTAGTGTCCGCGCATGTGACGGCACGGTTCACCTTGCGCTTCGCGTTCCAAACGGAGAGAGAAATGAGCGATGCAAACAAGCGAGATACGAATTGGCGGAAAGTTCGCACGGATCAAAACAGGAGGTGGTCTCCTGAATCGAAACTTCTTCGCAAAAAAACTTTAGTCTTTTTTGCGATGCGTGTGATGTATTTGCACAGGAAAAAAGTTTCCGTGTTTCATCTTGATGCGCGACGGTACGCGAACAGTATTGCTCCCTTGACATTTTCTAATCTCACTGCAAGACTGACTTCCCCTTCGTTAGTAGACTTGCTGCAAAAGTCCGGAAGGCTCCCACGAGAGCCCGAATCCACAGGTCCCACTCATGCATATTCTGATTGCCGAAGATGACGCGCCAGTCGCCAACTTTCTTTCCATGGGCCTGAGCGCCGAGCACTACAGCGTGCGAGTTGCCGCTGACGGCCGCGAAATCCTGGGCATGGCCGAACAGGGCCCCTGCGATCTGCTGATCCTCGATTTGAACATGCCCGGCGTCAGCGGCATGGACGCGCTGCGCCAGGTGCGCGCCGCACGGCCGCATTTGCCGGTTCTGATCCTGACCGGCAGCGCTCGCGTGGAAGACCGCGTGGACGGCCTGAACTCCGGCGCGGACGATTATCTGACCAAGCCGTTCGCCTTTTCCGAGCTGCTGGCGCGCGTGCGGGCGCTGCTGCGCCGCAGCAGCCTCCCCTTCGAGCCCGTGCTTCACAATCGGGACCTGGAACTGGACCGCGTCGGGCACCTGGTGCGGCGCAACGGCCGAGCCATCGAACTCACGCCCAAGGAATTTGCCCTGCTGGAATACTTGATGCTCAATGCCGGGCGCAACGTCTCACGCTCGCACATCATTCATCACGTCTGGAAACTCTCCTCGGATACCATGACCAACGTGGTCGACGTCTACATCAACTATCTCCGCAAGAAGATCGACGCCAACGCGCCGGAGCGGCTCATCCACACCGTACGCGGCGCCGGGTACCGCATCGGCTCGGAACCGCGGGGCGAGCAGGGCCCGGGCAAGCATTGATACCTTGTTACTGAAGCTTTCCATGGGGCATCGGATGCGGCGGACGTCCATACGGCCGTCGTGCCGTCCAGGGGCGCCTGCGCGGGTTGATCTTGCGTGTATTTTCTGGGTATTCGCGCGGATTTGTGTCAATGCTCGGCGGGAGGCTGTTTCCCGGGCTCCGCCCCGGAAGGTTTTTCGGGCCCCGCGACCGCGTCCTTGCCGGAGTCGGCCGCAGCGGGCTCATCCTGCTTTTGATACTGCACGATGAGCGAAACGCGGCGGTTGGACGGGTCATACGGCGCATCGGGCTTGCGCAGGCGCTGATCGGCAAAGCCGCGGACCTGGATAATCTGATCGGCGCGGATCCCATGCTCTTGCATCAATCTGCGCGCCGCATTGGCGCGATCGGCGGAAAGCTCCCAGTTCCCGTACTTTCCCTGCTTGGCGTAGGGTGTGGAATCTGTGTGTCCCTCTACGGCGATCTTATTCGGCAAGGCGGCGAGTTCGGTGGCCAGCAGGTCCAGGATTTCCTGGCCCTCCGCGTTTGGATCCGAACTCCCATTATTGAAAAATGTGCTGGTGGCGGACTCCAGCAGCTCGATGCGCAACCCCTCGGGCGTGATGGTCATGTCGATGTGACTTTTTATCTTGTCGAAATCGGGCGCCTTGCGGATGGTTTTCTGCAACTCCTCCTTGAGCTGCTCCATGTTGTCCTTGGAGATTAGGAAGTTTTCCCCGGCGCCTTCCACGCCGCTTCCTATGGATTTTGTGCTTCCCGAGGGATCCTTAAAATACCCGCCGACCGCCTCCTGAATTTTCTTGCTGCTGTTCATCAGCCAGAGGACGATGAACAGGGCCATCATGGCGGTCACGAAATCCGCGTAAGCGACCTTCCAGGCTCCGCCGTGATGCCCGCCATGGGGGGCCTTTTTTTTGATGACGATGATGGGGGCTTTGCCGTTCACCTGGTTATTCCTCTTCGCTAGGCGCCAGCGGCCTGTGGCGCAGCCGAGCCGGATTTATCCTTGATAAACGCTTCGGCTTCCTGAAACGTGGGCCGGACATTTCCCGGAATGGCTCGCCGCCCGATTTCAATGGCTACCGTGGGCGCGATGCCCTTGAGCAGCGCCACAAGCATGACACGCAGCACGTGATAGAACGCGTGCTCGTCGTCAGCGCTCTTAGCCATGTTGGAGGCCAGCGGCCCGACGAGCCCGTAACACAGCAGAATTCCAAGAAACGTCCCGACCAGCGCCGCGGCCACTTTTTTCCCGATCTCCTCTGGAGGTCCGCCGAGCGCGCCCATGGTGATGACCACGCCGAGAACCGCGGCCACGATGCCCAGGCCGGGAAGCGAATCGGCCATGGTGGAAAGCGCTGCGACCGGCTGTGTGGCTTCATGATGGTGCACATCCATATCCAGTTCCATCATCTGGTCCGCGTCAAACGGCTCGATTCCGCCGCTAGCCGCCATGCGCAGCGAATCGCAAACGAAATCCCTGGCGTGGTGGTCCTTCAGGAATTTCGGATATTTGGAAAAAATCGGGCTTTGGTCCGGCGCGTCCGAATCGCTTTCCAGCGACATCAACCCTTCCTTGCGAGCGCGCGTAAACAGCTCATACATCATTTTCAGGGATTCCAGGTACCTCTGCTTGGTGAAGGCGGGGCCTCCGAAGGCTCCGCCGAGGCCTTTCCCGATTTTCTTGAGGATGTGAATGGGATTGGCGACCAACACGGTTCCGATCGCCGCGCCGAGAATAATGATCAGTTCGGCGGGCTGCATGAGCACCATGATGTTTCCGTGCTCCATCAAGTAGCCGGCGATCACCGCGCCAAAGACCACCACGATGCCGATAATCGAAAACATCGAACTTTCTTCCTCCGAAGGTTTGCTTGCCCGCTAGACGAGCGTTCTGACGCAGTTGCCGCCACTGTCGATGCTCGCCTGCAGGGATTTTTCGGCGCGCTCCAGAAGCAATTTCGACGTGTCGCCCATTCTGCAGCCCGCTCCGCCAAACGCGCAGGTCACGGTGAAGATGTCGCCCCACCATTCAATTTCCGATTGACCCACGATTTTTCTGACGCGTTCTCCCACCCTGCTGACTTCCGATTCCTTGCAGTCCATGAGCACGGCCAGGAATTGGTCATCCGGTCCGCGGCCCAATATGTCGGTTGGGCGCAGGCAATTCTCCACGGCCTGCGCAATCACCCGCAGAATCGTGGGCACCACGCCGGGCCCGCGGCTGCTCCGGAATTGATCCATGTGGTCGACTTGAATGACCAGTACGCCGAATGGAACTTTGTGCTCCTCGAATGTCGTCAGATTTTCGCG